>CAJUTO010000005.1 GCA_910589675.1 uncultured Lactobacillus sp. | reverse complement strand
ATCTATCAAGCAGCTTAACTAAAAGTGTTCAATTTATTATTGCAATTTGCGAAATAGTTTAAAATAAACTTATTGGAGGGTTTTCATGAATTTTTTGCTTATCTTTTTAATTCCTTTATGTGGAATTATCGTTGCTGCTTTTTTAGTGAAATTATTTCCTAAGGCTCAATTTAGTGGTTATGACATTTTGCCTTTTTTCTTTATTGTTGCTTGTCAGTTATTAACTCAAGAAACGAAGCAGCCATCTTTTTTACCGTATGGATTTTTACTTTACTTTATTTTAGTTGTAATTGTTTCAATTTATACTGCAATTAAAAACAAAAACATTTCGGTGGGTAAGACATTTGGAATGTTATGGCACTATTTAGCAGCATCATCCATTGTTTGGTACGTTGGTCTCTTAATTTTGCTTTTACTATAAAAATTTCCCCCACTTTTTTAATAAACCTTAAACTGTCCTCAATCATGATGATGAGGGCAGTTTTTGTTAGATAAAATTATAATTATCATAAAATAACGTAATATATAAATAAAAAGTGTAAAACTTGTGGTAGAAAGTGGGGAAGTGTGGTAAATTATTCATTGGAAAGGGGGCTAGACCATGTTCATGGGCGAGTATCATCATAATCTCGACAGCAAGGGCCGGCTGATTATACCAGCCAAATTTAGAGTTGAGATTGGTGATAAGATGATATTTACTCGTGGAATGGAAGGCTGTATTTTTGGCTATCCAATTGAAGAATGGCAAAAAATTGAGGCTAAGTTAGCCAAACTTCCACTGACTAAGAGAAGTGCACGTAAGTTTACGCGACTTTTCTACTCAGGTGCGATGGAGAGTGAGTTTGACAAGCAAGGACGTGTTAATCTGACCATGACACTGAAAGAGCATGCCGCACTCATTAAGGAATGTGTAATTGTTGGTGTTTCCAATAGAATTGAAATTTGGTCAGCAGAACGCTGGAATGATTTCTCAGAGGAAGCCAACGAAAACTATGACGATATCGCAGAAGACTTGGATGACATCGAGTTATAAAATTATGAAATTCAAGCATAAAAGCGTGCTTTTGCACGAAACAATAGACAATTTAAATCCAAAAGATGGTGGTCTTTATGTAGACGCAACTTTTGGTGGTGGTGGTCACGCCCGATATCTACTCAGTAAGTTAAATAAGGGTACTGTGATTGGATTTGATCAAGATGAGTATGCAATTTCTATGGCAAAAGAGAGTTTTGCCAAGGAGTTACAGGTAGGAGCAGAACCTCGATTAATGTTGGTTCATGATAACTTCTGTCATTTGAAAGAAAATCTGGTAGAGCTGGGGATTTCAGATGGAATAGATGGTATTTATTACGATCTCGGAGTTTCGTCTCCACAGTTTGATCAACCCGAACGGGGTTTTTCTTATCGTTTCGATGCTCGATTAGATATGAGGATGGACCAAAGCCAAGAGTTAGATGCTTATACAATAGTAAACACGTGGTCACAAAAAGAATTAAGTGACGTTTTGTATAAGTATGGAGATGAAAAGTTTTCTCGTCAGATTGCTAGAAAAATAGTTGATCGAAGAAAAGAGAAGCCAATTGTAACTACTTTTGATTTAGTAGATGTGATTAAGGATGCCATTCCAGCATATGCACGACGAAGTGGGGGACATCCTGCGAAGAAGAGCTTTCAAGCTATTCGAGTTGCAGTTAACAATGAATTAGGTGTATTACAAGAATCTCTTGAAGAAGCAATTAAGCTATTGAAGCCAGGTGGTCGAATTAGTGTAATTACTTTTCAGTCTCATGAAGATAAAATCGTCAAAAAGATATTTAAAAAGTATTCTGAAGTCGAAATACCACGGGGAATGCCTATGGTACCGGCTGACAGTAAACCAACATTGCGATTGATTAGTCGCAAACCTATCATGGCAAGTAGCGATGAATTAGAGGAAAATAATCGCTCACACAGTGCCAAGTTAAGGGTTGCAGAGAAATTATAATTTTTAGTTAGTATTTAAGGAGAAAAAGATGGCTGATAGCTCAGCAAGAAATTTAAATTATCAACAAAGTCAACAGCAGACTGAGCAGCCAAAGAAAGCAATTGTTCTTAATCCTAAAAGCGTTCCTTGGACAGCATTTGAAAAAAGTTTAGTCGTTCTAGGTTCACTCATTACATTAGGTTTAATGATTTTATTGGTTTCAGCTAGCATTTCCGCTACTAGTGCTCAACATAAATTAGCAAATGTTGAGCAAACAATAATTTCTCAAAAAAGTCATAACACTGATCTTCGTCAGAAGATTGGTGAATTAACGTCAACTACTAGAATTAATAAAATTGCCCGTGATCAAGGCTTGCACTTGGTTGAGAGTAACATTAGGAATGTCCGTTAATGAAAAAGTTTAATAACTTAAATAGAAATAGATCCAAAGCCCACGGCTACCGCTTTACGGTGGGGAGAATCCTCCAGCTAGTCTTGGCTTTGGTTTTTCTTGTATTTATAGGTAGATTTTTATATATAGGGATTTCAAATCAGGTTGCTGGCGAAAACCTAAATAAGCGTGTAAATCAGATTTATAGGCGAAATGAGGTTTTAAAAGCAACCCGAGGAACAATTTATGATAAAAATGGTTTAACTCTTGCTGAAGATGCGCATGTCTTTACTGTATATGCCATCTTAGATAAGAGTTCAATTGATTATCATAATAAGCCAATGTATGTTACGAATAAACGCAAAACAGCACAAAAGTTGGCTGAAGTACTTCCTTTAAGTGAAGAAAAAATATATTCATATTTGACTCCGAAGCATAAGGCTTTCCAGGTTGAATTTGGTTCAGCTGGAACAGGCTTAACTTTATCTCAAAAGGAAAAAATTGAAGAGATGAAGTTGCCAGGAATTAAATTTATCGAAACTCCATCTAGACTTTATCCTAATGGAAACTTTGCTTCTCACATTATTGGTTTGGCACAACCCCAAAAGAACCAAGGAAATAGTACTTTAGTTGGTACGATGGGAATTGAAGCATACTTTGACAAGCAATTAGCCGGTAAAGATGGGTATCGCGAAGCGTTTGTAGATGCAGAAAATTATCAATTGCCTAATAGTCAAAAGAATGCACGTGCCACAAAAGATGGAGACAATATTTATTTGACACTTGATTCACGACTGCAAACTTACTTAGAGGTTTTAATGTCGCAAGTGCAAGATAAATACAAGCCAAAAGCTTTAACAGCAGTTGTAGAAGATATTAAAACTGGTAAAATTCTGGCTGCTTCTCAGCGTCCTACCTTTAATCCTCAAACTAAAAAGGGATTAGATACATCATGGCGAAATATGTTAGTGCAGGATTCCTATGAACCGGGATCAGTTTTCAAAGTTTTAACTTATTCAAGTGCAATTGAAAGTGGTCATTACAATCCTAATGAACAATACAAGTCTGGAGCAGTCACTGTTCAGGGCTCAACAATTCATGACTGGAACAATAGTGGGTGGGGAAGCATTCCATTTAGCCAAGCATTTCCTCGTTCCAGTAATGTTGGTTTTGTAAAACTTGAACAAAAGATGGGTTCAAAAACTTGGAAAGAATATTTGAATAAATACCGAATCGGTAAAAAGACAGGGGTAACGCTTCCTGGAGAAACCGCAGGTATTTTAAACTTTTCTACTCCGTTGAATCAGGCTGTTACTGCATTTGGACAAGGGGTTAATGTTAATGCAATGCAAATGATGCAAGCATACAGTGCCTTGGCCAATAATGGACAGATGGTAAAACCTCAATTTGTCGAAAAAATAGTTTCACCTTCTGGTAAAGTAGTAGAAAAGTTTCACCGTACAAAAGTCGGGACACCTATTTATTCTGCTAAAACAGCTAAAACTGTTCTAAAAGGAATGCAAGATGTTGTAAACGCATCTTATGGTACTGGTGCAGCTTATAAAATGCCAGGAAAGAGCATCGCTGTAAAAACTGGTACGGCACAAATAGCTGGACCGCATGGTGGATATTTGACTGGGGATAATAATTATATTTTCTCAGTAGTTGGGGTAACACCTGCTAATAATCCTCGTTATTGTGTTTATTTAACCATGAAGCAACCACAAAAAATGTCCAAACCAGCTGAAACAATTCTTTCTTCTATTTTTAAACCAATTATGAATCGCTTGATTTCACTTTCTGATTCTTCAGCAAAGGTTAATGAAAAAGTAACTGTTCCAGCTTTAACTGGTAAAAGTGTTGAAAAAGCAAAAGAAGATGCTAATAATGCAGGAGTTTCAGTTGAAGTGATTGGAACTGGAAAGAATGTTAGTCGGCAGTCAGTAGGAGCCGGTGTAAAAGAAGATACCGATACAAAGATTTTCCTATATACTGGAGGACAAGTTACATGTCCAAATATGGTTGGCTGGAGCGAAGATGAAGTTAATAGCTTCATGACGACAACTGATATTCCAATTACGATTAATGGAAAAGGAAAAGTTACTAAACAGTCTATTCCGGCTGGAAAAGTAATTGATAAAAATAGTAAGCTATCTGTAAACTTAAAATAGTAAAAGTTAAAGGAGTAATACAAAATGCAGTTTTCTTTGATACCGTTCATTAGCAGCTTTGCTCTTACGGTTATCTTCTTACCGTTGTTTATTGGTTTCATGCGAATGAAACATGAAGGACAAGTTATTAGAGATGAAGGCCCTAAGTGGCATGAGAAAAAATCAGGTACACCAACTATGGGTGGAGTAGTCTTTATGCTTGCCGGTGTTATTTCTACCTTATGGGTGTTGATTTGGCAAAAAGATTTAAATAAGACTGCATGGATTTTAATTATTGCTTTCTTAGGATACGGAATTATTGGCTTTTTAGATGATGGAATTAAGCTATATTTCAAACGTAACTTAGGCTTGAGAGCATGGCAAAAATTATTAGGACAAATTATTATTGCAGCTTTAATTATTACACTAGCCTTTAGTGATCATTTTGCCTTTGAATTATATATTCCTTTTGCAGGAATGGTAAGAAATTCCTTCCTCTTTAGTTTATTTGTCCTTTTCTGGTTGGTTGGTTTTTCTAACGCAGTTAACTTATCTGATGGTTTAGATGGATTAGCAACTGGTTTATCCATTATTGCTTATGCTACTTATGCTTGGATAGCTTACCAAGAAAGAAATTGGGTTATCGTTGTATTTACTCTCAGTGTAATTGGTGGTTTAGTAGGTTTCTTCATTTTCAATCATAAGCCAGCTAAAATTTTCATGGGAGATGCAGGTTCATTAGCTTTAGGTGGAGGATTAGCCACTGTATCGATTTTCCTTCATCGTCCATGGTCATTGCTGTTAATTGGAATTGTTTTTGTATTAGAAACTTTAAGTGTGATCTTACAAGTTATTTCCTTCCAAACTACTGGAAAGAGAATTTTCAAGATGACACCAATCCATCACCATTTCGAAATGCTTGGCTGGTCTGAATGGAAGGTTGATATTGTATTTTGGATTGTTGGTTTAATTGGAAGTATTATTTATTTAATTATCTGGGGTTAATTTTAAAATGAAAAAAATTAAGACATACGAAAATAAAAATATTTTGATTTTAGGCTTAGGAAAAAGTGGTTTTTCTGTTGCTAAGCTTCTTTTAAAGCTTGGCGCTAAGCTGACTTTAAATGATAAAAAAGATTTGTCTAACGATGATCGTACTGCTGAATTAGGCAAGTTAGGAGTTAGAGTTATTTCTGGATACCATCCAGTAGAGATCTTTGATGAGGAAAAATTTGATTATCTTGTTAAAAACCCCGGAATTCCTTATGAAAATCCAATGGTAGAGAAGGCAGAGAAGTTAGATATTCCAGTTATTACCGAACCTGAAATTGCACTTAATGTCAGTGAAGCACCATATGTTTGTGTTACTGGCTCAAATGGAAAGACAACTACGGTCATGCTTACCCAAAGAATTATGGATCATAATTTATCTAAAAATGGTGGTCATGCTTATGCAGTTGGTAATATTGGTGTTCCAATTTCAGAAGTTGTTGAAAAAGCAACTTCTAAAGATCTCCTAGTAGTAGAAATGTCTAGTTTCCAATTACTTGGGGTAACTGATATTAAGCCTAAAGTAGCTGCCATTGTTGATATTTATAATAATGTTCACCTTGACTACCATAAGACTTTTGACAATTATGTTGAAGCTAAGCTTAGAATTACTCAATCTCAAGATCAAGATGGTTATTTCATTGCTAACTTTGATCAAAAGAATATTTTAGAAAAAGAGCTTGATAAGACAAAAGCTAAGGTTCAGACATTTTCGGAAACAGATAAAACTGCCGACTATTTTATTGGTGATGAATATCTTGAAAGCAAAGACGATCATCATATTATGAAGATCAGCGATATCAAGATCCCAGGTATTCATAACCAACAAAATTGTTTAGTAGCGATTGCCATTTCTAAATTAATGGGTGCAGATGATAGTGACATTCAATATGCATTAAGTACTTTTACTGGTGCGACTCACCGTTTGCAATATGTAATGACTTATAATGATCGTAAAATTTATAACGATTCAAAATCAACGAATATTGAAGCTGCTACTGTAGCGATTCCATCATTTAAAGAGCCTGAGGTTTTGATTGCGGGTGGATTAGATCGTGGATTTATGTTTGATTCACTAGTTCCACTATTTAAAAAGCATGTAAAATCAATTGTACTTTATGGCGAAACTAAATATCTTTTAGCTGATGCCGCTCGTAAAGCGGGTATTAAAGATATCGTAATTGTTAATACTTTACAAGAAGCTGTTCCGCGAGCATATGAATTAAGTGAAGCAGGAGATGTTATTTTGTTTTCACCAGCATGTGCATCTTGGGATCAATTTAACACTTTTGAAGAACGTGGAGACTTTTTTGTAAAATTTATTAAGGAATTAAAGACTAAATAAAAATGAGAGTAATTTTTTCTGGTGGCGGAACTGGTGGCCACATATATCCAATTATGGCGTTAATTGAACGTTTGAAAGAACGTAAATTAGTTACAAATGATGAAATTTTGTTTGTTGGGACTGATCGAGGATTAGAATCGAAGATTGTTCCTGCGGCAGGAGTTCCTTTTAAGACTTTAAAAATCAAAGGATTTGATCGAAAACATCCCCTAAAGAATTTCGAAACAATCGAATTATTTATTAAAGCTACAAAAGAAGCAAAACAAATTATTAAGAACTTTAAACCTGATGTAGTCGTTGGAACTGGTGGATATGTATCAGGTGCCATAGTTTATGAGGCAGCTAAAATGCATGTTCCAACTATCATTCATGAATCTAATTCAGTAGTTGGACTAGCAAATAAGTTTTTAGCTCATTATGTTGATAAAATTTGTTATACCTTTGATGATGCTGCAAAGCAATTTTCAGAGAAAAAGAAATTAGTAAAAACTGGTAATCCACGCTCACAACAAGTTCTTGGTTTAAATAAAGAAAACATTGATATTGCTAAGAAATGGGATTTAAATCCTAACATGCCAACTGTACTTATTTTTGGTGGCTCACGCGGTGCTTTAGCAATTAATCAAATCGTTGAAAAGTCTTTATCAGAGCTTGAAACAAAACCATATCAGGTTATTTGGGCAACTGGACAATTGTATTATGGCGATGTTAAGAAAAAATTAGCCGGTAAAGAAGTGAATTCAAATATAAAGATTGTTCCTTATATTGATAATATGCCAGGCTTATTACCACAAGTGACATGCGTTGTAGCACGATCTGGTGCAACTAGTTTGGCTGAATTTACCGCCCTTGGTGTTCCTGTAATTTTAATACCTAGTCCAAATGTAACGCATAATCATCAAATGAAAAATGCGCTTGATATGGAAAAAGCAGGAGCGGCTTTAGTTATTGCAGAAAATGATTTAAATCCTAATAACTTTGTTTCATCAATCGATCATATTCTACTCGATACAAATTATGCAAAGAAGATGAGTGAAGCATCTAAGAAATTAGGTGTTCCAGATGCATCTGATCAAGTAATTTCGGTGATGGAAAGTCTAATTAAAAATAAATAGTGAAAGGGAGTGAGGCATGTGGCTAAAAGAAAAATAACCAAAAAAGATCCTAAAAAAGAATTATCAGGATGGATTGATTATAAAAATAAGACAAACACTAATGAAAAAAGACGGGTCTCTGCCTCACTAACTAAATTGCAAGCTGAACGTCGGCATGCTTTATTGACTCGATTAGGTTTTATAATTTTCTTTTCACTGTGTTGTATTTTAGCTTTAGGATACTATATTTCTCCAAAAGCAAATGTAGCAAGCGTACAGGTTAAAGGAGCGCCTGAATTAAATAGTAGGCAAGTAGTAAAGACTGTAGGTATTTCTCCTGAAAACAAGGTTGTCTTTTGTCTCCTAAAAGGAAAAGAATACAGTAAAAAACTATCAGCTACTTTCCCAGAAATAGAGAAAGTACAAGTGGGCGTCCAAAAGGCAAATCATTTGATTTTAAATATCAAAGAGCGACCAGTAATCGGATATATTCATGAAGGTGACGGCTATCGCAAAATTTTGGCGACTGGAAAAGTAGGTAGCCAAATTATCGCAAGTAACAAAATTGATAAAAATAAGCCTTTGTTTACTGGATATAATCAAAAAGTCTCTCTTAGCGAAGATATCAAGGTTTATGCCAGTCTTCCACAAAATATCCGTGACCAAGTTAAAATGCTGAGTGGTGAAACACGAAGGCCAACGCAGATTATTTTGGTAATGAAAGATAATAATATAGTTATTGGAAATCTTTCTACCATTAAAGGTAAGATGCGCTACTATGACAAAATTAAAAGTCAGCTAAGAGAACCATCTGTAATTGATTTTGAAATTGGTGCTTATAGTAGACCGCTCACACAGGCAGAAAAAGTCAAATTAGGACTGACTTGATATTAGTGAGAACTTAAACCATATATTAAAATTTATTGTATAGTTATGTTTTGGGGGCATTACCTTGGATAAAACTGATTTACTTGTAGGCTTGGATATAGGAACAACAAGCGTAAAAGCAGTAGTCGCTGACACTGCATCTAATGAAATGCAAATTATTGGTGCTGCAAATGGTCCTACTAAAGGAATGCGGCATGGAAAAATTGTTGATATTGATCAAACTGCTGAAAGTATTAGTGCTGTTTTAAAGAAAGTAGCGCAAAAGACAAATTCAAAGATTTATCGCGTAGTAACTGGAATTCCAGTTGGATTGCTTCAATTAGAAAATGCTGTTGGATTAATTAACATTGAAGAAAATGGCAGAGAAGTTACTGATAATGATGTAAAACGTGTTTTAGTAACTGCTATTGATACAGCATTAAAAGATGGTCGAGAAGCAATTGCTTTCTTACCTAATAAATTTTTAATTGATGGAAAAACTGATGTAGATGATCCGAGAAAAATGATTGCTCATTCATTGGAGGTACACGGTATATTATTGACGGCACCTAGTGCAGATTTACATAATATTCGCAAGGCCATCGAAAGAGCAGGATATCAGAATAATTTCTTTGTACCTACACCGTTAGCAATTGCTAGTGTTGCTCTTGATGAAGGAGAAAGAACCTTTGGTACAGTTCTTCTGGATCTAGGTGGAGGATCAACTACTGCTACTGTTATTCATGAAAATAAGATTAAGTATGCGACAATTGATTTAGAGGGTGGAATTGATATTACCAATGATATTTCAGTTGTTTTAAATACTTCGAAAAAAGAAGCTGAAAAAATCAAACTACAATTTGGTTATGCAGATCCAAGCTTAACTTCTAGTGATAATCAATTTCCAGTTAATGTAGTGGGTGAAAATGCGCCAAAAATGATTGATGAAGAGTATTTAAGTGAAATAATAAATGCTCGTCTTGATCAAACTTTCAGTCGAATTGGAAAAGGATTAAAATCTCATGATGCCTTCAAGTTGCCAGGTGGAGTTGTGATTACTGGTGGAAGTAGTGCACTCCAGGGAATTGATGACATTGTAAAAGAAGATTTTGGCGTAAAGGCTAGAATTTTTCAACCAGATCAAATGGGACTACGCAATCCAATGTACGCTGCTAGCTATGGAGTAGTAAATTATGCTTATAGTTTGGCTGATATTGATTACTTGGTTAACAGTGTTATTTATGGAAACCAGATTACTTCTCCGGTTTCTAACCAATCTTCGTCTCAAGAAAATATGAAATTTTTCAAAAGACGCCTAACTCCTAGTGAAATGGAGCCCAAAGAAGATTATAATAAGACTAGTGCTACATCAACGGTCTCTACGTCTGAAGAGAATGATGATAATAAGAATAATAAAAAAGGAATCAAAGAATTCTTTAAGAAATTTTTTGATTAAATAAGGTGGTTTAGTAAATGGATTTTACTTTCGATTCTGATGACAACAAAAATGCAGTCATTAAAGTAATCGGTGTTGGTGGTGCCGGTGGTAACGCTGTAAACCGAATGATTGATGAAGGAGTACAGGGAGTTTCCTTTATCGCAGCTAACACGGACGTACAAGCTCTTAATAGTAATAAAGCAGAAAATAAGATTCAACTTGGACCTAAACTTACTCGTGGGTTAGGTGCAGGTTCTCATCCTGAAGTTGGTCAAAAAGCTGCTGAAGAGAGCCAACAAACAATTGAAGACTCTTTAAAGGGCGCTGACATGATCTTTATTACTGCTGGTATGGGTGGTGGTACTGGAACTGGTGCTGCTCCTGTAATTGCAAAGATTGCACGTGAAACTGGAGCATTAACTGTTGGGGTTGTTACTCGTCCCTTTACATTTGAAGGTCCAAAGCGTTCAAAAAATGCGGCAGAAGGAATTGCTCAATTAAAGCAATATGTTGATACCTTGGTTATCATTGCTAATAATCGTTTATTAGAAATGGTTGATAAGAAGACACCAATGATGGATGCGTTCAAAGAAGCTGACAACGTTCTTCGTCAAGGTGTCCAAGGTATTTCCGATTTAATTACTTCAACTGACTACGTTAACCTTGACTTTGCAGATGTTAAGACTGTAATGGAAAATCAAGGTGCTGCCTTAATGGGAATTGGTCGTGCTAGCGGAGAAAATAGAACAGTTGAAGCTACTAAACTTGCTATTTCATCTCCATTACTTGAAGTATCAATTGATGGTGCTAAGCAAGTTCTACTTAACATTACTGGTGGACCAGATTTAACTTTATTTGAAGCGCAAGATGCTTCTGATATTGTTTCAAAAGCTGCTGGAGATGGTGTAAATATTATCTTTGGTACGTCAATCAATGCAAACTTAGGTGATGAAGTAGTAGTTACTGTTATTGCAACAGGAATTGACTCAAAGGCTGAGGAAGAAGCTTCAAAACAACCAATGCGTCGCCCTTCACGTCCAGCACGCCAAGAAGTAGTAACTCCAGAACCTACAAAGAGTGAACAACCAGAAGTATCTAAGCCTGCTTCAGCAGATGATACCGAAATTAAGGTTGAAAATACTATTTCTCACGAAGCTCCTACTCAATCTATTCCTGAAGTAAAAGCAGAAAAGAAAGAATCTCAAGATACTTTACTTGACCCCACAAGCGTTTGGAAGCAAGATAGAAAAGAGAACAATCGTCCACAACCTGTAGAGAATAAAGAAAAAGATGACGATGAATTTGATTCATTTAGTTCAGACGACTCCACTAGTATTTCTCAAATTGAAACTAGTGTAGATGATGAATCAGATAATGATATTCCATTCTTCAAACATCGTCGTCAAGATTAGTATTTGGAGGAAGAGATTATGGCTTTCGATAAATTAGGTAGATTTTTTGGTATCTCTGAAGATGATGAAATGAATGAAGTGCCATATACTGAATCAGAGGAACAGCAAGAAGAAATCCCTCAAACTCAAAAAAATGAGAGAAGAGCAAATGTTGTTTCTATTAATTCTGGTGTTAGTGCTACGAGTAAAATCGTTTTATACGAGCCTCGTGTATATTCTGATGCAAAAGAAGTAGCTCAAAATCTTCTAAATAACAAGGCTGTTATTATTAATTTTGCACGTATGGATGATGAACAGGCACGTAGAATTGTTGATTTTATTACTGGTACTGTTTATGCCTTAAACGGTGAAATTCAACGTGTGGGGGACAAGATCTTCTTAGCAACTCCACCAAAATTTGAAACTGATGGTAAAATTGCTGAATTGGTTGAAAAGAAAGATAAAATGGATTAATGGTATTTTCAATTATAGGCTGGATATTACGCATTATTTCTGATTTATTAAATATCTATAGCTTTCTAATTGTTATCTATACTTTACTAACTTGGATCCCAAGACTACTTGTGACTAAAGTGGGGCGAGTACTAGGGAAAATTGTTGAGCCTTATTTGGAGATATTTGAACGTTTTATTCCTCCAATAGCTGGAATTTCCTTTGCTCCCGTTGTAGCTTTGTTAGTAATTTATTTTGTAAATAATTATGTCCTTTATTGGATAGCAAATATAATTAGGTACGTGTTTATTAGATAAAATGGAAAAAAGACAAGCTAGTAGTTTTTATCAACATTTTGATGAAAGTGAAAGACCGACGGTGGATTATTTCGTCGGTCTTTTTAATCAGTTTTTATTTAAAAATGAACCGATTTTAACTGATTTTCTTAATCCTAGAGAACAATATATTTTTCGAGAAATAGTTGGAGGATATGCACAGTTATATAGTTTTGGCGGCTTTTCGAATGCGGAAAAGAAGCGAATGCTTTTATGTGATTGGAGTGAAGGGTACAAGCCCGATGAATTCAATATTTCGCTTTTAGAAATTGCTTATCCTCAAAAATGGTCTGAACTCACTCATAGTCAAATCTTAGGTGTTTTGACGCACCTAGGAATTGAATTGGATACTTTTGGTGATATTATCAATGATGAAAACGGAAATTGGCAGTTCTTCATTAAAGCTGAATTGAAAGATTATTTTCTTGAGGAAATTGATCGAATTGGAAGAACAAAAGTGAAATTATCTGAACTGCCCCTATCCAAAGTTTTAGTGCAGGAAGATGATAGCGAAGAAATGACTTCAGTAGCGATCTCACTTCGACTTGATGCTGTTATCAGTGCGATTACGAACTTAAGCAGAAGCCAAGTTAAGAAAATTATTGAAGCGGGAGAAGTGAAATTAAATTGGCATCTTGTAACACAATCTAATATAATTATTTCTGTACAGGATATGCTTAGTATTCGCCATTATGGGAGATATGAGATTATTAATCTTGCCACTACGAAGAAAGGTAAAAAAAGACTTGAAATAAAAGTATGGCAAGCAAAGAAAAGGTGATAATATGACATTAACGCCAATGGATATCCATAATAAGGAGTTTAGTACAAAACTTCGTGGATATGATTCCAAGCAGGTAGATGGTTTTTTAGATCGAATTGTTGATGCATATGGGGATGCACTCGATCAAATTGTTGATTTAAAAAATGAAAATGTTGAACTAAAGAAAAAAGTAGATAAATTTGAAAAGGTTAAAGATTCGATTAATGAGTCTTTAATTTCAGCACAAGAAAATGCTGAAGAAATTAAAAAAAGAACAAATAAAGAAGCACAAGAAATTATTCAAAAGGCTAACCAAGACGCTGACGAAATAGTTAATAAAGCTCGAGATGAGGGCGAGAAAAAAAGAGCTGACCTTCAAAAGCAATATGATACCTTAAATCATGATTATGAGTTACTTAAGGCAAAAGTAGAAGATTTTAGAGAAGCAGTTCAAGGAATGTTAAAAGATCAGATCAAAGAATTAAGTGATTCTGATTGGCAATATTACCTAGATAAATACTATGGCCGCTCCCGCTTATATCCAGCTGATGGGTCACAGCCTCTCGAGGATGAGCAAATTCCGGATGGACCACTAGAGGATGAAGTGCCGTCTGAAGAAACTAATTCTGCTATTTCAGAGGTTGACAATAATACAGTAAATGAAGTAAACTCTGTTCAAGAAAAGGAAGATAGTGCTGAACTCTTAGATGGAGAAAACTCTGTTAAGGAAAGTATGCATGCTACGGAGGAAAGTTCTGAGCGTCGCGATGGTCCAGTAATTATTTTTCCTGATGATTTAAAAGATAATTAAAATTTAAGTCGACAGTAACAACAAGTAGATACCTTAGCGAGTTAGTGATGGTGAAAGACTAACAACTTTCGAAAGTTAATCAGCTGCCAATTGACTTAAACGTTTTCTGTACGATACACAGAGAATAAGTGGGATAGGGTAAGTGTACCCTATTCAATTTAGGTGGTACCACGAGAAGCTTCGTCCTATTTGGGATGAAGCTTTTTTTGATTAAGAAAGGATTTTTTATGAGAGTCAAAGATACATTGAATTTAGGTAAAACTAAATTTAAAATGCGCGGTAATCTTCCAGTTCGTGAAGCTGAATGGCAAAAAGAATGGGAAGAAAATAAATTATATGAACAAAGATTAAAACTTAATGAAGGCAAACCCCGTTTTGACCTTCATGATGGTCCTCCATTTGCTAATGGTAATATTCACATGGGACACTCCTTAAATAAGATCTCGAAGGATATTATCGTTCGTTTCAAAAATATGAATGGTTACTATGCTCCTTATGTTCCTGGATGGGATACTCACGGGCTTCCAGTTGAACAACAATTAGCTAAAAAGGGCGTTGACCGTAAAACAATGGATCGGGCTAAATATAGAGAACTTTGTCGCCAGTTTGCGGAAGAACAAGTTCAAAAACAAATGGCCGACTTCAAACGCTTAGGAGTAATGGCTGATTGGGATCATCCTTACATTACCTTACAACCAAAATTTGAAGCTGAAGAAATTAGAGTCTTCGGTGAAATGTTTAAAAAAGGTTATATCTATAAGGGTAAGAAGCCTGTTTACTGGTCTTGGTCAAGTGAATCCACTTTAGCTGAAGCTGAAGTTGAATATCATGACATTAAATCACCAAGAATCTATGTTGCTTTTCCAATTAAAGATGGAAAGGGTATTCTAGATTCAGATACTTCACTAGTAATCTGGACTACTACTCCTTGGACTATTCCAAGTAATGTCGGAATTACTGTAAATCCTAAATTTGATTATTCAGTAGTTGAAGTTAATGGTAAAAAGTATGTCATCGGTTCACAACGTCTTTCAGCAGTTGCTGAAGATTTAGGTTGGGAAGATTATAAGGTTGTTAAGACCTTAAAGGGTACCGACTTTGATAGAATGACTTACCAACATCCACTATATGATGTAACTGGGGTGGTAATGAATGATACTTATGTTACTGCTGATGATGGTACTGGACTAGTTCATAACGCTACTGGTTTTGGTGAAGATGACTACAATGTCGGCCGTCGCTATGGCTTACCAGTATTTAGTCCAATGGATGCACAAGGTAGATTTACTAAAGAAGTGCCTGATCCAGACTTAGTGGGAATGTTTTATGATGATGCTAATAAAGTTGTTGCCGATAAGCTTGAAAAAGCTGGCGCACTCTTAAAGCTTAGCTTCTTTACTCACTCATATCCACATGACTGGCGTACTAAGAAACCTGTTATTTACCGTGCAACTACTCAATGGTTTGCTTCAATTGACAAATTTAGAGATCAAATTTTAGCAGAAATTGAAAAAGCTAATTTCATCCCTGCATGGGGTAAGACCCGTCTTTACAATATGATTAAAGATCGTGGTGATTGGGTAATTTCTCGTCAACGTGCATGGGGTGTACCACTTCCAATTTTCTATGCAGAAGACGATACTCCAATTGTTACTCCAGAAACTATTGAACATGTTGCTCAAATCTTTGAAAAAGAAGGTTCTAATGCTTGGTACACTCATACTGCAGAAGAACTACTTCCAGAAGGATTTAAGTCAGAACATTCACCAAATGGTAAGTTTAGAAAAGAAACTGATATCTTAGATGTTTGGTTTGATTCTGGTTCTTCTTGGGCTGGTGTAATGCAAGAGCGTGATGGTTTAGGTTTCCCAGCAGATTTATATCTTGAAGGTAGTGACCAATACCGTGGTTGGTTTAACTCAAGTTTAATTACTTCAGTTGCTGTAACTGGTAAAGCTCCATATAGGCAAGTTTTATCTCAAGGTTTTGTTTTAGATGACAAGGGACACAAGATGTCTAAATCATTAGGTAATGTAATTTCACCTAATGATGTAATCAAGCAAATGGGTGCAGAAATCATTCGTTTATGGGTTGCCGGAGCAGATACTACTTCTGATGTAGCAGTTTCTCAAGATATTTTACGTCAATCTGCTGAAAGCTACCGTAAGATTAGAAATACTATGCGTTTCATGCTTGCTAATACTTCTGACTTTGATCCTAAGGAAGATGCAATTGCTTATCCAGATATGTCCGGTGTAGATCAATATATGGAAATCAAGTTAAATCGCTTGATCGAAGAGGCAATTGAAGCATACAATAAGTTTGATTTTAATAGTGTTTATAAGAAAGTATTTAGCTTCATTTCTAATGATTTATCTGCCTTTTACTTAGACTTTGCTAAGGACATTCTTTACATTGATGCTGAAGACAGTGAAACTCGTCGTTCAATGCAAACTGTAATTTACGATGTTTTAGTTAAGCTAACTAAATTGATGACACCAATCCTTCCACATACTATGGAAGAAGTTTGGGGTTATCTCAAGGAACCAGAAGATTACGTTCAACTTGCTAATATGCCAGAAGTAGACCATTTTGCTAATGAGGATGAAGTTTTAGCAGATTGGAATGCCTTTATGAAAGTTCGTTCAGATGTGTTGAAGGCACTTGAGAAAGCACGGAATGCTAAGGTAATTGGTAAGTCATTTGAAGCACACGTTACTCTCTACCCAACTGAAGAAACGAAGGCACTTCTCGATAAATTAAACGCTAATATCAGACAAATTTTGATTGTTTCTGATTTAACTATTAGTGATGAAGAAGCACCTGAAAATGCTGAAAAATTGCCAACTGCATCCATTGTAGTGGAACACGCTGCTGGTGAAGTTTGTCCAAGATGTCGTCGTACTACAACCGATGTTGGTAGTGACCCACGTTTCCCAGAATTATGTGCGCGCTGTGCAGCTATCGTTGCTGAAAACTTTCCTGAAGCAGAAAAAGAAGGTTTAGAAAAATAATGCGTAAAGGTACTGTTAAACAATTTGATCCAAACTCTGCGTATGGATTTATTGAGGATGATTTAACTCATTCATCTTACTTTGTTTTTTATAAGTCAATTAAAGAAGAAGGTTATAAAAAACTGAACGTAGGTCAAAGAGTTCGTTATCAATTAGCGCAAGGAAAAAAGGGTCTACAATGTATCAACGTTTATGTTGATCATGACTAAAAGGAGAAATTAAGTGAATCTGAGAGAAACTGAAATCTCAAATAAACCTATTTTCGAAGGTAAACTTATTGATTTAAATGTTGAAACTATTAGTTTGCCTAATGGAAAAACAGCTACTCGTGAGATAGTTAAGCATCCTGATGCTAGTGCTGCAATTGCCATCAATGATGAGAAAAAAATGCTTCTTGTAAAGCAATGGCGTGAGCCCATTAAACAATTAACTTTGGAGATTCCTGCGGGTTTAATTGATGAGACAGATGCTTCACCTCTTGATGCAATGAAAAGAGAGTTGAATGAAGAGGGTGGCTATAAGGCTGAGTATTGGGAAAAGGTAAGTGAATTTTATACATCTGTTGGTTTTTGTGATGAAAAAATTCATTTATTCTATTGTGATACTTTGTCAAAAATTGAAAATAAACGTCCTCTTGATGAAGATGAATTTTTAACTCAAGAATGGTACAGTCTGCCAGAATTAAAACAGTTAATTGCTTCTGGAGAAATTATGGATGCAAAAACTGTAATGGCAATTACATTTTGGGAAAATATGATTTTAACAGGAAATCAAAGTAATGACTGAAAAACGAGCAGATTATCGTAAAAAGCAACAAAAAGAAAAAGTAAGCAAAATTTTCGATAATTTTAAACGATTGAGGAAAGATAAGCATCAAGCTGATGTAAGTGATCAAAAAGTTGAGGTTCAAGATTCTTCAAAATTTGAATCAAGAGAGGATCTCGCAAATCGTGCTTTAAAAGAAAAGCGTGAAGATAAGGTTGATCGTTTAAAAAAACGTCTGAACTATGCGATTTTAATTGTTGTTGTTTTGTTAGTTATAGTTTTGTTCGCTTTGTTTAAACTTTAGATTTAGAGGTAAGAAATGAAAATCGCAATTATTGTCCCAATGGAAGAAGAAGCAGAATTCTATAAAAAGCATTTTAAGTCTGAAAATAAAGAAGTCTTTGGCACAACTGAATTTGATCATTTTTCAGTAAATGGAAATGACATTTACTTAGGATTAAGTGGAATCGGTAAAGTTAATGCAGCTATGAATTTGACTAGCCTGTTAACTAAAGAAGATATTGATGTAATTTTTATGACTGGCTCTGCTGGATCACTGCAAGAAGATGTAAAGAGAAAAGATCTAATTTTGCCTAATAAGTTTATGTACTATGATGCTCATAATACTAGTGCAGGTAACTATGTGGAAGGACAAATTCCCCAGGAGCCTGCAGGCTATACTCTGGATAATTCATTCCGTACAAAATTTGCAGCATATTTAAAGGAACATGATATTCCTTTTAAAGAAGGATTGATTGTAACTGGAGATAGTTTTATTGCTTCTGAAGCACAAAAAGATGAGATTAAAAAGAATTTCTCTGACGCATTGGGAGTAGAGATGGAAGGAGCTGCTTTTGCACAAGTAGCTAGACATTTTAATACTCCATTGGTTGCAATTCGTGCTATTTCAGATAATGGAGATGCTAATGCTGACAATGACTTTGATAAATTCGTCAAGGAAGTTGGAGCAAAAGCTGCAAGTATAATTGCATCCTATCTTGAAGAAACAGTTTTAGATTAAACTATTGATAGACTAAGTTCATCGTAACTTAGTCTATTTTTATGTTAAAATAAAAGAGCCACTTCCAAAATGTAAGGAAAGTAAAGAGGTTATAAGATAATATGACTAGGAAAAATGTATACTTAGATAACGCGGCAACTACGCCAATGGATCCAAAAGTTATTGAAAAAATTAGTAGTGAAATGGCTGATGATTTTGGCAACGCTTCTAGTCAACACGCATTTGGTCGTAAGGCTCGTCATGTAGTTGAAACAGCTCGTCATCAACTAGCAGAAACAATTAATGCCCAAGATAAAGAAATAATTTTTACTAGTGGTGGCTCAGAAAGCAATAATACTGCTATTTTTGGTACAGTACGTGCTAGAAAAGATATTGGTAAAAAAATTATTACTACTAAAATTGAGCATCCTTCTGTCTTAAATCCTATGAAACGCTTAGCTCAGGAAGGATACGAAATTGTCTATCTTGATGTCGATGAAACTGGCCATATTAATTTAGACGACTTGAAGAGAGAACTAACACCAGATACAATCTTAGTTTCTATTATGGCAGTTAATAATGAAGTTGGATCAATTATGCCGTTAAAAGAAATTGGTGAATTAGTAAAAGATTCTAATGCATATTTTCATGTAGACGACGTACAAGGCTTCGGAAATATTGAAATTGATGTTAAAGAAATGAACATCGACTTATTATCAACTTCTGCTCATAAAGTTAATGGACCAAAGTTTTTAGGTTTTCTTTATGAAAAAGATGGTTTAAAAGTAAGTAATTTACTTTTAGGAGGCGAACAGGAAACTAAACGCCGTCCCGGGACGGAAAATGTACCAGGTATTGCCGGCTTTGGTATAGCTGCTCAAGAACTAAATGAAATGGATAAGCAGAAGCTGCAAGAGAAATACCAAAACTTTCAAAAAATAATTCTGGATGAACTTGATAAAAATCAAATTGATTATGAAATTAATGGAACTCTTGAAGGCGAAGTATCCCATCACGTTTTGAACTTATGGTTAAAGGGTGTAGGTACTTACTCGGCCCTTACTAATTTAGACTTAAATGGATATGCTGTTTCCGGTGGTTCTGCCTGTACAGCGGGTTCTCTTACTCCTTCGCATGTATTACAGGCAATGTATGGGAAAGATTCACCAAGAATTGAGGAATCAATTAGAATTAGCTTTGGTAGATTTAATACTGAAGAAGAAATTCAAGAATTTGCAGCAGATTTAGTTAAGATGTGCAAGCGTCTAGCTAAATAGTAAAATTATTTTTTTGAGAATTTGTCTTAAGGTATAATAATAGTAAAATCATATACTTGACACTTACAAAAAATAAGATAATAATATTGAGAGTGATATTTTTATGGCAAATACAGTAATTATTAACGGCGATAATCGTAAATTTACGATTAATCCTGAAATTAAGCGTTATGCATTGATCGATGCAGGTTTCACAAAAACTAAAAGAGGTAATTTTATGTATAAGCATCCCTTATATAATGAGTCCCCTTATAATGCTACCTGTCAATTAAAGCTAACAATTAATGAAGATTTAGATCATTTAACAATGGTAGTTACAGATACTAATGGTTTGCAAAAGGTTAATATTTTTAAGAATAAACAACTAGCGCCAATGGTTGAACTGCTTAACTTCATTTTAAAGGATCTTGAAGATCGCCAAATTATTGCACCTTGCTAAAAGGAGAAAAGGATAAAATGGTAGATAACAGCAAAATTAGAGTCGTTGTTGGTATGAGTGGTGGAGTTGATTCTTCAGTTTCTGCACTTTTACTCAAACAACAGGGCTTTGATGTTGTCGGCGTCTTCATGAAGAATTGGGATGATACTGATGATTCCGGAGTTTGTACGGCAACTGAGGATTACGAAGATGTAAAAAAAGTTGCAGATGAAATCGGTATTCCTTACTATTCTATTAACTTTGAAAAGGATTACTGGGAGCGCGTATTTGAATATTTCTTGGATGAATATAAAAAGGGCAGAACTCCAAATCCTGATGTAATGTGTAATAAAGAAATAAAATTTAAATCTTTCTTAGATTTCGCAATGGATTTAGATGCGGATTATATTGCAATGGGTCACTATGCAGCAACCAGAGTTGACGACAACGGTGTTGTTCATATGATGCGTCCAAAGGATGGCAATAAGGATCAAACTTACTTTTTAAGCCAACTTTCACAAGATCAATTGAAGAAGGTAATTTTCCCACTTGCTAATTTAACTAAGCCCCAAGTGCGTGAAATTGCTATTGCTTCAGGTCTAGCAACTGCTAAAAAGAAGGATTCGACAGGAATTTGTTTCATCGGTGAACGTAACTTTAGAAAGTTCTTGAGTGAATTTTTACCAGCTCAATCAGGAAAAATGGTTACTCCAGATGGAAAAGTTGTTGGTGAGCACGCTGGTTTAATGTACTACACTATTGGTCAAAGATCCGGCCTTGGTTTAGGTTCAACTAAGGAATCAACTGATCCATGGTTTGTAGTAGGTAAGGACCTAAAGAAGAACGAGCTAATTGTTGAACAAGGTTATGACAGTAAGCTTTTATATGCTACTAGCTTAGATGCAAGTGGTGTTTCATTCTTTACAGGTCAACCAGATCACGACGTTGATTTGAAGTGTACTGCTAAGTTTAGATACCGCCAACCTGATGTTGGTGTAACTATGCACTACCATGCAAAAGAGAATACAGTTCATGTTGACTTTGATGAACCAGCACGTGCTGTTACTCCTGGACAAGCTATTGTGTTCTACAATGGTGAAGAGTGCTTAGGTGGAGCTACAATTGACCGTGCATACCAAAATGAAAAGCAATTACAACTAGTATAGTTTAGAAGAAGTCTCTTTTGAGGCTTCTTTTTTATTTTTATAAACTGTTATTTTCTCCTCTTAAAACTTATAATAGTAATAAAAGTGGAGGGAAAAGCAAATTATGCAATTATATTTTGTAAGACATGGAAAAACAAAATGGAACTTAGAAGGACGCTATCAAGGTGGTAGTGGTAATTCACCTCTTTTGCCTGAAAGTTACGAAGATATCAAAAAATTAGCTGGATACTTAAAAGGAACAAAGTTTAGAGCTTTTTATTCTAGTCCTTTACAGCGCGCATTAACAACTGCAGTAATGCTTAGAGATGATATGGGAATTACTGTCCCAGTCATTATTGACGACCGTTTAAAGGAGTTCAATTTAGGGGATCTGGAAGGAATGAAATTTGTTGATGCTGAAAGTAAATATCCAGATCAAATAAAAGCATTTCGGTATTTTCCTGATCGTTATGATCCATCAACTTTCCATGGTGAAAATTTTGACCATATGATAGAACGTGGAAAGAAATTGATTGCTGATATTGTAAAAAGATATCCTAACAAGGATGATAAAGTATTATTAGTAAGTCATGGAGCTGCCTTGTGTGCCTTAATTAGAACTCTAGAGGGGTACGATATTGCCGATATTAGAAAGCGTGGCGGCTTAACTAATACAAGTCTTACAATTCTTGATACGGAAGATAATGGAAAGACTTTTGATGAAGTAGCGTGGAATGAAACAAGCTACCTAGATCGAAAAATTACTAGTAGGGATACAATTTAAAATGGATAAAAAGATAGCCAACTTATATGATGCTGGCAATGTAGATAAAGCTATACATTTATTAATTGAAAAAATAAATAAGCATCCCAAAGATATTGAGAATTATTTGCAGCTTTCAACTTATTTAATTGAACAAAATGCTGCCGATCAGGCGTTAGAATTATTAGAAAAAGCTCGTGGCCTTGTTAAGCATCCGGAAGATCTAACTTATAACATTGCTGTCTGTTACTACATGCAAGGAGATTTTGCTAAGTCACTTGCGTTACTTAATTCTATTGCTGATGATGAAGAAACAATGTATCAAAAAGCTTTAATCTTTATGAAATTAGGGCAGTATCAAAAGGCACTAGCCTATGCCTTAACTTTAAAGAATCAGGATGAACGAACTTTAGAATTAATTGGTGATATTTGGCTTAGTTTGGGTGATTTAAAATCTGCAAATCAAACTTATAATAAAATTTCAGAAGACCAAAGAAATGCAAAAGTTAATTTTTTATTGGGGTTAACTCTATTTGATACTAATCCTGATGAAGCAGAAAAATATTTTAAATTATCAAAAAATCAAGATCCCAAATATTTTGCTCAAGCACAAAAGCAATATAATGCGGTAGCAAAATTGATTAGAGGTAAAAATGGCAGAAACTAGTTTTACTGGACGAATAAATGGAATTGTTTTTGAAAACAATCAAGATCTTTTCAAGATTATTGATGTAGATTTAATCAGTAAATTACCTGATTACGATCGTGATAATATCCGAGTAACTGGAAATTTTGGGGATATCCAAATTGGATCAACCTATAAATTTACCGGTAATATTGTCGTGCACGAAAAATTTGGTAAACAATTTCGTATAAGGTCTTATGAACCAGTTTTGCCTCATGAAGAGGGTAGTTTAGCTAAATACCTTAGTTCTGATAAGTTTCCTGGGATCGGTAAGAGGGCTGCTGAAAAGATCATTGATAGTTTAGGAACAAATGCGTTAGATTTGATTAAGTCAAATCCAACTGAAATTGACAATCTTGATTTGACCCAAAAGCAAAAGGATAGCTTATTATCTGGAATTAATCAGATGGATTCTTTTTCAGAGATTGTGATTAAGCTGGCTAGATATGGGATTAATAAAAAAGTAGCCGGTAATATTTATAAAGTATATCATGGTGATTCCTTGAAGAAATTAGAGGAAGACCCTTATCAAGCTCTTGGTGAAGTTCGCGGCTTTGGTTTTAAAACTGCGGATAATATGGGACACGCGCTCGGAATAGAACTAAATGATCCTAGGAGAGTTAGGGGAGCACTTCTAAGTATTTTACAAACTGCTCTTAATACCTTGGGAGATACTTATGTTGCACTTGATGAATTATTAACACAGGCTTATGATTTAGTTCAATCTACCTCTTATGATGAGCTTGCTAATAGTGTTAATGAACTTCAAAGGCAAGGAAAAGTTGTTGTTTCAGGTGATAAGGCAGCTTTGCAGACAATTTTTCAAACTGAACTTGATATAGCCACTGAATTAAAACATGTAGTTAATAATCAAGTCGAAAAAGAAGAATTTGATGATAGCGATATTGAAAAAGCAATAAAGCATGTCGAAGAAACACTTGAAATTGAATATGATGATACTCAAAAAAATGCAATTAAAAATGCGTTAAATAATCCAATTTCAATTCTTACTGGTGGTCCTGGTACTGGTAAAACGACAATTATTAATGGAATTTTAATGTGTTTAAAGGAACTTGCGGAAATTCCAAGTGCAGCTTTATATAGCGATGATCCACCATTTTTACTTGCTGCACCAACGGGTCGAGCTGCCAAGCGAATGAGTGAGGTTACAGATATTTCAGCGAAAACCATTCACCGTTTATTAGGGTTAGGCATCGGTGAAAATGAAGCGACTGATGTAAACGAATTAAACGGTGAGATCTTAATTATTGATGAAATGTCGATGGTTGATATGTTTCTCTTTAAACAGCTTTTATCCGGTATTAATTCAACAAAGAGGATAGTTTTTGTGGGGGACAAAGATCAGCTTCCTTCAGTTGGAGCGGGTAATATTTTCAGCGATTTAATAAGTTCAGGGGCATTTCCAACTACAAAGTTGCAAGTAATTCATAGACAGGGAGAAGACTCCTCAATTATTAAGTTGGCCCATGCAATTAATGATGAAGAAGCAGAAGAGACTATTTTTAATAAAACTAAAAATTACTCCTTTATTCCATGTCAACCAAGCTTGGTGGGGGATGCAATCGATCAAATCGTAAATTTGGCTATTAAACGTGGTTTCAAAAAGGATGATATTCAAGTTCTGGGAGCGATGTACAACGGTCAAGGTGGAATTACTCACTTGAATGATATTTTGCAGGATGTGATGAATCCACTATCAGCAAAAACTAAAGTAATTGAAGCTCACAATGAAAGTTTTAGAATCGGGGACCGAATCCTACAATTACAAAATAATCCAGAAAAAGATATTTATAATGGTCAAATTGGTAAAATTATTGGCCTTAATCCTGATGATAAAGCCAAAATATTAATTGCTGATTTTGACGGTCGTGAAATAGAATTTGGTATTAAAGACTTAAATGATATTACCCGTGCGTATGCCATTACCATCCATAAGTCCCAAGGATCAGAATTTCCGTTAGTAATTTTAAATCTTACGATGCAAAATTATATGATGTTGAGGCGGAATTTGTTATATACCGCCATTACTCGTGCCGAAAAAAACTTAGTTATGGTAGGAGAAAAAAAGGCGTATATTATGGCATTGCGTACTCCAGGTAATGACCGTAAGACTGAGTTAGCAGCTAAAATTAGGCATGAGTTAGGTCTAAAAGAAGTTGAAAATACTTCAAATGTAAATGCGGAACAAGAAAAAACTAAAACTGAAGTTAAAGAAGAAACTGCTGAGCCAGAAGAGCATATTTTGACTCCTGAGCTAATTTATTCTGGGCAGATTGATCCCATGATTGGTATGGAAGATATTAAATTAGAAGAAAAAAGATAGCAAAATAGCCAGCTCATTATGAGCTGGCTATTTGTCGTTTATTGCAAAAGATCAAAATGATCCACTTCAAATTTTAGATGAAACTTTCTTTTTGATAATTCTTCTCCATCTAACTGACCATACTCAGGATCATCAGTTTTAACTTCAATTGCAGATGATTCAAAATAATGAAATTGGTTACTTTTCATGTGTGATCCATTAATTAGCAACTTAGAAAATAGATAAATAAATTTTACTAAGTTTGGCTTTTCTACAATTGCAATATCTAAGTGATGATTGTGAATGCTAGCAATCGGTAAGATTGGTACGCCGCCACCGAAGTAGGGATGGTTAGTAGTAGTAACTAAATAGGCGTGTTCATAGTAAGAGGTATGACCATTGTTTGAAACTCTGACCTTAAAATTGTCTTGTCCCTTGAGCGCTTGAACAATATTAATTCCGTAAGTTAAGTTACCTATATTAATTTTATTAAATTTAGTTTTTAGTTTTGAGTGGTTCGTTTTATTAACTACATAAGCATCAAAACCAATTCCTAAATTGTTAACAAAGTATCTTGTCTCACCGTTAATTAGATCATGGTATTTTCCGCAATCTACTTTAGTAACGGTCGGATTATTCTTTAGATGTCTAATCAATTTTAGAGGATCTGTTTCAAGTTTAGCTGCTCTAGCAAAATCATTTCCAGTGCCTGCTGGGAAGTAGGCAAGGGGAGTGTTAGGCTGCTCTGAATTTTTAACACCATTTAAAGCTTGGTTTAGAGAACCATCGCCACCGACTACAATAACATATTCATTTCTAGAACTAATCTCATTGGCTACCTTGGTTGCAATTGGAACCAATTGTCCCGGATAATTGGAGATATGAATGTCATAGTCCATTTTTTCGTCTTTAAGTACAGTTTCAATTTGCTTGAGAGCCTTTTCGCCTTTGTTGCTCCCTGATTTTAGATTTACCAGTAAATGAATCTTTTTCATCATTTTTTGCCTATGTAATATAAAAATAAGCCCCGAGATGGGGCTTACTTTATTTCTTTTCAATTAGCATTGGCAGAATCATTGGTCTTCTTTCAGTCTTTGAATATAAGAAATCTTGAAGATTCTCAATGATAGCCTTTCTAATTTCATTTTCTTTTGGTTGTGGATCTTTCGCCATTTCCGTCTTAAGAACATGGTAGACATGTTTCTGAGCTTGACTAATCAATTCTGTTGATTCGCGCATGTAGACAAAACCACGACTCAAAATGTCTGGACCTGCAAGAACGCGTTGGTGTTTGTAGTCAACAGTTGCTACCACTACTACAAGACCTTCCTCAGCCAAGATTTGGCGGTCACGAACAACGATATTACCAACATCATCGCTACCAGAAGTATCAACAAAGACATCCGGAATATTAATGTGACCAGCAATTCTAGAAGAATCTTTCGTTAAAGCAAGAACATCTCCGTTTTTAAGAACGAAAGTATGATCTTTAGGCATACCAGTAGATTGAGCAGTTTCCGTATGAACTACTTGCATTCTATATTCACCATGAACTGGAATGAAGTATTCAGGTTTAGTTAACTCAATCATCATCTTTTGTTCTTCTTGACCAGCATGTCCAGAAGTGTGGACATTATGAATCTTGCCGTGAACAACATTCGCACCAGCTTCAGTTAACTTATTAATTAAGTGGTTAACGCTAGTAGTGTTACCTGGAATTGGATTAGATGAAAAGATGACTGTATCGCCTGGTTGTAGTGAAATCTGACGGTGAGTTCCATCTGCAATTCTTGAAAGAGCAGCCAGAGGCTCACCTTGAGAACCAGTACATAAAATCATTGCTTTTTCAGGTGGAGTATGGTTAATTTCATTAGCATCAACTAAGGTTCCTTCAGGAATATCTAAGTAGCCGAGATCAATACCATTTTGAACCCCATTTTCCATTGAACGACCAAAGATAGCTACTTTTCTTCCGGTATCAACAGCAGCTTTGATCGCAGTCGATACACGGTAAAGGTTGGAAGCAAAAGTGGCAAAAATAATTCTACCTTTAATTCCAGTAATGATGTCGTGCAATGAATGAGCAACAAATCTTTCTGACTTTGTAAATGTAGGAACTTCTGCATTAGTAGAGTCAGATAAAAGGGCTAAGACGCCTTCTTTTCCGAGCTTAGCCATCTCTTGGAAATCAGGAGCTGGTTGATTCATAACTGGAGTTAAATCGAATTTAAAGTCTCCAGTAAATAGAACGGCTCCTTCAGGAGTATGAACTGCAATTCCTAGAGTATCAGGAATTGAGTGAGTGGTTCTGAAGAAACTTACTGATAACTTATCAAATTTTAAAACAGTATCTTCATGCTCTTCATGAAGTTCACTAGAGTTTAAAATTCCATGTTCATCAAGTTTTCCTCGAATTAAGGCTAAAGCAAATGGAGTAGCATAGACAGGAATTTCAGGAATTTTCTTTAAAAGGTAGGGAATTCCTCCGATGTGGTCTTCATGTCCGTGCGTAACAACTAATGCTTTGATTTTTTTTCTATTCTTAACTAAGTAGGAATAGTCTGAGATAACATAATTAATTCCCATCATATCGTCTTCAGGGAATTTGATACCGCAGTCCATGATGATAATTTCATCTTGGTACTCAACGCAGTACATATTACGGCCGATTTCGCCTAGACCCCCTATAGCGTAAACGCCGACTTCGTTATTCTTTAATTTCAAGGTCGTTAGTTATCCTTAGAATCAAAAGTTGTCAGTTTGAAATCTGGGCTTTGCTTTTCGTAAGCAAGGGAGTTTCCAGTTAATTCTTGGATGAGTTCAATGTTGTAGGGGGTGTTATCCTCAACCATAGTTCTTGCTGCAACTACATTATCTGCTTCTAAAAAAAGAGTCTTAGTAGTTTCTCTTCTTGGATTAACGATCTGGTCTTTTTGGTATAAAACTTTGTAGATCATTTCTTATAATCTCCTTATATTTAAAACGTTCAAAAAAACTTCTGCATAAACTTGCAGAAATTCATAGCTATTAAAATTTTATCATAAACTTGCTTTTAAGTATACCAATTTACTTCATATATAGTATGGAAAAAGGCGATAGAACATCTTGCTCTAACGCCTAGTAGAAAATTAAAAGTTTAATTTTAAGAAATTACGATTGTATCTTCTGCTAATTCAAAAGGATTTTGCTTATTGATGCGATCATAGAATAAATGACCATTTAAGTGATCAATTTCGTGGGAAGCAACGATTGCTGGATAGTCTTTTAAGCGAATAGTTTTTTCTTCACCATCTACTGTATAGTAACGAATTTTTAATTTATCAGGACGAGGAACATATCCTTCAATGTCTTTGTCTACACTTAAACAGCCTTCACCTTCAGCAAGACAAGTTCTTCTAACTGATTCAGAAAGAATTTTAGGATTAACAAAAACTTCCTTAAAGATGATTTCACCTTTGTCGTTTGGAACTAAAAGAGCAGCCATTTGAACACTTTCACCAACTTGTGGAGCAGCCAAACCAACACCAGCTCTTAATTGATGCTTTTCAGCAATCTTAGGATCTTGGGAGTTGATTAAGTATTGCATCATGTCGTCAGCTAATTTTTTGTATTCATCGGATAATGGAAAAGTTAAAGGCTTAGCAACTTGTCTTAAAACTGGATTGCCATCGCGCGTAATATCATGCATTAAAATCAAAATTATATCTCCTTAATTAAATAATTTGCTATAAACTATAATAACAATTGAAAGAAAAGACGGCAACGACCGAAGTTTTTGGTATAATATTTTTGTTAAAAATAAACAGTTCACAGCTTGTACTTCCGTTGACGACATTATATTTTTAGAGTAGAATTGTAAAACGAAACTATAGAGATATAAAGCTTCAATAACTGCATTATTATTTTTGCGTAAAAGGGCTGTGACTGGAGTCACAGTTTTTTTATGAAGTTCGGGGAGGAATTTCTTTTGCAAAGAAGAGACGATATTAGAAATATTGCCATTATCGCACACGTTGACCACGGTAAGACTACTTTGGTTAACCAATTGTTAAAACAATCAGATACATTGCCAGAGCACATGAATCTAGAAGATCGTGCTATGGACTCCAATGCTATTGAACGTGAACGTGGTATTACTATCTTATCTAAGAACACTGCTGTTAAGTACGGTGATACTACTATTAACATCTTGGATACACCAGGACACGCTGACTTCGGTGGTGAAGTAGAACGTATCATGCACATGGTTGACGGATGTTTATTGCTTGTTGATGCTTACGAAGGTACTATGCCACAAACTCGTTTTGTGCTTAAGAAGGCTTTGGAAGCTGGCGTTAAGCCAATCGTAGTTATTAATAAGATTGACCGTCCAGGTGCTCGTCCAAAGGAAGTATTGGATGAAGTTCTTGAATTATTCATCGAATTAGGTGCTAGTGATGAACAACTTGATTTCCCAGTTGTTTACGCATCTGCTTTAAACGGTACTTCTTCATACGAATCAGACCCAGCTAAGCAAGAAGAAACAATGGACCCTATTTTTGATACTATTGTTAAGAACATTCCTGCTCCAGTTGATAATTCTGGTGAACCATTACAATTCCAAATCACTATGCTTGATTGGGATGACTACGTAGGTCGTATCGGTGTAGGACGTATTTACCGCGGAAAAGTTAAAGTTGGTGACAACATTACTGTTATGAAACGTGATGGTTCAACTCAAAACTTCCGTGTTACTAAATTATTTGGTTACTTCGGTTTGAAGCGTAACGAAATTCAAGAAGCAAAAGCCGGTGATATCATTGCTATTTCTGGTATTAATGATATTTATGTTGGTGAAACTATTGCTTCTGCTGACAAGCCTGAAGCATTACCACTTCTTAAGATTGATCCACCAACTCTTCAAATGGACTTTGTTGCAAACGATTCACCATTTGCTGGTCGTGAAGGTGATCAAGTTACACCTAAGAAACTTGAAGACCGTTTAATTCGTCAAACTCGTACTGATGTTTCTTTAAAGGTTGAACCAACTGACCAATTAAATGCCTGGACTGTTTCTGGTCGTGGTGAATTACACTTGTCAATTTTAGTTGAAGAACTTCGTCGTGAAGGATTCGAATTACAACTTTCACGTCCTAAAGTTATTTACCGTGAAGTTGATGGACAAATGTGTGAACCATTTGAAGCAGTTCAAGTAGATACTCCAGATGCTTATGTAGGTTCTGTTATCGACTCTCTTTCACAAAGAAAAGGTGAAATGAAGAATATGGAATCTACTGGTAACGGCCAAACTAGACTTGAATTCTTAGTACCATCACGTGGTTTGATTGGTTACAACAATGAATTCATGTCCCAAACTGCTGGTTACGGAATTATGAACCATACTTTTGATTCATACAAGCCTGTTGTTAAGAACTGGGAACCAGGTCGTCGTAACGGTGCCTTAGTTTCAATCAATCAAGGTCAATCAACAACTTACTCACTTCAATCAGTTGAACAACGTGGTGAATTATTCATCGGTGCTGGTGTTGAAGTTTACGAAGGTATGATTGTTGGTCAATCATCACGTGAACGTGATATTGCTGTTAACGTAACTAAGGGTAAGAACTTAACTAACACCCGTGCTGCCGGTAAGGACCACTCAGCTTCAATTAAGACTCCTAAGACTATGACTTTGGAAGAAGCTATTGAATTCTTGAACGATGATGAATACTGTGAGGTAACTCCAGAAAGTATTCGTTTACGTAAGAAGATCTTAAACACTAACGAAAGAAAAAAGGCAGATAAGAAACGTAACAAATAGTTTATTTCTTATTTAATTTTTAAAAGTAGCTCAATTTATTGAGCTACTTTTTTTGTTATGCAGAGGTAGTGATATAATAAGAAAGATTATTTAACTAAAGGGGCAGATATATTGTGCGACAAAAACTAAGATACTTAGACTATAGCATCTTGATCCCATATCTTGTTTTGTCAACTATCGGGGTTATTATGGTCTATTCAGCAAGCTCGGACATTTTATTAGTAAATGGTTTTTCACCGAGTGTATATATGAAAAGACAGATTATATATTTCTTGGCAGCATTTATAGCCTTTGGAATTCCTTGTTTTGCTTTAAAATTAAGAGTATTCAAAAACAGAAAATTTGTTATGTCCTACTTAGGAATTTCATTTTTGATGTTAATGTTTTTAATCGTTCTTAAAATTGTTAGTCATGGAAAAGCTGCTGTTAATGGTGCTGTTGGTTGGATTAATTTAGGATTTATTAATATTCAGCCAGTGGAAGTAGCTAAATTATCTCTAGTTCTTTATTTGGCTTTTGTCTTGTCGAGACGAGATGGAAAGTTTGTTCCGGGACAAATTTGGCATAATTTATTTGGGCCAACTGTAATTTCATTCTTGATGATTGGTTTGGTAATTTTAGAGCCTGACTTTGGTGGTTCAGCCATTCTATTTATGATTGTTTTTGTCATGTATAGTGTCTCAGGAATTCCCACAAGATTAGCTGTTTATTGGTTAGTAGGGTTACTACTAGGAATTGTTTTATTGATGGCAATTTTATTGTTTTGGACCCCAGGATTCATCAAAGATTCCTATCAATTTCAGCGCTTGCTCGCTTTTGCCCATCCCTTTAAGCTAGAAAAAACAGGTGGTGCACAGCTGGTAAACTCCTATTATGCAATTCATAATGGTGGTTTGTTTGGTGTTGGATTAGGTAATAGTATGCAAAAGAGAGGCTACTTACCTGAACCATATACTGATTTCATTTTATCTATTACCGCTGAAGAGTTAGGAGTAATTGGCGCCATTGTGATTATTACCTTATTATTCTTTTTAATGTGGCGCATTATGGAAGTAGGAATTCATGCCGATTCACAATTTAATGCTTTAGTTTGTTTCGGGGTTGTAACCATGATTTTTACAGAAACGCTCTTTAATGTAGGAGCAGTTTTAGGATTATTGCCAATTACTGGGGTAACCTTACCATTTATTTCTTATGGGGGATCATCAATGATTGTGCTAACTGCTGCTTTAGGTTTAGTCTTAAATATTTCAGCTGCTGAAAAGAAAGCATTAGTAGAAAGTAGGAGTGTACTTTGAGTTTGGTTTTTAAGGATGAGTCAAATGAAAAAATGACTCCCCGTACGCAGATAATTGTTTGGCTGAATCAAATTAGCGATCAGTATAAGTTGCGTAGATTTGGTAATATTATTTATTTTTCACGTAAAAATAAGTATGTGATTTTATATGTCAGTTCACAATACGCAGCTAAGACAATTGCAGAGCTCAGAAGCAAAAGTTATGTGCAGTCTGTGGAAACATCAAAAACTGATGAGCTTGATTTCTCTGCTGAACACGAGGAAAAAATGATGCGGGAACTAAAAGAAGAAGCAGAAAAATTACGAGAAGAAAACGAGGATTTACGAGTTTGAGAATTATTGCAGGAAAATATGCTAAGCGTAATTTACATACATTGAAGAGTAATGCCACTCGACCAACTAGTGATAAGGTAAAAGGGTCTTTATTTAATTCTTTGGGGCAATTTTTTGATGGCGGTCAAGTACTCGATCTATATGCCGGCAGTGGTGCCTTAGGAATTGAAGCTGTTTCTCGTGGCTATGATGAGGCTGTTTTAGTAGATATTAGTGGTCAGGCATGCCAGATTATCAAAAAAAATGTTGAACTCACCAAGGAAGAAGAAAGATTCAGAGTCTTAAAGTGTAGTGATAATCGCGCAATTAAAATTTTGCAGGATGAGGGTAAGAAATTTGATCTTGTTTTTCTTGACCCACCTTATGCTAAACAAAAAATTGTAAAGATTATGACGAAATTGCTTGAGAATAACCTATTAAATGAGAAGGCGCTTGTTGTAGCGGAGACAGATGAACATGATGAATTACCAGAGGTTTCTGGCTTTTCAATTATTAAGGATCATCAGTTAGGACGAACAAAGGTAAAGGTTTACGAAAGAGATTAAAATGATAAAGGCGATTTTTCCCGGAAGTTTTGACCCAATAACTAATGGACATGTTGAGGTGATTGAAGGTGCATCTCATATGTTTGAAAAATTATATGTAGTAATTATGACCAATACTAGTAAAAAGTATCTTTTTAATGAAAAAGAACGTTTAGAATTGGCGAGAAAAGTTTTTGAAAACAACGAAAAAGTTGAAGTTATTGCTCGACCAGCTGAGTTGACCGTGGAAGTAGCACATGAACTTGGTGCAGGTGCAATTGTTCGTGGATTGCGAAATACAGCCGATTTTAACTATGAGCGTGATATAGCTGGAATCAACAAGACCTTAGATCCAGATTTAAATACAGTTTTATTGTTTACTCGCCCAGAAGATAGTTTTATTTCTTCTAGTATGATTAAAGAAACTGTATTTTTTGGTGGGGATGTTTCAACCTTAGTTCCAAAGCCAGTCGCAGCTGCATTGGAAGAAAAATTGAGGAATAGAAATAATGAAAAAAAATAGAAAATTAAAGTTTTGGCTGCTAGGAATAGCAGCATTTTTAATAGCAGTTGTATTTTGTCTGTGGCCAACGCAATATTATATTGAAGCTCCTGGTGAAGCTTTTCAGATTAGTAAATATGTAAAAAGTACTAGAAAGGCTAATCCTAATTTTTATTTGGTAACTGTAAGCGAACGACCGGCGGTAATGATTGATTATTTGACAAGTTTTTTGAGGCCAGCAGATAGTCGCTACTCAAAGGATGAATTAATGGGAACATCGACTAGTGCAGAATATAACCAAATGCAGCAGTATTACATGGAAACTAGTCAAAATAATGCTATTTACTATGCGGCTAAGAAGGCAAATGTTCCGCATCGTCAAGAGTTCTTAGGCGTTTACGTAATGGAAATAATGAGTAATTCAACTTTTAAAAATAAGTTGAAGGTAGGAGACGTATTAGTTAGCGTAAATGGTAAGAAATTCAATTCTAGTCAAGAATTAATTAAATATGTTTCTTCTTTAAAGAAGAGTAAGGTAAGAATTGAAGTTATTAGAGGAAAAAAACATCTAACTTTCTCCGGTGAAACGGTAAAACTTTCTGGAACTAACCGTTACGGAATCGGTATTCAACTTGTAGATCATACGCGGGTAGTAACAAAGCCTGCAGTAAAAATTGATGCGGAAGATATTGGTGGCCCTTCAGCTGGATTAATGTTTACGCTCGAATGTTATCAATTATTTACCGGAAAAAATCTTAGTTCTAAAAAAATAGCAGGGACTGGGACGATTGATGATCAAGGAAAAGTAGGAATGATTGGCGGCGTTGATAAGAAAGTAATAGCAGCTAGTCGACAGGGAATGAAAGTCTTCTTTGCTCCAACTGATCAACCATCGGGAGTTAAAAAGAGTGAAACGAACTATGCAGAAGCGGTAAAAACTGCTAAGAAAATTCATACTAAAATGAAGATTGTACCCGTAGCTCGATTTGAAGATGCACTAAATTATTTAGAAAAATAAGAAAAAGCAGCAAAAAATTGCTGCTTTTTTTCGTAATAAATAATGAGGTGATAAAAATGGATTTTGAAAAAATAAAAGACTTCATCTTAGGAAAGAAAGGACTAGTAATTGGAATTATTGCGACGATTTTAATTGGTGGATATTTTATTCAAAAAAATAATCAGCCGGTAGTTAATAATAATCAAGTTTTAAGTGAAAATAATAAGAACCAATCAACAGATTTTTCTAAAAATAAAAGTAATAATACTCCTTCTGCTACTGGCGTTAATAGTCCATCTAAACAAAATACTGTAACTGTAGATATTGCTGGAGCTGTTAAACATAGTGGAGTTTATACCTTAAAAAATGGGGCACGCTTAAATGATTTATTAAAAGTATGTGGCGGCTTAACCGATAAGGCAGAGACAAGAGCAATAAATCGAGCAGCTCTTTTAAAAGATCAAGATCAAATTTATGTCCCCCACATTGATGAAAAAATAGAGAATGTACCAGCAGTCGGAAATACAACAACTACTAACTCATCTGTTTCAGATTCTGCTAGTTCAAATTCTGAGCAGGTCCATTTAAATTCTGCAACAGTTGAAGATTTACAAAAATTAAATGGAGTGGGTCAGAAGAAAGCAGAACAAATTATTGCGTATCGCGATCAAAATGGAGGTTTCAAACAAATTGAAGATTTAACTAAAGTGACAGGAATTGGTGAAAAGACTTTTGAAAAGCTTAAAGATCAATTGGCTCTCTAGTTTTTATGCTCCCGGATTCTATTTATTACTTAGTTTGGGATGTATTTCAGTTACTTTTCTAATTTTGCAAGCTACTTCTTTTGCTCAAAGAGTTGTAGCTGTAATTTTTTTGCTTTTTTTCTGCTTCTTGCTCGTTTATAAATTTCCTCAGTATCGACAATTACTGGTTTTGTTTTTAGGAATAATATCTCTTATAACTTTACTTAATCAGCAAACAAGTGAAACGAAAATTGGAGAACCAATTCAAATATATAGTGATCAGGTGAAGGTGAGTGACCAATTTTTCTATGGGGAGGGAAGAATTGGAAAGAATAAAGTTTTAATTAGTGGAAGTATAAACAAGTCACTTGAAAAAGAATTAAATCGCTTTGGGGGATGTTATTTAGTAAACTACAAGGCAAAAGTAGAACAAATTATGCCAGCAACTAACCCAGGTGAATTTGACTACCAAAAGTATTATCGTAGTAAAAAAATAAGGGAGAGAGTGAAACTTGAAAGCTATGAGCTTTATCCTAAGAAAATTACTATTTTTGATTGGATCCATATTTTACGTAAGTGGCTGATCGATTATTTTGAAAAAATGCCCCAGTTTACAAGATTTTTTGCCAGTGAAATGGTTCTAGCACAAAATCCTAGTTCAGAAAATAAGGTTTTACTCAATAGTTATCGTGACTTAGGAATTATCCATTTGTTAAGTATCTCTGGGCTACACGTAAGTTTATATATTCTAGGGATCATGTGGCTTGGAACAATTATGAAAAGAACAGAAGAAGAGTTAACGATTTTTTGTGTTCTTTTTTTAATAATTGAAATCTTACTTTCTAATTTTCAGGCTGGTTTTGTGCGGGCAAGTTTAAGCTACTTTTGGAATGTATTCTTTAAAAGAAAAAAGGTTATGATTAGTAGCGGAGATAAATTAGGAATAGTAGCGTTAACTCATCTCCTATTTAATCCGCTATTATTTTTAAATAGTGGGGCGATTTTAAGTTATTTGTTAGTCTTTGGATTAGAAATAAGCAAAGATTTTAAAAAAATTAAACAAAATATAGTTCTTAATTTATTAATTACGCCAATTCTATTACATAATTTTTATCGGATTAACTTTCTAACTATCATTTATAATTTCTTGATTGTTCCAATTTTTAATTTTATTCTTTTGCCTTTAACCTTTATTGTGATTTTTATATTTTGGTGTTTACCAGATATTGTCAGAATAAGTGAACCAATTTTTAAAGTCATTGCGGACTTAACTAATTTTATTGCTGATAAGCAGGTGGGACTAATAACTTTTGGGCAAATAAATTGGTTTCAAACTATATTTTTATTGGCTGTGACTTTGTTTTTGATTATTATGCCTAAGAATAAAGTAAAGAAATTAAAATTAAGAGTAATTTTGCTTGGGGCATATACTAGCTTTTTCTGTTTGATTCATTTTCCACTTAAGGGACAAGTTTCTTTTATTGACGTAGGACAGGGGGATAGCATTTTAATTACGACGCCCTTAAATAGAAAAACATATTTAATAGATACGGGCGGAAAGCTAAATTTTGGAAAAAGAAAAAGTGAGCCGCAGTTAAATCGGATCACTATACCATTTTTATATGCACAGGGAATTGATCATCTTGATGGAGTCTTTTTAAGCCATCAGGATGCAGATCATATCGGTGATTTAAAAGCTTTACTGGATCAAATTCCAGTAAAGCATCTATATTTTGCTAGAGGTTTGACTGATAATCAGTCTTTTATGAAGAAAATAAGTAATCATTTAAATGATGTGCAACTGATGCCACTTCTTGCAGGGGATAAAGTTAGAGAAGGCGGGATCGACTTTGACGTGGTTTATCCTTTTAAACCAGGCTTAGGTAAGAAGGAAGATTCTTTATCTATAACGTTTAAGTTAGCGAATAAACGCTGGCTTTTTACTGGGGACTTGGGCAGAGAAGGAGAAAAAGAGATACAAAACCACTATAATTTCCAAGTTGATTACTTTAAATTAGGCCATCATGGTAGTAAAACTTCTAGCGATCCAGATTTTTTAAAGAAGTTAAATCCACGTCTAGTCTTTATTTCTTCAGGACGCAATAATCGTTTTGGGCATCCCCATCAAGAAACTTTAAAAACATTGAAAGACTTAGGTATTCCATATTTAAATACGCAAGATAGTGGTACAATTACTTGGAATTACTCACCATTTCAAGGTGATAAGATTACGACTTTTTATAAAGGAAATACAAAATGACATTAATCTCTCTTTTTAAACAGACTAATCCTAAGAATGCTAATCTTTTGATTCAAGGACCAGATTCATTTTTTAATGATTATTTGGTTCGCAACTACCTCAATCAAAAATATTTTTCTGAACTTGATCAAGTGATTGTAGACTGCCTTGAAGATGGACTTGATGAATTAATGGCAACTTTAACCGAGTCTTCTTTATTCAGTAACCAGAAAGTTGTGGTTGTGAAGAATCCTTTCTTTTTAATGGCTAAAGTACCACAAAAGTTTAAAAAACAAGTTGAAAAATTAACTAAAATCATTGAACATTTGAGTGATTTAGAAGATGTAGTTGTTTTTGTGGCTAATTATGAAAAAATCGATCGTAGAAAAAAGATTAGTAAACTTTTGCTTGAACATGTTAATGTGGTTGAAACTACGTTTAAGCCCTATGAGGTTAGTGGAATAATTAAGGCCATAAGTAAAGAAGAGGGATATCAAATTACTAATATGGCGCTTCAAATATTGATCCAAAGAAGTGACCAAGTTCTAGATGTCTCTTTAAGTAACTATGTAAAATTAAAAAATATTGTTGGTGAAGATAAAAGGATCACGGAAACACTAATTAATGAAAATATTGATCGTTCTCTTTCAGAAAATATTTTTGAAATATTAACAGCTGCTTTTGATAAAAAATATCAAGAGGCTACTCAACGTTTAGAGGATCATTTACGAGAAGGGGCAAGTGCAATTCAGCTACTAGCTATTTTTGAATCTCAACTTGAATTTTTGACTTGTGTTAAAGTTTTGCAGAATAGACGGTGGAGTAAAGATCAAATTACTAAAGAGTTAAAAGTGAATCCGTATCGAGTAAAATTAGCCCTTGAAAATAAAGTCTCATTAAGTAAATTAACAGTGTTGCTAAAGCAGGCGATTGAACTTGATTTTGGCTACAAAAACGGAACTTATCACGGGGATGAGTTCTTGAAGCTCTTTTTATTAAAAATTTAGACAACAAAAAAGCCCGGAGGAAAACTCCGAGCTTTTATTTTGCCTAATATCAGGTGTCAAGTAAATAATTACTTGTTAGCAGCCTTTTTAGATAAGCGTGATTTATCACGGTTAGCTTTGTTCTTAGAAATAAGACCTTTAGAAACAGCCTTATCTAAAGCACGTGCAGCTTTAACTTCTAAATCGAGGACATCTTTTGCGTCATTTTCAACAGCTTCGTTGAATTTTCTTACAGCAGTTCTCAATTTACTTAATTCAGCAGCGTTGCGCTTGTTAGCAGTAGCATTAGTCTTAACACGTTTAATTGCTGATTTAATTTGTGGCATCAAAATCACCTCGATAAAATAGATTTACTCGTTAATTATACTTAATACAAGCCGTTGGTGCAAGGTAATTTGGACTTGCTTTTTTAAAAACTTCCATGTAATATTAATATCTGTTGGAACCATTGACGCTGTTTTCCCGCCGCCGACGGTTAACGTTGTTAATGGCAATTATTTAAAAGAGAGGTATTTTTCTAATGGCTATTTCAAAAGAAAAGAAAGATGAATTAATCAAAGAATACGCACGTCACGATGGCGATACTGGTTCTCCAGAAGTTCAAATTGCACTTTTAACTAGTGATATCAACAACTTGAACGACCACTTAAAGGCTAACAAGCAAGACCACCACTCATACGTTGGTTTGCTTAAGAAGATTGGTCACCGTCGTAACTTACTTCGTTACTTAAAGAACAAAGATATTCAACGTTACCGTGAATTAATCAACAAGTTAGGTTTACGTCGTTAATTCTAATAATTCATAAACCTCAGCTACTCTTTATCTTAAAGAGTAGCTTTTTTGTTCCTTTCAAATTCATACTATTATATGGTAAAATTAATTAGATTAACTTCGTTTTGATCATTAAGATCCATAAATAATTTAAGTAAATATAGAAAGAAGCAAAAAAATGTCACAAAAGATTAAGATAATGATCTTGGGTGGCGCACGTGAAAATGGTAAAAACATGTACGCTGTTCAAGTAGAAGACGAAATTTTTATTATGGATGCAGGTTTGAAGTATCCTGATTCATCTTTATTAGGAATTGACGTTGTTATTCCTGACCTACAATTTTTCCAAGATTATGCCGATAAAATTGCCGGTATCTTTTTAACTCATGGTCATGCTGATTCAATCGGTGCTCTACCATATATTTTAAGAGATCACGATATTCCAGTTTTCGGTTCAAAATTAACTATTGAATTGGCTAAGATTGCTGTTCAACGTGAAAATAGACGTCGTAAAAATGACTTATTCCATGTTATTGACGCTGATACAGAAATTGAATTTAAAAATGCAAATGTCTCTTTCCTCAAGACTACGCACTCAATCCCAGATTCTTTAGGAATTGATATTTCTACTAAAGAAGGAGAAATTGTTTATACTGGTGACTTTAAGTTTGATCCATCAGCTAAAAAGGGTTATCGAACTGACTTTGTTCGTTTATCTGAAATTGCCCAAAAGGGCGTCCTCGCACTTCTTAGTGACTCCACTAATGCTGAAGCAAACTTCCCAAATGATCGTCAGACTAGTATTGAAAAATATATTTACAATATTTTTGAGAATTATGATGGTCGAATCATTGCTGCAGCAAAAGCATCAAATATCGTCCGTGTTCAAGAGATTTTCCAAGCAGCGGCTGCCACTGGAAGACATGTTTTCTTGACAGGTAGAGATGCTGGTAAGATTGTCTATACAGCAATGAAATTAGGTTACTTAAACGTACCTAAAGGATTACTTGTTCACAGTAAGGACTTAAAGAAGATTCCTGACAATGAATTAGTAATCTTAGAAACTGGTCGGATGGGTGAACCACTTAAGTCGCTTCAAAAGATGGCAACTAACCGTCACCGTATGATTAAGATTAAGAAGGGTGATTTAGTTTTCATTGCTACCACTCCTTCACACTCAGTTGAAACTATGGTTGCCCAAACTAGTGATATGATTTATCGTGCTGGCGGAACAGTTAAAGAACTCGGTAGAGATAAGCATACAAGTGGACATGCCACTGGCCGTGACTTACAAATGTTAATTGATACACTTAAGCCTAAGTTCTTAATTCCAGTTATTGGTGAATACCGTCTTCTTGAGATCCATAAAGATTTAGCCATTGAAGCAGGTATGAATAAGAAGGATATTTTCTTACCACATAATGGGGATGCATACGCTCTAGAAAAGGGACGTTTCTATCGTACAGATGCTGTTCCTGGTGAAGATATCATGATTGACGGTTCTGGTGTCGGTGATGTTGGAAACATCGTTTTAAGAGATCGGGAAGTTCTATCTGATGACGGTGTCTTCATTGCTGCAGTTACTATTGATAGAAAGAAAAAGAAGATCATCTCAGAACCACGTGTTTCAACTAGAGGATTTGTATACATTAAGGCTAACCATGCCTTGATGAATGGCGCTGCTGATGTAATTAAAGAAGCAGTAAACAATAACTTTGAACACAAGAAATTTGATTGGACTGAATTAAAGCAAGATGTTCGTAATGATGTTGAAAAATATCTTTACAAGCAAACAGGGCGTCGTCCAGTTGTTTTACCAGTCGTAATGGAAGTTAACCAAAATAGACACCGTGCAATGGCTAGACGAAACAATCAAGAAAATAATTCTGAGAAACGTCCAGTTAGAAAAAATCATCATAAAAAAGATTCAGAACAAAAGAAGGCAAAAGCTTAATGTCACATGCAAGTCAAGATAACTTTCTTCTTTTAGCAAAAGAGGCTAAAAAGCACAATGATTTACTGCAAGCTAAGCAATATTTACTTGAAGCTTTACGGTTAGGTCATGATTCAGATATTGTTTGTGAACTATGTGAAATATATTTAAGCCAAGAGAAGGGAGATCAGGCATATTCTTTGATTAAGGAAGAGCCTGACCTTTTTTCTAATCAAAGAGTATATGATACTTATCTTAAAATTTTAGCTTTTCAGCATTATGCAATTGAAGCGGCTGAGCTTGAGTACTTACTGCAAAAAAAGCTACCAGTAAAAATTGAACCGGTTAGTCAAATTAAGCAGTTAGAAATAATGAAAAATTTTAAACAGCTTAAATATATTCAAGAAAAAGATTATTTACTTTTATATTGCTTAAGTACAGAAAACTTTACTAATTTGGCAAAAAGTATTTTAATGGATCCATCTCCTAATTTTGCTTTGCGTTTATCCTTATGTGAAGATTTAATAAAACTTGGATACAGCGAAAAAGTTCAAGTTTACATTTTAGGAGAATTAAAAGAATTTATTCCTAAAGAAACGGACTTACTTGAAAAAAGTCCAATTTATCGTGAAGTTTGTGTTAGCTTAGCGGATTACTTTAGACAGGATCCAAGCAAACTGCCAATAATGATTGGTGAGATGAATGTTTGTTTAGGGATGCTATATCCGCGTTTAAATGATTATATTAGAGATCCGGATCAATTTGCTCATGATTTTAGAAACTATCTTGAGCAAAAGAAGGGCGGAGCTAATCAGAAACTTTTAAATAAAATATATGAATATTTGGCATATGAAAAAGCAACAAATTCTGATTTTTAGTGCCGATATTGAGCAAAAAAGGTTTACATTTTCTGTGGATCTAGTATAATCAATAAAGGATATTTTCAAAGGGGTACGAGCTAGGCTTTTACCTTTGAAAGTAGTATAATAATCAACAGAGAATTATCCGTTACTTACTCAACGGACTTCTTGCAAATTTACAGGAGGGTCATATTAATGGCAGAAAAAGAACATTACGAAAGAACTAAGCCGCACGTTAACATTGGTACTATCGGCCACGTTGACCATGGTAAGACCACTTTAACTGCAGCTATTACTACTGTTTTGGCAGAAGACGGTTTGGCACAAGCTGAAGATTACTCACAAATCGATGCTGCTCCAGAAGAAAAGGAACGTGGTATTACTATTAATACCGCTCACGTAGAATACGAAACTAAGAATCGTCACTACGCTCACATGGATGCTCCAGGTCACGCTGACTACATCAAGAACATGATTACTGGTGCTGCACAAATGGATGGTGCTATCTTGGTTGTTGCTGCAACTGATGGTCCTATGCCACAAACTCGTGAACACATCTTACTTGCTCGTCAAGTTGGTGTTCAATACATCGTTGTATTCTTAAACAAGGTTGACTTAGTTGACGATCCAGAATTGATCGACTTAGTTGAAATGGAAGTACGTGACTTGTTATCAGAATACGATTACCCTGGTGACGATGTTCCTGTTATCCGTGGTTCAGCTTTGAAGGCACTTGAAGGTGACCCAGAACAACAAGACGTTATCAGAAAATTAATGGAAACTGTTGACGAATACATCCCAACTCCAGAACGTGATACTGACAAGCCATTCTTAATGCCAGTTGAAGACGTATTTACTATCACTGGTCGTGGTACTGTTGCTTCTGGTCGTATCGACCGTGGTACTGTTAAGGTCGGCGATGAAGTTGAAATCGTTGGTTTAACTGACAAGATTGAAAAGTCAACTGTTACTGGTTTGGAAATGTTCCACAAGACTCTTGACCTTGGTGAAGCCGGCGATAACGTTGGTGTATTGCTTCGTGGTATCGACCGTGATCAAGTTGAACGTGGTCAAGTTTTAGCTGCACCTGGTTCAATTCAAACCCACAAGAACTTCAAGGGTCAAGTTTATATCTTGAACAAAGATGAAGGTGGTCGTCACACTCCATTCTTCTCAGATTACCGTCCACAATTCTACTTCCACACTACTGACGTAACTGGTAAGATTGAATTGCCAGAAGGTACTGAAATGGTTATGCCTGGTGATAACGTTGAATTCACTGTTGAATTGATCAAGCCAGTTGCCATTGAAAAGGGTACTAAGTTTACTATCCGTGAAGGTGGTAAGACTGTTGGTGCTGGTCAAGTTACTGAAATCCTTGACTAATTCCAAACTTTCTTAAAAAAGATGTATCTTAGGATACATCTTTTTTTTATACAAAAATTAACAAATTTCTCTCTGGATTTGTGTTTTAGCAAGGTTTAGGGTAAGATAGTTAAGTGTGCAATAGCAAACCCAAATTTGACATCGGAGGTATTTAATTAATGTCTGTAAAATGGGAAAAGACCGGTAAAACATCCGGTGAATTAACTTTTGAAATCTCACAAGAAGAAGTAAAAAAGGGCTTAGATCAAGCTTTCAAACGTGTTAAGAAGAACTTACGTGTACCTGGTTTCCGTAAAGGTCACGTTTCTCGTGTTGTTTTTGATCAATTTTACGGTGAAGAAGCTCTTTACGAAGATGCTTTAAACATAGTTTTACCAGAAGCTTACACTGCTGCTGTTAAAGAAGCTGGTATTGACCCAGTTGGCCAACCACAAATTACTCCAGTTTCAATGGATAAGAACAAGCCTTGGGTAATGAAGGCTACTGTTTCTGTTAAGCCAGAAGTTAAGTTAGGTGACTACAAGGGTATTGAAGTTCCTAAGCAAAACACTCGCGTTTTAGTTAAGGACGTAGATGCAGAATTAAACAAGCGTCGTGAACAAAATGCTGAATTAGTATTGAAAGACGGTAAGGCTGCTAAAGGCGATACTGTTACTATCGACTACACTGGTACTATTGATGGTAAGCCATTTGATGGTGGTAGTGCACAAAACTATTCATTAGAATTAGGTTCTGGTACTTTCATTCCTGGTTTTGAAGATCAACTTATTGGTCACAAAGCTGGCGATGATGTAGATGTTGTTGTAACCTTCCCAGAAGATTACGGTGCAAAAGACTTAGCTGGTAAAGAAGCACACTTTGCTACTAAGATTCATGAAGTGAAATCTAAAGAATTACCTAAGTTAGATGACGAGTTTGCTAAAGATGTTGATGATTCAGTAGAATCACTTGATGAATTAAAAGATAAGATCAAGAAAGACTTGAAGAAGCACAAGGAAGATGACGCAAAAGACGCTATCCAAGATGCTGCAATCAAGGGTGCAGTTGAAAATGCAACCATTGATGAAGTTCCTCAAGCAATGATCGACGAAGATGTTCAAAATCAATTGAACCAATACTTAGGCAACATGCAACGTCAAGGTATTGACCCACAAACTTACTTCAAGTTAACTGGTACTACTGAAGCTCAATTGCGTGAACAATTAGCTAAGGGTGCTGCAGAACGTGTTAAGACTAACCTTGTTTTGGAAGCAATCGTTGCTAAAGAAAAACTTGACGCAACTGCTGATGAAATTAAGCAAGAAATCAAAGACTTAGCACACGACTACAACATGGACGAAAAAGTTGTTCGTCGTAGCTTGAGTGATGATATGCTTAAGCATGATATTGCTATTAGAAAAGCTATTGATTTAGTAGCTGACAAGGCAAAGCAAGTTGCTAAGAAAGCTACTAAGAAATCAACTGCTAAGAAGTCAACCAAAGAAGACGACAAAAAGGCTGATAAATAATAGTTGATAACTAGTTTAAGAAAAGGGCGGCTATGACAGTCGCTTTTTTCTTTACTATTAATTAATAAGACAATTTTCTTTACTCTGTTAAAGTGAACTGCTAAGCTTATTTTGACATAAAGTAAGTGAAAAGGAGGATGGCTGATGGCTAACGAAATTACTGAGCAAGAAGAAGTAAAATGTTCTTTTTGCGGTAAACCACAGTCACAAGTTAAAAAAATTGTGGCTGGAAATGGAGTCTACATTTGTAATGAATGTATCGATCTTTCCAAGAAAATTATTGATGATGAATTAAAAGCAGATTCCATTAAAGAAACTAAAGATTTACCTAAGCCAATGGAAATTAAAAAGCAATTGGATGAGTACGTAATTGGTCAAGATCGTGCCAAAAAGGTACTTTCCGTTGCTGTTTACAACCACTACAAACGTATCAGTCAAATGGATATTGATAGCACTGGAACTGAGTTGCAAAAATCAAATATTGCTCTGATTGGACCAACTGGTTCGGGTAAAACTTATTTAGCCCAAACTTTAGCTAAAATTTTGAATGTTCCATTTGCTATTGCGGACGCTACTACTTTGACTGAAGCCGGCTATGTTGGTGAAGATGTAGAAAATATTTTGCTCAAATTGTTGCAAAATGCCGACTATGATATAGAGCGTGCCCAACGCGGAATCATCTACATTGACGAAATTGATAAGATTTCTAAAAAAGCAGAAAATGTTTCAATTACTCGTGATGTTTCCGGTGAAGGTGTACAACAGTCATTACTTAAGATCTTAGAAGGAACTATTGCTTCTGTTCCTCCTCAAGGCGGACGTAAACACCCGCAACAACAAATGATTAAGATTGATACTACTAATATCTTATTCATTGTCGGTGGTGCTTTTGATGGTATTGAAAATATCGTTAAAAACCGTCTTGGTAAGAAAACAATTGGTTTTGGCGCAGAAAATGGTCTTAACCAAGTAGATGCAGATGACTGGCAAAAGAATCTTACAACTGGAGATTTAGTTAAATTCGGTTTAATTCCTGAATTTATTGGACGTATTCCAATTATTGCTACTCTTGATAAGTTGAGTACTGAGGACTTAATTAGAATTTTAACTGAACCAAAGAATGCTTTAGTAAAACAATACAAGAAATTATTGTCACTTGACGATGTGGACCTTGAATTTACTGATGGAGCCCTACAAGCTATTGCAGATATGGCTATTAGTCGTCATATGGGTGCACGTGGTTTACGTTCTATTGTTGAAAATTCATTAATGGATGTAATGTACCGCACACCAAGTGATGATAACATCAAAGAAGTTCAAATTACTAAGGATGTTATTACTAAGCATGCAGAGCCTAAGATTACATATAAAGAGGATAAAGCTGAAAAGACGAGTGAGGCGACTAAATAATGAAAGTCGTAGATGCTGAATTTGTCATTAGTGCTGTTTCTGAAAAACAGTATCCGAAAGATGATTTGCCAGAATTTGCCTTGGCTGGCCGTTCTAATGTTGGTAAATCTAGTTTGATTAATACAATTGTTAATCGCCGTAAACTAGCCCGTACATCCCAACAACCAGGTAAGACTCAAACTCTTAATTTTTATAAGGTTAATAATGAGTTGTATTTGGTTGATGTACCAGGTTATGGCTATGCAAAAGTTTCTAAAAAGCAAAGAGCTGCTTTTGGTGAAATGATTCAAGATTATCTTGAAACGCGTGCTGATTTAAAGGGATTAATTCTTTTAGTTGATGCACGTCACAATCCAACTGCTGATGATATCAATATGTTTAATTATGCTCTCTGTCTCGATATTCCAATCTTGGTGGTAGCAACGAAGATGGATAAGTTGAAAAAGATGGAAGCAAGTCAGATTAAGCAAAAAATCGGCAAGAGTTTGGATCTGTCACAAGAAAATGTATCTTTTTTACCATTCTCTAGTGTTTCTAAATTAAATGTAGATAAATTCTGGGATTGGGTCGAAGATAAGATGTAATTTAAAAAAATTGCATAATTTGCTGATTAAATTCACCTATCTTTGATATAATTAGATACGTTGAAAATATTGAACTAATAATGTTTCAACAACCTTTGAAAAAGAAGAATACCGGTTGGAGCTGACAAGCTCTAGTCGGTATTTTTTCTTGCCTAAATAAATGTATTAGCTTTAGAATTAAAATATACACTTTAAAGAAATAAGGGAAAGAAATGACTAAAAAAATCTTATTTATTTGTCATGGTAATATTTGTCGTTCACCTATGGCTGAATTTATTACTAAAAAGATTGTTAAAGATCTAGGTAAAGAAAATGAATATGAAATTGCGTCTGCTGCTACAACCGAAGATGCAATTATTAGTGGGATCGGCCATGATATCGATGTGCGTTCTCAACGAGTAATGAATGAGCATGGAATTCCTTTTAACCATCGTCAGGCCAGAAAAATGGTTAAGAGCGACTATGAGAAATATGACTACATTATCGGGATGGATGAAGAAAACTTCTTTGATATGAATCATATTTCAGCAGGAGATCCCGAAAGAAAAGAATATAAACTTTTATCTTTTGCTGGCTCTATGATGGATGTTGATGATCCTTGGTATACTGGTGACTTTGAAGCAGCTTATCAAGATATTTATCAAGGCTGTGAAGCTCTTATTAAGAAAATCGAGATGTCTGATAAGTAATGCAAGTTTTACCAATTTTCCTAGTTATTTTAGCGATAGTCGTATCAGGATATATTTTTACTTCTAAACATCGTTTTTATTTTCTGAGAGCGATTATTTTGTTTTTAGTATTGTTACTGCTAAGTACAATTAATTTCTCAATCTTCTTTGGATTTGCGGCTCTCTTTATTGACCGAATTCATGATATGGAACTAGGGAATCTCTTCTTGCTCCTAGCAGCTTTGGTAATTTTATCAGGTCTTCTACTATATGAAGGTTTAAAGAGATTCAATAAATATCATCCGATTTCAGAAATAACCCTAACTTTAATCGAATATTGCATTCAATGGGCATTGATTTATGTTACAGTTTATCAATCGATCTTCAATAACATTGCTAAGATCCATACAATTACTAAAATGATAAAAACAGTTCGTATCCTCAATCCGGATTTACTAGTAGTAATCATTTTGCCATCGTTTATTTCAATTTGGATTGCGGTTGTTTTATTGAAGAAATATCAACACGATTTATAAAAGATAGTCTTATGGTAAGACTATCTTTTTATTATATTAAGACTAAATTTTTGTCATTATGCCTTTAAGCTCATACAATAAAAAGTGAAAGCGGATTATATATGAAAGAAGGCTTTAATTATGACAGTTCCAACATTTGATCGTGAAAAAGAAGCTATTATGAAAGACGTTCGTGAAATGATTCACCGTAATCGTGATAATGGTTTCATTCTAGAAGAATTACAAAATAAATATGGTAAAAATTTTTCTGATGATGATTTAAAAGCTTTAATTAAAAAAGCTGCTAATTAATCGGGAAGTAGGCATACTATGAGAATGAGTTTTTGGATGGATTATGCATCTCCATTTTGTTATATTGCTTTTCATAAACTAACTGAAGCAGTTAAAGCAGTAGGAATTGATCAAAATAAGTTAGATTATAACTTTCGCGCTTTTCAAATTGATCCAACTGCTGCGGAAAATCCAACTCAAACGCGAGGAGAGAAGTTGATGCAGAAAGATGGTTTAACCCAAAAGCAACTTCATGAAAGATTTCAAAATATTACTGAACAAGCTAGAGATGCTGGCTTAACAATTAATTATGCAAATACACTTCCAGTCAATACGATGAAGGCATTGCGTTTAACTAAATGGGCTAATGATACACAGAGTAATAAAAAGACAGCCCAGTTAATTAACGCAATCTTTAAAGCTTATTTTGTTGAAAATCAAAATATTGCTGATAACGACGTCTTAGTAAAATTGGCAAAAGACGCTGGGTTGGATGACTCATCTGCAAAGAAAATTCTTACTAGTGAAGAATATAAGGACGTAGTTATCGAAGATGAAAATGACTTAGCCAATCGAAATGCGGATGCAGTGCCATACTTTGAAATTGGCCATTATCATGATGAAGGTGTGCCTACTAAAGAAGCTTTAATTGAAGCAATTAACAATTTAATATATCAGAAGGTAAAATAAGCTCTATTACTAAATTTCTTCTATTCAAAGTGTAATTTCGCATAAAAAGTGAAATTACACCTTTTTTATTCAAGATTAAAAAGGTTCTAAAGTTGAAATTTAATGGTAGGATAAGAATGGAAGAAAAGGAGAAATATTTATGAAGAAAATATTATTAATGAGTGTGATTGCTCTCAGCTTAGTAGGGGCAAGCGGCTGTTCAAATAACTCTAATTCAACTAATAATAGTAGTGCTAAGAGTTCAAAGATGGTTCAAAAGAAGCACTGGAATAAGAAAAAAGACCAAAAACTTGCTAAGGAAATGGATAAGTACGGTAAAAAGAAGAGCCAAACCTATACCAAATATGATGGTAAAAATAAGCTTTCTACTTCAGCAAATCGTGTTTATCCAGATGCCTTTAAGAAAGATACTTTTAAGCTAAATGGTAAAAAGATAAGCATTGGTTGGAGTCCACAAGGCGAACATCATTATGATTATGACGTCTTGGCTATCTATAATCATGACTTAACTAAAGATGGACAACATAAGACTTTCCTCTTCTGCTGGCACAAGCAAAAGCCAATTGTCTTAGTAGATGAGTCTGGTAAAGGAAACGTTGTTAACTTACATGTCAGTCAAGACAAGTCATTAAATGGTAGCTTTTCAAACATTATGTATGGTGAAAATATCTAGCTTAAGGTCTGCTTTGTTGCAGACTTTTTGTTCCTAAAAATAAATACCCGTATAATAGATGAAAAGTGAGATGATTGGAATAGGTAGGGTATAAAAATGTTAAGTAATAAAATGAAAGAACTGCTTGATAAGGTGTATGAAACACCAAATACAATGGATCTAGCACTCGTAGTACAGACGCCGGACTTTGAAGAAACTTTTATTAGTGATAATTTACGTCGCTCTTATCAACCTGCAAGAGCTGAGAATCTTGTTTTTAGATTAATTGGGACTTTCGTTCAAAGACTTGATTTAGATTATTATGAATTCATTGATGTATTAAAGGGCGATTTAGAGAGTGACTTATTCCATGTTCATGCTATGAGAAAGCTTAAGCGTCCTAGCCAAGAGATTTCTGATGAAAAACTTAAGCAACTAGAGACAAGAGTAGAAGATATCATTGACTTAGCTGAAGAGCTAGCTAGTGAAGAAGAAATTGGTGACTATGTCCTAGTCGTTAACTATACTGACCGGTTAGGGGATGTTTTTTTCCATGATACTAGCGATCAAAACATGTCGACTTATCATGATATTCAAGTGATGCTTATGGAATATGCAAACCGCAATATTCTTAATCCGTTAGCTCTAATAAAAGATTTAGAAAAAAAGCGTACTAGTGAAGCTAAATTACTCAATAAAGCTGCTTTTGAAGATAGAAATATTGATGGCTTCAATGTAGAAGACTTTTGGCAAATATATCGAGCTCCTTATCAGGGTGGCCAATTTGATTTAGAGAATCCTGAAGGTTATCGCTTTGAAAAAGAACTGGTTAAATATAGTAGAAACTTGCAACACTTAGATTTGACGTACTTTCTTCTATTTGTGCGAACAGACCGTTATGTTTATGTATTAACCCCATCCTTTAAGACAGAAGATGATCTAGTAGAAGCCTTAGCTGGATATTTAACTAGTCTAGAAGTAAATATGGACTTTACTGATGAAAAGTTTAAAGAGATTAGCGATATGATGCTTGAGCGAAAGTCCTATCTTGATTTAGCTCGTGGAAAAGCTTCAGCCTATGCGATTGACTTACCGGTTAAACGAGAGGTGACTGATGGTCAAGAAATTCGAAAAGAAATTAATGACATTTTCAGTGAGCTAGTAACTTATCAAAATATGGATACAGTTCGTGATTTTTATATGTTTGCAAATATTAAAGACAATAATTTCACTGGTGGGATGATGAAAGACAATAATTTAACGAGTTACTTACTAAACTTCGTTGAATTATTAGCTTACCTTACTCATATGTATCCAAATCTAGCACCAAAGAAAATAATTGACTTAGTTGCAACTAAAGAAGACTTAAAACGTAAGCGAAAATAGTTGCTTTATAGGGATAAAGTTTCTATTGTAGAGGTGAGAGTGTAATAAGAGAAAGAAGAGTTGAAAAATGAAAATTTCAATTTGGGGCGATTATGCATGTCCTTACTGCTACATTGGTGAAACTAACTTACAAAAGGCAATTGAAGAGTTAGGTGTTCAAGATAAGATTGAATATGACTTGAATGCTTTTCAAATTGATTTAGATGCACCTAAGTCAACTAAGCAAACTAATGCAGTCCTTCTAGCTTATGAAAAGGCTATTCCGTTAGCTAAAGCAAACGCAGCCTATGATCATGCTAAGGCAATGGGTAAGGCAGTTGGTTTAACAATTAATGAAGCAACTGCTTATAATACAAATACCATGGATGCTCACCGGATGGTTCAATGGGCTAAGGCAACTTATCACGATTCTAAGCTAATTGAAAATCTAGCTGATGATTTATTCTATGCTTACTTTACTGAAAATAAGGAATTAGCAGACCATAAAGTATTATTAGACGTTGCAAAGAAGAATAAGCTAGATACCGCAGAAGTTAAGAAGATACTAGATTCAAATGCATATCAAGATGTAGTTATGCAAGAAGAAGCTGACTTAGAAAGTCGCGGAGTTGAATCTGTACCATACTTTTTAATTAATGGTCAGCAATTTGATGGTGTTCAAGATGTTTCAACCTTCAAAACTGTCATTGGAGCAGGTTTTGGGATGAAGCCAGATGAATTTTTAAACTTCTAAAAAAGTTATTTAATTAGGTCCTACACTTTTATAGGTGTAGGACCTTTTTTATATAGTGATTTTTTGGTATTATTATATTATTGAATAAAAAATATTATTTAATAGAAAAAGGAGATGACAATGAATAATAAACTAAATCTTTTTAACATTGGTTTACCAACTAATGAAGACTTAAATACTTGGTCTAAAGACTGCATTAAGCAAAGGTTAGATCACAATATCAGTGGCAACCTTATACCGTTTGTGTTAGAAGCACCAGATTATGAACTAAATGAGAATATGGTAGCCTTGTATGACTTCCACACTAATCCCATTAAGGGCAAATACCATTCAGTAATTTTTGATAAAAGAGCTGGTATTATTTTATGCCAAAAAAATAGCCGCCAGCTGATTAACCATCTTTTAAAGCACAAGCTGATTTTAGGAGCAGTTTTACAAAAGAAACTACAAAAAGAACTGGGCTTTTACTACCGTCATACAATTTCTTTAGGAGAAATTGCCTACTTTTCACTTCGAGCCCATTCAGAAAAGCATACTTCTTGGATTGGCTTGCATCATATGCAGACGGTACAACAAGAAAATGGTCGCGTTACTTTTTCCTATCAAGAGAATGGCTATAGTTATAACTTTGAGTTTGAAGACTGTGCACCGAATATGTATAAGCGACTGGGAGAAGCCATTACCCATAATCATGTTTTAGGACAAATGCTAGTAGGCTACGCTAAGTCGCATGGTTTTCATTTGAACTTATGTAAGTGCAGAAAGAATAGTCTCGTAGCTAACCAAGAATACTTTTACTTAACTAAGATTCAAAATGCCTTAAATTTAACTGAACTTGCTGAAGAAGCAATTGAAGAATTTCATCGAAATTATGGTCGACACTGTGCTGACTTCTTTGATATCAAAGATTGGCAGATAAATGACCATAATTTGATTTATCGATTATCTAGAAGAATAAAATCAATTCTGTAGCACGCTTAAAAAGCGTGCTTTTTCTTTACAAGAAGTACCGTGAAGGATAAAGAGATAGAAAGGAAAAAGAGTGAAGAGAGAAAAATAGGAATTGCAGTGTATCGTGCTTTTGTAGGGGTCGGTCTTGGATTTTAGAAAAATTGCGTTCCTGATAATCTAATATCTGCACAAGCGCTTGTGACATTACTTAAAGGAATGGTCACATGATTAAAGAAGAGAATTTTATTAAAGCCTGGGAAAATCGCCGCTTGGTTTGTGGAGCAATTAAGGCTGCTGGCGTGAGGAAAGATTATCAAGAGTATGCGGACTTGGTCCAGGATGGAGTTTTGATTTATGCGGGGATGCTTGAGAAGAGTCAGGACCACGATATTGATCGGTTTGCCTTTAAGAAGATTCTTTGGCATACGTTAGATGAATTAAGAAAGGTTCAACGCCGCGAAGAAAGAAGCGAAGAGATAAATAACGAGCTTGAATTTAAGAAAGAAAAAATTGAATGGGATAACTTAATAATTTTGAAAGATAAAGTCCAGGAATTAAATGGAATTGAAAAACTAGTGTTTTTTGAACACTTGCTCGCACAAAAAGAAATTACAAATTTGGTTGAGGTGGCGGGATGTTCAAGGCGAACTCTGCAGAGAGTAAAGAAGAATTTGCTGGTTAAATTGAAAAACGCTTTGAAAATTAAATAAAAAACGCAGCAAATTAAATAACGAAAACTGTATTTTTGCCGAAGTGAGGTTGATTTCTGGGGGGGGGTGCCAGTATACTTATCAACGTGAAGGTGGTTAGAGCGCTATTTAGAGCATGTTCTGATTCAATAAATGTGTTTTTTTATGCTAATTGTGAATTTTCTATGAATTTTCATATATTTTTTGTATAATGATTTTTAGTGTTACTAAAAAGCAAAAAATAAAAGAGGAATAAAATGGATCATAAGAATAGTGATAATGAATTAAGACATCGCTCACATCATCACCGTCATCATCGACGTAAAAAGTTTTGGCGTATCTTTTGGATTGTATTAGGTGTCTTCCTAGCAGTAGACATCATTGCGGTTATTATCGCTTGGCACAATATCCACGTTGCCACTAACAATATGTATAATCCGATGAGTAATGAAATTAGTGATCGGAAGGTTAGCGACACACTGAAAGATAAGAAGCCAATGAGCCTGCTTTTATTGGGAACAGATACGGGTGAATTTGGACGTTCTTACAAGGGGAGAACAGATACCATTATGATGATGGTCATCAATCCTAAAACCAATAAGACAACAGTTGTCAGCTTGCCTCGAGATATGAAAGTTAACTTACCGGATTATCCAGACTATTCACCAGCTAAGATTAACGCAGCTTATACTTATGGTGGTGTAGATGAAACTGTTAAAACGATCAAGAAGTACTTCAATGTTCCAACGGATGCTTACGTAATGGTAAACATGGGAGGATTAGAGAAGGCTATTGATCAAGTTGGGGGAGTGACAGTTAAGTCGCCATTAACATTTGATTATGAAGGTTATCACTTCACTAAGGGCGTAACTTATCACATGAATGGGAAGAAGGCTTTGGCATTCAGCAGAATGCGGTATGATGACCCACGAGGAGATTATGGGCGTCAAGAGAGACAAAGACTTGTAATTATGGCATTATTAAAGAGTTCCATTTCTTACAAGACAGTCGTTAACCAAGCATTCTTGAATTCAGTCTCTAAGCAAACGATGACTAACTTAAGTTTTGATAATATGGTTGCTTTAGCTCAGAACTATCGCCATGCAACTGATAATGTCACAACTGATCATGCTCAAGGGCAAGGCGACTGGGAAAACGGTGTTGCCTACGAGTCAGTTAGTCAAGCAGAATGTCAAAGAATTAGTAATAAGTTACGTGCTGCCTTAGGGCTTAAGCCGGAAACCTTAAAGACAGGAGAATAGGAAAAAGTGGAAAACAGTACAAAAACTGAAAATACAATCGATTTACGTAGATTATGGATGCTTCTTCGAACACATATTTGGGCCATTATTGCCTGGGTTGTTGGCTTAGGGGCAGTAGGATTTGTCTTAGCTGCTTTTGTAGTTGAGCCCAAGTATACTTCAACCACTCAAATTTTGGTTAACCAAAAAAGAAGTGCTGCCGATGCTGGTCAAGCATACAATGCTCAACAAGCAGATGTACAAGTAATTAATACCTATAAGGATATTGTTACTAGTCCAGTTATCTTAAAAGATGCTTCTAAGTGGATTAAGAATCCAACTGAAGTTGTAAAGCCAGCAAAGAAAGCAAAGTATCGTATTTTAGCCGATGGAACTAAAAAATTAGTTAGTCCAGCCGAACGAGCCGTTGTGAGAAGAGCTGGTCGTGGCTACAATGTCAGCGCTAAAGAAATGCAAAAAGCAGTTTCAGTAACTACACAACAACAATCTCAAGTGTTTACAATTAGTGCTAAGAGTAATGATCCAGAGAAAGCGCAAGCAATCGCAAACGCCGTTGCTCAAACTTTTAAGAATAAAATTAAGAGTATTATGAATGTTAATAATGTGACGATTGTGTCTCCGGCTGCTCGTGGTACTAAGACATTCCCTAGAACTTCATTATTTACTTTAGCTGGAATTGTATTAGGGTTAATTATTAGTATTGCTCTAATTGTCTTACGTGATTCATTTAATACTACAGTCAGAGATGATGATTACTTAACTAAGGAATTAGGTTTGACTAACTTAGGTCATGTATCTCACTTCCACTTATCTAATGATTTTAGCATTAATAAGAAAAATAATAATTCTGGTAAAAAGAAGCGTGTATAGGAGAGTATAAATGGGATTGTTTAATAGACGTAGAAAACGTGGTACTGATGAAACCATGCAATATGGTGCTAAGTTAATTACTGTAGCAAAACCACAAAATCCAGTAAGTGAACAGTTTAGAACTGTTAAGACTAATATTGACTTTACAAGTGTTGATCACCAAATTAAGGCTTTAGCCTTTACATCAGCTAATATTAGTGAAGGAAAGTCAACTGTAACAGTTAATGTGGCTGTCACAATGGCTCAAGCGGGTAAAAAAGTATTGTTGATTGATGCCGATTTGCATAGACCAACATTGCATCAAACATTTGATCTTCCAAATCGAGTAGGCTTGACTACTATTTTAACGTCACATTCTAATGAAGTTGATATGGCCAACATTGTTAAGGAAGATATTATTCCTAACCTTTCAGTAATGCCCGCTGGTCCGATTCCACCTAATCCAGCTCAATTATTGGGTTCCAATAGAATGCGGGCCTTTCTAAACATGGTTAAAGAGCACTATGATTTAGTAATTTTAGATTTAGCTCCAGTTTTAGAGGTTTCAGATACCCAAATTTTAGCTGGTGAAATGGATGGAGTAGTTTTAGTTGTACGTCAAGGAGTTACTCAAAAAGCTGGTGTTGAACGAGCAATTGAAATGCTTAACTTAACTAAAACACATCTTTTAGGTTATGTAATGAATGATGTGAGAACTGGTCCAGATGGCTATGGATATGGCTATGGCTATGGTTATAGTAAAGAAAAAGATACAGAAGCGAAGTAATAAATAATGGTATTAGTTGATATTCACTCACATATATTGCCAGCAATTGATGATGGATCACCCGATTTAGATTCATCATTAGGTTTAGCGGAAGCTGCAGTAGCGGATGGAATTACGCATGCATTGATGACACCGCATACTTTAAATGGAAAATATTTAAATCATAAAAAGGATATCATTAAAGAGACAACTAGTTTTCAAAAGGAATTAGAACAGCACAATATTCCTTTGACTGTCTTTCCAAGTCAAGAAGTTCGTCTAAATGGTAATTTACCGCAAGCTTTAGATGATGATGATATCTTATTTTGTGATGAAGATGGCAGATATATGCTATTAGAATTTCCCAGTGAAGATGTACCAACTTATGCCAAAGATATGACTTTTAAATTGTTAGGACGGGGAATTACCCCAATAATTGTTCATCCAGAAAGAAATTCTGGTATCTTGGCTCATCCTGAAAAATTACAAGAGTTTATTGAGCAAGGCTGTTTAACGCAAATAACTGCTAGTTCGTATGTGGGAGTATTTGGTAAAGAGATTGAAAAATTAGCGGATCAATTTGTAGAAGCGGGTCAAGTAGCCACTTTTGCTTCAGATGCACACACATTGCCAAAACGAGAAAGTCGAATGCATGACGCTTATGAGAAATTAGAAAAGATGCAAGGATTGGATGTTGCTAATAGCTTTAAGCAGAATGCAAGAAACATTATTAATTCGGATAATGTTAATTTGAATTGGAAACCTTTAAAGAAAAAGAAACGGTTTTGGATATTTTAAATTTATTGTTGGGGGATAGAGTTTTAAATGATGGCACAAGAGGTTAAAAAGGTAAAACTAGATCCGTCAAAAGTTAATGGACGTGTAGGATACCGTGCTATAAAACGTGGATTTGACGTTTTTGCCAGTGGATTGGCATTAATATTATTGTCTCCATTATTTTTAATTTTAATTGTCTTAATTAAAAGGGAAGATGGTGGCCCGGCTTTCTATTCACAAGAACGAATCGGTAAAAATGAGAAGCCATTTAAAATGTGGAAATTTCGTTCAATGATTGTTAACGCCGACAAAATGGTGGAACAATTAGAAGAACAAAACGAAATTGATGGTGCAATGTTTAAAATTAAAGATGATCCACGTGTTACTAAAATTGGTCATACAATTAGAAAATATAGTCTTGATGAACTACCACAGTTATGGAATGTGTTAAAAGGTGATATGTCTTTAGTTGGACCTCGTCCACCTCTACCAATGGAAGTAGAAGATTATACACCATATGACAAGTTGCGTTTAACTGTTACACCGGGTTGTACTGGTCTTTGGCAAGTAACTAAGCGTAATGATGCAGATTTTGATGAGATGGTAGAATTAGACCTTGAATACATCAATAATAGTAGTTTATGGTTTGATTTTAAAATTTTACTCAAAACTGTTGGCGTAGTTGTTCATCCAAATAGTGCGTATTAGGGAGATAGAGAAAGCATGAAAGTTTGTTTAGTTGGTTCTAGTGGTGGTCACTTAACTCATCTATACATGTTAAAACCTTTTTGGCAAAATAAAGATCGATTTTGGGTTACGTTTGATAAAGAAGATGCTCGAAGTAAGCTAAAAGGAGAAAAGATGTATGGATGTCACTATCCAACAAACCGCAATCTAAAAAATTTAATTCGTAATACTTTTCTAGCAATTAAAGTGCTCCGTAAAGAACGTCCTGATGTAATTATTTCTAGTGGGGCTGCAGTAGCAGTTCCATTTTTTTATATCGGTAAATTAATGGGTGCAAAGACAGTCTATATTGAAGTATTCGATAGATATGATAAGCCTACGATTACTGGAAAATTAGTGTATCCAATCACGGATAAATTCATTGTTGAATGGGAAGAAATGAAAAAAGTATATCCGAAGGCAATTAATCTTGGAAGTATTTTTTAGGGTGATAAGATGATTTTTGTTACTGTAGGTACTCATGAGCAACCTTTTAATCGTTTAGTAAAAAAAGTAGATGATTTAGTAGCTCAAGGTAATATAAAAGAAAAAGTTGTTATTCAAACTGGGTTTAGCACATATAATGCAACTCATTGTGAAGCACATAGGATGATGTCTTTTGATGAAATGCAACAAGCATTGAAAGATGCGAGAATTGTAATAACGCATGGTGGACCTTCAAGCTTTATTGAAGCATTACAATTCGGTAAAGTACCAATTGTAGTTCCAAGAGAAGAAAAATATCATGAGCATGTAAATAATCATCAAGTTGATTTTACTCAATTAATTGCTAAAAGGATGAATAATATAATTCCTGTTTATGATATAAGTAAACTTCCAGAAGTAATAGAAAATTATGATCAGATTGTTGAAACTAAAAATACAGGCGAAAGCAGTAATAATAAACGATTTACAGATGAATTAGAACAAATTATTATGAATTTGGTGGATTAAAAGTGAAAATTTTAGAAATCTGTACTGTAAATTTTAAATTGACGGGAATACCGATTCATATACGTAATTACTATAATGAATTAAAAAAAGAGCATCATATAGATATAGTAGCTAGAAATTTTGACCATAAAATTTTACGTACAATGCCTTTAGAGAATAAAACTAAATTATATGACTTACCTAGAAAAAAGAACTTGATTAAATATTTTTTATCTTTAAAGAAAATAGTAAAAGCTGGTAATTATGATGTAATCCATATTCATGGAAATAGCGCAACGATGTCTCTAGAGATTCTAGCATGTTCCAATTCAAATGCAAAGATAATAACGCATACTCATAACACCGAGTATCAAGCCAAATTTTTAAGCAAGCTACTATCTCATTATCTTAATCATCATACGAATGCACGCTTTGCAAGTAGTATGGAAGCAGGTAAGAAGCTATATGGAAATAATGATTTTCAAGTTATAAAAAATGGGATTAATGTAGCCAATGTAAAATATAATAAAAATGTACGCAATAGATTAAGAAATAAGTATGGTATTCGAGAGAGCACGTTTGTTATTGGTCACATTGGTCTTTTTTGGAAACAAAAAAATCAAGAATTTTTATTAAAAGTTGCGAAACTATTAATAGAGAAAGATCTACCATTTAAAATAGTATTAATTGGTGATGGGGAAAATAAAGAGATCATACAACAACAGATAGAATCTAGTAATTTAGAAAAGTATTTTTTAATTTTACCATCTACTGATAAAATTAATGAATATTATTCTATGTTTGATTTATTTGTATTACCTTCTAGATGGGAAGGGTTAGGAATGGTGGCAATTGAAGCACAGTATGCTGGCTTGCCATGTTTACTATCAGAATTTGTACCAAAGGCAGCAAAAATAAGTGATTCTGTGACCTTTCTCCCTTTAGATGCAAATAAGTGGAGCAATGAGATAGTTACTAAATCTTATACATCAAATGATCGAAATAATTTACATATTTATGAGTCATATGATATTGAATCCTGTGCCCAAGAACTTGAAAAGCAATATTATCAAATACTAGGACGTTAATTATGAAAAAACTAATTTCAAATTTTAGTAGACGATTTTTTTTAATAATACAGCCTCGTAGAATTAGAAAATATGGATTATCGTACATTATATTGGAAATTCTAATTTTAATGTGTCATCGTAGTTCATCTGAATTTGAGCATTACGTTACTGTAAAGCGAGATCGTCACATAAGAAGCTACTTATTAAAAAACTATGGAGATATTGTGGAGAAATATTTCGATGAATAATAAAAAATCAAAAATTTTTGTATTATGGTTTCAAGGTGAAAAAAATGCTCCTCAGCTAGTAAAAATGTGTATAGATAGTATGCGCAAAAATTCTAATGGCCATGAAATAGTTGTATTAGATAGAGAAAATTTAGACAAATGGGTAGATTACGATCCAGTAGTCAAGAAAAAATTTAAAAACCAAGAATTTTCTATGCAATTAGAATCTGACTATATAAGATTAAATATTTTAAAAAAATTTCCAGCTTTATGGCTTGATTCTACAATTTATGTTTCAAAACCAATACCAGATGATGTCTTTTTAATGGACTTTTTTGCTGTAGTAAGAAACGAAGCTGAAATGAGAGACATAACTAATAAATTGTCTCCCTTTTTATTGGGGAGAGGACAGAGTGAACGGAGTAAAAAGATTTTTAGCTTTGCATTTGATCTATTAGAAAACTACATAAAAAAAGAAGACGATTTAATTAATTATTTGTTAATTGAAAATATTTTAAATATAGCTATCGAAAAAGAAAATTGGTTAAATAAGTTAGTAAATACACAGTTATTTAACAATAAGCAAGATATTTTAGGATTAGTGAAAATGTTAAATTCACCAATGACAAATGAAGTAAATAAATTTTTAGAGGAAAATTTGTTTAATAAACTTAATTTTCATGAACAATATAATTTATCAACTTTAGATGGACAACCGACAGTTTACTCATATTTGATTAATAAGGGAAAAAATGATGAATAAAATAAGTGTTATCATTCCGATGTATAATGCTGAAAAGACCATTGAAGAATTGTTAACTAATCTGAGTGAACAATCTTTTTCTAATGTGGAATATATTATAGTAGATGATGGATCTGAAGATAATAGTTTTTCTATGGTTGATAACTATATTAAAAAAACAAAAGATAAAAGATTTAAACTATATCATCAAATTAACAAAGGTGTGAGTTCTGCAAGAAATTTGGGCTTACAAAATGCAAATGGAGATTACATTATTTTTGTTGATTGTGATGATAGATTAGATAAAGATTTTATTGAAAAGTATTTTACTACAATTAAGTCTGTAAATGCTGATATTGCACTCTTCCCTATCAATTCAATTTCTTCATTAGATTCGAACACTATAACTAAAAAAATTAATGATTATAATTTTAAAAAAAGTATTATTAATACAAGTGAATTAAGTACAAAAATACTTGAGGGATATATTAGTACGTATCTTTTTGGTTTTATTTTTAAAAGTTCTTTGTGGAAAGATATTCAATTTAATGAAAAAATTTCTTACAAAGAAGATTACTTAGCTCTCTTAACGATTTTGATTACAAACCCTAAATGTAAAATTGTTGTTGATCACCACCCATATTACTGGTATTGTGATAACGAATATGGATTATCAGGAAAGTATTCGGAAAAAAGAGTTGAAGATGGTCTACAAGTATCTAAATCTATACTAGATAAATCAGAAATAAGTAATATATTAGATTATAATTTAGCTATAAATGCATATTTAGTTGCTGATTTAGAAGCTATTAATTATAGTATAGAGGCTCATAAACCAAAACATTTTGATAAGTATTCAGAAGAATATTTAAGTTTATTCAAAAAAGCTAAGTTTCCTGATAAAAAAACAGCAATAAAACGTAAGGTACAGTATATTTTTATAAAATTAAAGATGTATAAATTCATTAATTTTATAAAGGTAAAACAAAGTGGGGATTAAATGGAAGTAAAAATAAAGAATTATTGGAGTACGATATTTCTATTTATAACATGGCTAGTAACTGTTTGGTTTGGAATTAGGACGCACTCGAATGCAGAATATCTTTCCTTTTGGTTGTTGGTTTTATTCATAGGTATTGTTTTAAGAAAAAATTTAAAGATAAGACTAAGCTCGCTTGAGTATATTTTTGGAATTTTTGTTTTTTATACTCTTTTAACTACAATTTTTAATGCACTTGTGGGTACATCTAGTGGTTCAACCTCCAATCCCATAGTTTCTAATATGATTAACTTTGTAATTCCTATGATTGCATTATTCATTACTACTCAGTCAAGTAATAAAGAAGTATTTTTCAAAATATTTAGGGATTTTATTGGCTTTTTTACTTTACTGGGTCTTTTTGAATATATTACACATAATCAGTTTTATAAAAGTATTATTTCATTTGAAGGTGCAAAAAATAATTTTAGTGTTTATGGAGATATAAATTTAGCAGATTATCGTACTACTTTAATTTTTTATCATCCGTATTTTTATTCAGTATTACTTGTAGCATTTTTGTTATGTTTATTATATGTTCCGTATAAAAATAAGGTAATACAAATTTGTGCATGGATATTAGGGCTAGTGAATTTGTTTTTGACTCAAACTAGATCAAATTGGATTAGTTTGATTTTAGTACTGGGTCTCTTTTATATAAAACAATATAAGAAGAAAAATCATAAACTCATGCATATTCTAGTAACGATATTAAGTATATTCATTATAATAGAAGTTTTGAGTGTTGTTCTTCCAATTGCATTTCCCCAATTTTATGATTTGGTAATGAATGTGTTTGACAGTAGAATAAGCGTCATTTTTAATGGCGGGATGAATGACGCTAGTGGTGCTCGTTTAACACAGTTAAGTTTAGTTCAGTATTTAAATACAATACCATTGCAATTGTTTGGTGGGGGAGACAACTTTGCCTTACATTTAATTCAGACACATCCAATTTCATATTGGACAATTTCTGTTGATAATCATTATTTAGTTCTGTTAATGGATTATGGGATTATAGGATTGTTAATTTATGCATATTTTATTTTTAAATGTATAAAAAACTTTAACAAAACACAGGATAACTTAGATGCTTTAATATATCTTATATTAATTAGTATTTTTATAAGTTCTATATTTTTCAGTATTTATAAACCTTCTGAAATTAACTATTTTATATTTATATTGATAGGGTTGACTGGAGTCAATAGTAATTCAAATAATTTTATGACAAAGGATAATGAATTTTATGAATAATAATGCATTAGTAAGTGTAATTGTGCCTGTTTATAAGGTTGAAAAATATTTGAATCAATGTATAAACACTATCGTTCATCAAACTTATAAAAATTTAGAAATTATACTAGTGGATGATGGGTCCCCAGATGAATGTCCTAAGATTTGCGATTCATGGGGAAGAAAAGATTCTAGAATAAAGGTAATACACAAATCAAATGGTGGACTATCAGATGCTCGTAATGAAGGCTTAACCAAGGCTACTGGGAAATACTTACTTTTTGTCGATTCAGATGACTGGATTTCATTAAACATGGTTTCCGATCTAGTTAAGATCATGGATAAAGAAAATGCGGATATGGGTATTTGTCAATTTGCAAATGTTTTTCCAGATGGAAGAATAGAAGCAAATAGTTTGTTTGAGAAAGACTATTTGGTATTAGATAGGGGAGAAACATTCAATCGTCTTATTGAAGATACCACTCTTACAAATCATGTATGGCGAAAGATGTATAGGCGTAATTTAGTTCCAAATAATGTGTTTCCAAAGGGAAAAAATTTTGAAGATATTTATGCAATGCCTGATCTTTTAGAAAACTGTGATAAAGTTGTTTGCACCAATAAAATAGAATATTTTTATCGACAAAATGATGAAGGGATTATACAAAATAAGTCAGTATCCAATTATACAGATCAACTCTTAGCTTTAAACTATGCTAAAAAAAGAATCATTTTTCTTGAACCAAAATTAAAAGAAAAAGTATTAGATTATCAAGTAATTAAAGAAATAGGAATTTTAAGAGAACTCATTAGAGGTAATAAAAAAGAATTCATCCCACTCATAAAAAAGATGAGGGAAGCCATTATAACCGAACCAATTTCTACCTATAAAAATTTGCCAGGAAAGAAAAATAAAATGGTTTATTCCTTCCTAAAATTATCAGATAAGATATCTCCCTTATATGATGTTACTGATTCTCTTAAAAAAGTATATCGTCCGATAAAAAATGTAAGAAAAAATAATTTAGATAAAAAAGATGTTTTAAAAAAAATAGTTCAGGATAAAAAGCCCAAGTTTTATATCATTGGAACCCCTGAATATGGAAACTTAGGCGACCAAGCGTTGATGTTTGGGGAGTTTGAATTTATTAAACAATATTTTCCAGAATATACCACTATATGCATCCCTCAACGTCAATTATATATGGTCGATAAAATCAAAAAGTATATAACGAAAAAGGATATTGTAGGACTTCAAGCTGGAGGAAATATAGGAACTCTTTATCCAGGTATCCATATTGCTCAAGAAAAAGCACTTAATAATCTAAAGGATAAAAAACTAGTAATTTTTCCACAAACTTTCTATTATGAAAACTCACAACAAGGAAATTTATGGCTACAAAAGACTTATAAAATTTATAAGGATTGTAAAAATTTAACTGTTTTTGTAAGAGATGAGGCATCTTATAAGTTATTAGAAGAACAGATGCCGGGCGTAAATGTACGATTAGTTCCAGATATGGTTTTAAAACTGAAATATAAGGATTTCAATAATCATGAAGATAAAATTAATCGTAAAGGTGCGCTTATTTTACTTAGAAATGATAGTGAACAAACATTAACGTGGGAAGAAAAGGATAAAGTTTTTACTGCCTTAGAAAATAACTATGATACTATTTCAGAATCAGATATGCATGTTTATCATGATTTTGCATCTATTCAAGCAGCTAAAAATAGTGTTGGGAAACAATTACAAAGAATCCAACATTCCGAATTAGTAGTAACAGATCGATTACATGGAATGTTATTTGCATATCTTACTCATACACCTTGTATTGTACTGAAGAGTAAAAGCCCAAAGATATTGGGTGTATATAATTGGATTAAAGAGAGAGACAATATTCTATTAGTAGATAATATTAATGATTTTGATAAAGAAATTCAAAAGATAAAAACATTATCTGATGATGGCAAAATTAATTTAGAAAACAGTTTTAATGATATGGCTAAAATTATTAGAAAAAGGGATTAAATGGCGTCAAGAACAACTAATTCAATAAAAAATATAATCTTTAGTTTAGCTTTTCAATTAGTTACACTAATACTAAGTTTTGTCAATCGAACTGTTTTTATATGGATATTAGGTGTTAACTATTTAGGTATTTCAGGCTTATTTAGTGATATTTTATCAATGCTTTCTTTGGCGGATTTAGGTTTTGGAGTTGCTTTAACTTATAGTATGTATGATCCTTTAGCTAAACATGATTACGATCGTTTAGCTGGGCTTATAAATTTATATAAAAAGGTTTATAGAATTATTGCCTTAGCTGTAACTCTTATTGGGGTAGCTCTTGTCCCATTTTTAAAGTATCTAATACATTTAAATAAACCAATTCCTCATATTACATTGTATTATTTGCTTTTTTTAGCTAACACTGTTGCGTCTTATTTGGTGGTGTATAAGACTTCCATACTAACGGCCGATCAAAAAGAATATAAATTAAACAAATATAGAAGTATTTTTAGTGTTTTACAGACCACTTTTATGACTATTTTTTTGTGGCTAACACATAATTATACTGTGTACTTATGTGTCCAAGTTGCATTTACATATATGCAGAACTTTTATTGCTCATATGTAGCAGAAAAAGAGTATCCATTTATTAAGAAAAAAATTGAATTACCTTTTAAAGATGTAAAGGAAATTTTTAAAAATTTATATTCAGTATTTTTATATAAAATTTCTGGAGTTTTATTAAATGCTACAGATAATACTTTAATTTCTGTGTTGATTGGAACGAGTGTAGTCGGTATTTATTCGAACTATTCATTGATTATTACAAGGGCAACAAACTTAATTAATACAGTTTTTTATTCACTAACTGCTAGTTTGGGAAATCTTGTTGTTAAAGAAAATGCTGAGAGACGTTTTAAAGTATTTCAAATGATGCAGTCAATGAGTGTTATATTATCTACAATTTGTGTATGTGGTTTTACATTTTTAATTCAGGACTTCATTAGGCTCTGGCTAGGAAATAAATATATTTTAAGTAATGAAGTTTTAATTGCTATCATAATTAATTTCTATTTAGGAATTATTCTTCTACCAATTTGGGTTTACAGGGAGGCAACCGGATTATATCAACAAACTAAATATGTGATGGTTTTAACAGCAATTATAAATTTAGTATTATCAATTGTAATGGGAAAAGCCATGGGATTAGCAGGAATTTTATTTGCTTCTGCTATTGCTCGATTAACTACATATTTTTGGTTTGAACCTGTATTATTATTTAAAGAATACTTTGGAATATCTAGCTGGGTCTATTTTAGAGGAATTATTAAGAGTTTGATCTTTACTCTTGGATTAATGCTGGCAGAATTTCTATCTGCTAATCGATATTATCCAACTAATTGGCTTCAATTTTTAATTAAAGTTGTTATTATAGGAAGCATGACAGTAGTATTAGTGTTAATGTTTTACTTTAATAGTCCTGGCTTGGAATTGATTAAGGAAAAATTTAATAAAGTTCGCTAATAAAATCAAGGATAGGTAAAATGAAACATTTTTTAACAGAGGAAGAAAGAAAAAAAGTTCAAGATTATGAAATTGTTATTTTAGAACAGTTTGATAAATTGTGCAAAGCACATAATCTAAAATATACTGTAGCTGCGGGAACTATGATAGGTGCAGTAAGACATAAAGGTTTCATTCCGTGGGATGATGATATTGATGTGTACATATTGAGAAAGGATTTTAATAAACTTAGAAGGATAGCTCCTAAGGAACTTCCGAATAATATGTTTTATCAATCGCATCATACTGATCCAGATTATTATTATTTATTTGATAAAATTAGATTGAATGGGACAATTTTTAAGGAAACTTTTCTATCTAATCACAATATAAATCACGGTGTTTTTATTGATATTTTTCCAATTGATGCTATTTCGGATAATACTTTTAAAAGTAATTGGCAATATTTTCGTTATAGATTTTATAGATTGGGATTAATGGCAAAATATGTCAATTTGGAGGCAAGAAAGGGCAAAAAAAAGAAAGTAGTTAAAATTTTGCAAAAACTTTATTCCGGAGCTGATTTAAATAAGCTGTATGATAAATGTGAGTACATTGCTAATGAAAGTATAACTTTAGAAGGCGCTACTAAATTTGTAAGAAATTTAAATAGTTTAGGAAGTGATGGAAAAAAGGAAACTTATTCTACTACTTCTTTCAAGAATTTCCATCTTACTAAATTTGAAGAAGATCATTTTCAAATTTCAGATAACTTTGATGAGATGCTTACAAAATTGTATGGAGATTACCTTCAGTTACCTCCTAAGGAAGAGCAAAAAACTAGGCATGACCTAGAGGAACTCAAATTATAAAACTATAGAACTTGAATATTTTTTAGTGGTTATATATTATCTTTAATTTATAAAGATGAAAAATAAAAAAGCAATCAAACTTTGACATGAAGGTGTTTTAGCTTGATTGCTTTTTGCTTATAATAATTTCTAATTTTAGATTATATTATTTATATGGTTTTTAACTAATTATTATATTTTTTGGTATAATTGAAACTGAATAAGGAGGAAATTTGAATGAATAAAAGGTTGAAAAAAAGTATTTTTTCTATTCTATTACATTAGGTTTAGGGATTAATATGGCTTTAACTAGTCATGTTAAGGCTGATACTACTGTGTCAACAGATCAGAATAGTCATATTCAAATTATTAATAATAAAGAAACTGAATCTTCTGCTTCTGCTACTAATAATTCTCAAAATGTAGAGAAGACACAACTAGAATCAGTAAATAATGAAAAAAAGATCAAAATGGCACATTACTTTTAGATAATCAAGGTACTGAAAAACAGAGTCAAGGAAATAATACCTCATCTTTAGATGATAAACATAGTGAAAATGCTAACTCTACTACAACCTTTGATGTGAAAAATGCAATAAGTTCTAAAACTGCCTATGCGACTGTTAGATCTCTTAGTGCTAGTGCATATTGGTCACAAGAAGGATGGAGAAAAAATAGTGATGGCAACTGGGTTTATGTTTTATCTAATGGACAAGTAGCTCGAAAGGATTATAGTGATTCATGGCAACGGTTACCAGATAGAACAGGCACACATTGGTTCTACCTGAATTCGGATGGAGTACCATATACGAACACCTGGATTACTGATAACAATGATGATACATATTATATGAATAATATGGGTCATATTACTTATACTCGAGGATGGAGAAGAAACGATAATGGAGATTGGGTTTTCATCCATTCAGATGGAAAAGTAGCGAAAAAGCACTACACTGATTCATGGGATCGATTACCAGATAGTACAGGTTGGCACTGGTTCTATCTAAATTCACATGGAGTACCATATATGAACACCTGGATTACTGATAACAATGATGATACATATTATATGGATAATATGGGTCATATTACCTATACTCGAGGATGGAGAAGAAACGATAATGGAGATTGGGTTTTCATCCATTCAGATGGAAAAGTAGCGAAAAAGCACTACACTGATTCATGGGATCGATTACCAGATAGTACAGGTTGGCACTGGTTCTATCTAAATTCACATGGAGTACCATATATGAACACCTGGATTACTGATAACAATGATGATACATATTATATGGATAATATGGGTCATATTACTTATAAGAGCGGCTGGAGAAGAAACGATAATGGAGATTGGGTTTTCATCCACTCAGATGGAAAAGTAGCGAAAAAGCACTATAGCGATTCATGGCAACTATTACCAGACAGTACAGGTTGGCACTGGTTCTACGTGAATTCACATGGAGTACCATATACAAACACCTGGATTACTGATGATGAGGAAAGATCTTACTATTTAGATAGTATGGGGCACATAGCATAATCCATAGATATTTATAAAGTAATGTAAGAATATTAGATTATTTTTACAAGCCTGTTGATAAATAGCTTTAAAAAAGAATCAAACAATTTTTAAAAATTGTTTGATTCTTTTTCTTTTAGGCTAATTTATTAATTAGAGAAAGTATTTCCAGGTATAGTTATATTCAGAAATTAATAGTATTCGATTCCTTTATGTAGTATGTTTTTCATTTTTATTGTCGCAGATTCTCCAATATATCTAAACTCCTTATTACAGTTTAGAATAATAATTTCTTGGGCGGCATAATCTTTAAAGTATTAAACTTTTTGATATGTTTAGGATAATGTCATAAGAAAAACTTGAAATATTATTTGATTTAAGTAACTTCTAAAACTATATAATACATAGCTAGATTTACTTTCTAAGCAAATGAACTGTAAGTTATTTAAATTTGTCAAAATTAAGATAAGTAAAATGATTAAACAAAGAGAGTATTTTGTTCTTTTATTTAAAAAATTCGAATACTACAATATGGTAGAGTTTTTATTCACTAAAAATTGCATGGAGTAGGCTTATATTAGAAAATATAAGTCAATTTGACAATTAATTTTAATCAAATTTACATTATATTAATGATGGTTTATATGATATACTATCAATGTTCAATAAAAAATAGAAAGCAAATAAAATGAACATCAAAGAAATAGAAGTATTAAAAAAGATAAAATCAGGTGTCAGCCAGCGGGAATTGGCAGAACAATTATCAGTTTCACTGGGAAAAGTAAACCAGATAATTAGTAAATTAAAACAGGAAAAGTTTATAGATGAGAATAATAATATTACATTAAAGACAAGAAATTATTTTAAAAAACATCATCCCCAAAATGCTGTAATTCTGGCAGCCGGATATGGAATGAGAATGGTCCCGATCAATACTGAAGAACCGAAAGGGTTACTTGAAGTTAAGGGAGAAACATTAATTGAACGTTTGATTAAACAATTGCATGAAGTGGGAGTGCAAGATATAAAAGTTGTAGTCGGCTTTATGAAAGAGCATTATGAATTTTTAATTGATAAATATAATGTTAAATTAGTTGTTAATTCTCATTATAAAGATTGGAATAATATATATTCTCTCTTCTTAGTAAAAGATGATATTTCAGATACCTATATTTTGCCGTGTGATGTTTGGTTTGAGAAAAATCCATTTTCTACTATTGAAGATGAATCTTGGTATTTATTTGGTGAAGAACAAGTTCCCGGATCAAACTGGCAAGTAAAGAATAATGAAAAGGTACGTTTTAACTCATCAAAGGGAAATAAAATGATTGGACTTGCATATCTCAATGAGATGCAAGGAAAAAACATTTCAAAACTTTTAGAAAAAAGTATTGAAGAAAAGCAATATACCTCTTTTTGGGAAGATGTATTAGAAAATAAGAAAAATTTTTTATTAAAAGGTAAGCTTATTTCTGATAATAGTCATGCTGAAATTAATTCATACGAGCAATTACTAGACTTAGATTCAGGTTCTACTCATTTAAAAAATGATGCAATTGAGATCATTGAGGACATTTTAAAAGTAAATAAAAAAGATATCCATAATATTCATACTCTAAAAAAAGGAATGACTAATCGATCATTTATTTTTACTGTTAATAATAAAAGATATATTATGCGTATTCCTGGTGAAGGAACCGATAAATTAATTGATCGCAAAGAAGAATACGATGTCTATCAGAGAGTAAAGAAAGAGCCGTATACAGAAACAATTCTCTATCTAAATCCTGATAGTGGTTATAAAATATCTGAATTTTTAGAGAATACTAGAAATAGTGACGCAAATAATATTCAAGATGTGAAAAAAAGTATGAGTGTATTGCGTAAATTTCATAATCAAAATTATCAAGTTGATCATACTTTTGATCTTTGGAAACAAATTGATTTTTATGAAAGTCTTAGAAAAATAGCATCGGCTTATCGTGATTATGAAGAAATAAAAGATTGGGTCTTAAAATTAAAACCATTTATTGAGGATAATGTTACAAAGTGGTCTTTATGCCATATTGATGCAAATTATGATAATTTTTTAATTGATCAAAATAATAATGTGTTTCTTATTGATTGGGAATATGCAGGCATGCAAGATCCGGATTTAGATATTGCTATGTATGCTATTTATGCCGGTTATACTAAGGAGAAAATTGATCAATTAATAAATATATATTATGAAAATAAAGTTTCGGAAAATATCCGATATAAGATTTATGCTTACGTTGCAGTTGGGGGATTACTGTGGAGTAATTGGTGTGAATATAAGCAATCTCTTGGATTAGACTTTGGAGAATATTCTCTTGCACAATATCGATATGCAAAAGAGTATAGTAAATTAGTTTTGAATTATTTGGAGAAAAAGAATGACAGAAATAAATAATGCAATAATTATGGCAGCGGGTATGGGAACAAGAATGAGACCATTAACTAATGAAACACCTAAACCTCTAGTAAAAGTTAATGGAATAAGAATGATTGAAAGTATTATTCAAGCTTTACATCAGGAAAATATAACTGATATTACAGTAGTCACAGGCTATTTAGCAGATAAGTTTGAATTCCTATCTAAGAAATATAAAAATCTTAAGTTAATTCACAATCCATATTTTAATCAATATAATAATATCTCTTCTTTATATGTTGCTCGAAAAGAATTAAAGAATACTATTATTTTAGATGGAGATCAGTTGATTTATAATCCTGACATTTTGAGTAGTAATTTTGAGAAATCAGGTTATGCAGGTAGTTCAATTAATAAATGGTCGGATGAATGGATAATGCATACGAATGAGGAAGGAAAGGTTATATCTTGTGACAGAGATGGTGGCGATAATGGTTGGCGTTTGTATAGTGTTTCCAAATGGAACGCAGCTGATAGCTCTTTATTAGGAAAATTCGTAGAAAAAGAATTTGAAAATAAAAATTATGATATTTATTGGGATGATATTCCAATGTTTTTATATGCCGATAAATTCAATCTTTCAGTACATAAGATTAGTGAATCTGACATAGTAGAAATTGATAGTATTAAAGAATTGGCAAATATCGATTCTTCTTATGAAAAGTATGTAAAATAAAATGAAAAAAAAGTTTACAAAAATAGATTATTCACTAATCTCTATTCCTTTATTGTCAGTTTTAGTTCTAAGCTGTATATTTCTTATTTTTCCAAATGAGTCTAAAAATTGTCTAGTAAATGTGCGGGCTAGAATAAATAGATATTTTTCAAGCTACTATCTTTGGGTAGGAGCTTTATTTTTACTAAGTACCTTAATCTTAGCGTTCTCACCTCTGGGAAATATAAAAATTGGTAAAAAAGATGATAGGCCAATTTACCCTGCTTTTAAATGGGGGATGATGATCTTTACCTCCACTATGTCTGCAGATGTGATCTTCTATTCGTTGTGTGAGTGGATGATGTATATGGGAGAGCCAACTATTAAAAATAGACAAAATCCTTTTGAATGGTCCATAACATATTCTTTGTTTCACTGGGGACCAATTGCATGGTCATTTTATATTATGTTGGCAGTTGCATTTGCATACATGCTCTATGTGTCTAAAAACAAAAAACAAAAATTCTCGGAAGCATGTCGGCCAATTTTTGGAAATTTAATTGATGGTATTACGGGTAAAGTAATAGATTTAATTGCGATTTTTTCTCTAGTGGCAGCAACAGCTACTACTTTTTCAATGTCCCTTCCTTTATTAGCTCAAGTTGCGAAAACTTTGTTTCATGTAGGAACTGTACAAACTTGGTCTTTAATTTTAATGGCGTTGATAGTCATAATTTATTTATCAGTTTCTTTACTTGGCTTAAAAGCAATGAGCCGTTTTTCGGTAATAGCTTTCTCTATGTTTGGACTTTTATTATTATATGTCTTACTTGTAGGAGGTGGAGTAGGTTCTGACTTTGTGGCAGGAGGAGCTGCAATAAGAAATTTAACTACTAATTTTATTTCTTTAGCACTGCCAAATAAAATTAATAGTTTTACTCAAAATTGGACTGTGTATTATTGGTCTTATTGGATTGTTTGGTGTGTTGCTACCCCATTTTTTATTGGAAGTATCAGTAAAGGGAAAAAAATTCGTGAAATTATTTTAGGTGCATATTTTTGGGGATTGAGTGGCACTTTCTTATCCTTTATTATTTTGAGTAATTTTGGGATTAGAGAACAAATTCGAGGAATTATCAATGTTACAGCCTTATTAAGCAAAGACGTTTCTTATCCGGTAATCATAACTACTCTTTTAAAAACTTTACCTCATTATGAATGGGGATTAATTATTCTTAGTGGGGCAATGATAGGATTGTACTGTACGGTTTTTGATTCCATAACTATGGTCATTTCCAAATACTCATACAAGAATTTACTTGTAGAAGAAACTCCAAGTAAAAAAATGAGAGCATTTTGGGCAATTGCTTTTAGTATTTTTCCTTTAGTACTGATTCTGACTGGGGAGTCTGTTTATAATATTCAATCAGTGGCTATTATTGCTGCACTACCAACTAGTATAGTTATGATTTTAATTGTAATTAGTTTTTATAAGAGTTTACTTGGGCGGAAGAAAAATTGATTAAAGGTGTTGGAAGCTTGATGAAATATTATGTCTAAGGTCTACTTGTAAGCGATTGAATTTTGTGCAAAAATTAAAATGTATTTTTTATAAAAAATATAAGTATAGAAAGTGATTGAATAATGCATAATCGAAAGAAATTAAATATTGGTATTTCATCCTTAATTTTAGGGGCACTCTTTTTAGAATTTAATGTTTCACAAGTTAAAGCAGATAACGTCAAAACTAGTCTTAATCATAATGAGCAAACTAATACTAAAGTAATTAACCAAAACGACGCGTCTAGAAATAATGCAATAGCGCAAAACTCAGTAACTAATTCTAAGTTTAATGCCTCTTTAGTATCTTCTTCTAATAATCAAAATGATTTAGATAAAAAATTAGTAGGAGCCCAAGAAACAAAGAATAATATAGAAAATGAAAAACAAACGTCAACTAACGCAGTACAATTAAATGCTAAGGTGACCTCTCAATGGGTTCCAGCATCTCCGTCTTTGTATTCAGTTAAGAATGATAATACAAATAAATGGAGATATAATTCTAATATTAAAACCTGGAGTTATATAAAAAGTGATGGTACAAATGCCAATCAAGAATGGGTAAAGACCAAAGATAATCAATGGTATTATTTTGATAAAAATGGAAATATGGCATCAAACGGCTGGTTTGCTACTACTTCAATACAAGAAGATAATGGAAAAAAGTATTACTTTAATAAGGATGGACATTATTTAACAGATTATTGGGCATATGATCCCTATGGTAAAACTTGGAGTTATGCAAGAAATGATGGAGTACAAGCCAATGACCAATGGCTGAAGGCTAAAGATAATCAATGGTATTATTTTGATTTTAATGGGAATATGGTAACAAATAGTTGGTTTGATACCGATGGAAAGATATATTATTTTGATAAAAATGGTCATTATTTAACGAATCATTGGGTTTATGATTCAGCTGTTAATATCTGAGTTACGTAAAAAATGATGGTACACAAGCAAATGAAGAATGGTTAAAACTGTCAGATGGCCAATGGTATTATTTTGGCGTTAGTGGAATTATGGCAGCCAATGGCTGGGTCCTAACTTCTTTGAAAAATAATAATTCAAAAGAATACTACTTTGATAAAAATGGTCACTATTTAATAAACCATTGGGCTTATGATAAATATGAGAAAACTTGGAGCTATGCAAAAAAGGATGGAACTCAAGCATTAGAAGAATGGGTAAAAGGAGCCAATGGAGCCAGATATTATATTAACGATAATGGGGTTATGGTAACAAATAGCTGGTATGATACACCTTCAGAAGGTGAATATTACTTTGATAAAGATGGTCATCCAGTAAATCTTCATTTAGCCACTGAATTTGATAAAAATGGTGCCCCTATAACCAATCATTGGGTATATGATTCAAATAATCATCTCTGGGGTTATACTAATCAGGATGGCACCCCAGCATTAGAAGAGTGGGTAAGAGCATCCGATAACAAATGGTATTATTTTAATAATGCAGGAGTTATGGTAACAAATGGTTGGTATAATACTCAGTTAAAAGATGGTAACTGGAAGAAATATTACTTTGATCAGAATGGTCATTATTTAACAGATCATTGGGTATATGATTCATATGGCAAAACTTGGAGCTATACAAAAACTGACGGAACTCAAGCAATAAGAGAATGGGTAAAGACACCAAACGGACGGTGGTATTATTTTGATAATATTGGGATGATGCCAACAAATGTTCTCTTAGATACTCATATTAAAAATGACGTCTGGAAACCATATTACTTCGATAAAGATGGTAGTTATATGACTAATGCATGGGCTTATGATTCTGCTGATAAGATGTGGATTTATACGAAAAATGATGGTATACCTGCAGTACAAGAATGGTTAAAAAACAATGACGGTCAATGGTATTACTTTACTGCTTCAGAGGCTATGGCAGCAAACGGTTGGTTTAGAACTCGTTGTGCAAATGATTATTGGAAAATATATTATTTTGATAAAAATGGTCATTATTTAACCAATCATTGGGCTTACGATGCTGATAATAAGACTTGGAGTTATGCGAAAAGCGATGGTACGAGAGCAACGGAAGAATGGGTAAAGACACCAAGTGGACAATGGTATTATTTCGATAAGAAGGGAAATATGGTAACAGATGATTACTATGACACTTATGTAGGAAACGGTAAGTGGAAAAAGTATTACTTTGATCGGGATGGACATTACTATCAAATCTAATAGATGAATATGTTAATGAGGAATTAAGCACTAAATTTAGTTGTTTAATTCCTTTTCTTTTGCAATTAGTTTTTTCAAGTCTGATTCTAATTAAGAGAAAAATTAGAATAGCTATAAAAATTTGCTAACTGAATTGTTGAGTTTACGGGTGCTAACAGCAGTAAAGCAACCGGTAGAGGTGGAATAATTATTCGCCTTAATATTTAGAAGAGTATAGGAAAATATTAGGTAATGCTTATTCTTACGAGTCTTGCTATTATATACTTGTTTAATAAAATAATTAGATTTTTATCTATAATATTAGATAGCGCTTCAATTATGTCCTTAGAAAAAATATTTAATATATTAGCGAAATTTTAGATATGGTTTAGATGATATTTAAGGAGAAACATGGGAAAAGAAAAAAGTATTTTTAGAGAGTTATTTACTGAATTACAACAAACAAATATTATGTACATATCTTTAATTTCCATATGTTTGCTGATAATAATTGATTACTTGAATCCAACAGGAAGAGTAATGGCAGAGTTATGGGGAAGTACCGTAGTCATTGGGATATTGATATCATTTTGGTTCGTAATAAATAATAAAATTCTACTTTTATTTAAAGTAAATAGCATAAATGCATTAGATGATATTAATCTGTATATTGTTATAAGCGATCTAGGATATGGATTATATCTCTTAATTACCAAACAGTATTTCTCATGGAAGTTTGTAGTAGTACTTCTTATCGCTTTACTTTCTTTGTCGATAGGGATTTATAGAATAATATGTTTGCAACAAGCGATTTTAAAGAGACTAAAAAATGATGAAGAATGCCATTTGGTAGAATTAAAGGACTTATATAAAAATAATTTAAACGCAAATTGCAATAATAAATTGAACACTTTTAGTTAAGCTGCTTGATAGATTAG
>CAJUTO010000004.1 GCA_910589675.1 uncultured Lactobacillus sp. | reverse complement strand
AAGTCGCCAACAAACGCAAAGATTATCTCCATAAGCTGACAACGCACTTGGTTAGGCAATCACTGCCTAGCCAAAGCAATTGCCAATGCTTCTTGGAGCCTGTTTAGACAAATGCTGGAGTATAAGTGTGAACGATACGGCAAGGAATTAATTGCCGTTAATCCCAAGAACACCTCCAGAATCTGTTCTAAATGCGGATTTAACAGCGGAGCCAAGCCGCTGGAAATTCGAGAATGGACTTGTCCTAAATGTCAGGTTCATTATGATCGAGATATTAATGCGGCAGTTAATATCTTGCATAAAGCAACGCTAAATGGTCAGGAACTGGCCGTGGTAAATAGCTAAGTTCCGTGAGTTAGGTATGACGATAGCAATATCTTCTGTAAGATCCTAAACACTACTTAGTGTTCCCAGAAACCCGGTACTTTAGTGCCGGTGTAGTTCATAGATGTTTTTGACCGTGCTTTTTAACGCGAACAAAGTGGAATGCAATCGTTAAGCCTAAAACCGAGAAGACGATTGCTGCAAAAGCAGCGTTAGGAATTTCAATGTTGAATGGTGGAAGTTCCAAGAGCAGTTTCAAAGCGATAATTCCAATTAAAACATACGCCATGGGTTGCAATTCTGGAATAATATCCATGAGTTTGATGATAATTTCAGCCACACCTCTCATGCACAAAATTCCAATCATACCTCCAATTAAAACAACAACTGGATTATCTGAAACGGCTAATGCTGCTAAAACTGAGTCAATTGAAAAGACAATATCCATAGCTTCGATGGAGACGACTGTGCGCCAGAATAAAGAAAGAACGTGCTTTTTTTGCTTTTTATTTTTGTGATGAGCAGCTCTTTCAGCTTCCTTTTCTTTTTCATGTTCGGCTGCTTGTTGAGGATGGCGCTGATCGTAGAAAAATTTAATACATAAATAGAATAAATAAATGCTTCCAAGTAATTTGATTTCCCAAAAATTGATTAAATAGGTTCCAATTCCAATGACGATGAAGCGAAACAGATAAGCTCCCCATAGTCCATAAACTAAAGACTTACGTTGTTCAGATTTATTAGGAAGTACTTGAGTTTGTGCAGCCAATACCACTGCATTGTCGACTGACAATAAGCATTCCATTAAAATAAGGGTAAGAATTATTACCCAGTCGTTGCTACTAGTTAAGACATGCAGCCAATTATTTCCATCAAAAAAAGGTGCGTACATTTTAAGAATATTCACGTAAATAGCTCTTTTCTAAATTGATTAAACGAATCTTTTCCTTTGGTCCTAAACGATATCCACCTGGTTTACCGTTTGACATAATTATTCTATGACAAGGAATAAAAATCAAGACAGGATTAAGAGCCACCGCATGCGCCACTGCACGAACTGACCGCGCATTTTCTAAAGAAGTCGCAATATCACCATAGCTTACGGTAGTACCATAGGGTACTTTCTTGACAACTTCTAAAACGCTTCTTTGAAAAGCAGTACCAAATTCAGAAATATCAATTGGCACATTAAATTTTCGTCTTTTTCCGGCAAAATATTCTTTTAATTCTTTAACATAAGGTTCTAGTCTTTTTGGATCATGAATGAGCATTTTATTCGGATAAAAGCCAAATATAGGGGTAGAATTATCTTGACTTTTTAATCCTAAATAAGCTATTCCTAAACTGGTAGCAGCTAAAAAATATTCTTGATCATTAATAGTAGTAGTATCATAGTAAAAAACTTCTGTCATGTTATTTCACCACCTGAGTATAAAAAGGCCATCATAAAAACTTATGTAAAGAATATCAATATCTCGCAAGTAATTCAATTACAATTTCTTAAAAATATCGAGAGCATCAGCAATGATTTCATTAATTTCAGGGGCGTTAATAGCAGTTTTATTAATAGCCCAAACTTTAGCGGTTGGCTTTTTATAAGCCAATAGTTGGGTAAATGGGTAAACGACAAAACTTGTTCCACAAATAATAACGAGATCTGATTTTTGCATAATATTGATAGAATTTGATAGAGTTTCAGGATTAATTCCTTCACCATAAAGAACGATTCCTGGCCGAATTATTCCTCCACAGTTTTTATGAATATAACTGTCTGCATACTCATTATAAGACAAAGTTTGATGGCATTTTGTACAATATATGTTATATAAATTTCCGTGGAATTCTACTATATGTTTGTTGCCAGCCTTTTCATCTAATTGATCAATGTTTTGAGTGATTAAATCACCCTTTTGATTACAAATTTGAGCGATCTTTTCATGAATTAGATTAGGCTTGGCATTTGGAAAGTACATATTATTCATTACAAAGTTGTAGAAAAGCGCAGGACGATTAAAGAGAGTATTTTCACTCAAAATGGTTTCCGGACTTTCTTTTACACCATTGTAAATCCCATTTTTTGAACGATAATCAGGGATACCAGAATGAGTAGATACCCCAGCTCCAGTCAAAAAGGCAATGTGATTGGCATTGTCAATATCATTTTTAAGTTCGACAATTTTTTCTGCATTATCCATTTTTATGTACACTTTCTAATACTTCTAACTCAATTATAAATTATTGCCTTTGTTATAATTAACATAGTGTTTTATTTAAGGAGGTTATTATGACTAGCTTATCTACTTTTTATTATACTATCGATTTATTATTATTGGTTTATGCTTGCTATAGTTGGTATTGGCAAGCTAGCATACAAGTAAGAGGACGTTATCGTTTATCATCAATTATTTGGGCAATTATTTTTATTTGGTTAGCCTTTACTTGGAATTATATTGAAAAAGGTGATCCTGGGATCAACGTCTTTTTGGCTCTATTTTTGTTCATTAGTATCATTGATGGCTTTACTGGTTTTGCAGATAAACGGGCAGTCGTTTCCGGTTATTTTAAACGAACAGTTCGTTACTCAGATATTAGCTTTGTGCGTTTGATTAATGTGCCTAATCCTAAAAAGCCTACGGTAATTTGTATTTTGCAAACTGTTAAAGAACGACAATATTACTTACGCTTTAACGGAGAAGTGAATATGGTAATTGGGGTTTTGCGTCAGCGTCTAAGTTCTGATGCCAGAATAGAAGTACAAAATATTATTTAAAAAGCAGACTATTAAGTCTGCTTTGTCATAAGATTGGAGAGAGCATTCGAGAAAAGCTTTGTAAAGTTCGTAAATATCGACCTTGATTAGCAATCATTTCTTTAGTTAATAAGGTAGAGTTTTCCATGTCTTTTTTAAAAGTTTCCGCCATTTCCTGGGTAAATTTTTTATCGTAAAAGACGGCGATATCTTCAAAGTTTAAGTCATATGAACGATAATCTTGATTCATTGATCCGACAGTAGAATATTTGTCATCGATAATTGTTGTTTTGGCGTGTAAAAAACCATTATTATAAATATAAATTTTGACACCATAGCGAGTTAATTCGTTAGCATACCATTGACTAGCGCGATAAATAAAAGGATGGTCTGGCATTGAGGGAATCATAATTCTTACATCAACACCCGATGAGGCAATCGTTTGCCAAGTTGCAAACATGGCATCATCTGGGATTAGATAAGGAGTTTGAATCCAGAGTCTTTTTCTAGCCAGTAGCATCAATCTCATCATCCCATTTCGCATATAAGGTTCGTAGCGGTCAGGCCCATCAGAAATAATTTGAGTGGCGACATCTCCTGGTGTAATGTCATGCTCATCAAGATCAGGGAAAAACATTTCGTTAAAAGTAATGATTTGTTCATCATTTTGAATTGAAGCATTCCAGTCCATTACAAAACGTTCTTGAAGTAGAAGTGAGGCTGAACCTACGATTCTTACGTGACTATCGCGCCAATAACCGAATTTCTTTTTTCTACCTAAATATTGATCGCCAATATTAAAACCGCCAGTCCACGAAATACGTCCGTCAATAATGACAATTTTTCGGTGTAGATGATAGTTGATTCGATATCTGGTAATCATATTACGTGAAGTAATAAAGGGTAAAACCTGCCCTCCTGCATCGCGCAATTGATCAAACCAAGTTTTAGTAGCTCCTTGAGAACCCCAGGCATCATAGATTACGCGGACTTGGATACCTTCTCGGGCTTTTTTTATTAAAAGATCAAGAATCTGATTACCAATATCGTCATTATAGAAAGTATAAAACTCCACATTAACAGTTTCTTTGGCATTTTTGATATCTTTGATCATGTCCCTAAACATTTCTTTTCCATCACTGTACAAAGTAACGTGATTATTTTTAGTGACTGGAGAATAGCCATCTTTATTGAAAAAATTAATGGCAATTTTTCCTTTATTAGAAGTGTCGGAGGGACTGATTTTTTTTGGTGCTTTGGCGATGGCTTTTTGAACATTGCGAAGTCCCAAGTGATGCTGTTTATTGATTGCAAAAATATTTTCCTGGGAAATACCCCGTCCAAAAAAGGCATACAGAATCAGACCGATAATTGGCAAAACTAATAAAATAATCAGCCAAGCCCAAGTTGTAGAAACTGATCTTCTTCTATGAAAGACGATGTAAAAGGCTAAAATGGTATTAGTAATGATGATGATTCTTGCTATGTCGTGAAGCCAAAGCACCCTAAAATCCTCCTAGTTTTAGTTGTCTTGATTATGATTGCCAAATAGTAAAATTAAGTGGAATATTTGAAGTAAAGATGAAACTACCGCAGCTACGTAGGTTAAAGCAGCAGCTGTTAAAACTTCTCTGCCAGAACTAAGTTCCTGATTATCTAGAATTCCAGTTATCTTCAATTGCTTTAAAGCACGTGCGGAAGCATTAAATTCAACGGGTAAAGTTACTAGTTGAAAGACTAATACTGCCGCAAAGCAAAGAACTCCAGTTTTGATAAAAATTTGATTGAGACCGAAAAATAAACCAATTAAAATTAAAGGCATTGCTAAATTTGAACCTAAATTAACTACGGGCACTAAAGCCGAGCGAAAAGTCATCGGTGCATATTGAGTGTGGTCTTGAATGGCATGTCCCACTTCGTGCGCTGCAACGCCAACGGCTGAAATTGAAGTTGAATTATAAACGGGTTCTGACAAACTCAGAGTTTTAGTTTGAGGATTGTAATTATCTGTCAATTGTCCTGAAATTGGTTGGACTTTTACATCTTGAATTCCGGCATTTGCTAAAATCATTTCGGCAGCTTCTGCGCCAGTGATGTCGTTATGGTTGTTAACATCAGCATAGCGGCCAAAAGTTGAGTTGACATTAATTGAAGCCCAACTACTAATTGCTATAGAAATCAATATTACCCAAAAATATGGATCGTAAAACATTGGCATAAACATTTTTATTACCTCATCATTTCTTTATTCCAATAAATTTATTAACAATATCAATTACAAAGGGATTATCATGCATCCAGCTATGTTCGGCATCTTTGCCTCGAATTTCAACTTCCTGATAAAGGTGAGCATTAGGAGCTAAAATGTAGCGGATGCTTTTTGCGGATGTGACAGAAATAAACTTATCCGTATTGGTATTGTCTAAAACATTACCGTAAATATTTAAAAAAGCAATATTAGGATTGAAACGCCGTTTTCTAAAAAGTAAATACAAATAATGCGGGTTCATCAAATTAGGACGTCCTTTTTCGTTAAGAATGTTAACGTTAGGTATATCTCCTAAGTAGGTAACCCCGTTAAAAGGACCTGCAATACAGACACATTTATTTAAATGGGGAAATTTTTTCTTTTTTGCATATTTTATTTCCGTTCTGACAATACATGGAGAAGCTAAAGAGTGCGCAACTGCAGTATAAGTGGAGAATTTGTAGCGTTTTGCCAAAAACGGCAGTAAAAAGCTCATATAATAATCTATGCCATAAATCCCCACAATTCTTTGTCTAAATGCCACTTGTACAATAGGTTGTTTATCGCCTGTCCAAGTTCCTTCAAGCTTGAAATTCCCTAATAAATCGACAGTTACCTTTAAAAATTTATCATTTCCTTTGTCTTTGCAGGCCTGTTCAATCATGACCTTGGTAGTATAATCTCCTCCGCGAAAACCATGAAAGTAAATAATCGGAGTCTGTTCAAAATTTCCTCTTTTTTCTTCAATGGTAGCTTTATTTTCAATATGTTGCTTATGTAAATGTAGAAGAAATCGCGTAGGTATAAATGAAGCTAATAATCCTAATGAAATCATATTAAACATGCTTGGCTCATTGCTTAAGTCATGTCGTCGATTTTTTTCAGCTTCTTGAGTGTATTTTTTAGAGTTGAAGAACATGCTGCCCCACCTTAAAATAGAACTATTAAGTCTATTCTATCATGGACGAAGATAATTTTTTCAATGAGGTGATTAGAGTGAAATTTTACGCAGTAAAAAGTGGACGTAAGCCAGGTATTTATCGAACTTGGGAAGAAGCCAAAAAGCAAGTTGATGGCTTTTCTGGAGCTGAGTATAAGTCTTTTGATAAGGTCACTGATGCTACAGAATATATGAATTTTGGTAAAGAGGAGCGTGACAGAGTTATGGAAAAAGACGAAAGTGCATTAAATGAGGCCGCAAATAAAATCATCAAACTTAATCCAAAGTCAGATGATTATTTTGCCTACATTTATACAGATGGTGGTACTCGGAATTCTGGAGCTGGTGTAAAAGGTGGTTCAGTTGCTCCAACTGATAAGGCTGCTTGGGCATATTTAATCGAATGGGATGGCAAGAGAATTTCAAATAGTGGTGGCGAATACGGTGCAACTAATAATAAGATGGAACAAACTGGTTTTATCAATGCTTTAGAAAAATTGATCGAACTTGGTTTCAATGAAAAGAAGCTGATGTTCAGACTTGATTCAAAGTATGTCTTACAACCAATTACTGAAGGCTGGCTTGAAGGCTGGAAGAAACGTGGCTGGAAAAAATCTAGCGGTGAACTTGCTAATGTAGAAGAATGGAAAAAAATTGATAAGCTCCTCGCTAATTTCCCTGATGCTCATTTTGAATGGGTAAAGGGTCATGCTAATCACCCGGGAAATGAATTCGTAGATGGTTTGCTTAATCAATATATGGATGAAGAAATGTAATAAAAGAAGCGTCTGGATTTCCAGACGCTTCTTTTAGTCAAAACTTGCTATCGGTTGAGGCCGCTTTTTTAATGAAAACAGCCCGGAAATCCCCTTACTTTAGTGAGGGGATGGATAGGGCTTGCCATCTCTGACGGCATTGTAAATCCGATCATTGATATACTTTTCTACTACTTCTTTAGACATATTTCCTACACTGCCAAAATAATAGCTTGGTGACCATAAATGACCGCCCCACATCTTGCTTTGTTTGATTTCGGGATGATTCTGTAAGAATAAAAAAGCACTTCTTCCTTTGAGTGCTTTGACCACGCTTGAGCCTGATTTTGATGGCCTAAAGCTAATAAGCAAATGAATATGCTCAGGCATTATTTCCATTTTTTCGATTTTGATTTGATTATCTGCGGCTACTTGTTTGAGCAGCTCTTGCATTTCTTGTGCCAGGTTTTGATTAGTAAAGATTGGATTGCGGTATTTAGTACACCAAATTAAATGATAGTGTGCATTATAGACGTAGTGTTTTTCATAGCCTGCGTCTTTTATTTTGTCTCTCTTATTATTCATAGTCTAATATCCTTTCGTCTATTATGTATCTATTTAATGTTGATTATAAGACATACATAGGATATAATCAAATTACAATAATACAAGGAGGTGAAATACATGAAAAGAATGAGCAGTTTAGCCTATCATTTTGGCGTTAAGCTTCGCTTTTATCCTAGTTCTAAGCAAAAGAAAATCATTAAACTAAACTATGATGCGCAGCGCTTTGTCTACAACTCTTATGTAGGACGCAATCGGACTAGTTATCATGCTAAACGCTATTTAGCTGTTAAGCAAAGTAATGCAATGCCATTTGCTTTTTCTGCTCTTAATAGCTATGAAGTCCAACTGGCAGAAACAGTAGTCATCAATCATGAATTATTGGCTAAGCCTAAGAATATTCGTGATGCTTATAGCTTTTTACGTGTTAAAGAAATCGATAGTCTCGCTCTTGCCAATGCGATTCAAAACTATCACAAGGCTTGGAAAAATTATCGCAAGATGGGACACGGAATTCCGACTTTTCACAAAAAACGCAGCGACTGGTCATATCAGACCAACTGTCAATATCCTAAGCAGTCAGAAGCCTATCTTGATAACGGGACAGCTAGATTTATTGATGCTAAACATATTAAATTGCCTAAGCTGGGAATTGTCCGCATTGCTGGTTTTAGAAAACTAATTAAAGAGCGCTTGCTTAAGCAGATTCCAACTAGAATTGGCACAGTCACGATAAAAAAGACCGCTGATGACCAGTTCTACTTATCAATGCAGTTAGGCAGCGATATTGCCTTTGTTAAAGACTTGCCTAAGACGCAAAGTCAAATTGGCATTGACCTCAATTTAGATAACTTCCTAACAGCATCTAACGGAGCAATGGTCGCTAATCCACGATTTTACCGCAAAACCAAAAAGAAGCTGGCCCATGCCCAACGTGTCTTGTCTCGCAGACAAAGACGTGCTAAGCAAGAAGGACAAAATTTGGGGACGGCAAGGAATTATCAAAAACAGCGTCTAATAGTCGCTAAACTGCACGATAAGATTCGCAGACAGCGTGAAGACTTCTTGCAAGCACTCTCAACTGCATTAATCAAAAACCACGATTTAGTAGTTGCCGAGGAATTAAGAAGCAAGAACCTGTTAAAGAATCATGCCTTGTCGCAATCAATTTCTGATGTCGGCTGGCGTAGTTTCCTTAATATGCTGGCTTATAAGGCAGATCTATATGGTAAAGAGTTCAAAACAATTGATCCTAAATATACTACTCAACGCTGTCATGCTTGTGGCAGTATTATGGGCCAAAACGGTTATAAGAAGTTAACGCTTAAAGATCGGGAGTGGACTTGTCCAATTTGTCGAATGCCCCATATTCGTGATTGGAATGCGGCAGTGAACATCTTAGAAAAAGGATTAAGCAAGTGGCAAAATCCTAAAATAAAAAAAGCAGCCTAGAAAGGCTGCAGTCCGTTAGCAACTCGCGGACTTAAAAGGCTTTGGTAATTAGACGGCCTCTATCGGCAATAGCCAAAAGACTATTGCTGGTAAGTCAAGTCCGTATCTAAGCAAGTTGGTGTTCTGGTTAGCGCAAGCTAACGAGCCACTAAGCCCCAGAATTAATTCTGGGGTAGTTGACGTTTCAAATTGTGAGAAGGGACAGCTCCTTCAAGACCAATATCTCCAAAATAAGTTGGACTTAAATAATTAATCACCTCATTAACTAGATCATGATCAAGAAGAACTTTTTCAAGAGTAGGACCGCCTTCGACATACACTGATTGAATTTCTTCAGTAGCTAAAATTTCGATTACTTCATTAATATCATCGCTATCTAATTCAAAAACGCGAACGTTAGAATTAAAATGTTGTTTTTTCAAATTGATGTTTTGAGTAAAAATCCAAGTTTCGCTCTTATTGTCATTGAGTAAGTTTAATCCAGGGTGGTTGAGAAGACGGCCCCGGCGATCAATTACGATTCTAATCGGAGGATAATTAGAAGGAACATTGATCAAAAGACTTGGATTATCAATAATTGCAGTTGAGGATCCAATCATTACTGCTTGATAGTCAGCTCTTTCTTTATGAACACGGTCAGAAACTACTTGGTTATTGATTTTATCTCTTTTGCCCGCGGCGCAAATTTTATGATCTAGACTGTTAATTTGTTTAATAGTAATCCATGGACGACCATTTTCGTAGAAGTAATTATAGAATTTATTCAAATCTTTTGCCTCATCTTTTAAAACGCCCAAAGTTACTTCAATTCCATTTTGTTTAAATTTATCAAGATTCTTTTTTCCAGTAGAATTTGGATCTTTTTGAGCAATTACGACGCGTTTGATGCCTTTGTCGATGATAAGATTAGTGCAGGATGGCTTTTGATAATAATCATCACATGGCATTAAATTGGTGTAGAGGGTAGAGCCTTTCAGTTGGTCATCATTCAATTTATCAAAAGCATTAATGATTGCATGACGACCGTCAAAACATTTATGGTAACTTTTGCTTAATATTTGATCATTTTTGACTACGACTGCACCAACTAAAGGATCTTTCCAAGCGTTATAGCGTCCCTTTTCTGCTTCTTCTAGTGCGACTTCCATGTATTTTTGATCAGTATCCATTCAAAATCCTTCTTTCCAATTCGATTGATAGATTTAGACTCACAATGTATGCTCATCATAAAACCGCTTTCATTGCTTGTCAAACTTTATATAGAAGCATTTCCTTTCTTTGGAAAAATGTTATTGATATTAGTTAATAAGTAAACAACTGCTAAGTCTTAAAAAATAGTAATGGCTAGTGTTATTTTTGATTCTATAGTTATTTTTATCACAAAAATATCTATACCAAAAAATATTTACGCTTATTACTTGTTATTGAAAGCAAAAGAAAAGTTTACTAGACCAATTTTGATAAAAAACATCTATAAAATAAAAAAGAAATCAAAAAAAGATCTAGTGTAGCTTGTACACACTAGATCTTTTTAAAAGTGTTATTTTGAAATAATTACTGTACCAAATAAATGACTAAAGAAGTTTACCACACTATCCCAAATTTGTTGGAACCAATTTCTGTTTTCAGGAGTGTTGAACTTATTAAAGATATTTTGAGCATTTTTTTCAATTTGTTTAGAAAGTTCGGCAGCTTGGGCTTTGAAATTTTTATTCTTTAAAGCACCTGAATCGCGAACTTCAATTAAAATATTTACAATTTGATTTTTCTGGTTATTGTTAATAGTATTTCCCAGGTGATTAATTTTGATTTGGTTATTAACAATATCGCGGATTTGGCTATCAGAAATATTGTTTCCAATTTTAGCCATGTCACTTTTTGCACCAGCAACTGCATTGTTTAATTGTGCATCTGAGTAGCCATCTTTTGATTTATTTTCTCTTGTGATGCCACTAAGGGTATTCATTTCGTCTTGAGCAGCATTAACCTGTTTTTGGTTTAAGGCATCCCCGTTTTTGGCAAAGGCTGCATATACTCCCGCTAAAGCACCCGATCCATCGATTGGAATTGCACTGGTTACATAGATATTGGCATCCGAAATTCCAGCAGTTAAGGCTGCGTTTTTGTATTGGTTGGCAGTAATAGTTGTAATATTGTTTTTGCCATCGTAATCCAAAATCTTGACATTTATTCCACTACCAGCGCTGGTTTTTTGAATCATTGCGCTGGACCAGACACCAGAATTGGTAGTAAAGTTGTCTCCTGACGGATTGAGGTATTTTACTACATCACTTCCAGTAACTGTAATAGTTTGATAATTTGCTCCATTTAAAGGAGCAGTGAGAGTTTTTAAAGTACCACTTTTTTGTGATTCAGTTAAAGAACTTCCTAATGTAACTACAGGAGTTTCATCAGCATAGACCGTATTTTGGCTAATTGCAAAAATACCTGCTACGAAAGTAGCTAAAACAGTAAAAAATATCGGTTTTTTCATAATTTTTCTCCTTATTTACTTAATTATACATGTAGGAATAAGTAGCACGTCAAGTTTAGAAAGGTAAAGATTTAGTTTAGAAAAGGATGCATTTCTTACTAAACCCGTAATAATAGGTTCCATGTTATAATAGTAGCAATATAAGGGGGAAAGCTATGAACGGGCAACCTGAATTAACCATCATCATGCCGGTATATAACATGGAAAAATATATAGCTAAGGCATTAGATCAACTGGCTAAGCAAGAAGATCCTAATTTTAAATTGTTGATCGTTAATGATGGTTCTAAAGATAAAACAGTAGAAGTAGCAGAGCAATATCGTGATAAATTTCGCTATTTTAGAATTCTAAATAAGAAAAATGGTGGTTTATCTGACGCACGCAATGTTGGTATGGCAAATGTAGACACACCATATTTTACTTTCCATGATGGAGATGATTGGGTAGAGCCAGGATATACCGCTTATTTTGTGCGCGCTTTTCATGATCATCCTAATGTAGCAATGGTAAGTTGTGGCTATTTTATCGATTCACCACATCGACATAATAAGGTAGTGGGAAGTCCAAATGACGGTGTATTGTCAAAATTGAGAACTTATGGCAAGATGACCAACATCTTTAATTCACCAGTTAAGGGCTATACATGGAATAAAGGCTATAAGACTGCCGTTGTACGTAAGTATCATATGACTTTTGTAGAAGGATTGGCTTTTATGGAAGATCAAATATTTAACGTTCACTACATTGCTAATACTAATGGCTTTTATTATAATGCAGTGCCTCTTTATCATTACTGGCAGCGTGAGGATAGCATGGTTCACCACTTTAATCTAAAAATGGTGCCAGATAATGTAAAAGCCAATTGGTATGTTTGGAAGACAATTTTTGCTAGTTTAATTGAGCAAAGAAAAGAACACAAACAAGATCACACAAATCAAAATTTGATTAGTGAAGGGAACAATAATGAAAGAAAAGGTTAACGGCGTAGATCTTTATTATCATAAATTAGGTAAGGGAGCGCCATTATTGCTGCTTCATGGGCATCACTTAGATGGTGGAATGTTTGATAAAATTGTTTCGCCGCTGTCTTTATACTACACAGTTTATGTACTAGATATGAGAGGACATGGACTTAGTCAAGGAGATAGTGCAGAACATTATCAAACTGAAGTTGAGGATGTGTACACCTTTATCAAGCAACTTCACCTAGAGGGATGTTATTGTTTTGGTTTTGATGCGGGTGGCTTGGTTGCGATGATGTTGGCCAGTCAACATGCGCACATTTTCAAGAAGATGATTGTTGCAGGAGTCTTTGTCAATGGGGCAGGAATTCGCCCATATCACTATTTAACGGAAGGATTTCATCGTTTTCTTAGACTTGATCGCGATAGTCGAGTGGAGCTTACTGAAAGTTTCATGTCTGAAGATGCAATGAAGAAAATTGAGATTCCAACTTTGTGTGTAGTGGGTGAAAAAGACTGGGTTAAAGTTGAACATGTTCGTTGGTATAGTCAGATTATCCCAAATGGTCGTTTGATTTTAATGCCACGCCAAACCCACAATAGTTATGCTGTTAAAAGTTTGAAATTGCTAGATTTGATTAAAGATTTTTGCAGATAGTTAGTAATTGGTCTACCTTTTTAAAAAACTTGCGCTAAAATACAGGTAAAGGTGTTTACAAAAAAGGAGAAAAATATGGTTAAAGTTGTTGTACTTGGTGCTCACGGACAAGTTGCACAGATTGCAGAAAGATTTATGTTTGCAGATAAGGATGTTAAGACTTCATTGTTTTTGAGGGATGCAAAAAGAATAGCTGATAAGGCTAATGAAGCTACTATCTTTGAAGGTAGTGCGACAGATGCAGCTCAACTTGAAAAGGCAATGAAGGGTCAAGATATTGTTTATGCTAATTTAGGTGGTAAGGATGATATCGATCTTGAAGCAGAAGCTACTATTGAAGCAATGCACAATGCAAATGTAAAGCGTCTGATCTGGATTTCAACTTTAGGCATTTATGATGAAGTTCCAGGCAAGTTCGGTGAATGGAACAAGGAAACTTTAGGCGATTACATCACTGAATACGCCAAGGCTGCGAAGCGAATTGAAGACTCTGATCTTGATTACACGATTATTCGTCCAACTTGGATGACTGACAAGAATGAAGTTGATTATGAAAAGTCCAAGAAGGGTGAAGAAATCAAGGATACTGAAGTTTCAAGAAAGTCTGTTGCAGCTTATATTTATCATTTGATTAAGAATCCAAAAGAAGATGTAAGAGAATCAATTGGTCTTGGTAAACCTGGTACTGAAGGCGAGAAGCCAAGTTGGTATTAATAAATCACATAAGTAAAAGCCACTTCGAAAAGAGGTGGCTTTTTTCGTAAGAAAATGCTTCAAAATTGAACAGAAAGAGTAAAATTGGGGTAAGAAAAGGGGATTAAACATGAAAACAACAAAATTAATGGTAATCGCAGGATTGTCTGTGTCATTGATGGGACTAAGCAACCTAAGTTCTACCACCGCAAGTGCCGCTTCAGTTAAAACAATACAAAAAGTTCAAACTAAAGCTGTCTTGCAAAAAGTCTCAACTCACTACAACTCTAAAGCTAAATCTCTCCACATTTCAGGATTGGCCACTCAAGGTAACAAGGTTGTAGTGAAGTATGGCACCAAAAAGCTTGCAACAACTAATATCAACGCTAAGCATGAATTTGATACCAAGGTGAAGTTTACAGGCTACAAGACAATTTCCTTATATGCGGTTAATAAAGCTAACAAGCGCGTTACGCCAATTGTTAAATTAACTGCAAATCGTTATGCAGCACCAACTCCCACTGTTGAAAAGTCTCATCGAACTTCCAAAGCAATTAATTATGACTTAACAACAGCTAAAAATAAAGGCACTCTAGTATTCTACTATCAAGGGAAAAAGTTCTATTCTCAAAAAGTTAAATCAACTAAGACCCGAATTTCCTTTACTCAAGATCAATTGAAAGGCAAGAAAGGCAACTTTACGGTGAGATATTTCCAAACTAGTAAAAAGGCAAGCCCGGCTGTAAAAGCTCCAATTGTAAAAGTAGGATCCGTGACACAGATATTTTATTAGTGTAATTTGCTAAAAGCCACTTCGAAATGAGGCGGCTTTTTTGTATAATGGTGAAAATTATAAAAGAGGGTGTAATGATGACGATATTAATCAACTTATTCATTGCAATTTTGGCAATGATATTTGGTTTCAAAAGGCGCGAGGAAAAATTTAGCTTCTTTAGCGCCGGAATAGTTTTTGTGATTTTTGCAAGTGTATTGTTACTATCATTAATTCCGGTGATGAGTAATTTTGAAACATCTTCTTTGTTGATGTGGTTAGGGATGATTTTATTAATTCTTGGAATTGTCTTTTTAGTTATTAGTCGCATTACTAAGCAAAACAAGCAGCTTAATCTTCAAGATATCGCAATTGCATTTTTGACTGCGGCTTTGTGCGTATTAGTTTTGCTTCGTGACCAGAATAATTCCTTAATTGCGATCGTAATCCCTGAGTTTTCTTTGATTATTGGCTTGGGATTAATGATTAAATCAAAACGGAACTAAAAATATTTCCAAAATTCTCGCTAGCGAGAATTTTGGATTTTTTCTTAGATTTGTGGTTTTTCAAGCAATTAGGCCACTTTTTAGTTATAATAGATCTGAATGTAATTTTTATTAAAAAGAGGTAGCTATGAAGAAGGAAGAACTCCATCAATTATTGCACCCAATGAAGTTAATTGGGTTAGGCGGTAACCCTGCATTAAATGAAAAGATTGCGTCAATTTTAGATCAACCTTTAATTGAAACTGCTGTCCACCACTTTAGTGACGGGGAAATTCAAGTTAACATCGGTGAATCTGTCAGAGGGTGCGATGTATTCGTAATTCAATCAATTCAAGATCCAGTTAACGAAAACTTTATGGAACTTGAAATCGTGCTTGATGCACTTCACCGTGCTTCAGCACATAATGTTAATGTAGTAATTCCATATTTAGCATATTCACGTTCAGATACTAAGACTCGTTCTCGTGAACCAATTACTGCTAAGTTGATCGCTAACTTGCTTCAATTGACTGGCATGGATCGTTTAATTGCAGTTGACTTGCACGCTTCACAAATTCAAGGATTCTACAACGTTCCAGTTGATCACTTGCACGCAATGCCACTTCTTGCACAATACTTCTTAGACAATGGTATTGCTGTTAAGGAAGACGATGATGTAGTAGTAGTTTCACCAGATCACTCAGGTGCAAAGCTTGCTCGTAACTTTGGTCAATACTTCGATGCACCAATTGCTATTGTTGACCAACGAGGTGCTCGTTACGACACTGAAGTTCACGACATGATTGGGGACGTGAAGGGCAAGAAGTGTATTATTGTTGACGATTTGATTGATACTGGTTCAAGAATTGCTGCATCAACTAAGTCAGTTTTAGCAGCTGGTGCTAAAAAGGTATACGTTGCAGCTACTCATGCTCTTTTATCAAAGGATGCTACTGAAGTGCTTAACGAATTGCCAATTGAACAAATCGTAGTAACTGACACTATCAAGCACAGCCGTTACCCAGATCGAATGGTTCGTATTTCAGTTGATCAATTGCTTGCACGCGGTATTGATTACGTTTACAACGATCGTTCAATTCACCAAATTTTTGATGAACAAAATCGTTTAAAGTAAATAATTTCTAATAGAATAGATATTAAAAATAATCCCTAATTTTTGGGATTATTTTTTGATTTTGTGCTTTTTTCTATTCATATATGTATCTAAATTGATATAATGAAATAAATATAGACAGAGGAATGAGGATAGATTATGGCAAGAAGAAAGAATATGAAGAGACGAAGAATTATCTTAGGTAATACTTTTCGTCTTGTTAGAGAAAACGGGATGGATAAAGTTTCATTGCAAATGATTGCTGAGAAATCAGGCATTTCTAAATCATTGTTGCAATCATATTATCCACATAAAGCAAAGTTGACCAATGATATAGTACATAACTTATTTAATACCTTAGGTGAACAAGTAAATAACTACAATCCTCCAAAGGATGGTAAGGCACCTTATGCGCAAACTAAAGCCTTTATTTATACAATTGCAGTGCTTGGGATGCACGATGAGGGCTTAGATCGAATCATTTCCGAAGCATTTACCAATAATTCAACTTTGGATAGTTGGGGTGCAATGCTTAATGAATGGATCAAGACTAATAAGTTATTTGAAGGGTTGGATCTTGATAATGATGAACTTGAGGCCGGAATTGCTTTTGTAACTACTGGAATTGGCCGTTTGTACCATGATAGAAAGAAGCATCATTTATCTGCAGAAGACCTTGCAAATTATGCAACTAGTGCACTTATGTATAGCTTTTTACATTGCTCAGAAGATGAAATTAAAGAGGCTTTAGATGAAGGTCATGAAATTATTGAATCAGCTGATATGCAAGTAGTTCATCAAGCTATCGATTCAATGTTTGATGAAGGAAAAGACATTATCAGTTAAAGGGGAAATTTTTAATGGCGGATGGATCACGAGCTGATTTGCGCAGAGTAGGTTATGAGCAACTAAAGAGCTACAAACGTAATTTAATTTTTGTAGTCTTTTTGATAGCTATTCTAACTATGATTACGACAACATTTCTCAATCCGATTTTTATGAAACGACAAATTAGAATGAGCAATAATCGAGCAATTGTTGTACGCCAAATTAACAGTCATTTTGATACTTTGGCTGATCTTATCGGAGCAGAACATGAAGATAACGCAAATCTACTAACTATCCAACAAACACAACCTATTGCAGATCATATAATTGATTACTCTTTAGGCTTTCACTGGTTTAAAGTGAATAATACTAAACTAGCCAACCAAGTCCTGCATGATATTAATTTGAATATTGATAAAGGTTCTTCAAGTGAGGCGCAGCGAGTCCAAAGTAAACTTAAAAAGCAACGTGATAATGCTGTTTATGCAGTTATTCAAGCTTTTGATTTAAATATTGTTACTTTAGGTGCAAATATCGCTATCATTTTACTTTTGGTAAATATTGTAATTGTTATAGTTACTATAGTCACTCTATTTTCTTTACTGAGCGATCTGCATTCAAGAACTAACACTAAAATGGTGATTCATATTGCCACGGCTGCGGGGATGTGGGCTGGATTCTGGATGATTTTAATTTTTGGAATTTTAGCCATCATTCCTGTCCTCTTTAATGTTGAAACTTTACCACTAGCTGGATTAGGATACTTAATGGAAATTAGTAGTAGTATCTTTTTAGAATATGTAATCGTTGGGGTAGTTATTTATGTCTTATGTGCTATTCCATGGCAAGCTACAGCTAATAATAGTTAATAAACTAGAGCTATTGTGCTCTAGTTTTTGCTTGCAAAAAATATAGAATCCTTATATACTTAATAAATCGTTTAATTATTTTTTAATCATAGTAGTGGGTGAGGATTTTGAGAAAGGAAAAAGCGTTTAAGATCATTATTTCTATGGTAATAATGATCTCTGCTTTTTTTACATTGAATACTAAAAGTTATGCTGCTGATAAAGTAGCAGATAATTCTGTGTTGAAAAAAGTGGAAAAATCAAAGGAGTTAGTGGTTGGTACATCAGCAGATTATCCACCATTGGAATTTACAACTAGTGTTGATGGCAAGACAAAGTATGTTGGGGTAGATATTGAACTTGCCAAGGATATTGCTAAAGATTTGCATGCTAAGCTCGTAATTAAGAATATGAGCTTCGATTCTTTATTAGTTGCACTAGAAACTGGAAAAGTAGATATGGTTATTTCAGCCATGACTCCAAGTCCAGAAAGAAAGCAAAGTGTAGATTTTTCTAAGATTTACTACAAACCAAGTGGTGAATATTTCTTAATTAATAAGCGTGATCAAAATAAATACAGAAAGATCAAGGACTTTGCGGGTCAAACTGTTGGTGCTCAAACCGGTAGTATGCAATACCAACTTATCCAGAAGCAAATGAAGAAATCCAAAGTTAAGGGTTTAGGTAAGATTAATAACTTGGTTTTGGCACTTCAATCCGGTAAAATGTCCGGCGTTGTGATGGAAGAATTGACTGCTAAGGCATATGCACAAAACAATAAAAATTTAATCGCTGTAAGAAGTGATTTGAGAGAACAACAAGCCGGAAATGCCGTTGCAATTGCGAAAGGTCAAACTGGGTTAGTTAAAGCAGTTAATAAAACTATTGATCGTGTGCAAAAAGAAGATTTAATTGAAAAAGAATATCTTCCTCAAGCAGCTAAGTATATGCAAACCGCACGTAAAACTAATACGATGATGAAATACGCACCTTACTTTGTTAAAGGTGTGGGTTACACTATTGTTATTACTATCTTTTCCGTTTTAATTGGGGTAATCTTAGGTACTTTATTAGCTTTGATGAGATTGTCTAAGAATAAAGTAGCTCATGGAATTGCAGTTGCTTATATCGAATTTATTCGAGGGACCCCACAAATGGTACAAATTTTGTTTGTGTACTTTGGAGTAGGTGCCTTAATTTCAAATTTGTCAGCTGTTGTTGCAGGTATTATTGCGATTGGACTTAACTCAGGAGCCTATGTTGCAGAAGATATTCGGTCAGGAATTAGTTCAATTGCCAAAGGTCAAACTGAAGCAGCTAGATCTTTGGGATTAAGCCAAAATAAAACATATCGCTATGTAATTATTCCACAGGCACTTAAGAATATTTGGCCAGCTCTAGGCAACGAATTTATTACTTTGTTAAAAGATAGTTCGTTAGTTTCTGTAATTGGCGTAACTGAGTTAATGTATCAAACTGAATTGATTCAAACTTCTACTTATCGTGGAGTATTGCCATTATTTATTGCGATGATTATTTACTTCATTATGACGTTCACATTATCTAGAATTTTGAATTACTTCGAGAAACGGATGAAACACAATGACTAAAATGATTGAAATCGAACATCTTAAGAAAAATTTTGGTAAGAACGAAGTCTTAAAAGATATTTCGGCAACAGTTAATAAAGGTCAAGTGATTTGTATTATTGGACCTTCAGGTTCTGGAAAGAGTACTTTCTTACGGTGTTTGAATGTGTTAGAAACTCCAACTGCTGGAAAGATTATTTTTGATGGAACTGACTTGGCTAAGTTGAATGACGGAAAAGAACTCGATGAATTGCGTGAAAAAATGGGAATGGTATTTCAAAACTTTAACTTATTTCCTAATATGAACGTGATTGAAAATATCAAATTGGCTCCAATGAAGGTTAAGGGAATGAGCGATGCGGATGCTGAAAAGTTAGGTTTAGAGCTTTTAGATAAGGTTGGCTTGAAAGATCGTGCTCAGCAGTATCCAACTAGTCTTTCGGGTGGTCAGCAGCAACGTGTTGCAATTGCTAGAGCCTTAGCAATGGAACCAGAAATGATGCTTTTTGATGAGCCAACAAGTGCACTAGATCCAGAAATGGTTGGCGAAGTTCTTAAGACAATGCAGGATTTGGCTAATTCGGGGATGACGATGGTAGTTGTTACTCATGAAATGGGCTTTGCACGTGAAGTAGCTGATGAAATTTGGTTTATGGCTGATGGCTATCTACAAGAAAAAGGGACGCCAGAAGAAGTATTTGAACATCCTACAAGTGAGCGTGCTAAAGATTTCTTATCAAAAGTATTGTAAAGAAAAACGAAGGATTGATAAAATCCTTCGTTTTTTGCATATTCAGTCAATTAATTTTGTAAAAATTGTTTGCTGAGAAAAGCTTGCCTCGCAAAAAAGTTACGGTGCCATTGGCCCTTTTTCAGTGTGTCAAAGTAGTTTGGAGTTTGTGTATTTGACTTGCTTTTGGGAGACAAGGTTGTAGCCCAATACTTTTCGCCTTGGACTAAAAGTGGAGACTTCAAATTAGTATCATGTTGTTGTGATGATACATATTGATATGTCCGTGGTTTTGGTGTGGCAACTGCTGCCGTTGTAGTAGTCATTGCATTGGTATTAGTATCTTGCTTGAAGAGTTTGAAAGTGTATGTATAAGCATCCCCAATTTTGACTTCATATTCATGACCAGCCACAATAGGAGTTTTGCCTGGGGAATAAGTTATGACGCTCTTGAAATTGCCATAGCCTGATTTACTGTAATTCTTAACGTTAGTAGCTGTGTAAGTTTGATCTAAATCCTTATCAGTGATAGTGATTTTAGGATCATTCTTAATCCCTTTATCTGACAAATAAAGGGACCAAGCGATGTTCTTACCTTTGGTTAATTCAATCGGAAATACTCCAGTGCTTGGGTAAGCTACAACAGGTTGGCTGGATTCGCGGAAAAGGTCATCAACGTTAAGCACTTTTTGAACCGAGTAACGATAACCGTTTGTACCGTAAGCAGCTCCAACTCCAGTTGAAGAAAGTCGTGTAGATAAAATCCATGCCCGGTGTCCTGTGTCCGATCCGGAAAGATTGTAGTGATCAGTAAGTAAATCTGTAATCACGTCCCCAGCAGATTGGTTACTTACGTTAAAGTTTAAATTAGAAGTCTCAGAAGTATCTTGAGCGACCTTCCACATTGACTTACTTACATAAGCTGGACGAGTTTCAGTTGGCAATCCATGTTGATTAACAAACGGATTTGCATTAATGGCTGCCATAACAGCCGCCGTTTTTTGAGCATTCTTTTGTGCTGTTTTATTTTCACTAACTGGAGGCAGTCCAAATAAACTCCGATAGTAGTTAATATATTGAAGTTGACTATCCGCATATTTATCTGTAATTTGCCCAGCGTTAAACTTTCGGCTTAAATGCGGGGTTTTTGAATAAAGAGTAGAACTATCATAGTTAGTTTTATTTAAATCGGCGTATTCTTGTTGAAAGTGGTGAACTTGTTTTATTTCAGTTGTGCTGAATGTTGCGGCTTGGGCAGTTGTACTAGCTGAAAGTGCTGGCGTAGCTATCAATAAGCAAGCTGCAAGCAATGAAAACTTATGTAGAAGCATAATCATTCATCCTTTCTTTTTTCTATTCAAATTAATTATAACCCATCGTGAAAGGGCTTTAGTAAAAAATGTTCCTACTTTTTCATCATTTCTGGTCATTATTGCGTATAATTAAGAAATGGTAACTATTATTAAGAGGTAGAAAACAAAATGACTAAAAAAACACAAGTCGGACTAATTTTCGGTGGAAACTCATCAGAATATGAAGTATCTATCGTTTCAGGTCACAACATTTATAAAGCAATTGACAAAGATAAATTTGATGTACATCCAATCTGGATTACTAATGATGGATATTTTGCTAACGAGGAAGAATCTTTTAAAGTTTTAGAAGATCCAACTTATCAAGTAAAGAATCCATATAAAGTAAACAACATTTCCAACTTGGTTGAACTTGCTAATTTACCAGAAATTGACATCTTTTTCCCAATTGTTCACGGAAACTTAGGTGAAGACGGAAGTTTACAAGGTTTATTTAGAATTTTAAACAAGCCATTTGTTGGTGATGATGTCTTGGCAGCTGCTGTAACTATGGACAAGGAATTCACTAAGATTTTGTCTCAACGTGTTGGAGTTCCAGTGGCTAATTGGATTGCCGTAAAACGATTTGAATTTGACGATAAGTCAAATGACAAGCTTAACTATGATAAGGTGGCCGAAAAATTGGGTACTGACTTATTTGTTAAGCCTTCAAACCAAGGTTCTTCAGTTGGGGTTAGTCATGTAACTAATGCAGCTGAATATGAAGCTGCTCTTGAAGAAGCCTTCAAATATGATGACAAAGTTTTAGTTGAAGAAACTGTTCCTGGTACTGAAGTTGAAACTGCAGTTTTAGGAAACGATAATCCAATTGTAGCAGGCGTTGGACAAATTACCAATGCAAAAGGCTCATTTTATACTTATGAAAATAAATATGATGATGATTCAACTTCTAAGCTTCAAATTCCTGCAGACTTACCTGATGATATTGTAGAAACTGTTCGTTCAAATGCTTTAAAGGTTTACCAAGCAACTGAATGTTCAGGCTTAGCTAGAATTGATTCTATGCTTACCTCAGATGGTAAGGTGGTATTGACTGAGGTTAATGCTTTGCCAGGTTTTACTAATATTAGTATGTATCCAAAGCTTTTTGAAGAAGCAGGTATTCCTTACACAGAATTAATTACTCGCTTAATAGAAGCAGGTCAAGAAAGATTTGACCATAAGAAGAATTTGCTTCACAAGCATGATTAAATTCTAAAAAAGTGTTAGGGGTATGATGACATGACAAGTAACAAACATGATTTTGAGGAACTTGCAACACCTTCTGTTGCTGCAAAAGAACTAGGAATTAGTGTTGCTACGCTGAGAAAGTATTCATTGATCGTAGAAAAAGTTACGGGCAATAGTGATTATTATGAGAGAACTAAGCAAAAAGCACGTTTATATCGTAAGCAAGATATTAGTGATTTAGACGCTTTCCAACAACTTTCAAAAAAGAGCAATTTAACTCTCCAAGAAGCTGCCAGACAAATTTATGCGGTTAGTGATAAAAAAACTGAAGATAAGAAGCGCGCAGAAAAAGAAAAAAGTCAGGCAATTGCTACTGATCTGATGGATACGCAAGAAGTTGTAAAATTGCTTAATACTTTACAACAAACAATTGCTAATCAAAATCAAGCAATTGATTCTTTACAAAAGCAATTAACTAGAGTGGAAAAGCAAAATCAAGAGCTATTAGAAAAGCAAAAAGAGCTTGCAGCACCAGCGGATCAGGCAGAAAAGCCAGCTTTGGCAGCACCGGAAGAAAAAAATGTGGAAATTCCACAAACTCGTGAAGAAGAACGCGAGATTGAAAGTGAAGATGAAGATGAAGATCAAGTTCACGATGAAATTATCACTAAAGCTAAGGAGAATGCTAAAAAGCGTGCTACAGCAAATGTGCATCGTACCCTTGAAGATATGCAAATACCAATGAAAAGAAAAAAGCATTGGTGGCAAAGGTTTCTAAATTCTTAAGATTTTGAAGACGACTGTAAAAAAGGTCGTCTTTTGTTTTTAATAGGGATAGGAATTTAGTAAGGGAGAACCAGAAGATGAAAAAGAAGAAATGGCGCTATTTAATTGCGCTAGGAATTTTAGTGATCGGCTTAATTTTGACTGCATGTACCTATTTTGCAACCGATATTTATGCTAAAGATGACGTAGCGCTAATTACGGATACTCATATTCATGATCGTTTAGTCGAAACTAATAAAGATGTTTATAACAATATCGATCAAACTCGGGAACAAACTCTGCATTTGAAGATTTTATCCGGCGAAAATAAAGGTAAAACATATACCGTTAAAAATGTTTATTATCCATCTCAGCTTGTTACCCAAAAGTATCGTGCCAAACAGAGAATTTTTGTTCATTTTAGAAAAGGTGACTTGGCTTTAGTTAATCCCAAAAGAGATTGGGTTTTGGCGCTCTTAGTCACCATTACAGTGACCTTGATGATTTTTATGGCAGGTAAGCATACTATCGTTCTACTCATTTCAATGGCGATCAGCTGGGTAATATTCTATGGCGTCATTTTACTTGATGTAAAAATGAATGGGACTCAAATCATTCTGTTGTTTGGCTTAGCTGATGTTGTTTTTTCATTTATAAGTTTGGCGATTGTTCAAGGTATAAATAAAAAGATGATGGCAACTTGGTTAGCAACTTTACTAGGGGTGTTTATTTCATTTGCACTTTGCTATTTAATTATGAAATTAACTGGTGAATCGGAAATGAAATATGAAACTGGTGATTATGCTACGCAAGATCCACGCGGGCTGTTCTTAGCGCAAACTCTTTTGGGTATTTTGGGAGCTGTAATGGATGAAGCAACTGATATTGTTTCTAGTCTTTATGAATTAGTTCAAACCAAGAAGGATATTACTCCAAAGCAGTTAATCACTAGTGGCCGCACAATGGGTCAAGAAATCATGGGACCGTTGATTAATGTTTTAGTCTTAATTTTTATTGCAGAAGAATTGCCAATGACAATCATTTACTTGCGAGACAATAATACTATTGGCTCCGCATTTGGTTTTACTTTATCGTTAGGGGCTACTCAAAGCGTAATTTCAGCGATTGGAATCGTATTAACGGTTATTTTTGCAACGGGATGTAGTTTGTTGTTCTTAAAAGATAAAAAACGAGGCGAATTAGAATGAGTACATTAACAACTTTAATTATTGTATTAGCGATCTTGATGGCAATTGTCGGCGGAGAAACTGGTATTAGAAGTTTCTTTAGTGTGTTGATTAATACTATTTTGTTAATTCTAGTAGCTATGCTTATTTCTTGGGGAATAAATATCCCGATTTTGATTTTGATCTTTATTCCGCTTAAATTGGTGACAATTATATATTTAGGAACGCATGATTATACCGTAGCCAAAAACTCTTTCTATTCCTCATTTTTAGTATGTTTGATTGTAAGTGTGATCATTTTAGCTTTTCAATGGATGGCACAAGCAGCCGGTCTTGGACCAGAAGCAGGGGAAGTTTTAGTTGGACTTTCTCAGATGCCAGGGTTAAGCTATCCGATGATTGCCGTAGCAGTGGCTATTTTTTCAGCACTTGGTGCAATTGCAGAAGCGGCAGTTGCGATGAGCTCAGGCTTACTTGAAATTAAGAAACATAATCCTGAAATTAGCCGTAAAAATTTAATGATCAGTGGGAATGCAATTGGTAATGATGTGTTAGGAACATCCATGAATACAATTTTATTTGGAATGTTTGGTAGTTTTTTGTCATTATTTTTGTGGTATTTTCGGTTACACTATTCATTAGGAGAAGTTTTAAATGAAAAACTATTTGTTAATGAGGCATTGATTATTCTTTACTCCTTAATTGGTGTCATTTTGACGGTCCCACTGTCTACCTTTTTCTTAAGTAGGGGGATGAGTGACCATAATGAGGTGAAAAATGAAAGTCGAAAATCTAACACTAACTAACTTTAATAATCGCAAATTTAATATTCATACTTATACTTTGGAAAATAATCCAAATTTAGCAGAAAAAAAGAGACCTTTGATGATTGTGATCCCAGGAGGGAGTTTTGATCATTTATCACAAAGAGAAGGTGAGCCAGTTGCATTGAGCTATAATGCTTATGGCTTCAATAGTGTGATTATGGATTATAACTTAATCCAAGAAGGCCCAATTTATCCTGATGCTGCTTTGGATGTTTTGACAACAGTTAAATATTATCGTGATCATGCGCAAGACTATAATATTGATCCTGAAAAAATTGTAACGATTGGTTTTTCTGCTGGAGGACATGTGGCAGGAAGTGCCAATTATATGGCTAATAGTAAAGAATATAGTGAAAAATATGGATATCATTCTGAAGAAGTTTTACCTAATAAAACCATTCTTGGTTATCCATTGGTAAATATTGAACATATTGGCTTTCCTTTGCCTCAGGGTGCGGAGCAATATTTACCGAATGATCCTAAATTGCGTGATACAGCTTTAGGTGTAACACGTGAAACACCGGCAACTTTTGTTTTCCAAGCATGGGATGATCCAGTTGTTCTTATTTCAAATTCAATTGAATATATAAAATCTTTAAATGATCATGATGTGAGATGTGAAGCTCATATTTTTGAAAAAGGAAAACATGGCTTTTCATTAGGCCGTTATTCCACGATGGAAGAAGGACAAAGTTGGCAAGACAACCCTCATGCGGCAAAATGGTTTAATTTAAGTATTGAGTGGCTGACAGAAGAATTGAGATAAAAAACGATCCAAATGGATCGTTTTTTGTTAGTCATTAATTGAATTTTTGTTTCTGAAAAAGAGAACTTCTTTCCCGGCTACCTTGTCCCCAGAAGATTTGTAAACTGTTAAGCGAATTGCTTTAGCAGTTACATCTCTTAACCCAACAACCTTATTCTTGCTATCTGCCTTCCAAGTTAAACGTTCTCCATAAGGAGTAAAGTTTTCACCATCGGTAGAAATTTCAACCCCAACTTCAATGGGATCGGATTTGTGATCAATATTGCGTGGGACATAAGTCATCCGGCTTAATTTTTCTGGTTGAGCAAAAGTAAAGGTTAAGGTAAGTGGATTATCCTCACTAACACTTTCCGTAGTTTCCCATTCACTAGCAAGTTTAAGATCAGTTAAGTAGTTCAAAGGATGATGGGCATCACTTTCTAAGTTACTGTTTACTTGAACGTTTTTAATTGCATAATCAAGCGCAGAACGTTTAGTAATTGCACCAAATGGGTCTGACCATTCAGAGACTTTATTTCCTGAAACATAACGAAGACGCATGATATAGCGAGTATGTGGTTCTAGTTCATGGAAAGTAAATGAGTCTCCATCAATCCCATCATATAAAATGCCGTTAACTTCAATTTGAACTTTATCAGTTAGCTGAGGCCATGAAACAGTTAAAGAATGAGCGGTAATCTTTTCAGGATCAATGATTGGTTGCTTAGGTGAACGTAAAAGTGAATCCGTGATTGCGTGCACCAAAGTTTCATTACCGTAATTAAAGTTTTGAATTTCAATTTCAATTTTTGAATCAGTCACATCACGGTTTGCAAGCTTAATTTGTAAAGCAGTTTGCTTGTGTTTAGGATCTTGATACTGATCAAATTGAGGTGTCCAACTAAAGTTAGTGTTGTAGAAATAACCTTCTTTAGCATGTCCAAAAGTGTCAACTGTGCCGTATTCTTGCATGTTGATTTCTTGATCATTAATTCTAACTGTTACGCGATCAGGATAAGTGTCACACATAATGTTCAAGTTGGTAGTATTATTGGTTTCCATACCAGTATAACTGCCTTGAACTGGATCGATGGTGACTTTTAACTTACTTGATTCAAGATTTGAAGTAAGGTGAGTTTCAGTATGATTGTGGCTAAAATCATTAAAACCATTGTCATCATAAAATGTGATCTCACTCTTACCTTGAGGATAAAGTAAATAGTTGCGATTGCCAAGTTCGAAAATGGAACCTCCACGGACAAATACTGGTAAATGCCAAATAGGGTAGGATAATTTGTTAAAGACGCGACCGCCAAGATATTTATTTCCCGTAAAAAGATCTACCCACATGGTTCTATGATTTGGTAAATAAAGATTGTCCTTGCGGCTATTACCATTGCTATCTTCTCGACCGTTGGTAATTGGAGCAATTAACAAATTTGGCCCTAGCATGAATTCATGACCTACTTGAGAAGTGTAGTTAACTTGTTCATGTGGAAATTCAATAAACAAAGCTCGCATAATTGGTTCCCCTAATTGTGCTTGGTAAGTTAAAGTGTAGAGATAATGCTTTAACTGTTCTCTTAAGTTGAGATAAGCTCGATTGATGCGGGTCATTTTGGCGTTATAAGCAAATGGAGTTTTGCTGAATTTTCCTTGATTATCGATACTAAATAAAAGTGGGGTAAAAGCTTTCCATTCAAAATCACGAATTGAAATTTGGGCATTTCCACCACCAGCGGTACCATCCACCGCACTTCCTAAGATGGGTTCTCCAGAAAGATTTGAACCTAAAAAGCCGGCTACTTGAGTCGCAATGTTTTCCCAATTACCCCCAATATCGCCAAAGGCCAAAGCAGAATTTCTTTGACTCCCAGCAATGCCAGTATTTGAGAGAATAAATGGACGCTTTTTCTTCAAGTTTTCCCTTAAAATCTGCTTATCCTTGTTTAATAATTGGGCATCACTAGTATTTGTAGCAACAAATGAGGAATTATTAGGAATGTTGTCACTTTCAGTCGTCCAAATACCAGGATCAACCTTTTGAGAATTTGCATAATTGTTAAAACTAGAAATAGCTTGTGGATCTACCTTTTCTACGCCGTAATTTGGAATAAACCACCCAAGGTCGAAGCGTTCTTTTTTAAAACGATCAAGCATTGCGCGAGCTGAGAATTGATATTGATCTTCGCCATTAAGGGATGCTTTACCACTGGCATTTTCAGGATTGTCAGTAGGAACATAATAAGTTTCATCTTCGTACATTTCGGCGTTACGTTGCTTGGCTTCGCTTGGTTGCCAAAGTGTAGACAAAAAGTTACCAGCATATCCTAACTTAAAGGCATACTTAGGTGGCATTAAGGGTCTACCCGTTAAAATGTAGTACTTATTAAGAATATCGCTTGGAGAATTTCCAATAATGTAGAAATTATCAAAAACTCGAGTATTATGGCTTAAAATTGTCACATCATTTTGTTTACTACCAAAATCATAGTGGCCAAGAGTGGTGGTGTTTCTTAATTCACCAAATCCAGCATTAGACCAGAAGAAAGGGACTTGAGTTAAAACTCCGCCTTTTCCTTTAATCTGATCGCGCTTAATTTCGATTTCCTTACCTTTATGACTGAAATAACCGTTTTGTAATCCACCACCAAAGTAGAACTCATTCTTATTTTGATGGAGAATTTCTACAGAATCTGTATTACCAATTTCAAGTGGACTGGCTTGTACTAAGCGAGTATGGTGGAGAGTTTCATCAAAAACACTCATAATCGCTGGTTTTTGCTGGAAAATCAACTGATAGTTGCCAGTTTGAATAATTAAAGAGTCGCTTGTAGCACGTGGGCTAGATTTTTCAAAAAGATGGTTATCAAATTTAGAAAGATCAACAAATGAAGTATGCGATTCGTCAAAATTATTGTCCGGATCAAGGAAATAACGAAAAATCCCGTCACTCAGAATATAAAGACGCGCAACTTCTCCGGTCGCATAATGCAATTCATAATAATGATCGCGCTTATTTGCACCGATCAGTTGACCTAATTGATGTCTATTCATTTGCGTATCTTGTGTCATATTTCTTTCTTCCTATAAAAACTTTGCTAGTCCCATTATAACTAAAAAATGAAGATTTTTTTGATCAAATATCTTAAAACTGGTAAGTACCAATGGGATAAGCTAAAATGAAGATGGAAGATCAGATTAATAATACATAGAAAGAAGCAAAAATATGACATACTATATTCATGCTGATAAGTTCTTTTTGGAAAATCGCACTGAAAATGGCGGTTATTTAGAAATTCAAGATAATGGTAAGTTTGGTTTTTACTATCCAGAAAATAAAAAGCCAGATGGAAAAATTGTTGATTATAGTGGAAAATGGGTTGCTCCCGGATATGTTGATACACACATTCATGGTTCTTTAAAAGAAGACGTGATGAAGAGCGGCTGGGAAGGAATTGATAAGATTTCTAACGGTCTTTTAAGTGCGGGAGTAACTTCATGGATGCCTACTACTATTACTGCTTCAAGCAAGACTTTGACTAAAATTTGTGAAATGTTTGCAAATTATCGCGGTCAAGAAAGCGGTGCCAAGATTCAAGGGATACATTTTGAAGGACCATTCTTTACTGAAGAACATGCGGGTGCAGAAAATCCTAAATATATGACAGATCCAAGTATTGAAGAGTTCAATAAATGGCTTACTGCTTCTGAGGGGATGCTTAAAAAGATTTCGATGGCTCCTGAAAGAAAAGGCGCTAAGGAATTTATTCGTGAAGCCGTTAAAGAAGGCATTGTGGTTGCTTTAGGCCACTCAAGTGCAACTTTTGAACAAGCTGTTGAAGGTATTGAAGCTGGAGCAAGTATTTTTACTCATACATTTAATGGAATGCCAGATCCAAGCCACCATTCAGCTTCAATTTCTAATGCTGCGATGGCTTTAAACAATGTGACTGATGAATTAATCTGTGATGGTCACCATGTTCAAGTGCCAATGGTACGTGCTTTAATTAAGGCAGTTGGTCCAGAACATATTGCTTTAATTACAGACTGTATGGAAGCTGGTATGATGCCAGATGGGGATTACATGTTAGGTGAATTGCCAGTTTATGTAAAAGATGGGATGGCTCGTTTGAAGGATGGCGATAATTTAGCCGGTAGTATTTTACAATTGAAAGATGGAGTTAAGAATGTCGTTGACTGGAACATTGTAACTCCAGAAGAGGCCGTAATGATGGCTAGTTATGTTCCTGCTAAGAGCAGTCACATTTTGGCTAACTGTGGTTCAATTATGCCAGATAAAGATGCGGACTTCTTGATTTTGAATCCAGATATGACCTTGTCAGAAACCTACTTAGATGGTGTTTCAAGATACAAAGCTTAATCCAGAAAAAGCAAAATAAAAGTCTTATCTGCTGAAAACAGATAGGACTTTTTTAGTGCAATATTTTATTGAAAGCGCTTTACTTTTTGAAGAAAATCAGGTATATTATAAGTGTAAAGAATGAAAGAAATACATAAAGAAAAGGTGATTCCGATGGGCTGAGAAGTATAGTTAGAAGAGATTGTGAAAGGCTTCGTGATACCAATGGGCTAACTAAAGCAATGCAGTCAAAGAAGTGACAATTTATATAAGAGCCTCGTATAAATGAGGGTGAAATAATTAATAACAGTTAACTCACTTCGCTAACAATTATTAAAAATATAAATAGAAAGATCAACTTTCATGATAAATAATAGAATACAAAAATGACCTCTTACTAAAGCACAATAGTAAGAGGTCAATTTTTTTAATTAATAAACTGCACCGTCATAGAAGCCAAAACGAGGATTGTTGAAGTCATAATCCTTTAAGTCGCTCATCTTAATAGCATTGTCACAAACGCCCCAGCTCATTAAGTTGATTGGCTTGCCATAATATTCGTCTGGAATAACAAGTAAAATGAATTTACCGCGGCTTAATGCATATCCTAATTCCATTCCGAGACCAACATCTTCTTCATCAGGTAAATAAACGCCCAACATAATGTCGCTAGTTTTAATACCTACTAAATCATTGTGGTAAGTTGCAGAAGCCCATTCAATATCATGAAGGTATTCCGGATGTTCATCAACGCGGATACCCTTGTATTGGTTTTGAAGAGGAACATAACTGTTTTCAAGATCAACAGTAGGATTTTCCTTTAAAGCTTCCATAGCTTCTTTATAAGCTTTGTTTTGCTTTTCATTGAACCAACCTGCGCCAAAGTAAACAGTTTTTGTTTTTGCCATTTGTATCTCCTTAAATAAAAGTAAAATTACGTATTAATTAAACTTTATCATGTTTTTAGTTGAAAAAAACGTCTTGATCTTTTACCGTTGAAATAGTAAAGACAAAAAAGGGGAAAGTAAATGACGAATTCAAAAATTTTTGCGCGGGACGCGATTTTTATTAGCAATCAAGACACGCAAGACTTAGTTTTAAAAGATACTTATGATGAACTTCTAAAAAATGGATATGTTAAAGGAAATTTCTTGGGACATATTATTGAGCGTGAGCATAACTTTCCCACTGGATTGAGCACCAAGACTTTAGGTAAAAACTTGCCTAATGTTGCAATTCCTCACACTGAAGGCGAATTTGTCAACAAGCATTTGATTGTGCCAGTAAGCTTGAAAAATCCAGTAGTTTTTAATAATATGATCAAACCTCAAGAAAAACTAGAGGTAAAGTTTTTATTTATGCTTTTGGATACTCATCCAGATGGTCAAGCTGAACTATTAAGTCAAGTGATGGATTTTTTAGCAAAAACTCCAGAAAAAGAGTTACAAAATTTGTTTAGCTTTAAAGATCCTGATACAATTTACGAATTTTTACTTCAAAAATTCTAAAAGAAAAGTTGCCCCGGAGGACAACTCTTATTATTTTTCCAAATAAATTCGGCGCAGATCCATGATATCGCTACTTGAAAGATGCATCACATCGCGCAAGTAATTGTTAATACTACCGTAATCGTCATTGATGATTTTAATAGCGTGATCAAGATATTCAGGATGAACACTTTGAATATCGCGAATAGATTGTAGAATATTATCATTCTTACCTTTAGATTTTTCTCGAGCAATTAAACCATCGATAAAGTCTTTAGTAGTGATATTAGTAAGTAAGTAATCTTTCTTAATATCTCTAAGTGGTACACCAAGAGCTGTTAAAGCTAAAAGCGCTCCGAAACCAGTTCTATCTTTTCCAGCAGTACAGTGGAAAATAAGTGCGTCTCCATCTTTATCATTGGCCAAAAGTGCGTCAAAGAATTTACGGTAAGCTTTTTTAGCAGAGTCACTTTCGATCATGTCTTCATAAGCGTAAAGCATATGATTAAAACCAAAGTTCGCGTCATCTTTTGATTGAGTTTCAAGATCATTGATACTCTTTGATGAATTGGTTAAGTCTTCACTAAAAACAGGATCAAATTCATACTTTGCGCCTTCTGGAACTCGATCAGGTTGCTTATCAACTTCAGCTCGACTTCTAAAGTCAACTACGTATTTAACCCCGTAATCTTTTAAAAAATCTAAGTCAAATGGAGAAAGATCGGCTAAATTCCCAGTTCTTAAAAGTTTGTGGGTTTTGATCTTTTTACCAGACATAGTTTGATAGCCGCCTAATTCACGGAAGTTGCGGCCACTAGTAACACCAATTAATTGATTAGTTAATTTTTCGGACATAAAAAATCCCCCTTCCAAAGTAAAAACATTGTCCTTAATTCTAACAGCAAACATTCAAAGAAACAATTATCTAAAAAGTAACAGCTTTCAAAATTATGCTAAAATAAAGTAAATGGAAACTTATCTAGGAGATGAAGGGTATGGCAGAAAAGAAAGAAAGTATTTTAGTACCTGTTGATGGTTCTGAATCAGCTGAAAGAGCCTTTGATAAAGCAGTTAAAATTGCGATTGCTGATAATGCTCACGTTGATGTGTTAAATGTCATTGATACTCGTCAATTTATGGGTGAAATGCAAGACACATTAATTTCTGGCGACACTATCTATCAAATGACTCAAGATGCAGAAGAATACTTGAAGAGTTTGAAGAAGTGGGCTCACGATAATTTCAACTTTGATGATATTGATTACCACATTCGTTATGGTAGTCCTAAACGTATTATTTCATATGACTTTATCAAAGACCACCATGACGACTTAATTGTGATGGGTGCAACTGGTTTGAACGCTGTAGAAAGAATGTTGATGGGTTCAGTTACTGAATATGTAAACCAACATGCATTGGCAGATGTATTAATTGTTAGAACAGATATTGACAATAATCCAATTAAGCCAACTATGAGAAAAAATTAGTTTTTTAGTCTGAGCGTGCTCAGGCTTTTTTGATTGAAAAAATTTTTGAAATAGTACTTGCTAAAATCCGAATGTTTCTGTTATCATCATTACAAATGAACGTTGATAAAAGAAAAAGGGGGGAATTAGTTGTGCACATCAAAAGAAATACAATTGGAGTGAATTGCATTTCTGTGGGCACAGTGTTCCCTTTTTTTGAAGACGGCATTTTTGTTCGTTTTTTAATAGAAAGTTGAAGATAGGCTTGATATGACACTATTTGTGTCATGTTGAGTCTTTTTTGTTGCCATTTTTCTGTCGTAGGGGGATAGAATGAGAAAACTAAAAAAGGTACTGTTTACCATAATTCCTATTGTTTTGGCGGTTGTCCTTTCAGCTTGCTCTAATAAACAAAAGAGCGAAAAAAAGGATTTTACTCCCAAAACTTTAACTGTGGCTTTTGTTCCAAGTCAGGCAGCGAATAAGCTCGAAGCTAGAGCTAAGCCAATGGAAAAAATGCTATCTAAGAAGCTAGGAATTCCGGTTCATGTGACAATGTCAATTGACTATACGACTGTGGTAGAAGCCATGAAATCTAGAAAAGTTGATGTTGGTTTCTTGCCACCAGATGGATATGTTTTAGCTCATAAGCAAGGAGCTGCCGATGTCCTTTTGCAAGCTTTAAGATTTGGTGTTAAGCAACCAGGTGGGGAAGCTACTAAGGATTTGGTTAATTCATATCGTGCAGAAATTGTAGTACGTAAAAATTCTAAGATTAAGAGCTGGAAAGACTTGAAGGGTAAGAAGATTGCGGTTCAAACGCCAACTTCTTCAGCTGGTTATGTTTATCCAGTGGCCGAATTGCAAGAAAAGGGCTTGAATGTTTTAAAAGATTGTAAATTAGTAACTGTTACGGGTCACGATCAAGCTGTTTTGGATGTCTTAAATGGGGATACTGATGCGGCATTTGTATTTGAAGATGCACGTAACTTGGTTAAAGGCGATGTGCCAGACATCATGAAGAGAGTTGTACCAATTTACTTCACTAAGCCAATTCCAAATGACACGATTGCCGTTAGAAGTGATATGAGTCCAAAATTCAAGAAGAAACTTGCTAAAGCGTTTATTGAAATTGGGGAATCTAAAGAAGGAAAAGCAATGATTTCTTCGCTTTACACCCACCAAGGTTATGTACCAGTTAAGGATTCAGACTTCGACGTTGTACGTAAATACGACAAGATTATTGAAAAAGAAGAAGATGGAAAGTAAGGGGTATGAAAAAATGGCAGATAAGCCAATGATTGAATTACGAGATGTCCGTAAGGTTTATGATAATGGAACTGTAGGTCTTAACGATATTAATCTTAAAGTTAACAAGGGTGAATTTGTAGTAATCGTAGGTCTATCAGGTGCTGGTAAATCAACACTTTTGCGCTCAATTAATCGTCTTCAAGACATTACTAGTGGGGATATTATCATTGATGGTAAATCAATTACCAAAGCAAAGGGGAAAGAACTTAGATTAATCCGTCGCGGAATTGGGATGATTTTCCAAAGTTTTAATTTGGTAAAACGCTCTAGTGTTTTAAGAAATGTTTTAGCCGGACGAATTGCATATTACCCAACTTGGAAGACGACCTTTAATCTTTTCTCAAAGGAAGATAAACAAAAGGCCTATGAAGCACTTCAACGTGTAGATTTAGCTGATAAAGTTTATACTCGCGCGGATCAATTGTCTGGTGGTCAACAACAGCGTGTTGCAATTGCGCGTGTTTTAACCCAAGATCCTAAAATTATTTTAGCTGATGAGCCAACTGCGTCTCTTGACCCACGTACTTCAAAGCATGTTATGAAAGATCTCAAGATGTTAAATCAAGAATATGGCATGACTGTGATTGCTAACTTGCACAGTGTAGAACTCGCCAGAGAATTCGGTGATCGTGTGATCGGAGTTCGCAAGGGCGAAATTGTTTATGACGGCAAGATGAGCGAAACTCCAGAATCCGTCTTTAAGGATATTTATGTAGATAAGGAGAAGAAGAATGACTAATTCTGACAAGAATTTACAACTCCCAAAAAGAAAATTCAAAATCATGAATTTGGTTTGGATTGTGGTGTTAGTTGCAGGCTTCTTCTTATCTGTTCAAGATACCGATACTCATATTAGTGATTTGTTTAAAAATTTTGGCCAATTTAGCGATATCTTTGTTGAAATGTGCCATCCAGATTGGAACTACTTTTCCACTGTATTAAATCCATTAATTGAAACCATTAAGATGGCGATCTTAGGTACATTCTTAGGGTCAATCATCGCCTTTGTTTATTCGTTTGCAATTGCAAGAAACATTGTTAAAAACAAAATTGTAGTTGGTGTATTAAAGATCATTATGAACATCATTAGAACTGTGCCTGATCTTTTACTTGGTGCGATTTTCGCTGCAATTGTGGGTATTGGACCATTGGCCGGTGTTTTAGCTTTAACAGTATTTACTTTTGGAGTAGTAGTTAAGCTCTTCTATGAAGCAATTGAAACTATTGATCCCGGTCCTATCGAAGCTATGGTGGCCGTTGGGGCAAATAAGCTTCAAATTATTTGTGAAGCAGTGTTGCCACAAGTTATTACTTACTTTATTTCTTATGTTTTATACGCGTTTGAAATTAATGTCCGTGCATCAACTGTTTTAGGTTATGTAGGAGCTGGTGGTATTGGTGTTCTTCTTCAAATTAGTTTGGGAAGATTCAACTATGCCCAAACAGGCTTAATCATCCTTGTCATCTTCTTAGTAGTCTTCATTATTGACTACATTTCATCTAAATTTAGAGAGGCGGTTATGAAATAATGGATACTAACACAGTAAAGAAATTGCCAGTCAAGCCCGTTAACATGAAAAAACGCGTTGGCTACTGGGCAACATTTATAATTACCGCTTTGCTAATTATTTGGTCCTTTACAGGGATGCCAATGAAACTTAGTCCCAACTTTTACAAGTTGATTGGATCAATCTTTTCTGGTCTTTTCCATCCAGAATGGAAATATGTTTATAACGGAACTGGCGAAGATTTAATTACTCAATTATGGCAAACCCTTTGTATTGCCTTTTTAGGAACATTTATTTCCGCAATTATTTCAATTCCATTTGCCTTTTGGGCAGCTAATACTAAGCACAAGAAATGGTTTGTGAGTCGGTCAGGCCACTTCATTTTGACAGCAATCAGATCATTCCCTGAAATTGTTTTGGCGTTAATGTTTATTAAAGCAGTTGGACCTGGTGCGGCAGCTGGTGTTTTGGCATTAGGATTCCACTCAGTAGGGATGCTAGCTAAATTGTTCTCAGAAGCAATTGAAAACTTGGGCGATGGTGCCAACGAAGCCATTACTGCAGTTGGTGGTTCTAAATTTAATATTGCCATGTTTGCGACGATGCCAAACTTAATGCCAGCTTTAATTTCAAATACGCTTTACCGTTTTGATGTTTCGGTTCGTTCTGCATCAATTCTTGGTTTGGTAGGTGCTGGTGGTATCGGTACGCCATTGATGTTTGCTTTAAACACGCGTGATTGGAATCGGGTGGGCATTATCTTACTTGGAATTATTGTAATGGTAGTCATCATTGACTGGATTTCAGGTTGGATCCGGAAGAAACTTGTTTAAAATTAATCGCTAAGGAGTAGTCCCTTAGCGATTTTTTGTTATAATATAGGATGAATTTCGAGGAGGGTTTTATGGAAAAACTAGATACCATGATGCTTGCCGATGATTTAGCTTTATCGCAAGATAAAATCTTAAGCGGCGAACAACACTTTGATGCAGATGCAGTTTATAAAGTAATCGATGGCTTGAATGTCCTTAACAATCCAATTAAGGATTACTTCAATATGACTGAAGAACAATATTACGAAGCAGAAAGTGATCACAAGCTTACTTTAATTAAACTTTCAAACAAACTTGTAGACTTACATGATCGTATTTTGACTAATCATGTAGATGGCTATGTTGATAAAGATGAAATCAATTTAACTTATAATCATGAAAATCCTTATGAAGATGATATTTATAATCCTGAAATTGATTATCATGTTATCACTTACAGTCTTAAGGTTATTGGTGCCGTTCAATCCATTGCGGCAAAAGATTTAGAGGAAGTACTATCTAAAGATGCTGTCTTATCACTAGGACTTGCGACTTACGCTTTAGAACATAATGCATAGTTTTTTCAAGTCGGTAATATGACCGACTTTTTCTTTGTCTTTGAGGCGAATGATATGAAGATATTTAGACAAACTAGAGGCTTAGTTGACAAAATGATGGGAGCAAAAAAACGATCATCTTTACACCGTGATAGTAAAATGATCGATCCCATGCAAAGTTTTACCACGATTGGTGAGTATCATGTTGATCAAGAAGAGGATACTCCAGGGGGCAAGCCCTATGTATTAACAGTTTATAAAGACGAAAAAGGGGTATTGCATCAAGCATTAAGTCCTGAGAGTACGCAGAAACTCGCACCTGAATATGTTAGAATGTTTGATGAAGATTTAGGACGTTTCCGTGCTTTTAAAAATACTGAAACAGGTCGTCGTTATCAAGTAGAACGCTACTTGGATCAGTTTACTGACGAGGTAAAAAGTCATATTCGTGAGGGAGAAAATTCAGTTAATATTAGTGTGATTACTGATACTCACTTCAAGGATAAAAATAGTTCTGATTTTTATGGCTGGAATGGTCTAACCCATGTGCGCGAATTTTCCTATTTAGATGAATCAGGCTTGCTTAATTTGAAGGCTCACTTAGGAGACTGGATTGATGGTTCCGATGCGGGGCTTATAAGTGAAAGTGAACTTTATAAGTTAAAAGAAGCATTTAAATCTGATAAAATTCCCTACATGATGATTAAGGGAAATCATGATGAAAATGATAAGTTCGATGAACACCATGATTTAAAAGCATCTTTTCCTGAAAACGAATTTGAAAATATCATGTGGCCCGATATGTATAAACAAGCGCGTATCCACTACATTTCGCGTCAACATGGGGTAGGATATTATGATTTTGATGATGTCAGAATCATCTCTATTAATACCTCTGATCTTCCTTATGAGTTAGACAGTAAAGGCCAAAAGAAATATGATACTAAAATTACTTTAGCGGTTAGAGAAGATCAGATGGAAGAAATTATTGAGATCTTATCTAAGTCCTCTGGCAAAAAGATCATCTTTATGAGCCATGCTAACCCAATTAACCGTAAAGGATCCAATGCGTTGAAATATAATGGCCGTTCTCTTCATGAGTTACTGGTTGCTTTTAATCAAAAAGAAAAAGGTCGAATGCATTCAAGTGCAGGTGTTCCACCAGAATTTAGATTGTCTAATGATTTTGATTTCACCAATATTAAAGACGCTCGAATTATTGCTTACTTTTGCGGGCATCGCCATCGAGAAGATCAATACCGTATTAATGGTATTCAATATATTTTGTTTAACTGTTCTGCTTTAATGGGTCCAAATCATTCCTTAACTACAAAATATAATAAAAATTGGAATCGGAAGATGGATTATAATAATGAATTTGCTGGATATGTAGTAAATGTCGATCTAAATCGCCATCGTTTACAAGTCTTTGGTTATGGTGCCGCTTCCAAGAGAAGAATATTTTTTATTTAGTTTAAAGAAAGACTAGAGCATTTGGCTATTAGTCTTCTTTAGCTTATAATAAAAAGGTTCGATTAATATTTAAAAAGAGATTGATAATAAAATATAAAAAGGTAAATTTAAGGGAAAGATAAATATGTGCGGAATTGTTGCTTTTTATGATCCAGAAATAAATGATAAGCAAGCCGTTATTGGAAAAATGATGGCTACTATCAAACACCGTGGACCAAGTTCTGACGGTTACTACACTAATAACGAAGTTGCACTAGGCTTTAGAAGATTATCTATTATTGATCTTCGTGGCGGTAGTCAACCAATTTATAATGAAGATAAAACACGTGCAATCATCTTTAATGGTGAAATTTACAACTTTAAGCCTTTGAGAAAAGAATTAATTGATGCAGGCCACACTTTTACTACTAAGGCAGATACTGAAGTTCTTTTGCACGGTTATGAAGAATGGGGTATGGATGGCTTGCTCAAGCGTGTAAGAGGTATGTTTGCCTTCCTTATTTGGGACGATAATAACAAAACTCTTTATGGTGCGCGTGACTTCTTTGGTATTAAGCCAATGTACTACAGCAACCAAAATGGTCATTTGCTTGTAGGTTCAGAGCTTAAGAGCTTTTTGGAATATCCAAAATTTAAGCGCGAATTAAACGTTGAAGCAGTTAAACCATATCTTATGAACCAATATAATGACCTTGATGAAACTTTCTTTAAGGGAGTTTACCGTTTCCCAGCTGGGCATTGGTTTGAATATAAAGATGGGGAAATGAAGACTCACCAATACTGGGATGCAGAATACAAAGAAAATAATTTAAGTTTTGAAGCTACTGTAGAAAAGATCAACGAAGATCTTAAGGAAACAGTTGATTTGTACCGTAACGCTGATGTGCCAGTTGGTGCATTCTTATCCGAAGGTGTGGACTCAAGTTTCTTGACTTCACTTCTTAATCCAGATGACGTTTTCTCTATTTCATTTGATGATTCTACTTATGATGAAGCTTCAAAGGCAAAGGCATTATCTGACATTAATGGCTGGAACTTCTTCAGTGATAAGGTAGATGCAGATGAAGCCATGCATGACTTTCCGGAAATGCAATATCATATGGACGAACCTGATGCTAACCCATCAATTATTCCATTGTGGTACTTATGTAAATTAGCTCGTAAGCATGTTACTGTTGCTCTTTCTGGTGAAGGTGCCGATGAACTTTTTGCAGGATATGTTAACTATGGGATGCACACTCATAACGATGTGATTAAGGTCTTTACTTCAGAACTTAAGAAACTTCCTAAGAAGAGTAAGATTAAGCTTGCTCATAAGATTAAGAAGATGCCTAATTTCCCAGGAAAAGTTCACATGTATACTAACTTGGCAGAACCTAGTGAATTCTACGTTGGTCAATCAGTTATCTACGATATGGATTACCCAACTATCTTCACTTCCAAAGATGCGAACGACATTTTGCAACCAAGTTACCGTAACAAGTTAACTGTTAACGGCATCTACCAAAAGGACTTCAAGAAAGTTAAAAATATTGATAACGTTAAGCAAATGCAATACATTGACTTGCACCACTTTATGCTTAACGATATTGAACAGAAAGCCGATAAGATCTCAATGGCTCACTCACTTGAACTTAGAGTTCCTTACCTTGATAAGAAGATTGCAGAACTTGCAAATAGTATTCCTACTAAGTATTTGGTTAACCGCCATGATACTAAGTATGCTCTTCGTAAGGCTTCAGAAAAGGTATTGCCTGATGAATGGGCAAAGCGTCCAAAATTAGGCTTCCCAACTCCAATTAAACAATGGCTTCAAGAACCACGTTTCTACAAGCAAGTACGTGAACTCTTCCAAGCTGATTTTGTAAATGATATCTTCGATCAAAAGAAGATTATTGCTTTATTGGATGATAACTACAAGGGTGACGGTTCACATCGTCGTCAGATTTGGGCAATTTATACCTTCCTTGTTTGGTACAAATTATTCTTTGTAGATTACAAGAATACTGTTAAGAAATACCAACATGTTCAACCAGAAGTTGCAAGTTTGATCTCACAAGGTAAGTTACTTTAATTAGGGAGTTTTTTTGAGAATAATGACTAAGAAGTTTACGCCAATTTTGCTTGGCAGTGATATTAATGTGTATGGAATGGCTCGTTCATTTAACGAAGCTTATGGAATTAAGGTTAAAGCACTAGCTGATATTCAACTTGCTGCTACTCGTTATTCAAAAATTGTGGATGTTGAAATCCACCATGGTTTTAGTGCTGATCCAACTTTCATGGATGTAATGCACAAGAAGATGGAAATTTACAAGAATCACAAGGAACCTGTAATTTTGATCGCTTGTGGGGATGGTTATGCAGAACTATTGGCAAAGCATAAGGATGAATTAAGTGAAGTATTCATCGTTCCCTACATTGACTATGATTTGTTGGAAGTCCTTATTTCAAAAGAAGGCTTTTACGAAACTGCAGAAAAGTATGGCTTGCCATATCCAAAGACTAAGATCATCACTATAGATGAATACAAGGCTAAGAAGCACTTAGATATTCCATTTGATTATCCAGTCGAATTAAAGCCAGAAGATCCTGTTTCTTGGCTTAATTGTCAATTTGAAGGTCGTAAGAAGACTTTTACAATTCATGATGAAGCTGAACTCGCTGATATCGTAAATAAGATCTACACTCATGGATATAAAGAAGACTTGATCTTGCAAGACTTTATTCCAGGGGATGACTCTAATATGCGTACTTTGAATGCATATGTTGATAAGAATCACCAAGTAAAGATGATGTGTTTAGGTCACCCACTTCTTGAAGATCCAACTCCTCAATCAATTGGTAACTACATGACCATCTTGCCAGAATATGATGAAAAGTTATACGAACAAGTTCAAACTTTCCTTGAAAAATTGAACTACACTGGTATGGCTAACTTTGATATTAAGTATGATGAACGTGACGGGGAGTACAAGTTCTTCGAAATTAACTTGCGTCAAGGTCGTTCAAGTTTTTATGTAACTTTAAATGGTTACAATTTAGCTAAGTGGTATATTGATGACTACGTAGAAGATAATTTGAAGGATAAGAAGACTGTATATGGTAATAAATTAAAGTCTAAGCACGTTCTTTGGCTTGGAGTACCAAACAAGATCTTTAAGGAATATGCTGTTGATAACGAAGCAAAACGTACAGCAGAAGAATTAATTCATGAAGGTCGCTATGGTACAACTGTCTTTTATGATAAAGATCGCAACTTTAAACGTTGGCTTTTAATGAAATACATGTTCCATAATTACTACTCAAGATACAAGCAATATTTTGAAGTTAACAAGGGACAATACTTCGAAAAGAAGAATAATTAATAAACTAATTGAAGTAGGGTATTCAAAGAATATCCTACTTTTTTGTGCAAATTTTTTAAAAAATAATTTTTATTTGCTGAAGGTCGTTCACATCGCAATTTTGCCTAATACAACTTATAGATGGTGGAGTTTATATAGAATACAACATCTTGTAGTTATGATATGATTTAGCTATGTCTTAAGGAGTAGTGAACAAAATGCTAAAACAAGAAATTAACACACGCTTGGAAGATTTAACAATGCCGAAAACCTTCATCAAACGGGATGGTGCTAAATATCCTTTTGAGATTTTTAAATTGGAAATGGTACTTCACAATTTAGATCTTGATGATGTCAAAGTACCTATCTTGGCAGAAATTATTTCTCGTTTGTCTTCACAAAATGTAAAAGCGGAAGAAGTAGCTCAAGCTTTTCACGATAGCTTAAATTCTTTGGGTTACTTAGATGAAGCTAAGAAATATGTGACATACCGCCAAAAAGATCAAGAAGAATGGGAAAAGCAAACCGATACTAAGAATCGACTAGAAAGATTAGTTCATAAAGATCCCACTATTGTTAACGAAAACGCCAATAAAGATAGTGATGTCTTTAGTACCCAACGGGATTTAACTGCTGGTGTGGTAGGAAAGACCGTCGGTTTAACTATGATGCCTGAACATATTGCTAAGGCTCACTTACGTGGTGATATTCATTGGCACGACCTTGATTACACCCCTCTTTCACCGATGTCAAACTGTTGCTTGATTGATTTTAAAGAAATGCTTACCAATGGTTTTAAGATTGGAAATGCCTTTATGGAAAGTCCAAATTCAATTGGGGTAGCTACTAGTCAAGTTGCGCAAATCATCACTAATGTCGCATCTAGTCAGTATGGGGGATGTTCTTTTGATAGAGCGGATCAAATTTTAGCCCCATTTGCTCAAAAGAATTATAAGAAGCACTTAAAAGCTGCCTATGAATTAATTGATGATAAGGATAAGGCGGAAGCATTTGCTAAAAAACGCACTAAGAAAGATATTTATGATGCAATGCAAAGCCTAGAATATGAGATCAACACGATGTTTTCTAGCCAAGGTCAAACTCCCTTTACTAGTTTGGGATTTGGCTTAGGAACTTCTTGGATTGAAAAAGAAATCCAAAAAGATATTCTACGTATCCGAATTGCTGGCTTGGGCAAGGAACATCGAACTGCGATTTTCCCTAAATTGCTTTTTACTATCAAAAAGGGTCTTAACTTACATCCAGGCGAGCCTAACTATGATGTTAAAAAGTTGGCCATTGAATGTTCAACTAAGAGAATGTATCCCGATGTATTGATGTATGACAAGATCAAAGAAATTACTGGATCATTTAAGTGTCCAATGGGTTGCCGATCCTTTTTGCAAGGATGGAAAGATAAAAATGGTAAAGAGGTTAACTCTGGACGCATGAACCTCGGAGTAGTGACGGTTAACTTGCCACGCATTGCCATTGAATCACACGGGGATATGGACTTATTCTGGAAAATCTTTAATGTACGAATGAGAACAGCCCATGAAGCATTAAAATTTAAAGCTCATCGCGTAACTGAGGCTGTTCCAGTAAATGCGCCAATTCTTTATCAATTTGGCGCCTTTGGCAAGAGATTGAGTGAAGATGGAAATGTAAACGACCTATTTAAGAATGGTCGTGCAACTATTTCTTTAGGGTACATTGGTCTTTATGAAGTAGGAACTGTATTTTATGGACCTGATTGGGAAAAGAATAAGGACGCCCATGATTTTACCGTCCAAATTGTCAAAAAGATGCATGGATTATGTGCTAAATGGGAAAAAGAAGATCCAAACCATTATCATTACAGTCTCTATTCCACTCCAAGTGAAAGCTTAACAGACCGTTTTTGCCGTTTAGATACAAATAAGTTTGGCAAGATTAAAGATATTACTGATAAGGATTACTATACAAACTCTTTCCACTACGATGTGCGTAAGCATCCAACTCCATTTGAAAAATTAAGTTTTGAAATGGATTATCCAAAATATGCAGCGGGTGGTTTTATTCATTATTGTGAATATCCTAACCTTAAGCAAAATCCGGCAGCTTTAGAAGCTGTTTGGGACTGGGCATATGACAAGGTGGGATATTTGGGAACTAACACTCCAATTGATAAATGTTATAAGTGTGGTTTTGCTGGAGAGTTTAAAGCTACTGCAAAAGGTTTTCAATGTCCCGAATGTGGAAATCATGATCCTAAGACTTGTGATTGTGTTAAAAGAACTTGTGGTTATTTAGGAAATCCTTTGAAGCGTCCAATGGTTCATGGTCGTCATGAGGAAATCGCTCATCGTGTAAAGCACATGAATCAAGGTTTAGAAACTCAAATGGCAAATGACGAAACTAGAAGAAATGAGCAATACTAATGCCAGAAAAAGATCAGAATAATCAAGAAGGACCTGATACTCGCAATAATTTGATAAAAATTAATGTGGGTGGAGATACGGTTTTTGTTAATTCAAATCAATATAAGCCTAAAAAGGATATTAAACCTAAAAAAAGATTGACTCAAAAAATGCCAAAAAATCCTAAACCGGGCGAATGGAGGACAGAAGATTATAGTTTGCATAAAATAGCTGACTATAAGCCTTTCAATTTTGTAGATGGTGAAGGAGTTCGCTGTAGTCTTTATGTATCAGGATGTTTGTTTGATTGTCCTGGGTGCTATAACTTAGCAGCTCAAAACTTTAATTATGGTAAAGTTTATACACAAGAACTTGAAGATAAGATTATCGATGATCTTTCACAAAGTTATGTACAAGGCTTGACACTCCTTGGCGGAGAACCATTTCTTAATACCTGGGTTTGTTTAAAGTTAATTAATCGAGTTCGTAAGGAATTTGGAAATAAAAAAGACATTTGGTCTTGGTCAGGTTATACTTGGGATGAATTAATGCAAGAAACTCCTGACAAAAAAGAAATGCTTTCGAAGATTGATATTTTAGTAGATGGTCGATTTTTGGAAAGTAAGAAAGATTTAACGTTACAGTTTAGAGGTTCCAGCAATCAGCGAATTATCGATGTTCAAAAGTCGCTTAAAGCTGATAAGGTTGTTATTTGGGATAAATTAGAAAGATAATTGAAAGGAAAGTAAGGGGAGACAAGCTTGTTTTCTCCTTATTTTTTTAGGTAAAGATGCAAGATAAAGTAAAAATCGCAGATCAAATTATTCGTAATTTACAAGATGTAGAAGATCCAGAATTATTTGTGGATATTGTTAACTTGGGGTTAATTTATGGAGTGGATATTGAAGATAGTCACTGTACAGTGACAATGACACTTACCACTATGGGATGCCCCTTAAATGAGTATTTAGATCAAGAAATTAAAAAAGCTGTTTTAAAAACTCCAGGTATTGAAAGCGTAGATGTCAAATTAGTTTGGTATCCAGTTTGGTCAACGGATCGTATGAGTGATGCAGCCAAAAAAGTATTAGGAGTCGGAAAAATTAAATCTGAGAAGACCCATTTAGAAGAAAAACTCTTAGATTTGCATACTTCAATTAAAACTTTTGCCCAAGAGTATCCCGACTTTGTCCAAGATATGTATGATATTGGGTTTACTAGAATCAAAATTCCAGGGATGCTCAATACGGTTGGACGGGTGATGAATTTGGAATTAGGCTCTAAAGCTATGGGGTTTGATATTGAGGACGTTAAGAAGAAGCTTGAGGAGAAGGGATATAAATTTGATGAAGGAAGATAGACAAAAAGCAATTTTAGAAATTTTACATTACATTCATGATGGTGGGGATTTTGATACAGCTAAAAAGATGTTTCAAGATCGTTTTGATCAAGTAGATGTCTCTGAAATTACAGAAGCTGAGCGTGAATTAATTGCTGGTGGGCTAGATCCTAGTCAAATTCAATATTTGTGTAATGTTCATGCGGAAGTGTTTAAGGGAAATATTAAGCAAAATGAACTAAATCTCGATTTTGAAAAACCGGGTCATCCAGTAAATACCTTGAAGCTAGAAAATATCGTAATTAAATCGTTAATTAATGATTATCTCTTGCCTAATTTAGAAAAATGGGAAGAAGATCCAAATCCCGATTTAATCGCTAAAATTCAAAAAGCACTTTCAGATTTAGCGACAATTGATAAGCATTATAGGCGAAAAGAAACTTCTATTTTTCCAGTAATGAATAAATATGGAATTACAGCGCCACCGGAAGTGATGTGGGGAGTGGATGATGATATTCGCAACTTAATTAAAAATGCACAACATCTAGCAAATCAAGCTCATCCTGAAAAGCGGTCTTTATCAGATGCAATAAAAAATGCGAGTCACGAAGTGTTAGAGATGATCTTTAAAGAAGAAGAAATTATGATTCCAATGCTTGATGAAGTTGCCACATCTCAAGATTGGTATAACGTGAAACTTGAGGAAAAACAAATCGGCTATACTTTGATCGCTACACCGATGAATTGGAAGCCTAAAATGCCGGAAACTACTTCAGGCGCAATTTCGATTAATAAATTGACTTCTTTGGCAATTAATTTCAAAGAAGGAAGCTTGAACTTGAAGCAATTAGAGGCGATTTTAGATATTTTGCCATTTGCTTTAACTTTTATCGATAAAAACGATAGGGTGGCATATTTTGGAGGGGGTGCATCTATTTATCCCCATTCAAAAAATGTATTAGGAAATTCTGTCTTTTCCTGTCACCCAGCAAAAAGTCGCCCAATTATTCACCGTATTTTTGATGAATTTCATACTGGAAAGAAAGATAAATACGAATTTTGGTTTGAACCACGAAAGATGGGGCGATATCTTTACTTGCGCTATTACGCAGTAAGGGATGAAGAAGGAAAATACTTGGGTTGTCTTGAAGTAGCTGAAGATGTGACAGAAATTCGTGCAAAAAAGACGGAAAAACGAAAAATATAGGTTTTTTCGACTTTACTTTTACTAAAAGCTAATGATATTATTTCGATGAGACCGGTATTATTAAAAGTTAACACTATTTTCATACTAAGCGAATAATGAGTTATACTAGTTATTAATAGCTTTCAGTAGAAGAGAGGGTACGATCGGACAATGGTGAATTCAAAGGATATAGGTATAAAAAGAGAGAAAAATCTGCTAGAGACTTTGCAATTTCTGATTGATGGTGGCGACTATTCTAAAGGCTCCTCTTTTTTAGAAAAAGCAAAGCGTTATCAAGCAGCGGCCTGTATGGTTCCTGGCCATCCACTCTATACTTTTAGACAAGAAAATGATCAAATCACTAATTTGATTCAAAATGAAATTTTACCTCAATTAAAAATTTGGCAACAAGATGGTAAAGATAGTGCAGCTTTAGCTAAACTTCAAAATGGTGTTGATCGTTTACATGATTTGAAAAATCATTATTCACGTAAAGAAATTTCAATTTATCCGCTTCTTGTTAAAAATGGTCTCGCTAGTGAAGAGCAGACTTCAAAATTGTGGCAAATGGATGATGATGTTCGAGATTTAGTTAAAAAGGTCGCATCTGTAATTCGTCAAAATCCAATGCCGGATAAATATTTTATAGAAGCTTTAGTAGAAAAAATGGCTTATCAGGTATTAAGACTCGTTTTTCAAGAAGAGGCTGTTTGTATGCCGCTTTTGGAAGATGTTGTTTCTACTAAGGATTGGCACATTGTTAAGCAAGATGAAATTGAAGTCGGATATTGTTTAATTGATACTCCTCCAAGATGGGATCCAACTAAGGAAGAAATTGAAGAAAATCAGCTATATTTGGATCAAAAATCAGATCTGAATAAACAGATAGTCCAGGCTTTTCATAAATATGTTAGTCAACTGTCGCATATTGATACAAATATTAAGTCATCGGATATTTTAAAGGGTGATGAAAGTTATCCAATTGGTGATTCGAACACTGGACCAAGTTTAATTGTACCGAATATGAAAGATATTGTGGTTAAATTGGAAGTGGGATCACTTAGTTTGAAAGAGATTCCGGCGATTTTCAATGTGTTGCCAATTGATCTAACATTTGTGGACGCACATGATCGAGTAAAATGGTTTTCTAATTCCGATAGAGTATTTCCACGAACAAGATCAGTAATTGGGCGCCCGGTTATTCGTTGTCACCCACCGAAAAGTATTGATAAAGTGTTGAAAATTTTGGATGATTTTCACAAAGGATATTCAGATAGTGAAGACTTTTGGGTAAATGTAAGAGGTCGAATTATTTATCTATCTTTCTTTGCTGTGCGGGATGCCCAAGATAATTACTTGGGTTGTCTAGAAACAGTTCAAGATATTACTAAGTTTAAAAATATCGCTGGTACCAAGACATTGGAAAATAAAGAAAAATTTGATAAGAAGTTAGAATAGGGAAAAATGGTGACTCTTCACTTGAGTCACTATTTTTTGTTACACTTAGGCAATTAACGAAAGGAGAATTTGAATGAAAACTGAGCGGGGGAATTTTAATTCAGATACAGAAGTTAAATTGCACTGGCTAATTTTAGGAGAATTAGTTACGTGGATTGGAGCTAGTTTTATTTGGCCGTTGACTTCTGTTTATTTAAATAAGCAATTGCATGTTAGTCTTTCGATGATTGGTGTCGTACTATTTTTCAATTGTGCGGCTAATATCCTAGGTTCAATTATTGCAGGACGACTTTATGATAAATTAAATCCTTATCCACTTGTTTTGTGGGGATTAGGACTGGATGCAGTGGTGCTGTTTTTGATGGCTGCTTTTCATGGATGGCCGGAATATTGGATATGGCTGACATTGACCGGATTTTTAGGGGGATGGAATGGTACCTTAATTAATTCAATTGCGACTAGTTTAAAGAAATATCCCGGACGATATGTTTTTAATATTTTGTACTTTTCACAAAATCTAGGGGTAGTAACGGGAACTTTGATTGTAGGATATCTCTATGACTATTCGGTAACGGTCTTGTTCATTATAGCGGCGTCATTATTTGTAGTGGCTTTAGTTAATGCAATCTTCAACTACAAACCAATCATCGCCTTTCATCAAGAGCGAGTTAAAAAAGGCCAAAGTGGTGCTAGTCAAAAGGCTGAACCAATGCCAAAACGCAATTTTATTATGTCCATGGCCTTTTTCACTACTTTGGCAGTGACTTGGTTAATGTACATGAACTGGGAATCTAACTTATCAGTTTATATGGTTTCACTGGGAATTCCATTCCATCTGTACAGTTTATTATGGACACTTAATGCTGGAATTATTGTGGTCATGCAAGGAATATTGGCACGTTTCCCTAAAATTTTCAAAAATATTTTCCATCAAATTATTTTTGGAATTTGCATGTTTTCAATCTCATTCATCACATTGGTTTTTGCTAAAGACTTTGCTCACTTTGCCTTGTCGATGGTTATCTTAACTTTGGGTGAATCAACTGCGTTTCCAGCTATTCCCGCTTATGTAAACGATTTGTCACCTAAATCCAGCAAAGGAAAATACCAAGGATCAATTATGGTTGCTAGTGGCGTAGGTCGCGCCTTTGGTCCACTGTTTGGTGGTTTAGTGATTGATCGTGCAGGTTATATTCCATTTTTCTGGGTAGCGGCGATTGTGATTGCCTTAATGATTGCTTTAATGGTGCCACTTTATGCAAAATTGCATAAGAAACTAACAATTTATAAGTAGAGGCAGTATTTTTGAAATAAAAATGATATTATTAAACTATGATAATTTTGATTTTAATATTAAGGAGGATTTTCCTGCATGAATAATAAAATGATGGTTCGCGGCGGGGTTGGCGACATTACCAAAGCTGATCTGAATGCCCGTCCACAAGATAATTTATATTTAGCTGTTAACTCTAAATGGCTCGAACACACTGAAATTCCATCTGATCGTTCTCGAATCAGTAGTTTTGACGGAATCGATTTGAACATTGAAAAAGAATTGATGAGCGATTTTGCTGATTTTGCTGATGGTAAAAAAGAGATTCCTGATGTGCCAAATCTTAAAAAGGCTGTGGAACTTTACAAGCTTGCTCGTGATTTTGATAAGAGAAATGCGGATGGCGCTAAGCCAATTCAGGCTGACTTGAAGATTTTGACTAGCCTTAATAGCTTAGCTGATCTTAATGAACAGAGTGGTGAATTATTTAGAAACTTCGCTGTTCCATTCTCACTTGATGTTGATGCCGATATGAAGAACACTAAGATTAATGTGCTTCAATTCGATCGTCCAAACTTGATTTTGCCAGATACGACAACTTATAAAAGTCCTGATGCTAAGAAGTTGCTTGATATTTATAAGAAGCAAACTGTGAAGCTTCTGACTATGGCTGGAATTAGTGAAGAAGATGCAGAAAAGTATGCTCAAAATGCTTTGAAGTTTGATGAGCGTCTTTCAAAAGTGGCTAAGTCTTCCGAAGAGCGTGCAGATTATCCAGCAATGTACAATCCAATGTCAATTGAAGACTTTGAAGAAAAGATAACTTCATTTGATTTTGATCACCTTTTGGGTGAACTCTTTGACAAGAAGCCTGATAGAATTATTGTCATTGAACCGCGCTTCTTAGATCACTTTGAAGAACTTGTTAACGAAGATACTTTTGAAGAAATTAAGGGTTGGATGCTTGCTAAGTTTATTAATGGGGCTGCAAGTCTTTTGTCTCAAGAATTTCGTGAAGCTGCCTTTCCATTTTCTCAAGCTTTATCTGGTCAACCAGAACTCTCAAAGGGTGTTAAACAAGCTTACTACATCGCTAACGGCTTGTTCAGTGAAGTAGTAGGTGTTTACTATGGTCAAACTTACTTTGGTTCTGAAGCCAAGGCCGACGTTGAAGACATGATTCATCGAATGATTGATGTTTATGAAAAGCGCATCAGTGAAAATGATTGGCTTTCAGAAGATACTAAAAAGAAGGCAATTGTTAAGCTACGTGCTTTGATTTTGAAGATTGGTTACCCAGAAAAGATCGAAGAAGTATATGATCTTTTGCAAGTTGATCCTGAAGGTAGTCTTTACTCAAATGAAGCTGAAGCTGGTCGCGTTCTTGTTCAATACAATTTAGACAAACTTTACAAGCCAGTCGACCGCACCGTATGGCTTATGCCAGGAAACTTGGTAAATGCGTGCTACGATCCTCAAAGAAACGATATTACCTTCCCAGCTGCCATTTTGCAAAAGCCATTCTACGACTTACATCAATCACGTAGTTTGAACTATGGTGGAATTGGTGTAGTTATCGCGCACGAAATTTCTCACGCCTTTGATAATAATGGTGCCAAGTTTGATGAATTTGGTAACTTGAAGAATTGGTGGACTGAGGAAGACTTTGCGGAATTTGAAAAGCGGACTCAAGCGGAGGTTAAACTTTTCGATGGTATTAAATATGGTCCAGTGGTTTTGAATGGTAAGCAAATCGTTTCTGAAAATATTGCGGACCAAGGTGGCTTAACTGCTGCAGTTGAAGCTAATAAGGGCGAGAACGGCAATATGAAGGAAGTCTTTGAAAACTTTGCTCGTGTTTGGGCAACTAAGCAATTGCCAGAAAGTATCAAAACGCAAGTTTCGATTGATGTGCACGCACCGGGTCCAGAAAGAGCTAATGTTCAATCACAATGCCAAGAGGAATTCTACAAGGCATTTGATGTGAAGCCGGAAGATGGTATGTGGCTTGATCCAGATAAACGTGTTGTGATTTGGTAATTTTGGATAAAAATAAAAAATCTCTCCGAATTTGGAAAGTTTGGAGGGATTTTTGTTTGATTGTTAGTCAAAAGTAAATTTTGTTGGTATAATTGAATATGAAAAAAGAAGCCATTTGGGCAATGACTTCTTTAGTAGAACTGCAAAAGCAGTGACAATTATAATATTTATTGATAAAAATAACTGCCAGCTATACCAGAGCTAAAGCAGTTATTTTTTTCGCTGATCGTGAAGTTTGATCAGCTCAACAATTAAGGCGATTAAGGCAATAACGAATGTGCCAAAATCGAGCATTAATTGTAGCGCGTCTGAAACAGACACGTGACTGGTCCTTTCTAAACGAAATCTGACTATGGTTAAATTGTCCCATAGGCATCACTTCCTTCTGAATGGATAGTCACTGCTCTAGCCAAGTTCTACTTATCACATTATAACAAAATCCCACCAAACTTATTTCAGTTTGATGGGATTTTTGATTAGTCGTTATTTTTCTTCATATTTGAAAAGTCCTTTGGGGCAATTCGTTTAATGTATGAAGGATGTGGTTGACCTAAGATCAATGGGACACGTTCAACCACGGTATCCGCATATTCCAGGCCAAACCAGCTAGCTGGGTTAGAGGATAAGTTTTGAAGCCAAACACGAGCTTCGACCATCCATTTTTCCCAACCGGTTAATTGAGTTTGTGGACTGATAACATCGTTCACGATAACGAATGAGAAGTCACCTACATCACGTCCAGGAGTGGTTGTGTATTCCTGTGGCTGTGGCTCAATAGTGCCGTCAGCGATCAAATCATGGACGATCTGACGAATGTAAACATTTACGCTAGTTTGCTTCTTGAATCCAAGATATAGCTGAACGTTAATTACGTTTTTAGTTCCATAAGTGTTAACCGCATATTCAGCAGTGAACGGTTCGTTAGTGACGTTAACAGTTACAAACCAGTATGCCTTAGCACGTTTTGGTCGTTTATCCAAAATTGAATACAAGATTTCACGCTTGATAAACTTGTTGTACTTAACCTTAGCCATGTAAACCAAGTTAGTTGCATAAGTTGGGTAATCTTCATCATGACTCAAGTTCGTCAACATGCTGGTGTATTCATCAAGTCGTACGTAGGCGTTACGTGATTCGCGCTTGTCGCGGATCTTGTTTCCGTAATACCAAACATACATAATTGCCAAGATAAAGCCAGCAATAACTAATGAAACGTAACCACCGTGAGTAAACTTACTCAAACTTGAAATCATGAACATGACATCCAAGAAACCAAAGAAGATCAAGAATGCCCAATCCCAAATTAATCTTTGGACGCCTTTTCCACGCATTCTCAACCATTCATAAAGCATGATGGTGGTCATCAACATTGAAATAGTGATTGACAAACCATAAGCTGCTTCCATGTGAGCCGAAGTTCTGAAGAACAAAACAAGCGCAATGGTAGCTGCACAAAGCATTTTGTTTACAGATGGAATATAAATTTGTCCTTTTTCGGTTGATGGATAAAGGATGTTCATTCTAGGTAAGAACTTAAGTCCACTGGCTTCAGCGACCAAGGTAAATGAACCAGTAATTAAAGCTTGAGAAGCAATAACGGCTGCGATAGTTGCAAGTACAATGGCAGCTAAACGAATATTGCTTGGGATGATTTCAAAGAATGGATTGAAGTCACCAGTAGTGTGGTAGTTAGGGTTTTGTAAAATCCAAACTCCTTGCCCAAAGTAGTTGAGTGATAAACAAACAAATACATATGGCCAAGAACCGATGATGTTACTCTTACCAACGTGACCTACGTCGGAATAAAGAGCTTCGGCACCAGTAGTTGCCAGGAAGATCGATCCTAAAATGAAAAGTCCAGCTTTATTATATGGACTAAACAACAACTTAATTGCGTAGTATGGGTTGATAGCTTGTAAAATTGACCAGTCTCCAGCCATATTCATAAAGCCGACAATTCCAAGGAATGTGAACCAAACGAACATAATCGGTCCAAAGGCTTTACCAATAATGCTGGTTCCCATGCGCTGAATTAAGAAGAGGAACAGCAAAATGATGATTGTAATCGTAATAACCATCGATTGCGTGTTTACGGGGATGTTACCTTTACCAAATTCCATCCCCTTCAGCCCTTCAATAGCAGTAGTAACAGTAACGGCTGGCGTTAATGTACCATCGGCTAAAATGGCCGCTCCCCCAATCAGAGCTGGTAGAACTAACCATTTAGCACGCTTTCTGATCAATGCATATAAAGCAAAGATCCCACCTTCACCGTGGTTAGTCGCTTTCAAAGCGATAATCACAGTTTGAAGGGTAGTCAATAAAGTGACAGTCCACAATACTAATGAAATTGAACCGACGATAAAATCACGGTTCACATTACCAATGCCGCCGTTTCCGGCAACGATGGATTTCATAACGTATAAAGGACTCGTCCCAATATCACCATAAACGATGCCGACCGCGATTAATAGTCCGGCGGCGGACATCTTTTTTTGTGTATTCTGTGTCATATTAGTACTTCCTCGAACGAAAATATTAGTCCCGTTTGTAAAAAAGGAATGCCTGAGAGACATTCCAATTTCTAAAACATATCTATTTTCGTCTATTTAACCTAATGTTTCAACCCCTAAATGAGGATTTTTTTACTATGTTCTCATAGGATTTATTGCTTGACAAATTTGAAGAAAAGTTGCTAGGTGAGAGGGACAAGGAAAATAGGTTGAGGGATGGAAAGTAGGAAGAGGCTATTTCTGCACTGTATAGGAGTAGATTTGTTCGGTTGTTTGACTTTTTTGTGGTAAAATATGTCTGAAATAAAAAAGAAGTGCTACGGCAATAGCACTTCTTTAGAAACAGAGCCGTTTGTTTAACGGTGGATTAGTAATGGTAAAAGAACCGCTACAGTTTGTCCAAAAACGTTATAGCGGTTTTTTTAATTTCACTAAAAGTGAAATTCTTTGATAAGTTGCTTCAAGGACTTCAACATTTCTTGTGTAGAATTTAGAAGCTTAGTTACTTCTTTAATTATTACATTCAATATCCAAAGCACACTCATGAGCATACTCATCAAACTAATCATGAACCATATGAAATGATCCATTAAGTTTTGGAAACTCCTTTCTTTAAGATTCTTACCAAGAATTTAGATTTTCATTGGCATCATCTCCTAGAGGAAAATTTCCACCGCTATATTAATTTTTCTGTTTCAATAATATTGTATCAAAGAAAGAACGATTTGAAGAAAATAGATTTTTTATGTAAAAATGCTACAATATTACTAGACGTTAATTAGTAAATATTGCTAATCAATTGGGCTGCCAACATTTGGTACTTTGCGCTTTTGATTTTGGTACACCGTCAATGTATCACTAGCCAAGCGCATTGGGATAAATTATAAAAATACGGTCGTAATGACCGTATTTTTTGTACAAAAAAACACCCGCAAAAGGCAGGTGTCTCAATATGGTCTTCAATTATGATAAAGAACCAGGAATCTTCTTACGACGAGCTTCGTACCAGTCTGCCCATGATTCATAAGTAGTCATACTTTCTGGATCGATGTCTTCGTCCTTCTTGATTTCTTCTAAGATGTTCTTGAAGTTGTAATCATGATATTGCAAAACATTCTTGATCAAAGTCTTGCGTGGGAAGTGAATGTTCACCATCAAGTAGTGGTTGATGTCCACAACATTATGATCAGTGTCGTACAAGTTCATGATTTCCAAGTCGCGTTGATCGAATTGTGCAATGTAGAAGTTAGCGAAAACCTTCAAGTAATCAGGTTGTTCCTTGAACACTTCAGGGGTCATAACAACATGATTTGGTTCAGGCATAACAACCTTTAATTCATCGTTTTCTTCTTCGTTTGTATTAGTGTTTTTTTCTTCTTCAGTCAAAGTGCCGCACTGCTATATAAAACATAGAAATATGTAGAAGAATGCGAATTTTCTACATATCAGAAAGATATATTTTTTCCTTTCTTTGTTTCATTTGCTGTCGTCTTCACTAGTATTCTGATATTCCAATATAGGAGTAATCACATTAACCAGCTCCTCCAGCTTAAGGGTCTAGCCAGCCCCGTTTATTTTTTTATTATGCTAAAGCTAAAAGGTTTAATACTGCATTTTCATCTCGATCATTATTGTAGCCACATTCATAGCAGATATATTCATTATGCTTGGTATTGTGTTTTTGATTGCCTTGCAAAGTGATCTTCTCGTCACCTTTTTTAACATAACCGCACTGAGCACACCTTTGTGTTGATGGGTAGGTTTTATCGGCTAAGATCAATTCTTTGCCATACCAATCACACTTATATGTCAAGATTTGTCTAAACTTGCCAAACGACGATCTGTGCATACCTTTGGAAGCTACATGTGTCATCATCATTTGCTTTATTGCTAAGTCTTCAATTACAATTTGGTCGTAATCATTAACAAGCTTAGTAGTAAACTTCTGTAAAAGATCATTTTGGACATTAGCTACTCTGCGATAATCTCTTTGCAATTTGGTTCTCACTGCAAAGTAATTATTGGATTTAGCAGCCAACTTATCATTAACCTTTCTTTTGCGAGCTAGCATTCTTTGATAATGTTTGATACGTCTATACAGCTTTTGCAATTTAGCAGGCAAAACAATGATTTGCCCCTCGGTATAGTTGAAATGACCAACATTGATATCAACTGCCGTTTTTTGATGAGTTTTAGTCTTAGCTGAAATCTCTTCTTCATAAGGAAGAGCTGCGTAATAACTATCTTTTTCTTTGAAGATGCTTACTACCTTAACTTCATCCATCTTTAAGGCTTCATAACTTGCTAGATCAAACCAACTATCTCTTGAAATGTTTCTTGGGCGATCAAGGCGAAGCTTGCCGTTCACAATCTTGGCACGATCAGTTTTAAAGCCTTGTCTAAGTGCCTTCTTAGATCTAAATCTAGGCTTGCCCCAATCAGGCTGAGCTTTATCAAAGAAGTTCTTCCAAGCATTAGCCAAGTCTTTAACAGCTAATTGTAAACATCGAGCTGACAAATCATATTGCCAGTCGGCTTTATTAGCTACTAATTCATCCCGAACTCTGCGTTCGTTAGGACTGGGATTGTCTTTTTTGTTTAATGTATGAGCTTCATACATTAATTGCCAAGTTTCTAAGCCTTTATTCCAGCAGTATCTGCGATAATCGCACAAAGCATCAAGATGCTTTTGCATGGTCTTATTAACTTTTAGCTTAACTACTTGTGTTTTAATCATTGCTTCACCTCCTTAAATACAAACATAAGTTTATCTAAAGAGATAAAGCAAAACAAGTAAAAATTGAATCAAAGCCTATTTTCCATGTTTAACTTTCTAAATAAGCTTAATCTTTTGTTTTTATCTACAAATCTCTATATTTTCCAGATTTTTGTTAACAGTTAATCAGCTCCTTTAAGTAAAATAAAAAATACTAAAAAGCCAACTGTAATTCTACCTAGTTTAACAGATAAAAGCAACTGTTGTCTACTTCTTCAGATAGGATTCGATGTCTTCCTTAGTGATTGAATCAACAGAATCGTGACCATTGTCGGCAGCCTTGCGGTACATGTTGATCACGTCTTGTGGACTCCAGGCGCTGGAATTGTAGCCTAAAGAATCCATGCGCTTCTTGATTGCGTCAATGGTTGGCTGGGTGACTTCTTCGCCTTTAACCTTGTGGTCGCCCATGGCGCCCGCGCCGTTCTTAACTTTGCCAGCGTTACCGGTTGATTGCTTAGAAGAGTGAGTCTTTTCTTCTGAACTAGAGCTGGAAGAAGCAGAGCTAGCAGTCTTTGAGCTGGATTGGGAAGCAGAAGAATGTTCCTCACTTAAAGTTGACCCTGATTCAGCAGAACTCGTGTCTAGACTCTTGCTTGAACTAGATTCCGAGCTTTGAGAACTAGAAGTAGATTTAACAGTTTTTTTCTTATTTTTACTATTATATGTGGCTTTTTGAGGAGTGGATTCCGAATTCTGTGAAAATTGCTTGGTGTAGAATAATCCGCCAGCTCCTAAAATTACCAAAATACTAGCAATGATAATGGTGGCCCGTTTCATTATAGTGGCCTCCTTTTTTGTTTTTACCTTATTATAACAGATTCGAAATTCAACCAATTTTAGAATAATAAAATTCTTGGTTACAGATTACAGCCTTCAGACGTTATTAGTGGTGTAAGATATCTCGCGCGTGATTCTTATGAAAATTCATCTATATTTCAAAAAAATGAAGGACGGAAAAACAACATGAACATGGAACTAATTGAACAATCAGTGCAATACACTTTCAACAATGAAAAATACACCGACGGATTTAAGAAGCGCATTTTGAAAAATGTAAGAAAAGATGCGACTGCGGAAGGAATTAGTAAGGTGGGGGATGCAATCTCTGGCTTACAAGGCGATAAGTTGGGTGCCGCAGTCTTAATTCAAAAGCATGGCGTGGCGCTTGTGAGCGATAGCGCAAATTAATTATCCACTTAATGAAAATAAAGAACTAACGCAAATTTAAGGAGAATCATCATGGCAGAAACTACTAAAACTTTGAAGTTAACATTTTTAAATAGTAAAAATAAAAAGACCAACTTGTCTGTGGCTAATCCATTAGAAAACTTGGATGAACAAACTGTGCGCCAAGCAATGAATGTGATTAGCGGGGCAAATATCTTCGAAAAGGAAGAAGTTGATATGTATAAGACTCCTCAGTCTGCTCAATATGTTGAACGTGTGGTTACTGATGTGTTTAACGATGCTGAGGACAAGCAAGATTAGTATTGAGTTATTGTTGCAGATCATAGAATTAATAAAAGTTCTTAAAGTCAGATTAAGAATGCGTAAATGAAGAACTCGAAATGTTACTAAATGAGCAAATTTTGTTAATATTTTGTAAAATTTTTAAAATCTGTAATAAAAGAATTTAAGATTTTTAAGGCGAGGGGAGACCCTCGCTTTTTACTGATATATCTGCCTTTGCGCCTAATTATGAAAATTTAGATCGTTATTTTTAGGCCCAAAGTATTATTACAAATGTGTTTTGAGGGGTATTTGCGCTTGCGTTTTTGCTTTCAGGTTAGTACAATATGAAGCGTGGTAAGTAATAGGACGGCTTGTAGGCAGGTGGTCTGTACGCATGCTGACCCTTCAGCATGTTCAACTACCTCAGGAGAGTTATAAACTCCTGCCTCATGCTTGAATGGTTTTGTACATTATAGACTTGTTTTACTTGCTGAAGCCTTCTGCTCCTATTGCTAGTTTTTTGTTTTTCAAGGAGGATTTGACCACATGAAGAAAAATTTAAGAATCGTTAGCGCTGCTGCTGCCCTCTTGGCTGTCGCTCCTATCGCTGCTTCTTCCGTTACTGCTAATGCCGCTGTTACTGTTAACAACGCACCAGCAACTCAAAACCCAACTGAAGCTGCAAACGCTGTTACTGTAAACGTTGATTTAACTGCTACTGCTGGCAAGACTACTGCCCAAGATGCAATCAACAGTGTTAAGTTATCAGCAACTGGTGCAAGCCTCGTTGGTTTCAAGACTGCTAATGTAAGCTTATTAGCTAACGGTAAGAAGATCACTGATCTTTCAACTAAATTAAACGCTACTGACAGCTACCAAGTTGAAGTTAGTGGCTTAGGCTTCAACGGCTTAGTAAACGGTACTAACTACTCAATCGCTGGTGGTACTGTAAATGCTACTGCAAACGCTAACAAGTACTACAGCGCAAGTGCACTTGCTTTAAACGTAACCTTTACTAGTGACGCATTCCAATTAACTGATGCTTCATTAACTGGTACTCCTTACGTTAAGGAAGGTAACAATGTTGTTTCAACTGGTGCTGTTTCATTAAAGGAAAACACTGTATCAGCTATCGTTAATGCAATCGAAAGCAAGTATGCACCTGCAATCGATGGTACTGCAAAGGCTAGCTGGAGCAATGTAACTGCTGATGTTAACTCATCACTTAACACTGCTGGTATTAAGCCAGATGCTAATGGTAAATTCGCTGCTCCTGCAAACGCATTTACTGTTAACGTAACTGTTAAGGCTAACAACGGTAAGACTACTAGCTTCCCAGTTCTTGTTAACGCATACCAAGCAGCTGCTAACTACAGCGAAAACCCAATCATTACTTACAACAACACTAAGTATGATCACTCACAAGCTATTACTTTGAAGCCAAATGAAAGCTTCAACAATGTAGATGTTAACGGTACTGTAAACACTAAAGCTATCGAAGAGGCATTCAAGGCTGTTGTTTCATCAACTGACTCAAACAACTTGAGCGTTTCAGTAGATACTTCAAAGGTTAACACTGCTGTTGCAGGTAATTACCCAGTTACTGTAACTGCTAAGAACCCTAACGGTAAGTCAGTTGTTCTTACTTTCAACTTAACTGTTGGTACTAAGGATGCTTCATACAAGACTGTTGCTCAAGAAGGTAACATCTACACTATTAACGGTAATACTGCAACCAAGACTAACGATACTGTTAAGGCTGGTGCAAACATCGCAACCTTCGATACTAAAACTATTGATGGTGTATCATACACTCGCATCAACTCAAAGACTTCAAACCAATTCGTAGAAACTTCAGTATTCACTGCTGAAACTGGTGTTGAAAAGACCATTATGCACAACGCTTACTACTACGGTAAGGACGGCAAGCGTGTTGGTACTGATAAGATTACTCGTTACAACAAGATCTCAGTTGTAGATAAGCTTGTTTCAATTGACGGTAAGAGCTACTACAAGGTTGCTAACAAGAACCTTTACATCAACGCTGACAACATCGATGGTACTTCACGTACTTTGAAGCACAATGCTTACATCTACAAGACTTCAACTAAGCGTGCTAACAAGCAAGTATTGAAGAAGGGTACTAAGGTAACCACTTACGGTGCTTCATACAAGTTCAAGAACGGTAAGCAATACTACAAGATCGGTAACAACACTGATAAGACTTACGTAAAGGTTGCTAACTTCGAATAATTTAAGCAATTAAATTTTTCAGAATCAGTTCTTCGAAAAACAGGGCTCTCGGGTCCTGTTTTTTTGTACTTAAATTTCCTGGGAAATAAAAAAGGCGACTTGTATGGTCACCTTTTGTTTTCTAATTAAATAAATTAGAGGAATGTCTAAATTCTGCAAGTATTGATACTAACATTTAATAGCTTTCATGGATGTACACCATTTTAGCCAGATCAAAATTTAAAATCATTAAGGTGGAGATTATGAAATTGAAGAAAATCGAAGAAAGATAAAATTTTATCCCTAATTACCATAAAAAACGTATCATAATACTATGCTTGATTGGAACATTAATCGAGTAAAAGTTTCAACTCTGATTAAAAAATTACCATAACTACTCTAGCTACCTAATCTTTAGTTCCAAAATCATTATTGAATATCGAAAATAGCAGCATTTGCTTCTTTTTATAAGTTAAGAATAATTCAAATTTTAATTGAGAATAGCAAAAAACGAGGCTGATGCCCAATGTCATTAAGTTAAGACATTGGACGGAAGCCTCGTTTTTATTAAGAACTGATTCTGAAAAATTTAATTACTTAAATTATTCGAAGTTAGCAACCTTTACGTAAGTCTTTTCAGTGTTGTCAAATACCTTGTAGTATGACTTACCGTTCTTGAACTTGTATGGAGCACCGTAAGTGGTTACCTTGGTACCCTTCTTCAATACTTGCTTGTTAGCGCGCTTCTTTGAAGTTGCGTATACGTATGCATTGTGCTTTAAAGTACGTGGAGTACCAGAAATGTTATCAGCGTTAATGTATTGATCCTTGTTAGGAACCTTGTAGTAAGTCTTACCGTTAATTGAAACAGTTTTTTCTACAACAGTTACCTTGTTGTAACGCTTTACAAGATCACCATGTTCACCAGCAGCACCCTTACCAGCTTCAGCTTGAGCCTTAGTGTAGTAGTAAGCGTTGTGCATAATGGTCTTTTCAACACCAGTTTCATTCTTAATTGAACCATCTACGTATTTAGTTTCAACGTATTGGTTAGAATCTCCACTGTTAAGACGAGTATATGAAACGCCGCCAACATTTGTAGTGCCGAAGGTATTAACCTTAGCACCATTTTCTAAAGTGTCGTTAGTAGTAGTTACGTTGTTGCCGTTAATAGTTACAATCTTAGCAGTTTCAGAGCCTGCTGAAACAGTCTTAGTAACACCTGGATTACCTACTTGTACGTTAACAGTAGCAGTACCAGTCTTACCTGCATTGTCAGTAGCTTCAAGTACTACAGTGTAGTTACCAGCAACAGCAGTGTTTAAGTTACTTGATTTAACATTGATCTTCAAGCTAACGTTCTTGTTGTTAGGAAGAGTTGCACTAAAGTCACTAGCAATTGAATCTGCAGTTACGTTTGAACCAACAGCAACTTTACGAGTGTAAGTATTTACAGTAGTACCGTTAGAGTATTCCTTAGCAGCGCTACTTGAAAGCTTAAGTTCTGGAACATTAGTTGGTTGAGGTCTGTTTGGAACCTTAACAGTAATTGGGAATTTTACTGATTGACCGTTGTTAAGGTAACCAACAGCATTAATTGTGAAGCTAGCGGCTGGAACATCGAAAGTGTTGTTGTCCTTCTTTTGCAATGAAATCTTGCTGTCCTTCAAAGCAGTTCTAATTGCAGTTTCAAGATTTTCAAATCCAACTGGATCAGCACTTGCTGAACTGTCTGACTTAACTACTTTGTAGTTGTTGTCGATTTGTTCTGCTAAGCCTGAAACAGTAGCAGTTGAATTACTTAATTCAATAGAACCACTAGTTACAAGTTGACCGTTGTTAGTAACAACTGGAGTACCAGTAAAGTCCTTGTTGTAGATAGTAAATTGGTCACTAACAAAAGTAGTACCGTTTAATAAAGTAGAAGCACTTGCAGAAGTCTTTCCATCTACAGTACCACCAGCAATTGCATAAGTGTTACCAGTAGTTAAGCCTTGAAGCTTCAAGCCACTAACTTGAACCTTGTATGACCCACCTGCTTCAAGGTTACCGTTAACTGGCTTGTTGTCAGAAGCATTAACGATCTTAACTGAGTCTGAGTTAACTTGAGCAGCAAGTGAAGCGCCGTCTACAGTAACTTTAACACTCTTTGCAGCAGCATCAGCAGTAGTACCAACACCTGCATCTAAAGCAACATTAACAGTTACAGTTCCGGCAGCTGGTTTTTCATTGTTAGTATTAGTCTCTACGTTGTTAACAGTAACAGCGGCATTAGCAGTAACGGAAGAAGCAGCGATAGGAGCGACAGCCAAGAGGGCAGCAGCAGCGCTAACGATTCTTAAATTTTTCTTCATGTGGTCAAATCCTCCTTGAAAAACAAAAAACTAGCAATAGGAGCAGAAGGCTTCAGCAAGTAAAACAAGTCTATAATGTACAAAACCATTCAAGCATGAGGCAGGAGTTTATAACTCTCCTGAGGTAGTTGAACATGCTGAAGGGGGGGAGGGGAGGCGGGTAAGGACATGGTGCGGATTCTTGGAAGTTCTACTAAGAGGGCTTTATATTGTACCGTGGATTTTTAGCTTTTGAAAAAATGAACTTTTGTGGTATTATATTGATGTAAGGATTAGAACTTGCTTGCATCTTTTAGAAGATATAAAAAACCGTTACTCTAAACGTCGAAATGAGTAACGGTTTTTGTTTCATCAACTTTTAAACATTAAATTAATGCGAGCTGACTTAGCTAGCGTGTGTGGCGCTTGTGGGCTTTATCTTTTTTGTGCTTTTGGTGATGATCAGCTAGCTTCTCATCAATTAATTTCTCAAGAACATGAGAGATTAAATTTACCAAAATTGGCACAAATACTAATTCAATTAGAACTTGCCATAATTGCATCTTCGTCACTCCCCCTATGCAGAAAATGGCATTGGGAAGTACAAACGCCGTAAACAATTATAGCAAAATTGAGAAAAATATCCTACTTTCACTAGGAAGCAATGTACCACTAGAAATCTGGCAAAATTTGTATTAGCTACGCAAATTTCTGTGGTATCATACTAATGTAAGTATTAGAACTTGCTTACATTTTTAAAAGACCATTACTTCATATAGCTCAAATTGAAGTAACGGTTTTGCTTTTATCTTTTTTGTGCTTTTGGTAATGATCAACTAGCTTCTCACGAACATGAGAATTTAAATTTACCAAAATTTGCACAAATATAAACTCAATCAGAGTTTGCCAAAAATGTATCTTTTAGAAGATATAAAAAAGCCGTTACTCTAAACAGTCCAATGAGTAACGGCTTTTATTTCGTCAATTTTTAGAAGTGGTTCGGAACAAATAATAATTATTCTTCCAACAACTAATCTAGCAAATATTTGATTTCTATCCCATCTACTACTCCGGTATCAAATTACGATAAGCTCAATATACATTTAGTGTAGGTGTCTCGATTTTTTATAAAAAATATTGTTATCAGTTTTCTGATTTTATCTTTTATAAAATTTTTTTGCGATTTTTGGAGAGAAATTTATCAGTGCATATTTACTGATTTTTATTAGGAAGTACAAATGTTATAAATAATAATTGCGCAATTTTTCATTTCTTAGTATAATGAAAAAGAAAAGGAGATAGGAACTGGTACTTCCTATCTCCAAGCGTAACTTGAATGACTAATGTTGGGGAAGCTAGCCTTTATGGTTAGCTTTTTTGATTATCGCGTAAGCTTTCGCCAAGCGAATTGTCAAATTCCCAACAGAACCTAAAATGATACTGACTGCAATCGCAGTAGCAATCATTAGCCGGGTTCCTCCAGTCTATCCATTTGCGTCATAGCTCTCACCTCGGTAACTCGAAAATCTTTGAGGGGTGTGCAGCCATGATAGTTACTAAGTTTTGCGTTAATTACTCGCAAAACCCAATTATTATTATAACTTATCCAATTAGAGAGCAAAAGACGGTGAACAAAATTCACCGCCTTTTTATTTCCTAGGAAATTTTAGCAACAAAAAAACGAGACCGAAGTCTCGTTTCTTGTTAAATTACTACTTAATTAAAAGTTTGAAGCCTTAACATAAGTCTTAGCCTTGTCGTCGCCGATCTTGTAGTACTTCTTACCGTTCTTGAATGTGTATGCATCACCGTAAGTAGTTACAGTGTCACCCTTCTTAAGAACTTGCTTGTTAGCACGCTTCTTTGAAGTTGCGTAAACGTATGCGTTGTGCTTCAAAGTACGTGGAGTACCAGAAATGTTATCAGCGTTTACGTAAACATCCTTACCATCAATAGTAGTGTTAGCTAACTTGTAGTAAGTCTTACCGTTGATTGAAACAGTCTTTTCTACAACTGAAACAGTTTCGTAACGAGTAATCTTACCCTTACCTACACGTTGACCATCCTTGTCGTAGTAGTAAGCGTTGTGCATAATGGTCTTGTCTACACCATTTTCTTGTGCAGGCTTTTCTTGAGAGTTAGCAACAGTGAAAGTTACAGGTAATTCTGCACTCTTACCGTTAATCTTAGAAGTTGCCTTTACATTAAGCTTGAATGAACGAGGTGCATCAAAGAAACCATTAGCATCAACCTTAACACCTTCTGCGGTCAATTGATCTTTGATGTTTGAAGCTGCTTCAATGTTTAAACGATTAATAGCAGAAGCAGTACTCCAGTTACCATTACCATTTTCATTTTGACCGTTTACTAATTGAACAGCAGTGTAGTTACTGTTAACTGCTGGAAGAAGTGAGTTAACATTAAGTTTATCTTGTGCATTTGCAAGAACCATAGCGTTACCACTGGTTACTTGGGTACCATCAGCAATGTTGTAGAATAATACATTGTTAGTGTTTGCAGTATCAAATGCAGTTACAGGAACAGTAACTTTCAAGCCATAAGTAGTACCGTTTTGGTCTAACTTAGCGTTGTAACCAATAATTTGGGTATGTGCATCATTGTATACTGGAGTTAAGTTTGGATTATCACCATTTGAGGCAAGAATTACGTTCTTGTTTGATGATTTAAAAGTAATGGTCTTACCTGCGTTTTCAGAACCAAAGTTGAAACCAACATTATTAATTACAACATTGTACATCTTATTTGTAACGCTATTCCAACCATTAGGACTAACTACTTCTGTACCGTTTGAGCCGTTTGATTGACGTACGTATACTTTAACATTGTTTTGATCTTGACTTCTTAAGTTAGCAGTAAAGCTCTTGCCAGCTAAAGTAGCTGAAATGCTTCCAGTAAGACTACCAGGAATGTTGCCATTAGCAGCAGTCATAGTAAGACTTGGAGTAACATCTACAACAGTATCGTTGTTAGGAATTTGAACATTTCCGCCTAAGCTAATTTGTTGGCTGTTGGTGTTACCTGGTACTTGTGTACTTGGAACATCAGCGTTTACAGTTACAGTACTTGCAGCGATAGGAGCGACAGCCAAGAGGGCAGCAGCAGCGCTAACGATTCTTAAATTTTTCTTCATGTGGTCAAATCCTCCTTGAAAAACAAAAAACTAGCAATAGGAGCAGAAGGCTTCAGCAAGTAAAACAAGTCTATAATGTACAAAACCATTCAAGCATGAGGCAGGAGTTTATAACTCTCCTGAGGTAGTTGAACATGCTGAAGGGGGGAGGGGAGGTGGGTAGAGACAATGGCGCGATTTTTTAGGTCTGTTGCGCGAGAGAAATATTGTACTCGAGAATTTAATGTGGCGCGATTGTGGATATAGTAAGAAAAAACGTGCTAAGATGAAGAGGCAGGTAAATAAAAGAACCTGTACTTAAGCTAATATAGTATTTGTGGTTTCCTATATTAGAAAAAATCGATACTTAGACCTCCACCCTAAGTATCGATTTTATTTTGCTAAAAATTCCACAAATGAAAATAGCGGATTTAATTACGGAAGTACAAAATTTTGTTAAAAAGAACGTGCATACATTTCTTTTATGATACAAAAAGCGTGCACCTATTGTGTTAGTGCAAATAGGCATATACAATAGAGTTGTCATTATAAGGAGGACTTTTAAATTCATGAAGACTAAATTTTTTGCAGGTGTCGCTGCAGCAGCGCTATTGACTTCCGCTGTACCTGTTCTTAACAAGATGCCATTTGTTCAATCTGCAAATGCGCACCAAACCAAAGCAGCTACTGATTTTGAACAAGCTTTCTTAGATAAGGCGTCACGCCAAGCTCAAAAAGCAGCTAAGAAGTATGGTGTATACCCATCAGTAATGATTGCCCAAGCAATCGTTGAATCTGATTGGGGTCGCTCAGGTTTAGCTACTAGTGCTAATAATCTTTTCGGAATTAAAGCTGGTGATGGTTGGACCGGCGAAACCTACACTTCTAGAACTCGCGAAGAAAGCAATGGTAAAAGCTACTATATTAATGCCGCATTTAGAAAGTATCCAACTTATGAAGGATCTTTCGATGATAATGGCAACAAGCTTAGAAACGGCGTAAGTTGGAACGCAAATCGTTATAAGGGTGCTTGGATTGAAAATGCTAACTCTTATCAAGCTGTAACTAAGGCCTTGACTGGGACTTATGCCACAGCTGGTAATTACAACAAGATGCTTGATAACAGAATTGCCACTTACGACTTAACGCAATACGACCCAAAGATTTCTAATGAAGCAAAAACTTACACAGTTTCTAAAAATGCTGACACTTACAACTGGCCAACCGACCATTCAGTGGCTAAGAAGGAAAGTTCCATTAACAAAGGCGACAAGGTAACTGTTGATAAGACCATCACTTACTACAATGGTTCTCAGCGGATGCACATTGCTGGTAAGGGCTGGGTAAACTCTACTGTTTTTGAAAAAGACAGCCAGCTTCCAGCAGCTCCATCTTCAGAAGCGCCAAAGGGTGCAACTAAGGTCGAAAAGAACTTGATGCACAATGCCTATGTTTACAATGAAAAGGGCGAACGCATTAAGGATATTAAACCTTTGCAAGAAGACAATGTCATTCCAACTTACGGCACTAAGACTATCAAGAACAAGAAGTACTACCGTATCGGCGAAAATCAATACATTGCAGCCGGCAACATTGATGGAACTATGAGAGTTCTTAAACACAACACCTATGTTTACAACCAATACGCAAACCGCGACAACAATTTGAAGTATAAGAAAGGTCAAGCTGTTAACACTTACGGTAGTGCAGTAAAGATTTTAGGTAAGAAATACTACAAGGTTGGTGTTCACGAATACGTTAAGAAGGCAAACTTTTAATTAAAAATTGAAGTTTCTCAGTTGGGAATTAAGGAGAAATGAAATGAAATTTAAAAAAATGGTGCTTGCAGTGTTAGCTGCTGGTAGTTTGACCGCTATTGGCCTTGGAGCTAATACTTCCAAAGTGCACGCAGCCACCATGAACAGTATTGCACAACAATACAGTTATAGTGGCACTACCTACTTATATAAGATGTTAAAAACAGAAGGCATAAAATATAATAAGTTTTATACTGAAAATCCAATCAAGTATAGAACTGGTAAGCCTGAGGGGATTGTCATTCATGAAACGGCAACTCCAGGAGCGACTGCCCATGATGAGGCAATTTATTTTAACCGGGAATGGATGAACATGTATGCCTATGTACATGCATTCGTTGATCATAACGGTGTAATTCAAATGATGACCCCTGATTATGGGGTATGGGGCGCGGGCCCAATGGCTAACGATCGCTTCATGCAAGTTGAATTATGTGAAGAAACAGATCGAACTAATTTTGCCAAAAGTATCAATAATGATGCAATTTATGCAGCTAAACTTTTGCACCGTTATAATTTGCCACCAACTAATGCCACCAAAACTGGTCAAGGGACGGTTTGGTCTCACTTGGCAGTTTCAAAGTTTTTAGGTGGAACGGACCATGGCGATCCAGATGGTTATTTTGCTAGCTGGGGTTACTCAATGGATGAATTTTTCGATTTAATCCAACATTACTACAACTTGCAAGAGGGAAATGCTTCTGCTGAAAAGAAACCAACTGCAACTCCGGCAGCCACTCAAGCACCAAGCACAAATGGTAAAACTTTAATGCACGATGCGTATGTTTACGATGAAAATGGTAAAAAGACCAAAACTTTGAAAAAGGCTGGTGTAGCTGTAAACGTTTCTGGTGAAAAAACGATTAATAAGAAGAAGTATTTACAAATTGGTAAAAACGAATACGTCAATGCAACTAACGTTGAAGGGACTGACCGGGTATTAAAACGTAATACTTACATTTATGATACTGTTGGTGTTAGAGTTGGAGTTACCAAGCTTTTAAAAGGTAATTCTGTAAAGACTTATGGCTCCAAAGTCACTATACAAGGAATCAAATATTATGCAATTAGCCCAACTCAATTTGTAAAAGCTAATAATTTCTAAGTTAAGAAGAATATACCTTTTTCGGTGTGAAAAAGGTGTATTTTTTTGTATAATTTTTGTAATTATAGAAGGGGGTATTGAATTGGAACAACTATCTTTGTTTTTGGTAGTGCTTTTAGCATTAGTGATTCCAATTTTTATGGCACGGTTTCGTGTGACTAATGTGCCGACAGCAGTTGCTGAAATTATTGTGGGAATTATCATGGGCTCCAGTGGATTTAATATTATTTCATCAACTCATGATTTAACTTTTCTTTCCAATTTAGGGGTTATCCTTTTGATGTTTTTATCAGGGATGGAAATTGATTTTGATTTATTAAGTAGAAAAAATAACCCTAAAGGTAAATCTCAAGCAGGAAAAGAAGTTGATCCGCTCAAAACGGCAGTTGTTGCTTTTTGTGGATTGGCGATTATGGCAGTTATTTTAGCCTTTATTTTGAAATGGATTGGGCTCTTTAGTGAAGTGATGCTGGCTACAATTATTTTTATGACAGTTGCCTTGGGAGTAGTAATCGCTACTTTAAAGGAAAAAGAAATTTTAAATCGGCCAATTGGTCAGACGATTTTGCTAACGGCAGTAATGGGAGAAGTAGTGCCATTAATGTTGTTAACAATTTATGCATCGATTCATGGTGGAAATGCGGAAAGATTGTGGCTGATTATCCTATTATTTGTGGCTGCTATTTTTCTATTACATCGTTTTAAGCAGCCATACATCTGGTTTAGTAAAGTTACTAAGGCCACTACGCAATTAGATATTCGTTTGGCGTTTTTCCTTATTTTTGCCTTAGTAACTGTTGCTGAGCGAGTGGGTGCCGAAAATATCTTAGGAGCATTTTTGGCCGGGATGGTAATGAAACTTTTGGAGCCAAGTGAATCAACCAAGGATAAGCTGACATCCATTGGATATGGTTTCTTTATTCCAATTTTCTTTATAATGACAGGAGTAAACTTGAATTTGAAATCATTGTTTGCTCATCCAAGTTCATTAATGCTATTGCCGATTTTGGTATTATTCTTCTTCCTTGCAAAAATGCCAGTCTTGGGAGTTTATATGACAAAGTTCGCTCGACGTAATGCTTTTGCAGGTGGATTTTTAACGGCAACTACAATTACAATTGTTCTTCCTACTTTGCAAGTTGCGAGAAAATTACATGCAATTAGTTCTACTCAATCTGATGCTTTTATTTTAGCAGCGGTGATTGTATGTATTGTTAGTCCGATTATCTTTAATTCTAGCTTTAAGCTTTTGCCAGAGGACAGAATTAAACAGCGAGTAATTATTATGGGTGCTAATACTTTTACAATGCCTGTAGTTCATGATCTTCATGATAATTGGTATTCAGTTGCTATGTTTACAGATAATGAAGAAAACTACAATACTTATAAAAGTCGAGTACAAGATTTAACTTTAATTAAGGATTTGACTCAAGAGTCTCTTGAAAAAGCTGGCGCTTTTGATGGTGATATTTTTGTAGCAGCTAATCATGATGACAATATAAACTTGAAGCTCGTAAAACTGGCGAAGAAAACAGAAATGGTGAAAAGAATCATTATTCGTTTACAGCAGCCTTCTAGGGCTACTATTGAACAATTAAGAGCAGAGGGAATTGAAGTATTTAACTTTACAAATGTTCGATCTGCCTTGATGAGGGCGTTGATTGAATCACCAGCTGTTTACCAAATTATGACTGATACTAAGAATATTTTGTATTCAGTGGTTGTACGTAATCCAAAATATATTGGCCAAGAATTAAAAGATTGGGATTTTATCGATCAAATTACAGTAAGTCGAATTAAACGTGGGAACAAATGGCTTGCACCGCACGGTTCAACGGTAATTGAAGCGGGAGATGAAGTGATTTTCTCAGGACAATATGAAGTTGCAGATAAAATCAGACAAATTTTGGGCCACAACTAAAATAAACCTAGATCATTTTTGATCTAGGTTTTTATTTCAATTATTTTATTAATATGAAGCTTTTGCTTCTGCTAAAACTTTCAAAACGTTTAAACTATGTTCAAACCATTTATTAGCAAGATTTGTGTTATGTTCATCGATTGCTTTAGCAAAATCATCAAACTCGGCTGCCATGCGATGAGAGTGAGTGTTAAAGTTGTACTTCTTTGGCTCTTTATCGCGGAGTTCAAGGATATAGTTATTAAGTTCGCCGGGTGAACCATCAAAGTAGATAGTTCCTTTTTCACCTTCAATAAATGAACGTGGCGGCATTGTGTAACTATCTTTTGAGGCAATTAAACTTGCTTGAATTCCTTGGTAGGCCATATTTAAAATTCCAGAAGTATCTACACCTTTTTGAATGTTAGGATAGTACTTAACTAATTTTGGATTTTTAAATAAGCCTACAGCTAAATGGATGTTATAGATGTTTAAATCATTTAAAGCACCGCCATCTTTTTTAGGATCAAAGACTGGTGCGATTTTTCCTTCTAAGAAGTCATCATAGCGACTAGAGTATTGGGTGTAGTTTAAAGAAAGAATATGAACTGGTTCGATCTGTTCAAGATCTTTTTGAATATGTTTGAAGTTTTCCAAGTGGATGTTAGTGATTGCTTCAACAATGATCAGACCTTTTTTGTCTGCGATTTGCTTTAATTCTTCAGCTTCGCTAACTGTAGTAACAAAAGGTTTTTCGCAGATGACATTTTTGCCGGCTTGTAGGGAATTTTTAGCTACAATAAAATGAAGGGAGTTAGGAACAGCTACATAAACTGTATCAACTTCTGGATCATTGTACAGATGACTGTTGTCGGTATAGGTATGTTTAATACCGTATTGAAGAGCTAAGTCTTTACCTACTTGCTCACTACGTTTAGTAGTGGAGATAGCAATCAGTTCTAAATTATCAATTTTATCAGCAGTTGTTAAAAAATCATGGACGATTTTTCCGCTACCTACAATTCCTAATTTCAATTAATTGCTTCCTTTCTTAGTATTTGTTTTTGGCATTGGCTTTGCATTTAAAGCAGAGTCAGGAACCTTTAAGAAGTCATGGCTACCAAAGTTACCATAGCTTTGACCTAAGCGAACTTTCATCAATTTACCCAGTTTCATGTTGATGAAGAGATTGTAAGAAGTTAACTTTTTATTCTTTACAACAGCTTTAACAGTCATATTCTGATATTTGCCGTATTTTTGAACGCGGCGAAAAACTTTTTCTTGAGCTGCACTTTGACCAGTAGTTCCAAAGATTGGATCAGCTGCATCTTTCATCAACTTTTGGTCTTTGATATCAGCAGTTAGAGTATAAGTATTCTTGTTACGCTTCATTTTGAAAGCTTTAACCAATTTTGGACTTGGATCAGTCATTGTTGTGTTATTAGTAATTGCTTCAAGAAGTTCGGCATAACTGTGACCGCTGAGTTTATCAAGTTTAGCCTTGTACCAGCTACTGCGACCGTTTAAGTAAACGTTGTTCATATTAATCCACTCTTCAGAACTTTGCGTTTTACCTTTACTGGTTGTTTGATTAGTAATATGGAAAACAGTCGGATCTCCACCAAAGTTAGTATTAGCAGAAACGATTTGCGTGGAAGTATCTGTAGATAAGCGAATGGATTGAATTACTTCACCACTCTTAAAACTTTTCTTAGTTTGATCTACAACTTGACTCTTAGTTAAAACTGGCTCGGCCTTTTTTTGCTGTTTACTACAACCACCAGCAATTAAAGCACCCATTAAACATGCAGCAATAAAAATACGTTTGAATTTCATCGGTATATCTCTTTCTCTAATATTTCTAAGTCTATTGTACAGTAAAAGCTCGATTTGCACCTAAGTGACATCGAGCTTTTTTCTTATTTTGCCATATTTCCTAAATTAACAGCATTCTTTTTAATTGAAGCCGGAACTTCCAGTTTCTTTAATTTGTTAATATCATTAATCTTCATTGATAACTTCTTATCTTTGCTGCCATCTGTATAGTCAGCGCCAATTGAAACCGACTTTAATGTATAGTCTTTATTGGTCCTAATCTTAATGTTAATCTTTTTTGGCTTAGCCTTGTTTAAATCAACACCAATTACAGAAGTAACAGGGGAGTTTTGAATAATTTCATTCCAAAGCTTTTTATTATTTCCGTGGTAATAAACTTCATAACCTTTTTTTGTTTGCTTGGTTTTGAATAAGTTAGCGTTTGACGTACTTAAAGTAAGCAGAGTGCTTTTAGCGAGATCATCGGTTAATTGAGCATAGCTGCTGGCTTTAGTAAGCTTGGTTTTGAACCATTTATTGGTGTCCGTGCCTTGCATTTGAATGTAGTTGGTTTTATTTTCAATCCACATCTTATAGTGGTTAGAATTAGTAGTAAAGTTTGCATAGACTACTAATGGCTTTTTAGAATATTTAGCGCTCGCTTTTTGTAAAATTTGTCCGGATGGAGAAGTTTGTTTCCAAGTGGCCTTCATATTTTTTAAGTTAGTGTTTTGCGCCTTAGTTAAGATTGTTTGAGCAGAGGGGGTTGTAGCGGCTGCTTTCTTTTTTTGATCGGAACACGCTGCAAGATTAACTCCCAAAATTGCTACTAAAACCAGGGCTAATATTTTCTTTACTTTGTTTGACATAATTTTCTCCCAACTAAAATTGATAACGCTTCTTATTGTAGTTTTTGGATAGTAAGGAAAAGTTCTCAAATCGATTAATTTTTCTTAAAGATATTCAAAATGTTGCGTAATTTGCTGCCTTTGACTTGGTAATTTTCCACTGGTTGAGTGACTTCAATACAGCCGATATATTTGCCTTCAGGGTTATGAAGACTGTAAAAGGAAATGTTTACGGGGATGTCATTTTTGTGAATCATGATTGAAATAGAATTGCGCTGGTTATTATGCATTTGCTTAAGAACTTCTTTGACATGTTTTTGGCTGTGGCCGGGATGCACCTCAAAGACTGTCTTACCAATATCTTTAGGCGTTCTTTTGAATAAACGATGTTCATTCATTGATGACCAAACAACCACATCGTTTTCGTCCAATACATCCATTTCCTGGGGAATAGTTTTAAAAATTGCGTTTAATTCTTCTAAGGAAAGGCTCCCACCTTCAAGCTGAATTGCTTTTTCCATAATATTACCATCCTTCTTACTTATTAAATCTACTTTTATTTTATCATCCTCTAAGAGTTTGCGATTGATTTAGATTTTTTAAGGAAAAACTATGCAATTTTTGAATAAGCGTGTAAAATATTGATTGAAACATTGAATTTTCAAAGGAGATATTTCATGTCTAAATTAGTTTTAATTCGTCACGGACAAAGTGAATGGAACCTTTCAAACCAATTTACTGGTTGGGTTGATGTAAACCTTTCAGAAAAAGGTGTTGAAGAAGCTAAAAAAGCTGGTCGTTTAATCAAGGAACACGGTCTTGAATTTGACCAAGCTTACACTTCAGTTTTAACTCGTGCTATCAAGACTTTGCACTTTGCACTTGAAGAAAGTGACCAACTTTGGATTCCTGAAACTAAGACCTGGAGACTTAACGAACGTCACTACGGTGCTCTTCAAGGTTTGAACAAGAAGGATACTGCTGAAAAGTACGGCGATGAACAAGTTCACATTTGGCGTCGTTCATACGATGTTTTGCCACCAGTTATTGATGACGATTCAGAATTCAGCCAAGCACATGACCGTCGTTACGCAAAGCTTGACCCACACATCGTTCCTAAGGCAGAAAACTTACACGTAACTTTAGACCGTGTAATGCCATTCTGGGAAGACAACGTTGCTCCAGACTTACTTGACGGCAAGAACGTAATTATCGCAGCTCACGGTAACTCACTTCGTGCTTTGACTAAGTACATTGAAAACATTTCTGATGACGATATTATGGACTTAGAAATGAAGACTGGTGAACCAGTTGTTTACACATTCGACCAAAACTTGGATGTTGTTAACAAAGAAAAGTTGGATGACTAATTTTCATTCAAATTTAAAAACCTCAATCTTTTGATTGAGGTTTTTTTGTGTTGAAAACGCATTCTTTCGATAAATTTTGCTCTATCATTGAATTTTAGCGTTAAGATTAAAATTAGGAGTAAAAGATTTAAGTAAGGAGGAATCGCATTGGATCATAAAGTTGTTACTTATCCAGCAATTTTTAAACCACTTGAAAATGATATTTATGTAATCAACTTTCCTGATGTTAAGGGTGCAATTACAGAAGGAAAAGGTTTGAGAGATGCAATGAAAATGGCCGCTGATACTTTGGCAAGTCGTCTGTATAACAAGCATAATTTGCCCAAAAGCAGTGACCCTAATGACATTAAGACTGCTAATGATGGTTCATTTGTAGTAAAGGTTTCTGCGGATTTAACAGAAGCTTTTGGCAATCGAATCGATTATCAAATCTAAAAAAGACGTCTCCGCAAAAAGAGACGCCTTTTTTATCAACTTGTTCCAAAAACTGTTTTTTTACTTATTGGAACAGATTAATTATATTATAAGGCTATATTAATTGCCACATTTTGTTAATTGGAATGGTAAAATTAACAGTAATAAGGACAAAAAACGATAGCAAAATAATTAATTCTGGGTTAGAATGTTTTTCACGAAATTGACAGTCCTACCCTTAAAGTGCTATTTTCAAAAAGGGGAAAAGTTGGGAGAACATACTATGCAAACTATTGAAAATTCTCTCTTGCAAGTTTCTGTTGACGAAAATGGAGCACAAATGGTTAACTGCGTGTCCCAGAATGATAAATTTGATTATCTAAAGTCACAAGATGGACAAGAGAAAGTGGCGGTTGCTTTTCCAGCAATTGACCAAGAAAAAAATTGGGCGCTCGAATTGCCTTGGACGGTTGTCGATAAGGGAGATAGTCGAGTGAGCCTCACATTGATTGACACTGAAGAGAGCTATAAGTACTTTCCGTATCATTTTGAGGTAGTACTTACTTATGCTTTGGAGGGCAATCAAGTAAATGTATCTTTTTATTTAAAGAATAATTCCCATAAAGAAATGCCTGTTTCTTTAGGAGTGATTATTCCTATACTTGCAGGTTTTACGCCAAGTAAAGACCTAAATAAAATTCAACTTGAAGGTGTTAATAATCATCAGGTGACTGTTGAGTCGACTGATTTTGAGCTGGAAGTAAATGGAAATCAAATTTTAGCCAGAAATCATGAACTTAACTTAGCTGGTGATAGCAGTCAGAATTTTACGATATCGCTCACATTAAGTTGAAAATATAACAATTTCAATAAGATACGCCAAGCAAATCAGCAGTGATTTGCTTTTTTTGCTATAATACACTCATTGTCAATAAATACTCAGGTAAAAGGGAATATGAAAAATAACGAAAAAAGACCAGATACAAGTCGAGTGAAGATGCACTCTGCTGATTATCACAAAAAGCATCGAGTATTAGGATGGGTTATAAGTATAGTGGCGATTTGCGCAGTTGCCGCAGCAGCTTATTCCGCATATGTTTATTTCAAAGCTAAAAGTGCTGTCGATCAGACTTATGATCCCAAAAATCAGGTAGAGGTTCGAGATGGCGAATTTAATGGGAAAAATAAATTTGCTGTTTTGTTAATGGGAACTGATACTGGGGCTTTAGATCGAACCGAAAAGCGTGGGAGAACAGATACTATTATTTTAGCGATTGTAAATCCGCAAAAGAAGCGTTATACCTTGATGTCGATCCCGCGGGATACAATGGCTCAAATGGTAGGAAATTCAAGTTTTAGAGTTGAAAAAATTAACGCTGCCTACACTATCGGAGGGGCTAAAATGGCGATGGATAGTGTATCTAAACTAATTAACGTTCCAGTTAAGTATTATGCCTTAGTTAACATGGGTGGAATTATGAAAATGATCCGCTATGTTGGAGGTATTAACATTAGGCCTAATTTGACTTTTGAATATGGTGGATATGAATTTAAAAAAGGTAAAATGACCCATATGGGTGGTGGTGGAGCTTTAGCTTACTCCAGAATGCGTTATGACGATCCTAAAGGAGATTATGGTCGCCAAGAACGACAGCGCCAAGTTATCATCGCTTTAATTAAAAAGGCCGTTTCCTTGAGTTCTTTGTCAAATTTGGATTCAATCTTGTCTACGGTTTCTGGTAATGTTAAAACCAACTTGCCATTTAGAGCGTTACAGTCAATCGCCTTAAATTATCGCAGTTGTGCTGACCATGAAGTAAGTGATTATTTGCATGGCTATAATGCTACAATTGATGGTTCTTCTTACCAGATTCAACCCACAACTGAATTACAGCGTGTTTCTAACTACGCTCGTTCAGAATTAGGATTAGAGCAAGAGTTTATTAATAGTAATGAAACTTATCAGAATCAGCGTAATGTAGCCGATGGATTTAGTTTTAAGAGTAAGAAAAATCAAGAATACAAAATTTATGATGATTACACCGAAGAAGGTGATAATTAATGGCACGACTTTGGTCGATTTTAATTGGATATATCTTCGGCAATTTTTTATTTGCGATGATTATTGGGCGACTAGCTCTTCATACTGATCCAACTAAATATGGCTCGGGAAATCCAGGAACTGCCAATATGGGGGCTGTTTTTGGCAAAAAATGGGGAATATTAACATGTAGCGGTGATTTATTAAAAACTGCAATTGCCTTGTTAATTGTTCATCTTGCTTTCCCGGGAAAAATAAATTTGGCTTATGCAGGATTGGGGCTGATTTTAGGGCATTGTTTTCCAATTTGGAATCATTTCCAGGGTGGGAAAGGAGTGGCTGTCGCAGCCCTTTTGACTGTGGTGTATGATTGGAAAGCTGGAATTATTACTCTGCTCATTGCATTAGTGCTGACAGCAATAATGCAAAATTTGACGATTCCTCCTCTTGTGTTTATGATTTTATTTAGTGTTTTTGAATTCTTCAAAAACCAGGAAGCAGGAATCATATTTCTGATTATTACGGGCATCATGATATTCAAGTTTTGGAAGGATATTATCGATTTCTTTACTGGTCATGGCAAAAAAGTTGATATTTTATATTCAATTAAGAAAAAATTGGGTATTAAGGTGTAGTATAAAAGGGATATTTTTAGTAAGGACATAGATAAAAACGATGAGTGAAAGTAGAAAAAGAAAATCACTGACATTTTGGCAATATCTTTGTCTAGGTATCGCTACCTTTGGAATGATCGCTTTAAGTTATAGCTTTGGCGGCAGCTTCGGGAGATTACCTCTAGGTAGTTTGCTTAGATTTGTGCCAAAAATGGCTGAAAATGCCTTTATGATTTTTGTACCAATGGTATTTGGTGCAGTTTACAGCAAGAAAAAAGTTCATCCGACAGAAGCTTTTAGATTTTGGCTGATTGCCGTTGTAACTTTGGTATTGTTCTATTTAGCATATTTCTTTAAATTGCCAGATAGATTTAATATGTGGCGGTTATGGGGTGTGTTCTTCCCAGTATTAACTAGTACGTCTGTATTACTTGCTGGATTGATATTTAGTATCTTAGTACAACCATATTTGTATGATTTGCAAAGAAAATTAACAGTTAAACAAAACTTATTAGTTTTGTGTATGCTAACTGTAGTTGGTTTTGCAACATGTGCAGGTGCAATGGGGTTCCGTTACTCAATCTTTGGCGTGTACCTAATTTTGTACTTTGCGTGGGGGATGTTTTTAGCAAACTGGAAGATTACTAAGACTCAATTCAAGTGGTCAATCTTTTCAGGAATTGTATCCTTCTTCATAGTATTTATTGGGGTTCCTGGATTCAACGGAGTTTTCTGGTACCAAGTATTATCCGCTCGTAATGGCGGCGGCTGGAATAGACAATTCTTAAATAATCCAACATCACCATTTATGGTTTTGATGGTTATTGCAATTTTCTTAATCTTTAGAAAAACTATCATGTCTTATAGTGCACGTGAAATGCGTTACTTTATTCCAGTAATTATCTTCATGCAAGCACCAATTTCCACTTCATTTATGAATGCTTTCCGCTTTACAAATAGTGCAGGTGTAAATAAGCTCATTATGATCATTATTATGATGATTGTGAGCGTATTGCTTACTAAGATTTATGAAAAATATCTCTTTAGAATTAAGCCATTCAGAAGAGCAATGCTCTATTTGAGCAAAGATGATAATTTAGTAGACATCTTGGTTCGCTGCTGGAAGAATTTTGTTGCTTGGTGTGTGGAACATCGGGTAATGCTTCTTACTTGGATCTGGTTCTATATTTTGAGTTTTGCTTCATTCTTAATTGAATCAGATAATTTGAGAATTCAAATTTCAACTGCTAGTGATATCAATGCCGTAGTCTTCTTACTTGGTACGAGATTCTTTGCAATTATTTTGACTACTATTTTCTTAGATGCAATGTTCTCAATTTTCTATTTTGTAACTACACGCTATTGGACTTCCACAGTTTTAGTTAGTGTAATTACAATTGGATGGGCAATTGCTAACAAGGTTAAGCTTAACTTACGTGGGGAACCAATTTACCCAAGTGAATTGAGTGAAGCAGCCAATTTTAAGACTTTGATTCCAATGATTGGATCAACTTTATTGATCGTAGTTGGAATTGCTTTAGTGATTATTATTGCTTTGGATGTTTTCTTAGAAGTTAAATTCCCAATTAAGAAAAAGGGTTCATGGAAGCGTCGTGGGATTTGGGCACTTTTGAGTTTGCTTTTGTTCTTAACTCCACTTCGTTTCAATCATGATGGTGGATTTATTTACCACATTAATCGTGGTTTTGATAATAAGCAATCCTTCAGAAACCCTGAACGTGATATTCAAATTAACGGTCCAATTTTGAACTTCTTGAATTATCTTGACTTGCAAGTTATGGATCAACCTGCCAATTATTCACAATCTACGATTAATCATTTGAATAGCAAGTATCAGAAGATTGCGGACGAAATTAATAAGACAAGAAAGAACAACCTTAAGAATCAAACAATTGTCTTTAACTTGAGTGAAAGTTTTGTTGATCCATATACTTTCCCAACTATCAAGATTGATAAATCAGCTCCAAATCCAGTTAAATTTATTCAATCAATGAAGGATAAATCAACTTATGGTAACATGCTTAGTGCTGGTTACGGTGGTGGTACTGCTAACATGGAATGGGAAACTTTGACTGGTCTTAACATGGGGATGTTTAGATCAACATTGACACCATATGTTCAAGTTGTACCTCGCTACAAGTTCTATCCAACTATTGGTATGAACTTTGACTACAAGTCTGCTGTTCACCCATTTATTGGTACTTACTACTCAAGAGTAGAAGATTATAAGAGATTCAAGTTTAACAAGTTTGAATACTTAGGTTCTAAGTACAAGATTATCGATCAAAAGAAACTTGGAAAGAGTAGTTATAACTCTGACTACACTGCTTATGCAAATGGTTTGAAACAAATTAATTCTCAAAGTGGTGGTCAATTCATTAACTTGATCTCTATTCAAAACCACATGCCATACAACAACTGGTATCCAAAGAATGAATACATGGGTAAGATTTCTGGTGAATTGTTCAATAGTGGTGCTGTTCGTGAGCAAATGGCAACTTATATTAAGGGTGTTCAATACACTGACAAGGCTGTAAAGAAGTTTATTGGTCAAATTGATAAGATTAATAAGCCAATCACTGTGGTATTCTACGGTGACCACTACCCAAGTATTTTGTCACAAAGTTACACTGCTAAGTATCCAGTTCAAATGCACTCAACTCGTTACTTCATTTACTCAAACAAGTATGCTAGAGCACATGGTGCTAAAGAAAAATTGGTTAAGAACACTAACTTTGTAAATACTAGTGACTTCATTGCAATGATGCTTGAACAAACTAACTCTAAGGTAACTCCTTACCAAGCATTGTTAACTGAAGTTCATGAAAAACTTCCTGCAATTACAATCAACTTTGATGGTGATAAGGGATTTGAACTCATCAACCAAAAGGGTGAAAGAGTAAATCCTAAGACTCTAACCTCAGAACAACGTGCACTTCTTAATGATTATGAAGCTGTTCAATATGATATGACTGCAGGTAAGGCTTATGGCTTAACCGCAAAAGGTTTTTATAGATAATGAAAAAGTCGGATAATTATCCGACTTTTTTGTTTGATAGTTGACTAATATTGAAAAACTCAGTAATATCATTACTAAGACGAGTAGTTAATTGATTCAGTGTTCAGAGAACTAGCATTTTGGTGTGAGCTAGGCAGGTCAAGTTAACGAAATACAATAAGGAGTGGCTCCCTTAGAGGCTATTTAAGGCGCATTTTGCGTGAACGTGGGTGGTACCACGGCTAATAATGATATTTAGTCGTCCCTTAATCCTTTGGATTAGGGGGCGTTTTTTATTGGAGGAAATTATGGCAAAATTTGACATTTTAGAAGATTTAAAATGGCGTGGCGCAATTAACCAAGAAACTGATGAAGAAGGTTTGCGCAAGTACTTAGCTGAACATGATGATTTGGCTCTTTACTGTGGAACTGACCCAACTGGTGATTCACTTCATATTGGTCACCTTATCCCATTCATGATTTTGAAGAGATTCCAAATGGCAGGTTATCACCCAGTAATTTTAATTGGTGGGGGAACTGGTGCAATTGGAGACCCATCCGGTCGAAAGACTGAACGTACTCTTCAAACAGCTGAGCAAGTTAAGCACAACGAAGAAAAGTTAACTGCTCAAATGAAGAAGTTATTTGGAACTGAAAACTTTGAAATTCGCAACAATGCGGAATGGCTTGGTAAGATGAATTTGCTTGATTTCTTGCGTGACTATGGTAAGTTCTTCCAAGTTAATAACATGATTAACAAAGATGTTGTTGCTAGTCGTCTTGAAAACGGAATTTCATTTACTGAATTTTCTTACCAAATTTTGCAAGCTATCGATTTCTATCACTTGAACAAGGATAACGGCGTTCAAATGCAAATTGGTGGTAGTGACCAATGGGGTAATATTACTGCCGGAATTGATCTTATTCACAAGCTTGAAGGAGCTGATCGTCCAGCATTTGGTTTGACTATTCCATTGATGCTTAAGGCTGATGGTACTAAGTTTGGTAAATCTGCTGGTGGAGCTGTTTGGCTTGATCCTGAAAAGACTAGTCCTTACGAATTCTACCAATTCTGGATTAACCAAGATGACCGCGATGTAATTAAATACCTTAAATACTTTACTTTCTTATCTCGTGAAGAAATTGAAGATTTGGCTGAAAAGACTGAAAAAGAACCTTGGAAGCGTGCTGCTCAAAAGAGATTAGCTGAAGAAGTTACCAAGTTTGTTCATGGTGAAGAAGGTTTGAAGGAAGCTCAAATGATCACTGATGCACTCTTCTCTGGTAACATTAAAGATTTATCAGTTAAGCAAATTGAACAAGGATTAAGTTCTGCTCCAAGTGCTGAAGCAGGCGCCGAAAAGAAGAATATTGTGGAATTCTTAGTTGATACTAAGATTGAACCTTCCAAGCGTCAAGCTCGTGAAGATGTTAAGAACGGTGCTATTTACGTTAATGGCGATCGTCAACAATCTACTGATTTTGAAGTTGATCCATCAGCTGCGTTTAATGGGAAGTATGTCATTATCAGAAAAGGTAAGAGAAAATACACCTTAGTTCACATTAAATAACTCAAAATAACAAAATTATTTTATTTATTTGTTATCTTTTTTAACCTAAAAAGTGTCTTAGAACCCCATGATGTCGGGCTTTAAGGCACTTTTTATTTCTTTATAAAAATACTTGCATTTAATAACTAATGTTATATAATATAGTTGTCAAGAGGAAATGAAGAGTTTTAGAATCGAAGGTATTTAAAATGAAAAAGTTAGTTAAAGTTGTTTCAGGTTTAGTTCTTGCTGTTAGTTTTTTAGGTGTCGGTTCTACTGTTAGTGCTGCTACTTTTACTGCTCCAAAGTTGGGTGTTTCTGAAGTTGCTCCAACTGATCCAGCTATTAAGAAGGGCGAAAAGATTTTCGTAACTGTTAAAGACACTAAGAAGCAAACTGTTGCAGTTTACAACAAGGATGCTAAGAAGACCAGTAAAACTGTCAAGATGGGTTCAACCTTTACTGCAAAAGACGTAAAGAAAGTTAACGGCAAGAAGATCGTTAAGGTTTCATCAAACAAGTGGTTGAACACTAAGGATGTTGTAAAGGACTAATTGTTTTAAATACTTCGATTAAAAATAAAAGAAGGTATTCTAGTTGAATGCCTTCTTTTTTGATACAATATACTCGCCGCTTTAGCTCAGGAGGTAGAGCACCGCCGTGGTAAGGAGGAGGTCCCCAGTTCAAATCTGGGAAGCGGCTTTTAAAAAATTAAAATCATAAAAGACTGTAAATTCGCCGTTTACAGTCTTTTTTTAGTTTTATGATAAAAATAAAATTAAAAAATGTCTTGCATATGAGAATGTACTGTTTTATACTTATAAACAACTTAAGAAATCTATTAATTTTCTCATAATTTGAGAGGGGATAAATATATGAAATTTACAAAGCTTTTTGCAGCAGGTGCAACTGTATTAGTATCTGCTTCAGTACTCGCAGCTTGTGGATCTAAGAATAATTCATCAAGTTCTGCTAAGAAGTCTATCAATTGGGAAGAAAGTGCCGAAATTCCAACTATGGACTTGTCCAAGGCAACAGACGCTACAAGTTTTAATCAATTGAACAATGTATTGGAAGGTATTTATCGTTTGGGTAAAGACAACAAGGTTGAAAATGCCTTGGCAACTAATACTAAAGTTTCAAATGATGGTAAGACCTGGACCTTCACTTTACGTAATTCTAAGTGGTCTGATGGTTCACCATTAACTGCAAAGGACTTTGTATATTCATGGCGTAGAACAGTTGATCCAAAGACAGGTTCACAATATGCATACTTATTTGAAGGTATCCATAATGCAACTAAGATTTCTGCAAATAAAGCACCAGTAAATAGCTTGGGTGTTAAAGCAGAAGGTAAGAATAAGTTAGTTGTTAACTTGGACAAGAGAATTCCTTACTTCAAGTTATTGATGGGATTCCCACTATTCTACCCACAACAACAAAAGGCTGTTGAAAAGTATGGTTCTAAGTATGGTACTGCTTCTAAGTACATGGCTTATAACGGTCCATTTACTCAAACAGGTTGGACCGGTTCAAACCTTTCATGGAAGCTTAAGAAGAACCCTAACTACTGGGACAAGAATGCTGTTAAGTTAGATTCAGTTAACTACAGTGTTCAAAAGACACCATCAACTGCTTACAACTTATACCAATCTAACAAGATTGATGCAGTTGCCCTTGATGCTCAACAAACCAAGAACTTGAAGCATCAAAATGGATACACTGTTCGTCCAACAGCTTCAACATTCTACTTACAATACAACCAAAAGAATAAAGATTTACAAAATGCTAACTTACGTCGTGCCATCTCTCTTGCAATCAATAGAAAAGCTTTAGGTAGTGCTTTAGGTGGTTCAAACAAGCCAGCTAACTCCTTCACTGCCCAAGGTTTGACTAAGGTTGAAGATACTGACTTTGCTGCAAAGACTGCTGATACTGATTACAGTAAATACGATCCAGCCGAAGCTAAGAAGCTCTTTAAGAAGGCACTTCAAGAATTAGGCAAGAAGAACGTTTCAGTAAGCATCTTGAGTGATGATACTGATGCAGGTCAAAAGACCACTGAAACTCTTCAAAGTCAAATTGAAGAAAACTTGAAGGGAATCAAGGTATCTGTAGCTAATGTCCCATTCAAGACCCGTTTGAGCCGTTCAACTAATGGTAACTTCGATATGGTAGTTACTGGTTGGTCAGCAGACTTCGCCGACCCAATCTCATTTGATGATTTGATGACTTCAAAGAATGCTCAAAACAACGGTAAGTGGTCAAACTCACAATATGACAAGTTGGTTGCTGATTCTAAGACAACTTCAAACGATGAACAAAGATTCTCAGACCTTGAAAAGGCTGAAAAGATCTTACTTAAGGACCAAGGAATCACTCCACTTTACTACAAGACTGAAGCATGGATGGTTCGTCCTTCAATCAAGGGTATTGTTTACAACGCTGCCGGTGCAAACTACAACTTCAAGGAAGCTTACGTTTCAGGCAACTAAAATTAAATAAAGAGGTTGAAAAGGAGCAACTGTAAGTAGACGGTTGCTTCTTTTTGTATATATGATTAAGGAAAATAAGGTAATGAGGTTATAAAAATGGAAAAGTGGCGAAAAGTATTCGCAGTAGGTTTTGCAGTAGGAGCTTGTGGATTAGCTTTAACAGCTTGTTCTAATCAATCTAATAGCTCTTCTTCGGGTACTAAAAAAACACTTAATTGGATGGAACAAGCAGAAATCCCAAGCATGGACATCTCTAAAGCGGTAGATAGAGTATCCTATGAACAATTAAATAATACGATGGAAGGTTTATATCGTCTTGGTAATAATGCCAAGATTGAACCAGGATTGGCCACTAAGACCGAAGAAAGCAAAGATGGTAAAACTTGGACATTTACTTTACGTAAAAATAGTAAATGGTCTAATGGAGATCCAGTAACTGCAAAAGACTTCGTATATTCATGGCGTAGAACGGTTAATCCAAAAACCGCTTCAGAATATTCATACTTGTTCTCTGGAGTAAAGAATGCAGATGCAATTGTAGCGGGTAAAAAACCAGTTTCTAGTTTGGGTGTAAAAGCTGAGGGAAATTATAAATTAGTAGTTAACTTAGATAAGAGAATCCCATATTTTAAACTATTAATGGGCTTCCCATTATTTTATCCTCAAAATGAAAATGCTGTGAAGAAATTCGGTAAGAATTATGCTATGGCTTCAAAATATAATTACTACAATGGTCCATTTGTACAAAAAGGTTGGAATGGTAGTAATTTAACTTGGAAGTTAGAAAAGAATCCAAATTACTGGGATAAAAAGAATGTTAAGTTAGACACAATTAATTATAGTGTTCAGAAAACTCCGTCAACAGCATATAATGAATACCAGTCAGGTAAGTTAGATGCTGCAGTCTTAAATGCCCAAGGAACTAAACAATTAAAGAATCAAAAGGGCTATACCATTCGAAAGATGGCATCTACTCAATATTTGCAATTGAATATGCAAAAGAATCCTGATTTTAAGAATGAAAAATTGCGTCGCGCGTTTTCAATGGCAATCAATAGAAATAATTTGGCGAATACTATTGGCGGTGCTAATCAACCAGCTACTACTTTCTCAGCTGAAGATATGGTGAAGGTAAATGGCAAAGACTACACAAACTTAGTAAAGAATAATAAAACTAAGAATGTAATGTCCTATAATCCTTCTAATGCTAACAAAGTATATCAACAAGCTTTGAACGAATTAGGGAAAAAGAAACTTTCATTCACTATCTTAAGTGACGATGATGATACTTCTAAGAAGGCTGCCGAATTTTTACAAAGTCAACTTGAAAGTAATTTAGATAATTTGGATGTTAATGTGCAAAGTATTCCAAAGAAGACACGATTAAATCGTGCCATGAAAGGTGACTTTGATGCAGTTCTTACTGGATGGATTGCTGACTTCTCAGATCCAATTTCATTCTTAGATCTTGAAACTACCAAAAATACTTATAACTTTGGTAAATGGTCAAATTCACAATATGATAAGTTAGTAGCAAATTCTAAGACTACTTCTAGTGAAAATGAACGTTGGAATAACATGAAGGATGCAGAAAGAGTATTATTAGAAAAACAAGGTGTAACACCTTTGTATCACCCAGAAGAAGCTTGGATGGTACGTCCATCAGTTAAAGGCGTAGTCTTCAATGGCGCTGGTGCACCATATAGTTTCAAGAACGCCTACGTAGCAAACTAAATTTTAATATCAACCCTATAAATAAAATCTCCTCTCCAAATAAAGAAGTTAGAAAAAAGTTCTAACTTCTTTTCTTTTTCCCTTGACCAACTCTCAGATGCCTAGTAAAGTAAAGCTAATTTAAATTAAATTTGTGATTCAAGAAAAGGGGAGTTATTTTCGATGTCAAATTGGGAAACAAAGTTTGCTAAAAAAGGTTTAACCTTTGATGATGTTTTATTGATTCCAGCAGAAAGTCATGTTTTACCAAATGAAGTAGATTTGAGCACTAAGTTAGCTGATAACTTAAAGTTAAATATTCCTTTGATCAGTGCCGGAATGGACACTGTAACCGAAGGGGCAATGGCAATCGCAATGGCTCTTCAAGGTGGTCTTGGTGTTGTTCATAAGAACATGTCAATCTAAGCTCAAGCTGGTGAAGTAGCCAATGTGAAAAGTGTAATTGTACCAGCTAGTGCTACTAAAGCTGCAGTAGATGATCAACATCGCTTGCTTGTTGCAGCTGCAGTTGGTGTAACAAGCGATACTTTTGAACGTGCCGAAGCTCTTCTCGAAGCCGGGGCAGATGCAATTGTAATCGATACTGCACATGGTCATTCAGCTGGAGTTTTGCGTAAAATTAAGGAAATTAGAGATCATTTTCCAAACCAAACTTTGATTGCTGGTAATGTGGCAACTGGGGATGCAACACGAGCTTTGTTTGATGCCGGGGTTGATGTAGTTAAAGTTGGAATTGGACCTGGTTCAATCTGTACTACTAGAGTTGTTGCAGGTGTTGGGGTTCCACAAATTACGGCAATTTACGATTCCGCAACCGCTGCTCGCGAATACCACAAGCCAATTATTGCTGATGGTGGTATTAAGTATTCTGGAGATGTGGTAAAGGCATTAGCTGCTGGTGGTAACGCGGTTATGCTTGGTAGTATGCTTAGTGGTACTACTGAAGCTCCAGGGGAACTTTTTGAAGAAAATGGTAAGAAATTTAAGACTTATCGTGGAATGGGTTCAGTTGGTGCAATGGCTCAGGCTCATGGTTCAAGTGATCGTTACTTCCAAGGTGGGGTTAATGAGGCTAACAAGTTAGTTCCTGAAGGGGTTGAAGCTCGTGTTGAATACAAGGGCGATGTTTCAGATGTGGTCTTCCAAATTGATGGTGGACTTCGTTCAGGAATGGGTTCAGTTGGTGCAGCTGATATTCCAAGTTTGATTGAAAAGGCTCAATTTGTTCAAATTACTAACGCCGGTTTGAAAGAATCACATCCACATGACGTGCAAATGACCAAGGCTGCCCCTAACTATAAGTAAGTATATAGTCATAGTTTAAAAGAATAATATCAATATATTAACAAATAAGAGAGAAAACATAATTTTTTCTCTTATTTTTTTAATTTTTATCATTTTTTCACTAGAATTTTTTCTCATATTTGCTATAATAAGAAAAAAATTAAAAAGTGTTCTGGAAATTAATAGAAAAATGAGGAGCTGTTTATATGACTAGGTACTTGCTAAAACGTGTTTTTTACATGATCCTCACTTTGTTCATTGTTGCCACGGTTACTTTTTTCTTAATGAAATTAATGCCGGGCTCACCATATGCTAACGAAGCGAAGATGACGCCAACACAATTACATATTATGAATGAACAATATGGATTGAATAAACCAATTTGGGAACAATATTTGATTTACATTGTTGGAATGTTACATGGTGATTTTGGTACATCATTCCAATACAGTAATCAACCTGTTTCAAGCTTAATTGGCGCACGTATTGGTGCCTCAATGCAACTTGGTCTTCAAGCTTTAATCTTGGGAGTTATTCTTGGAGTTATCGTTGGTGCAATTGCTGCGATGAAGCAAGGTACTTGGGTCGACTCAACTGCCACGGTAGTTTCAATCATTGGTAAGTCAGTTCCTAACTTTGTTTTAGCTGTACTTCTTCAATACTACATTGGTTTGAAACTTGGTTGGTTCCCAATCGCTGGTTGGGGTTCATTCTCTCAAACTATCATGCCAACTATTGCTTTGGCTGTAGGACCACTTGCTGAAACGGCCAGATTTATTAGAACAAGTATGGTTGATACTTTAAGTAGTGACTACATTGAATTAGGTAAGGCCAAAGGTCTTAGCCGGATGCAAGTTATTAGAAAGCATGCTATGCGTAATTCAATGATTCCACTTGTGACTTTGATCGGTCCTTACGCAGTAGCACTTATGACTGGTTCAATGGTTATTGAAAACATCTTTAACGTACCAGGAATCGGTGAACAATTTGTTAAATCAATTTTGACTAATGATTATCCAACAATCATGGGTATTACGATGGTCTACTGTATTGGACTTGTAGTAATCTTACTGATTACTGATATTGTGTATGGATTGATTGATCCAAGAATTAGATTAGCTGGAAGTGAGGCTTAAATATATGGATGAAAAAGATTTAAAACTTAGTCCAGATATGGCAGCAATGCCACAAGACACTGATGACAACGTTAGCCAATCAGGTAGTCTTGATCGAACAAGCGTAGAGGATTTAAATCTTCCTTCAGATGCTTTTGAACCTTTGCCAAAAGATGAAGCACAAGATAATGAAAATATTGCAGGACCATCACTTAGTTTTGGTCAAAATGTTTGGCTTAGATTTAAACAAAGAAAAGCTGCCGTGCTTTCTGCAATTATTGTTATTGTAATGATTGTAGTGGCATTTGGTTCTACTCCATTCATTAATAAGTCTACTTTAGTTAAATCTCACCCACAGTACGCTAACTTACCTGCTAAAGTGCCAGGCTTTGGGGCAATTAATGGTTTAAACGGAAAAATTAAACAAAACGGCCAATGGGTTGATGCTTATGCCCAAAATAATGTACCAAAAGATAAGTACTTTATTGCCGGAACTGACTACTTAGGTCGTTCACTTGGCCAAAGAATTGTTTATGGTACTAAGATTTCATTGATCGTAGCTTTAGTTGCTGCCTTCTTTGATTTAACGATTGGGGTCGCCTATGGAATAATTTCCGGGTGGAAAGGCGGAGGAGTCGATAACGTGATGCAGCGAATAATCGAAATTATCTCTTCTGTTCCTAACTTAATTATCGTTGTTTTAATGTTAGTTGTATTAAAGCCCGGTATTACTTCAATCATCTTGGCTATCGCTATTTCAAGCTGGACGACAATGGCTCGGCAGGTTAGAGCGGAGACACTGAGTTTAAAGAATGAAGAATATGTTTTAGCTGCACGTTCGCTTGGGGAATCACCTTGGAAGATTGCGATTAAACACTTGGTACCTAACCTTTCAAGTATCATTATTATTCAAACAATGTACACTATTCCATCAGCTATCTTCTTCGAAGCATTCTTAAGTTTCATCGGTATTGGTATTACCGCACCAGAAACTTCATTAGGGGTGCTTTTGAATGAAGGTCAAAAGAACTTCCAATTCTTACCATATCAAATGTGGTACCCAGCAATTGTCTTGTGTATTTTGATGATTGCCTTCAACTTACTTGGTGATGGATTACGTGATGCCTTTGACCCTAGAGGCCAAAGATAGGAGGATTGCCTAAATGCCAGAAAGAGTTTTAGATGTTAAAAATTTAAAAATAGATTTCCACACATACGCTGGTGAAGTTAAGGCCATCCGTAATGTTTCCTTCCACTTAAATAAGGGAGAAACTTTAGCTATTGTAGGTGAATCTGGATCAGGGAAATCAGTAACTACTCGTTCAATTATTGGTCTTCTTGCTCGAAATGCCAAAATTATGGGTGGAGAAATTAATTTCCACGGTCAAAACTTGCTTGATTTATCTGAAAAAGATTGGCAAAACATTCGTGGTAATAAGATTGCGATGATTTTCCAGGATCCAATGACTTCACTTGATCCTACTATGAAGATTGGTCAACAAATTGCGGAACCTTTGATTAAGCACAAGGGTGCTTCTAAGAAGGAAGCTTGGGCTAAGGCCTTGGAAATGATGAAAGCCGTTGGAATTCCTCATGCTGAAGAAAGAATTAATCAATATCCACACCAATTCTCAGGTGGTATGAGACAAAGAATTGTGATTGCGATTGCTTTGATTTGTGAACCGGAAATTTTACTTGCTGACGAACCAACAACTGCCTTGGATGTTACTGTACAAGCTGAAATTTTGGACTTGATGAAGGATTTACAAAAGAGAGTAAAAACTTCAATCATCTTCATTACTCACGATTTGGGTGTGGTTGCTGGGATGGCTGATAGAGTAGCTGTTATGTATGCTGGTGAATTTCTTGAATATGGAACTGTTGATGATATTTTCTATGATCCACAACATCCATATACTTGGGGATTGATCAACTCAATGCCTACTTTGGAAAGTGATACTTTGGAATCAATTCCAGGGACACCTCCAGATTTACTTGATCCACCAAAGGGTGATCCATTTGCTCCAAGAAATAGATACGCAATGAGGATTGATGTTCAAAGAAAGCCACCATTCTTCAAGGTTTCTGATACTCATTATGCGGCAACTTGGCTTTTAGCTCCGGGTGCACCAAAGGTAGAACCACCTGCAGAAATTCAAAGACGTTGGAAGAAATTTAAATTAATGAAGCAAGAAAAGAGCTTGCAAGATTAATCACAGCTTTAAGGGGGATTTAGATGCCAGAAGAGAAGAAGATTTTGGAAGTAAAGCATTTAAAACAATACTTCAAAAATGGACGAACAGTCACTAAAGCTGTTGACGATGTTAGCTTTGACATTTACGAAGGTGAAACTTTCGGTCTTGTAGGTGAATCCGGTTCAGGTAAAACAACCACTGGTCGTTCAATTTTACAACTTTACAATCCTACTAGTGGCGAAGTTATCTTTGAAGGAAAAAACGTTGAAAATTTGAAGAATCGCGAAGATAAACTTAAGTTTAGACGTGATGCTCAAATGATTTTTCAGGATCCATATGCTTCACTTAATCCAAGAATGACGGTTGAAGATATTATTGCCGAAGGGTTAGATATTCACAATTTGGTAAAAACCAAAGAAGAACGTCGTGAACGTGTTGAAGAATTACTTGAAACTGTTGGTTTAAACAAAAATCATGCTAGCCGTTTCCCACACGAATTCTCTGGGGGTCAGCGCCAAAGAATCGGTATTGCACGTGCGCTTGCAGTAGAACCTAAATTTATCGTAGCTGATGAACCAATTTCAGCCTTGGACGTTTCTATTCAAGCCCAAGTTGTAAACTTGATGATTGAATTGCAAAAGAAGCGTGGCTTAACTTACTTGTTTATTGCTCACGATTTATCAATGGTTAAGTTTATTTCAGACAGAATCGGTGTTATGCACTTTGGTAAGTTGCTGGAAGTTGGTTCTGCTGATGATGTTTATGATAAGCCGCTTCATGATTACACGAAGAGTTTAATTTCAGCCGTTCCTGTACCCGATCCAGAAATTGAACGTCAACGTCACCGAATTGATTATGATCCAGAAAAAGAAGAGATGGATGGAAAAGTTCGGACAATGCATGAAATTCGTCCAGGCCACTTTGTAAGATGTACTGATGATGAAGTTGCTCATTATGAACAAGTAGCTAAAAGCTATGAATAAAGATAAAAGTCTACCTCACAATGGGTAGACTTTTTTGGTGGTAAAATTGAATTGACACTAATTTTGAATAGAGAAGGGATGGCCCATGAGTCACGAATTAACTTTTGACGAAATCGCTGGTTTTCAAAAAGATTATCGTCAACATAAACAAAATAAGATCGCCGAACTTGCGGTAGTAAATAATGGTTTGCAGAAGGCAAGTTTTAATGAAGAAGCAGCTCGTGAATTAAATCGGACATTTTCAATTGAAATTCCCACTGATAATGTGACTGACCAAAAGCAATCAGGTCGTTGTTGGTTGTTTGCTGCATTAAACGTTTTACGTCATGAATTTGCTAAAAAGTATAAGGCAAAGAACTTTATCTTTTCACAAAGTTATCTCTTTTTCTGGGATCGCATTGAAAGAGCAAATATTTTCTTCAATCATATCTTGGAAACGGCCGCTAAGCCATTAGATGATCGAACTGTTCACTATTATATGCAGGCTCCAGATACGGATGGTGGTCAATGGCATATGGCTGTGTCATTGATTAGGAAGTATGGTTTGGTGCCTGCGTATGCTCAAGCTGAAAGCTTTACTGCAAATAATACTGCGGCCTTTAATCAAGCCTTGAATATGAAATTGCGTGAAGATGCCATTGTTTTGCGTAAGTTGGCCCAAGATGGTCATGATGGTGAAGTTGAAGTAAAGAGACAGGAATTTTTAAGTGAAGTTTATCGTATGGCCACGATTGCCTTTGGCGAACCTGTGCATAAGTTTGACTTGGAATTTAAAGATGATGAAGGAAATTATCATATTGATCAAGATCTTACTCCACAAACCTTCTTTAAAGAGTACTTCACTGATGATTTAGATGATTATGTGGTCTTATTCAATGCACCTGATCATGAATATGACAAGCTTTATTCATTGCCATTTGAAGATAATGTGGAAAACGGCACACCAGTTGAATTTTTGAATACTAAAATTGAGAACTTGAAAGAAGCGGCCATCAAGCAACTTAAGGCTGGAGAAACCTTCTGGTTTGGGTGTGATGTTGGTAAGCAAAGTGATCGTCAAAAAGGACTCTTAGCAGCTGATTTGTACGCAACTGACACTGTTTTTGATATTGAAACTAAATTGAGCAAAAAAGAGCGCCTTGAAACTGGTGCTAGTGGCTCGACTCACGCGATGACAATGGTGGGTGTTGACGTTGTAGCCGGCAAGCCTCGTCAATGGAAGATTGAAAACTCTTGGGGTAGCAAAGTTGGTGAAAAAGGCTACTTCGTGATGGATGACAAGTGGTTTGATGAATATTTATTCAAGGTCGTGGTGAAGAAAAAGTACCTACCAAAGAAGTTAGTTGAAATTGCGGAAGGCGAAGCTACGCCAGTTCCATGTTGGGATTCAATGGGTTAAAGATATGATTGATTTAGAAAAGCTCAAGGACTTTGTTAAAGAGCAGCTTGATGGTGAATCAACAGGACATGATTATTATCATGGCGAGCGTGTTGCTCATTTAGCAACTAAGATGTACTTGGCAGATAACCCACAAGCTCATGAAACGAGCCGTATGGTGGCAATTATCAGAGCTGGGAGCTATTTGCATGACACAATTGATGAAAAGGTGACTTCAAATCCGAATAAAGTAATTGAACAAATTCAAAAGCTACTTCCTGAAGTGGGGTTTGAAGATTTAGAAGTTAAGGATATTTTGTTTACTATTCAACATATGTCTTTTTCGGCTAATATTGAACATCACTATGAATTGCCACTTTCTGGAAAATACGTCCAAGATGCCGATCGTTTGGAAAGTTTGGGTGCGATTGGAATTGCACGAGCTTTTACTTATGGTGGCAAGCACGGCAACAAGATCTATGATCCTGAAATTAAACCTGAAAAACTAATCAGTCATGATCAGTATCGTAATCATACAGAAACAACAATTAATCATTTCTATGAGAAATTGTTTGATCTGGAAAGTTTGATGAATACCCCAGGTGGTAAAAAAGAAGCTCACAGACGCACAGAATATATGCGTGAGTTTGTAAATGAATTTATGAGTGAATGGAATGTGTAAAAAAAGACTTAGCGTAAAGCTAAGCCTTTTTTGTTGTTCTCTTTTTCTAAGCTAATTAAGCAAGTGAATCCCAAAGTGGAAGATCAGTAATTGGGCCTTCTGCAATCTTTCTTTGTTCTTCAGTCAAATACTTCTTGTGAACGACAACTTCATAAACATAATCGTTGAACCATTCATTGCTCATCACAAAGTAACCCTTGGAGCCAGATTTTTCACCCCATGAATTTTCGACTTTCCATTGACGAATATCGCCTTGGTCTTCATCAACACCGACTAAAGTCATAGCGTGTGAAACTTCACCTACACCAGTCCGTAAACGATCAGCCTTATCCATATCAAGGTTAACGCCGAACAAATCGTTTAACTTGTACAAATTAGTTGAAAGATAGCCAGTCTTGCGGTCCATTTGACGCAAAACATCGTTACCAAACCAAACCGCTTCGCCATCCTTTAATTGAGCAATTGAGGCTGTAGTGAGGTATTCCATTGGGACATTAAGAAGCTTAATTCTGTAAGCACCTTGAATGTTATCTTCACCTGGTAAACCATAAAGCTTGTTGTATTCGTGATCAGGAGCGTTGGTTAAAACAACATAATCATTTAAGTCAACGTCACTTAAGTATTTGTGCAAGAATTCAAGTGGAGTTAAGTTCTTGTCTAAGTGATACTTCTTGTCGTCATCGCGATATTCCAAATCAAATCTCTTTGGTGGTTCACCAACTGCGATTGCGGTCATGCGATAAACTTCGCTTAAGAATTTTTCGCGAGTTTTTTCAATTTCATCGTCCTTGTTTTCGTTCTTTAATTTACGTAAAACAAGTGCATCTTTCTTAAGTTTGTCGCCCAAAGCAGTTGCAAAACCTGTAGTGTCGTTAGTATTGAAGCTTTCTGGCATTGCGTATGAGGGAACGACACCGTATTTTTCAACAAGGGATGCGGCCATATGGAATTGACCACCGTCGCCACCAGCAAAGTCTAAGTGGGACTTAACTTCGTGTGAATCAAGGGGCTTATCTGCAGTTGCTAAAATATTGTTGTAAAAGATGTTAGCACGTTCAATCTTGTCCCAGAAGAAGTTGTAAGCTTGAGAAAAAGTGAAGTTCTTAGCCTTGTACTTCTTGCCAAATGCGTGGCGCAAAACGTTTAAAGTCGCAAATTCCCAGCAACGACCTGAATGTTTTTGATTGGTAACATTATCAGTGTCAAGTTCAGTTGAGAAAACGCGAGTTAATTTACTTTGAACGCGTTCATTATATGATGCAGCAAGCACACCGCTTTTTTGAGCAGCACGAGCTACAACTTGGTTTTGAGGATTTGCATTGAATTCTTTTGAAAACTGTTCAAGTTCTTGCAAGGTTAATTCATAAGCCATTAGAAAAATCTCCCTTTTTTAATCTATCTTTAAATTTATCTTCTATTTTATTCCACCTTTAGAAAAAAGAAAAGCAGATTCAACTAGGAATCCGCTAATCTCCAGAGAATTATTATTGATAACTTATTTTTAAACTTCTTGCAATGTTTAAGTTAATCAATTTGAATTGAGCTATCACTGCTGTCAGCAGTTTGCTTTGGCAAAGTGATAGTCAATACACCATCATCATACTTTGCATGGATTTTATTTGCAACTATATTTGGTAATCTAAAGCTTCTAGAAATGTGTCCTTCTTGTCTTTCTTGATGAATGACACTGTCATCTTTCTTGTCTAAGTTCTTAAGTGATTTTCTTGAACCTGATACGCTAAGGATACCATCGGAGTAGTTAATCTTGATCTTATCCTTCTTCATACCAGGCATATCAATCTTAACGATGTAGTCCTTGTCGTTTTCTACAACATCTGACTTCATCATGTTTACAAAGTCAGTATCGTTAAAGAAGTTCTTTGGAAGATCGAACCAATCATTCATTACATCAAACATGTCATTGTTTTGACGATTCATCATATCATTTGCCATAGTACAACATCCTTTCAAGTTAAATTTATAAGAATATGTTTTTGACTTACAATCTTCATTGTAGTCGGATAGAATGAAATTTAAAGAATTTAGCCTTGTGATCGTGATCACTAAAGAAAAGGGGATAAAAATGGTTTATTATCAAAAAATGACACCAGAAGGTTATAAAGAAATTGAAGAGGAAATTGCTAGATTAAAGAAAGATCGCCCTAGAAGAATTAAAATTTTACAAGAAGCGCGGTCAATGGGAGATTTATCGGAAAATACTGAATATACTGAAGCTAAGAGAGATTTAGGCCACTTGCAAAGTAGATTGCGTTACTTGGGTAAGCAATTAAAATATGCCGAAATTGTGGAAACTAAAGACGATGGTAAAGTTGATTTAGGGAAGACAGTAGTTTTAAAGTTTGACGATGATGAAGACTCTGAAGAATATAAAATTGTTGGTCGAATGGAAGCTGATTTAGCTAAAGGGAAGATTGCTTTTGATTCACCTCTTGGTCAAGCAATTATGAAAAAGAGGGCTGGCATAACTGCTACCGTAGAAGCGCCTGCTGGCGAATATCAAGTTACAATTTTAGAAGTTAAATAAGTGAAAGCATCAGTAAATACTGACAAACACTTATTTTTCACAGATTTAGTTTAAGTATTTTAAATCTCTCACTTATGAAAGTGCTACCATTAGCTTATAGATGAGGGGAGAGATAATTATGCTAAACTGGATTTTAAAACAACCACCTTCCAAAAAGCTTGTTCCTAAAGATAAAATTGCAAGTTCTTATAAATGGCATCAATTAGGTGTGTTGCTTGCAACATGTATTGGGTACATTGGTTACTACATTATTCGTTTGATTTTTACTACTGAACAAACGGATATCATGAAGGTTTACCACTTTACCACTGCAGATATTGGTTTGGTTCTTTCATGTTTTGGTATTGGGTACGGTTTTGCCAAATTGTTCATGGGGGCATTAGCAGATAAATGTGATTCTAATCGGTATTTGATGCTAGGATTGCTTTTATCGGCGATTTTGAACATTTTCTTGGGTTCAACTAGGAATCTGTATTTGATGATGTTTCTGATGTTTTTGATTGCGGTAACTCAAGGAATGGGTGCAGCAGCTTGTCAAAGAATGATTCAACTTTGGTGGGGAAAACGTCGCCGCGGCACCATTTATTCAATTTGGTCATCAGCTCATAATGCTGGTTCCTTCATTTGTGTGGCTGTAGTTCAACTAGCTACATTTTTATTTGCTGGATCAATTTCTGCAGTCTTCTATACTGCTTCTGCAGTTTCATTTGCAATTTGTATTTTAATCTTAGTTTTAGGTGCTGATCGTCCACAAGTAGTTGGTTTACCTGATATTTCTACTTATACTGGAGATAAGGTCTATTTGGACAATGGAAAAGTTTCAACCACTGATTCTACTAATTTAAGTATTTGGCAAATCTTTGTTAAATATATTTTGAAAAATAAACTAGTTTGGGCGGTTACTCTAACCTCAATGTCACTTTATTTAGTTAGATACGGCATTCAAAGTTGGATTCCATCATATTTAGTACAAAATAAAGGCTTTGATGCTAGTTTTGCTAAATGGTTAATTGGTATTTTTGAACTTGCTTCTGTTCCTGGAGTAATTATTATTGGGGCTATTTCAGATGCTCTAAAAGGATGTCGGGCTTTAGTTTCAATTGCTTGTGTAATCGGGATGCTTATTTGCTTGACGATTTACTTTTTCAGCTCTAATCACACCATGATTGTGGTTGCTTTAATGATTATGGGGAACTTGATCTATGCACCCCTAACTTTGGTAGGATTAATGGTTAATGAAGTTGTCCCTAAATTTGCAGTTGGATCTTCAACGGGATTCATGGGATTTTTCCAATATATTTTTGGTGAAACTTTAGCTACCGCTTTAATTGGAATCTTAGTAAATAAGTATGGCTGGATTGCAAGCAATACAGTTCTTTATGTGGCTTCTGGTTTTGCAATTGTTTTCTTGATTTATACCGCCATTAGTGAAGTGAAACTTCAAAAAGAAGCCAAGACAAAAAATAAATAATGCTAATCGCTATTTGATTGAAAAGTGCCTTTTATAATAGGGCGCTTTTTTGCTATAATAAGGAATTTGTAGGGTATATATGCAAATTTAGGGGTGAATTTAGTGAATACACCAGAATCAAGAGAGGGTAACTTGATTCGCTACGCTGTTTATTTAGCCGGATATTTGATGGCGCGTGGGGTAGTTAAAATAGTTACCATGAACTCGTCATTAAAAATATGGGATCTGATCTTATTCGTTTTAATTACAGCAATGGTCTTGTTGTTTTATATTTATCGTTTTAATCGCGAACAGCGCTTTTTTCAGCGGGACTTTGTCTTACCATGGTTAGGTAACTATGGGGCAACGGTAATCTTAACTCTGATTGTAATTGTGACTCGAATCGGCGTTTCTTGGCTGCAAGCTTATAACAAAGTTAGTTGGTATGGATTTCAAGTAGAATATTTAAAACATGAATCTGTCCCGATGTTTTGGTTTTTGATTGTAGCAATTGGAATTGTTTTACCGATTTTGCAAGAGTATTTGGCAACTGGATTTTTGTTTAATTACATGTTTAGACGAAATGAAGTTTCAGTCGCCATCTTGGGAATGTTAACATCGGGGATTTTATTTAGTTTGTTTAATTTCCAAATGTCAATCCCACTATTTTTTATCAATATTTTTTATGGTGCCCTCTTTGCATGGTCTTACTTGTATACCCAAACTTTATGGATGCCAATCTATTTATCGGTTTTAAATGGTGTAATGCTAGTAATTATGACATGAAAGAAAAACAGATGACGAAAATGTCATCTGTTTTTTAATATAGAAAGCGGATAGCGTGAATCGAACCCGCATCTTCAGCTTGGGAAGCTGACGTTCTACCATTTAACTATACCCGCATTACTCACTTATTTTAGCATGAATGAATGTGGAAGCCAAATTAATTTTTAGGGATTACTTTTTCAACTTGTAAAGGAATATTTTTACGATCAACTAAACTAGTGAAGTTTTGGAATAGCCATTGGCGTAATTCATTTGGAGTAATGATTAAAGGCATACGGTTGTGAATTGGTGCCATTATGCTATTGGGTTCAGTGGTAACCATTGAAAATTGATCTTTTTTATAAATCCCCGCTATCATTGTTAGTGGTTGGTTAGGATTATCGAAGCGGTACTTTTGTCGATAAGTCTTACCGTTTTTTCCTAAATAGGTTTCTTTACTGGTTTCAAAAAAGTAATCACTAATAATAATGCAACGCTCTTTTTCAAAAGATTTGTCCCACATGGAGGGCTTAGCTTCGTAAAAGCGTTCAATCCGAGCATTAAAAATTACCTTCTTAGGGTCAAATGGACTCGTAAAGCCCCAACTCTTTTGTTTTAATTGTAATTTGTCGTTTTTAAAAAGTAAAACTGGCGCAATTCCTTTAGGAAAAACATTTTCAGAATCTAATTTAAAATCGGGCGTAGCTAAGGGTAAATCTAGATCACTTTTTAAGTATTTTTGAATTGTGGCTAAATTTGGAATATGGAACTGATTGCACATAATTATTCTCCTTTTCTTTTGATTATAGTCTAGGAATCCTTTATCTGGTTTAATCAAGCCCTAATTTTTGTTAAAATTATTCTAACTGAATGTAAATAAACATATAAAAAGAGAAGGAAGAATGATTATGGCAAAGGAAATTTTGCTGACAGGAGACCGACCAACCGGTAAGCTTCATATTGGTCACTATATTGGCTCATTAAAAAACCGTGTGAAATTGCAAAATGAAGGTAAATACGAGCCTTATATTATGATTGCAGACACACAAGCGTTAACTGATAATGCACGTAATCCAGAAAAAATTCGTAACAGTTTGATTCAAGTAGCACTTGACTACTTGGCAGTGGGGATTGATCCATCTAAGTCTACTATTTTTGTTCAATCTCAAATCCCAGCTTTGTTTGAATTAACTGCTTACTACATGGATTTAGTAACCGTAGCTCGCTTGGAAAGAAATCCAACTGTAAAAACAGAAATTAAGCAAAAAGGATTTAAAGATTCAATTCCAGTTGGTTTTTTGAACTATCCGGTTTCTCAGGCTGCTGATATTACTGCTTTTAAAGCAACTATTGTGCCTGTTGGGGATGATCAAGAACCAATGCTTGAACAAACTCGTGAAATTGTTCGGACCTTTAATCGTGTATACAACTGCGATGTTTTGGTAGAACCTAAGGGTTACTTCCCAGCAAAAGGTCAAGGACGTCTTCCAGGTCTTGATGGTAATGCCAAGATGTCTAAGTCACTTGGAAATGCTATTTACATTTCTGATGATGCGAAAACCGTTCAAAAGAAAGTTATGTCAATGTACACTGATCCAAACCATATTCATGTGGAAGATCCAGGTCAAATTGAAGGTAACACCGTCTTTACTTATCTTGATGTCTTTGATCCAGACAAGGATAAAGTGGCTGAACTTAAAGAACAATATCAAAAGGGTGGTCTTGGCGACGTTAAGATTAAGCGCTATTTGAATCAAGTTCTGGAAAATGAACTAGCTCCAATTAGAGAACGTCGTGAAAAATATGCTCAAGATATTGATAGTGTTTATGAAATGCTTGAAGAAGGTTCAAAGAAAGCTAATGAAAAGGCTAATGAAACTTTGAAGCAAGTTCGGGATGCTATTGGTCTTAATTATTTTGAAAATAGATAAATCGAGGTAATTTAAATGCACGATCGAATTCCTTGGAAACAATATTTTATGATGCAGGCGTTAGTGATTGCTCAACGTTCGACCTGCAATCGTGCTTTAGTTGGTAGTGTTTTAGTTAAGGATAATCGCATTATTGGAACTGGCTATAATGGGTCGGTTTCCGGTCAGCCTCATTGTGATGATGTTGGTCATCAAATGGTAAATGGACATTGTGTGCGCACTATTCATTCAGAGATGAATTCTTTAATTCAATGTGCTAAAAATGGCGTTTCAACTGCTGATACTGAAATTTATGTAACACATTTTCCTTGTTACAATTGTACGAAGGCACTCTTACAGGCTGGAGTGAGGAAGATCAATTATTATTTTGATTATCATGATAATCCGCTAGCAATACAATTGCTTCATGATTGTGGGGTACCATATGAACAAATTAAAATCGATCGAAAATACGTGGAAAGTTTGGCCCGTAAACTTGAAGATGTCGAAAAAGACTCTTAGCTGGATAGCTGGTTTAATTGCGGTTTTTTGTGTTTTAACTGGATTTAGCCAACCTGATATTGAAGATCAAGCTCATATTCTTAATAAAGAAACCCGTGATTTAATTACGGCTAAAAATGCTCGTTATTGGCAAACAGGGGAGCAACCTCAAATTGTTGTTAAAACTGTAAATCGTCTCGATAAGTTAACTCCTAAAGCTTTAAATAAATCGGATAAGGCAGTTTTTATTGTAGTAGGAGTTAAAGGTAAAAAGCGTAATGTGCAAATTTATTCAACTAAAGATTTACACGGTGCTTTTACAGCTGAAGTGCGGATGAATATTATTCGAGCTGAAGCTGATAAATTACGTAGTTCGAATAATGCGACTTTTAATCAGGGGTTGAGATTCGTTTTTCGAGCAGTGGCAACTAAGATTGATCAGGAGTATCAGTATACTCTTGATAAGTATGATTTATCTGATAAAGAACAAAGTAAAATTAGTCATCCTCATAAAGTGGCGCTTCCGATTGCTTTGGCTCTTGCGCTAGTAGTAATGGGTTTAGTTTATCTTTTCCGCAGGGTTAGAAGCGATCCGAATAATCAATAAATTGAATTTGACTAAGCAGACCTTGAGTATTAAACTCTCAATGGACATAATTTAGCAAATAAACTGTTAGGTGAGACTCCTACGTGAACACACGCTATCGCCCAGAAACATCTAGAGATGCCAACGGGTTAAATAGGTGTCGTCGACTTAAGGCGAGATCCAGATAGCTAGCATGTGCTTACGTCACGTAGTGTTAAAACTGAACGACGAGTATTAAGAAGCCTTGTTTGGCATGATCACTTACAGTTTTTGTAAGTGATCTTTTTTGTTTATTTGCAGAGATAACTAAAGGAGTGGGTAGTATGCTGAAAGCGCCGAATAAAAATAAGCTCAGCGGCGATTTGCGATTAGTAAAAAGAATTGCACAGGAAACTCGAGTAGAAACTTTAGCTAGACTTCATGCAAGTGCAGAAGGTTTATCAACTAAACAGGCTAATATTAATAGAGAAGAATATGGGGCTAACGAAATTGTGCAGCCAAATACTTCTAAGCTTCATTTCTTCGTTAAATCATTTTTGACACCATTTACAATTACACTGCTGGTTCTAGCTGTATTGTTAATTGTGTTAGATGTCATCCCTTCTGATCAAAATAGTGTGAGTACTATCGTTATCATTTTGATTATGGTGGTTCTGGCAGGTGTGATTAGATTCTTTCAAAATTTGAAAACTTCTGATGCAATTGAGAAGCTTTTAGAAATGGTTTCTGTTACTACTAATGTAAAACGTGATGGCGAGGACCAAGAATTGCCTACTAATGAGGTGGTAGTAGGCGATATTATTAATTTATCTGCGGGGGATATGGTGCCTGCAGATATGCGATTACTTAGAAGCAAGGACTTGTTTTGTCTGACAAGCTCAATTGATGGAGAATTTGAACCTAAGGAAAAAATCGCCACTAAAGTTCCGCGTTTTGCGCAAGCAGATAATTATTTAAGTTATCCTAACATTCTCTATGAAGGGACAACAATTCTTTCGGGATCAGGAGTGGGAGTTGTTTTTGCAACAGGTACTCACACAATGTTTGGTAGAATGCTTCGTGATGAAAATCGTAAGAAGATTCGCGAAACAACTTTTAATATTGGAATTAAAAGTATTACTAAATTACTCTTGATTATGATGCTAATCGTAAGTATTTTGATTTTTGTTATCAACAGTCTAATAAAAAAGAACTTGGATTTAGCTTTGGTTTTTGCAATTGCCACAGGTGCTACACTTCTTCCAGAAATGTTGCCCACAATCGTGACTGCGAACTTGGTCCGAGGAAGTAAAGAGATGGCGAAGTATGGCAGTGTGGTCAAAAAGTTAAATTCAGTTCAAAATTTTGGGTCGGCTGATGTTCTTTGTACAGATAAGACGGGGATTTTAACCCAGGATAAGGTTATGTTAGAGCGTCACTATGATCTCACGATGCAAGAGACGAAAAAAATCTTAAAGCTAGCCTACCTTAATTCATACTATCAAACTGGGATGCAAGATTTGATTGATGAAGCGATCATTGATGCAGCCGGAGATGAATTAGATGTTGATGATATTCAACGTGACTATAACAAAATTGATGAAATTCCTTTTGATTATACGCGTCGAAGAATGAGTGTTGTAGTAGCCAATTCCGATAGAGAGCATGGGGAGCACTTATTGGTGACTAAGGGTGCTGCTGAAGAGATGCTTAAAGTATCAACTAAAGTTGAATTAAATGGACAAATTCTACCTTTAACCGAGGTTAGAAAGAAGCTTATTTTAGAGCAAGTTGAAGATATGAACGATGATGGGATGCGCGTTCTTTTGCTAGGATATAAGCGTAATCCAGCTCCTGTTGGTGAATTTTCAGTTAAAGATGAAAATAATTTAACTTTAGTTGGTTTTCTAACTTTCTTAGATCCACCAAAGGAAAGTGCCCGTGTCTCATTAGCCAAACTTAAAAGAGACGGCATTACCGTTAAAATTTTGACGGAAGATAATGAAGCTGTAACGCGCGCTTTAGGACTTCAAGTCGGCTTAAATGTTGATGTGGTTTATTCTGCTGATGACTTGAAAGATAAAACTAGCGTTGAATTGGCTCAAATGGTAGAAGATTGTAATATCTTCGTAGAACTAACGCCCGAACTGAAGACAAAGATTATTCAAGCTTTGCGCAAAAATGGCCATGTGGTAAGTTACATGGGTGATAAAATCAATGATGCTCCAGCGATGCGTGCTTCTAATGTGGCTGTTTCGGTAGATCATGCTGTCGATATTGCAAAAGAGAGTGCCGATGTTATTTTGCTTCATAAAGATTTGCTAGTTTTAGAAGAATCCATTCGAATTGGACGCAATATCTTAGGAAATATCATGAAGTATTTCAAGATACTATTAACGTCAAACTTTGGTATGGCATTGTCTTTAATAATTGCTTCGCTCTGCTTGCCATTTTTACCATTAAGCCCATTTCAATTGGTAGTTTTAAATTTGATTTTTGCTATCAGTTGTTTAGCTATTCCATACGATAAAATGTCCTCAGAATATTTGGATAAACCGAGAAATTGGCGTATTAAACAGTTGCCCAAATTCATGGTGATTTTTGGATCTGTTTCGACTTTATTTGATGTAATTACTTTTGCAGCCTTATTCTTTGTAATTTGTCCTTACTTAATGGGTGGAAATTATAATGAGCTTTCTTTAAATAGTAAAAATGCCTTTGTGGCTTTATTTAATACGGGCTGGTTTATTGAAACTTTGTGGCTGCAAGAGTTGATTATTCATGTTTTGCGTGACGGCAAGTTTCCATTTATTAAGCAACATGCTACCAGTACGGTGATTTTAGCAACAATAATTGCCGGATTGATTGGAACGATGCTGGCTTATTCAAATCTGTCTGGTTTATTCCACTTTGCGGAATTACCAAGCAGCTACTTGTGGTTTGTATTAATAATGATGGTGCTTTACATTTTAGTTGCAAGCATAGTAAAATATTTTTACTTAAAAAAGAAAAAATTTCTAATATAATTCTATGAAAAGGGATTCTGTTAAAGAAATCCCTTTTTTGATGGTGTATCATAGAACAAGAACTATTTCATTTGAAGGAGCGGATTAACTGTTAACAAAAATATGGAAAAGTATAAAAATTTGTAGATTAAAATAAAAGATTAAGCTTATTTAGAAAGTTAAACATGGAAAATAAGCTTTAATTCAATTTTTACTTGTTTTGCTTTATCTCTTTAGATAAACTTATGTTTGTATTT
>CAJUTO010000003.1 GCA_910589675.1 uncultured Lactobacillus sp. | reverse complement strand
TTAATATACCTGATTTATTCTTTTTTGGCAAGTACTTTTTGATAAAAAAATAAAGCCTTAACAGCAAACTCTTTGCTATCAAGGCTTCATACGAATATTTTTTATTAAATTAAACTAGGTTGTTTAGTGATCTTCTTCATACCATTCATGTAAGGAACTAAAACTTCAGGTACAGTAACACTACCATCTTCATTTTGATAATTTTCTAAAATAGCGGCAACAGTTCTACCTACAGCAAGTCCTGAACCATTTAAAGTATGAACCAAATGAAGCTTGCCATCTTCTCCACGGTATCTAATTTGGGCGCGACGAGCTTGGAAATCAGTACAGTTTGAACAACTTGAAATTTCACGATACTTATCTTGATATGGCATCCAAACTTCAAGATCATAAGTCTTGGCACTAGTAAAGCTTGCATCCCCCGTTGAAAGAGCAACTACATGGTATGGCAAACCAAGCTTTTGAAGAAGATGTTCAGCATTGTGGGTCAACTTTTCAAGTTCATCCCAAGATTCATCTGGCTTACAAATCTTAACCATTTCAACTTTTCTAAATTCGTGCATTCTAATTAAACCGCGCGTATCACGGCCAGCTGAACCTGCTTCACTTCTAAAGGCTGGAGACATTGCAGTAACGTTAATTGGAAGCTTATCTTCATGAATAATTTCATCACGGAAGTAGTTAACAAGTGGAACTTCGGCAGTTGGAATAAGCGTCAAGTCACGTGGCTTGTCTGGATCATCGTTATCTACAATAGTGTATACGTCTTCGCGGAATTTAGGGAATTGGCCCGTTCCTTGCATTGAAGCGTCATTTACAAGGTAAGGTGGAATAATTTCTGTATATCCTTCTTTGGTGTTTTCATCTAAGAAGAAGTTAAATACAGCGCGTTCTAAAAGCGCACCAGCTCCCTTATAGTAAACAAAACGAGCACCAGAAACTTTAGCACCGCGGTCCCAATCAAGAATATCTAAGTCAGTACCAAGATCCCAATGAGCTTTTGGTTTGAAATCAAATTTAGTAGGTTCTTCCCACTTACGAACTTCTTCGTTATAGCTTTCATCAGGACCAATTGGATCAGAATCAGCTGGGAAGTTTGGTAAACGAAGCAAGATATATTCTTGCTTTTCAGATAAATCTCTAATTTCATTATCGAGATCTTTAATCTTGTTACTTACTTCTTTCATTGATTTAATGGCATCGCTAGCGTCCTCTTTATTACGCTTTGCTTCACCAATCTTCTTTGAAACATTGTTACGTTCTGCTTTTAATTGTTCACTTTCATTTAAAGCTTCGCGACGTCTTGCATCAATTTGAATTAATTCATCCAATTCTTCTGGCTTAATTCCACGAGTTGCAAGCTTATCCTTAGCCCAATCAAGATTCTCACGAATTACTTTTATATCTAGCATTTATAAAAACCTCCATAAAAAAGAGCCGTCCATCCCTAAATTGGGACGAATCGGCTCTGTCACGACTTCGCGGTACCACCCATCTTCAGCCTAAACGGCTGCACTTCATTATAAGGCGAATAACGGCGCCAAGCCGTGCAACTATTAATTGCCCACATTTAGAAATCTGGAAACGACATCCGTTCGCTCACACCAACCGCGAACTCTCTGAAGTAGTCTTAGGATTTCGTGTTTTGTTCTATTTTAAGCCATTCTGTTTTTTTGAGCAAATAGTATTTTTCCTTATACGAAAAAAGATCGCTAATTTGGCTATAGTCGATTTCATAAATGTATTTAAAGCCTAGCTTTTTCAATAAATTTTGCGATTTGAGATTATTTTCAAAAGTTCCGGCCCAAATTTCATTTTGATCTAAATTAATAAAAGCGTCTTTAACTACTAAATTAATAGCTTCGGTCATCAAACCTTTTTGGCGGTAATCTTTATCCATTAAAAAGCCTAATTCTTTAGTCTTAAGCAGCCCGCTTCTTTCATCCATCCCACGTTCATTTAATTCGATTAAGCCGACGACCTGATCGTTTTCTTTTAAACAAATCAAGTAACTATTTTTGCGCATGGTATATTGCTTGGCTACTTTTTTGGCTTCCGCTAAATTCTCGTAGCTACCAAAACCAGCACTATCATGATAACTTTGATCTTTACCCCATTTTAATAAAATTGGAGCATCGTTTTCAGATACATTTCGCAAATAAATTCGTTTTGATTCTAACATTACTTACCAACTAACTTAAGGAGCCAATTTGCCCCATATACTAATCCGATACTATAGGCCGCAATCGTCCATGGCTTACACAAAATAATAATCCAAAAATATGTCCAGAACTTCATTTCTGTTAGCCCCGCTAATAAACATAGAACGTCATCTGGGGCGGCAGGTGCCAAGATGCAAAGAGCAAAAAACCAGTTGAATTTCTTTTGATTTTTCGTCCACTTCATGTATTTATTCAAAGTTTCTTCTGAAACAATATGAAAGATAAAGGATCTCCCATAGTATCTTGCCAAGAAGAAGTTAATTATTGATCCAATACAAATCCCCACATAATTATAAATAAATCCAGCAACCGGTCCAAAGAAAACCACTCCTCCTAAAAGAGAAACCCCTCCTGGAATAATCGGAATTACTACCTGTACAATCTGAATTAAAACAAAGACAATTGGTCCAATTATTTGCTTATTTTGCAAATATGCCTTCATTTTTTCTTGATTGGTAAAAATCCCCAATCGATACCAATAAATCACCAACAATATAATTATGATTCCACAAATAATAGTGGCATAATTAATTAACTTTCGACTAGTTTTAGCTGATAAGTGCATTTAAATCATCCCCTAACTTAAATTAATTTTATCAAAATACTTATCCTGTACCCTAAATCTTAAATATATTTAATTATGTTTATCGAAAAGTCAATTTTTAGTTAATTCCATACTTTATAATATATAATATAAGCGACATATGAGTTTTTTAAAAAGGATGTGTTTATAAATGGTTGTAATAAAAAACAACATTACTTATGATTCAGAAAAGAAACTTAAGACAGACATCTACTATCCTAACGATACAACTTCAGCGACAAAAATTTTAATCTTTTGGCATGGTGGCGGTTGGTTCCGCGGAAGCAAAGACGATGCCAAAAAAGTTGGAATTAATCTTGCTAATGCTGGTTTTATGACCTTTATTCCAGATTATAGTCTTGCCCCTGAGCATGTTTTTCCTGAAGCTCATAATGACGCAGTCCATTTTGTGAAGTGGCTTTTAAATTCAAACTATACTGATAAAGATGATCAAAAAAACATTGTTCAAATCGGAGCCAGTGTTGGGGGAACGCTCGCACTTTATGTAGCGGGGAAATATGGCTTTCCTACCGTCACTTGGTCAGCGCCAGTTGAATTTTCAAAATGGATGAAAAACCACGAAAATGTTAAACCTTCATATGAAGGGGCTAAAGAGTTTGGTTTAACAGATTTGCATGACATAAATAATTCGTTCTATAAATATTTCACTCTAACTTATGCAGGAACTGCTGATCAAAAAGTCCTTAAAAAGTTAGATGCGGATTCTTATGATTATAGTCATTTAAAAGAACTCATGATGATTAATTCGGCTGATGAATTGAATCCTTTACCTAACGTTCTTAATTTCATTCAATTTTTAGCTGATCAAAATTTAGGTGTTGAATTACTCGTCATCAAGGGACATCGTCACGCTATGGCATATGCGAGCGATTATATTGATGAATCTCTTGATTTTTTGTATCAAACAATTAAGCGGCAGAAATAATTATGATTAACATTGATAAATTTATAAAAATAAGAAAATCAAAGAAAATTTCACAAAATGAACTGTCTCATGGAATTTGTACACAATCCACTTTAAGTAAATTCGAAAACAATGGTCAAGTACCTTCCTTTAAGATTTTAAAGCAATTGTGTGATCGAATGGGGATTGAAGTTGGCGATATTATTAGACAAAGTAGTGATAATCCTGCAACAAAAAACATGTTTGAAGCAGAATTTGCATTCATTACTTATGATTATAATAAGATCCGTGACTTACTTTCTAGCATTCACGAACAAGATTTAAAGCACGAACAAGATCGCCTTCATTTTGATTATTTGCGCGGGCTTTATGCGCTGGACGGCGAAAAAAACGACATGACTGCACTTTATTATTTCAACAATATCCTTTCCAACCGTGATATTGCCGATAATAATATTTATCGATTGCTTGCTTTAAATGGATGTAGTCAAATTTATGCCAGTGAAAATGATATGGCAAAGGCCCATCATTATTATGATCAGATTTTGAGCTACATTAAAGATATTGACATTGATGATGAATTAACTGCTTTACAAGTTTTGGCTATCTTATGTGATGCTGGTGAATTTTTCGGCAAACAAAAAGAATATAAGAAGTCTAACTCTCTTTTACGTTATGCTTATTCAATTGCCTCTGAGAAGCATACAGTTTACTTCTTAGCGCGTATTTTATTCCGCTGGGGACTAAATGATATTGAGCAAGGTAAAGGCCCGGATAAGGCATTACAGCACCTCTATGATGCCTGTGCATTTGCCCGCTTGAATAAGAATCATGTCATTTTAACTAAGGCGAAAAAATTAATTAAAGAACTCAATCAAAAAAACGTGGATTAATTCCACGTTTTTTCTTTAGATAATTTTGTATCCCACAACTGGATCAGCTGGGCAAGAATTGAAATCATAGCTTGCTAATTTTTCAAAACTGTTATTTCCATCAATGATAGTTGTTACACCTTGTGCAAGCATTAAATTCATTTCTTTTTCTTTATTTTCAATTTCAGTAAATGGGACTAAGATAACTGGCTTGTGAAGCGCACGGAAAAAGCCAATTTCAAAAGCACTTCCGTCATCAATATTGTCCATGTCATACAAGAAAACACCACAAGTAGCATTCACAATCCCATTTAAATCATTTTGGTAAGTTGCAACACGCCAAGTCATGCTGCGAACACCGCCAATTTCAGGATTCTTTTCTTCTGGATCTACGAAATTTTGGTCAAATGGAAAATGTACTTGCCAAACTGTAGGATTTTGAGCAAGTAATTTTCTTGCTTTAGTAACGCGTTCTCTTTGAACATCATTGTAAAATGGTGATCCTAAATAAATCTTTGCGGTGGAAATTTCTGCCGTCATAAATTACTCCTTTAAAATTTAAAAATATTTATTTTAATTTTACCATGATCGGGATGCAATTTTAGTCAAAATTCTGGAAGTTAAATCTGAAAACGCTTAGAATTAAAGTGTATTAATTTGAAAAGAAGGTTTGACAATGTCTAGATATCAATCAATAAATCCATATAATGGCGATGTCTTTGCCACTTTTGAAAATCCGACTGACAAAGAAATCGAAGAATCACTTAACTTAGCTCATATGCTTTATAAAAAGTGGCGTCATGAAGATCCAAGCACTCGTAGTAAAGAATTGCTTGCTATTGCGGGAGGTTTTCGTGAAAACGAAGACAAAATGGCCCAAATGATGACCTTAGAAATGGGTAAACTTTTCAGCGAAGCCAAAGAAGAAGTTGAGCTTTGTATTCAAATTTGTGAATATTACGCTGTCAATGGTGCAGATATGTTAAAACCACAACCTCTTGAATCAGGTTTAGGAAATGCTTACTACTTAAAGCAACCAACTGGGGTAGTTTTAGCATGTGAACCTTGGAACTTTCCACTTTATCAAGTTATCCGCGTCTTCGCCCCTAACTTCATGGTAGGTAACCCAATCATTTTGAAGCATGCTCACAATGTTCCATCTTCTGCTGCTTTAATGGCTAAAATTATTAAAAGAGCTGGTGCTCCAGAAGGCAGCTTAATCAATCTTTATTTAAGTTATGATCAATTAGCACAAGTTATTCGTGACCCTAGAATTCAAGGCGTAGCTTTAACTGGTTCTGAACGTGGCGGCAGCAGTGTGGCTGAAGAAGCTGGTAAGAACTTAAAGAAATCAACCATGGAACTCGGTGGAAACGATCCATTTATTGTATTAGAGGACGCTGATAAGGATGTTTTACGCAATGTTTTGTCTGACGCGAGAACTTACAATGATGGTCAAGTCTGCACCTCATCTAAGAGAATCATTGTTGTTAAGTCCCGTTACGAAGAAGTCTTACGAGAATTAAAGAGTTTATATGAAGTATTAAAACCAGGCGATCCACTTGATTCTTCAACTACTCTTGCTCCAATGAATTCTGAAGGTGCTAAAGAAAAGCTAGAAAAGCAAGTTCAAGAAGCAGTTGATCATGGTGCACAAATTTACTACCAACACCCAGAAATCGAATCAACTGGTGCCTTCTTCCCACCAACAATTCTTACCCACATTGGTAAGGACAATCCCGTCTTTGACAAAGAATTGTTTGGCCCAGTAGCTGAAGTTCACTGCGTAGAAAATGAAGATGAAGCTATTAAATTAGCTAATGATTCAAGCTATGGTCTTGGTTCTTCAATCATCAGCAAGAATACTGCTCATGCAGAAAAGTTAGCTGCTAAGATTGAAACTGGCATGACTGTAATTAATGGCCGCTGGGTAACTGCTCCTGAATTACCATTTGGCGGAGTTAAGAAGTCTGGCTATGGCCGTGAATTAGGCAAACTTGGCTTGATGGCCTTTGTCAACGAACACTTGGTAATTGACACTACTTCAGAAAACGAATGATTAAAATAAGCTTTAATATAGAAAAAGAACACCCTTTTTAAGAGTGTTCTTTTTCATTCTACCTCTTCTTAAAATAATTATATCCAGCAAGACCTGTCGTCAATAAACTCGCTAGAATCAAGAAATATGCTGATGAACCAACCGAGACTGCATACATCAAAAATTGATTAGTTAATTCGCCAATCACACCATGATTTGATGAATTATTGGAAATCTTAAAGACAATATAAATCAAAAATGCAGTTTCAAGCAGCGACAAAATAAAGGCAAAGAATTGACTATTTTTCGTGTTTTTGAAAATATTGTAAATAATAAAAATTGGAAAGAGAACCAGTAGTAGCCAAAATACATACAAAATAATTGCTGACATAGAAGTATGACTAGAGGAAAGTAGACGATTCGCCAAATTGAGAATTACTTTGGAAAGAGAAAGTTTTTGAGTATAACTTACATCTGCCACAGCTGCTCCTGAGCCTGTAAATAGCACAATTAAGCTGATTACAGAAGTTAAAACTACAGAAAGTTGAATATAGCTAAATTTTGACTTGCTACGCTCTTTTACTTTTTCAACATGCCGATTAACGTGGGGATGTGTTTCAGTGAAATTCTTTCCCTTTTTTCTTACTTTATCCGTGTGCTCTTTAGCAGTATTGACCACATCTGAACCCATTTTATTAATCATTTCAGTTAGCCGTTTATCAGCTGTATATTGCTCAATTTTATCTGCTTTATCACAAACAATAAAGAGCCACACCATCAAAACTAAAAACGATGTCCAACCTAAGGCTCGTGAAAAGCTCATGATTACTAAAAGAACTACTCCTAGTAAGAAAACAATTGTCGCATTACTTCTCACCCAAGCAATCATCTTTTGAATAGTCGTATTTTGTTTTTTCGGTCGAAATTCTTCGCGATATTGTGCACGTTTAGGCTGAAGTTGCACACTCTTTTTTTCAGAGTCATCTTCAAAAAAGGTATCCCGATACTTTTTTAAGTTAAAACCACAATTTGGGCAAATCTCATCATCTTTGGTAACAGATTGGCCACAATTTGGACATGTAGTCATAGTAATCCTCTCTTCTCAAAATCAATTTACCTAAATTATATCATTTTCATTCTTAAGGTGTTAGAAGCCACATTTTCCCTTCTCAGCCTTTTTTATTCTAGAAATATAAATTATCCTTCTCGCTTCTCTTACCCTCGTTATGTGCCATTTTTTATTATTTAAGCAAAAAAATAGAGCAGGACTCAGACCTACTCCATTAATTTATTTTATTTAGTCATTGAATGCTTGTGCTTTCCTAACTTAAATCCGGAAAATCCTTCATAAGTCAATTTCACACCAGCTGACATTGTAATTGGCATGATAAATACTAAAATAATCAAACCAACAATCACTGTCAATGCAACTTCAATCAAAGTTGGAATCCCCGATGGGATAAGGGCAGCAAAAGTACCACCTAAAATAACCGCTGCAGAAATTACTACTGTACCGATAATACCACAAGCCTTAAGGATTCTAGCACTTGGGCTAGTCAGACCCTCAGTTTCGAGCTCACGATATCTCGTCATAAGGAAGATACTGTAGTCTACACCTAAGGCAATCAACATAATGAAGCTGAAGAATGGTGTGTTCCAAGTAAGAAGATCTCTTCCAAGAACAAGCTTAACAATCCATTGATTGATTGAAAGTGAGCAGAGGTATGCAATAAGCAAAGTTCCTAAGATATATACAGGTTGAAGTAATGAACGAGTTACGAACATTAAAGCAATACCAATACCAATCAACATGATTGCAGCAGTTCTGATAAAGTCACCACTTGCAACATTCTTGGTATCTTCAATCTTAGAACTTTGTCCACCCATTGCAACCGTAGCATTCTTAAGTTTAGTACCTTGTAATGACTTCTTAGCCATTGCACTAAGCTCTTGTGAACGAGCTGTAGCTTCAGGAGCACTTGGGTTTGAATTGAAGACAACAATTAACATTGCTGACTTCTTATTTGGACTCAAGTAAACATCAATTGACTTTTGGAACATTGCGTTATTAATGAATTCCTTAGGGATGTAGAACGTATCTGCTGCAGCAGATGAGCCAAGACCTCTTAAGTAAGCTTCTCCTTGACCTAAACCACTGTTAACACGATCAATTCCTGAGGTAAGTTGTGGCGTACTATCAGCCAAACGACCTGCGCCTCTACTCAATTGACTTGCACCGCTATTAAGTTGACCGATACCGTTACTCAATTGCTCAGCACCACTTGCACCCTGTGCAAGACCTGAGTTAAGTTGACCTGCACCGGAACTTAATGTGCCAAGACCACTGTAAAGTTGACCTGCGCCGGAGTTTAGACGGCTTGCACCTGAACTTAAACTACCAAGGCCATTGTAAAGTTGACCTGCACCGGAGTTTAGACGGTTTGCACCTGAACTTAAACTGCCAAGACCTGTGTTAAGAGTGCCGATACCTGAATTTAATTGAGCAGCGCCGGAGTTCAAGCGACTTGCACCTGAACTTAAACTACCAAGACCGTTGTAAAGTTGACCTGCACCGGAGTTCAATGAAGCAACTCCACTGTTCAAACGGTTTGCACCAGCAACACCTTGAGTTACAGCGCCTTGAACTTGTGATAAACCAGAATTCAATTGGTTAAGGGCAGTTACTGCACCTGGAATTGCTTGGTTAGAAGCAGCAGCTAAAGCATTAACTTGTGTCTTCAAAGCTTGAATTTGATTCAAAGTATTACTTTGCTGCATTGCTTGCATAGAACTTTGAAGTCCTTGAGCTGCAGAATTTGCTTCAGCAAGAGTACTTTGAAGTTCACCACTTGAAGATGAACCACTATTACCACTAAGAGCTTGTTTTACTGCTGAGCTTGCTGCACTAGCACCAGCTTGAGCAGCGGCTGCTTTTTCTTCATCGGTTGCTTTAGAGTTACTCAAAGCTCCTTCAACAGCTTTTTGAACAGCGCCAGAAATTGCACTTTCAGCAGCAGAAGCGTTAGTGTTAGAAGAACTACCAGCACTACCTGCTAAACTTTGCAACTTACTTAAACTACTTTGAAGTCTAGCTGCATCCCTTTGAACACTTGCTAAACCATTAGTAGTTGCACTTGTATCAACTGCACCATTTAAAGCAGTATTCAAAGCCTGAATACCATTATTAATTTGTGGAAGTGCAGATTGTAATTGTGCAAGTTGAGCACGATTTGAACCATTCAATTGGGTTGACAATTGATTATTTAATTGATTCAAGCCATTTACTAATTCTTGCGTACCATTTTGTAAACTTTGGGTACCATTTCTTAAGTTACCAGCACCATTTTGCAAACGAGCAGCTCCGCTTTGAAGGCTGCTTGCACCATTTTGAAGGGCTAACGTACCACTAGCTAATCTACCAGCACCAGCTTGAAGACGACCAACACCGCTCACAAGAGAACTAGTACCGTTCTGTAAGCTGCTTGCTCCACTTTGTAAGCGATCAGCACCGTTTTGTAAGCTTTGAGTACCATTTTGTAAAGTGCCAGCTCCGTTTTGTAAACGATCTGCTCCACTTTGTAGACGACTCGCACCATTTTGCAAACGAGCAGTTCCGCTTCTAAGTTGGTCAGCTCCGCTTTGTAGACGACCGGTACCATTTTCTAATTGTTGGGCACCACTTTGCAGACGGCTTGCACCATTACTTAATTTTTGGCTACCCTTACTCAATTTACCAAGGCCAGAACGAGCTTCGTCAACACCTTCATTTACAGTGCCTAATTGATTATTTACATAAAGCTGATCAATTTGTTCACCATAAGGTTGCGTTACAGAAGTTACAAATGAAACATCTTTTGAAGCTTGAAGTTGTTTAGTCAATTGATCAATCAACTTCAAATTAGCTTCATTATCTAAACGATGGTCACTCTTAATGTACAAGTATGAAGGTTCAGCCATCCCTTTAGAGAAGTGTTTTTGTACTACCAAAAGGCCGGCCTTCGCTGGTACATTATCCGCAATTTCATCAGTATCATCATAGTTTAGTTGACCATGATACATCAGCATAAACGGAATAGTTACTACAGCTAAAACTACCAAATAAATAACTGGATATTTCAAAGTTTCAGCTGAAATCCCATGCCAGAGTTTATCTTCACTTTCACCAGTAAATTCTTTAACTGGCCAAAACATATTTTTACCAAGAACAGCCATAAAGAATGGATTTAAAGTCAAGAGAACAACCAATAAAGTTGCAACCCCAACAGCAACTCCGACTGCTGATTGATAAATAGAGAATTTAGCTAAACTTAATGCTGTAAATCCAATTAAAATTGATGAACCTGAGTAAAGAATTGTTTTACCGGCATTACGGAGAGCATCCCTAAGTGCCTCATATTTATCCATTCCTTTACCCAGATCTTCTTTAAATTTATCATACAGCAAAATGTTATAGTCGGTACCAATCCCAAACAATACGATAACCATAAACACTTGTGTAAAGTTAGAAAATGGGAAGTTCGCATGTTCTACCAAATTGGTAACGATTGAGAAAGATGTTAAGAATGACACACCAACAGTTAATAATGAAATTAATGGTACAATTGGTGATCTGAACACAATAATAAGTACGATAAAGATAAATACTACTGTGATAGCTTCTGTCTTCTTAATACCTTCTTGGATTGAAGTTGAGAATGCATTTTGTAAAATATCTGCACCTGTTACGTAGGTACGAACACCTTGCGTTTTAACAGCTTTAGTGATTTGATCCTCTACTTCACCGATACGACCATGCTTTTTAGAAATATTAAGTTGCATTACCCAAGTAGTGCCATCTTTTGATTGCAACTTCTTTCGTGTGGCAATGTTAGAATCAGGAGCTAAAACATCCGTAATTCCATATTTCTTTTTATGGTTTTCTAAATAGCTGACAGTATTATTAATCGCAGCTTTGTCAGCATCATTTAATTTGCCATGTTCCTTATTAAAAACAACCGCAACTTCATAGGTGTTCTTTTTCTTCTTTCCCCATTGATTTTGGATTGTTTGTGCAACTTCGCTTTGAACATTGCTTGGTAATGAAATCGTTGAATGTTCACTAGTCAATTGACTAACATTTGGCAAAGCGAAGACGGAAATTAGCAAAATTAAAATCCATGCAATTAATGAAAACACATGGTTTTTCAGAAATTTCTGCAATTTTCCTTTCCCCCTATTATTCCTGCAAAACGGCAATTGGTTGTACTAGTCGCAATATCATTTCATGATAATTACGATTGGCCTCATCTTCACTTTCATCAGGAAATGATGATGATTTATCCAAAAAGACATAGCCAAGTACTGCGCCGATTAAGGCATGAGCTGAAATAGTGCTAGTTGTTTTAAGATTTAATTTTTCACCTAATTGAATAATGTTGAGAATCTCTTTATTAATAGCATCATCTTCAGAATATTCATTCAAGTGATATAGAATACTTGATAAAGCCGGATCCTTTAATACAAAGTCACGTGTCACATCTGCAAATTTGAGGAGAGCTTCTTTCCCTGAAACTCCCATCAAATTTTCAATTAATTTTTGATGTAAAACTTTAATTCGACTCGCACCAACTAGAGATATTAATTGCTTACGATTAGATACGTAATGATAAAGAGACTGCGACCTCACGCCTAACTCTTTAGCAAGAGCCGGCAAAGTAGTCTCAGTTAGCCCTTTATCTCGAATTAACTGAATAGCTTTATCAATTATTTTATTTAAATCTAAACTTCTCTTTTGCGTCATTTCCACCCCTCCTTGTCACGCATAGTAAATAATATATCACTACACAATGAAGATTACAATCTACAAACTGTAAATAACTAAAAAAGTAGAAGATCCCTCTTCTACTTTTTCTTTGCCGTAAATGATGCATTTATTGCTTTACCTAATTCATTAAACTTTTTATTATTACTGCTCCATACACTCATACAATATGAATGACCTTGGGTTTGAACAATTGCAACAGCTGAATGATCATCCCCAATTGCATAAACTCCACCATTTATTCCTTTAACAAAATTTGGTTTAGAATTCAAAGCTTGCAAAAGCAAACTAGCATGTTTCTGATTTAAGATTCGGCCTTGATAAATCCTAGCTATCGTTTTTACTAAATCATGGGCTGTAGTCTTTCCATAGGGAGCTTTACTAAAGTTAGCAGACATGGTAGTCTGATCGGCACCTAGTTTTTTGATAATGGCATCGATTTTATCATGACCAACTTTACGAATTAAAGCATTGGCGGCAGTCTTATTACCGCGCATCATTGCCTGTCTTAAAAACGAAATCCCATAAGACATATTAGTCTTGAGCGCTTTTTCACCATTAACACGATCAGATTTCTTAACTTTAATTACAGTCTTAGATGTTAATTTACCCTGTTGCTCTTGTTCATAAATTGCTAAAAGCAGGTATAATTTCATGGTGTCATCCACATTATGTGCCACCTTGGTATTAGCCACTCGGCAAAACTTAGCTGGATTATTTAAATCTTGAACTGCAACTTGATAACTATAATCTTTACCCATAATCTGCTCAATCTTTTGAGCAAGCTTTTTTTGACTACCCGATGCAACTTTCACATGGTTAGCATACTCAATAGTTTTGATTTTAGGTTCTTTTATTTTAGGTTTAGGCTCTTTTACTTTCTTCGTCGGAATAGTTTTACTAGTTTTAGGCTCAATTATATTAATGCTAGAATTTTTGACCCTTTTTAAATTAGCAAAATAAAGTGAAAAAGAAATAATTGTTGCAATCAAAGAGACGATAAATACTTTATTCTTCATTGATTTTTTCCTTAAAAGAAGTGATGCTTACGCATTAAAACTACTAACCAGACCATCAGAACAATCATTAATACAGTAATGATTACCCAATCAAATGGACTATGAATCACAGGAAGATCCACATTCATTCCATAAAAACCTGTCAAGATCGTTGGAATAGTCAACACCAAAGACCAGACAGTTAAGAATTTCATCGTGTCATTTAGGTTATTGTTCATCATATTATTAGAAGTCGCCGATAAAGTTTTCGTTACTTGTTGTGAAATCTGAATCATTTCGGCCGCCTGATTAGATTCAATTAATACGTCATCTAGCCGTTCATGGGCCGTTTTAGTAAATGACAGTTTTGAATGATCTAAACTATGAAGCATCATTAGATCAGTTTGAATGGAACTAGATAAATAAACCAAACTCTTTTCAATGTTGGACAATTCAACTAAATCCTTATTATCAATATCATCAGACAATTTTTGATCTAAACTATTTCTTTCTACATCAAGCTGAGTGACCGCTCTTTGAAAATATTGAGAAGCGTAAAGTAAAAATATCATCAAGAGTTCAGTCACATCTTTAGCTTCAGATAAACGCTCACGCATTGGTTCATCATTAAATTCATCAAAAACATAACTAGTTGATTCAGTATGGAAAGTAAAAACATTTTCCCCCACAACTAAGAAAGTAATTGGATGAGCCGTAAAGTGCTTAATTGTATTAGTTGGCCAAATAGGAACATCATACACCAATAAATGACTATGAGTGTGAACATCGTAGTCATAGTGAGGACGTTCGTGACGGTCAGAAATATAGGAAATAATATCTGGAGTGAAATTGAATTCATCTTGCAATCGATCACTATCTTGCTCACTTAAATTACTGATATCGTACCATTTGTACTTTGTGTCAACGGGAAAATTCTGTTGTCTAATCATCTAGTCTCACCTGCTTTAATATTACTCATCTAATCGTAACATTCATTTTTCAACTTTACTATCTTATCATGATCCGATCTAAAATAATTAAAAAACAGGCCCATTGGCCTGTTTTTCATCTAAATTGTTATTCAGCTTTATTGCTTCCAAGCAGCATCAAATTTAGATTTACCAGTGTTAATTGCATTGTTAACATTTTGATCCTTTTGTGCTACAGAAAGAATATTTTGCATAATGCTGTTCAATTGAGTGTAAGCAGCATTTGAATTCTTTTCAACTGGAACACTGTATAAGTTCTTCATTGCAGAATCAAGCTTAGCAGGAAGTTTAGTACTCTTGTTAGCCTTGTATTCCTTTGAAGTAATTACATTGTTATTTACTGGAATATAGCCAGTAGCATTAGCCCATTGAAGTTGACTTGACTTAGATACTAAGAACTTCATGTACTTGAAAGCAGCTGCTTTTTGATCAGCTGAAGCATGCTTAAACATGTAAATATCAGTACCTTGTTGCATAGTGTACTTACCTGGACGTGCAGCAACATCATAAGTAAACTTGTTGCCTACACCTTGCTTAACGAAGCCTTCACCTGCAGAAGTACCAATAAACATTGCTACCTTTTGGTTAGCAAATGGTCCAGATAAGTAGTGTTCTGAACCGGCAACTCTGAAGTAGCCCTTCTTTATACCATCAGCATAGTAGTTAATAACTTTCTTTGAAGTTGAACCATTGAAGTCAATGTTCTTAGTAAAGTTTACACCATCATCTTTCATTCCTAAAACATAGTAGTTAGAAAGAGAATCGAAGCCTGCACCCACAACCTTATGATTACTCTTCTTGTAGATAGTTTCTGAAGCGGACTTTAATTCTTCCATAGTAGTTGGAACCTTCTTAATGCCATACTTCTTAAACATATCTTTATTGTAAGTTAAAGTTTCAATTGATTTATTAAATGGAATACCATATTGAGTTCCCTTAATCTTAGCCCCATCTAACAACTCAGTTCTAATATTTGAAGCCTTAGCGCTTCCCCAACCCACACTCTTATTGTTAATGTATGGGGTTAAGTTTACAAGCATGTCATTTTGCGCTGCATTCCAAAGCCAACCTGGGTAGGCTTGAGTAATAGTAGGTAAATTATTTGGTGATTGCAAAGTTGAATTGATTTTGGCTTGTAAATCGTTGTATGCACCTTGATTTTCAAGCTTAACAGTGATCTTAGGATTTTCTTTTTCGAATTCCTTAGTCAACTTTTGCAAAGTAGATTGTTGAACACCAACCATACCATGCCAGAAAACAACAGTAGTCTTTTTAGTAATCTTTGATGGAATCTTCTCAGAACTTGATGAAGATTTGCTGCCACCGTTTGAACATGCAGCAGTCCCAATCAAAGCTAAACCAGCAACAGCCGCCATAGCAAGTTTCTTACTAAACTTCATTTGGATAAATCCTCCCAAAATAAAACTAAATAACAAATTTTTTGATTCACTAAAGCACGATAGTTTGACCGCGCTTAGGTAAAATCCGTTCTCCATATGGGTTTTCTTCCAGCTCCGGATGCAATGTGTGCACTGGAATTAAAATTGCTGGTTCAACCTCAGAAATAATCTCTTTGAGTTCTTCTTCATCTGCGTGTCCAGAGCAACGCAAAGCTTCAAACTCAATCTTCTTCTGCGCAAACTTTTCTACAAATGGCTTGTAGGCCGGATCAAAATCTCCTAGCGGTTCCGCATTAGAGTGGATATATAAGCCACCCTCTTTGAGATCATCATAATTTTTGACTACTTGCCAAAGGTATTCATGATCATCATCTAGAAGTTTCTGATAGGAAACTTCCAGCTCCGGATTTAAATCATTAAATCTTTTCTCCTCTGGCAAGTAATAGTAAGGATAATCCTGATCTAGACTGTCTTTTAAAAGATGGGCTCTTTTTGCATGAAGGACAACCTTTCTTGGCGAATCAGAAATGATTCTAAGCAATCGCTCCACATTAGTTGGATAAGTATTAAATGTAATTTGGCGCTTAGGATTTTCTTTTTCTAACTTAACAATTTGCTCAGTAAGCTCAACTTCATTCTTAGGACCGGTAAATTCCTCGCTGTTTTCGTCATGCTTTTCTTCAGGCCAAGAAACACCAGTACCTTCAATAATAAACATATCGCAATGCTTGGCAGCCTTTAAAAAATTATGTACCCAATCTGGATGGTAACCATGTAAACGGATATCGCCCGTATAAGCGATCGTTTTATCAGGAGTTTTAATAATTAAGCCAGTGGCGCCATAGGCATCATGATCACTTGGCCACACTTCCATAATAATATCGCCTACTTGAATTGGCTTCTTATATTCAGCTGCAATTATTTCCCGGGTATAACCTTTGTCATGTCCTGCAGCAGGTAATAAAAAGTCACCATCTTCATTTAAAGCCGGCAATAATTGAGCAGTAATTTTACCAGCATAAAGTGGAATTTCTGGCGCCAAAAGATTAAGTGCCTTACTATGATCTAAATGTAAGTGAGAGATGTAAGCAGCAGCATGCTTCCAACGATCTTTATCAATTTCTTTACCTGTAATTTTAGGATCATAGAAGTTGGGTACATCCCCAATCAATTGATACTTAATCAAAGTTTCAAAATCTTCATCTTCCATACTTAGTTTAAGTTCAGGACGATAAACTTCTCCTAAATCAAACAAAATATGAGAATCATTATAAGCAACTTCAATCATTGGTCCACCAATAGTGGTTAAACCATTATAAAAGGTTACTGTAGTTTCATCCTTTAAGGTCATTACGTACTACCCCTCTAATTATTTGCTTTCTAAAGATAAAATATAGAATCAATATCGGTAAAACGGTTAAGGTTGCAGCAGCGAGTTGCAATTGCGTTTCACTTCCTGAGTCTGAAGTAAATGCAGTTAATCCATTGTTAAGCAAACGCATACTGTCTTCGTTGGTGACAAGAAGTGGCCATAGGAATGAATTCCACCCAGAAATAAAACTTAAAAGTCCTACGGTAAAAAGTCCGCCTTTTGACATTGGAACCAGAATTCTCCAAATATATTCCCAATCACTAGCACCATCAATCATGGATGCTTTATAAATTGTCTTAGAAATTGATCCAAAATAACTTTGTAAGTAATACATATAAAATACAGAAGTCAAAAATGGTAATACCAAACCAATATAAGTATTCAACAATCCCATTTGAGCAATTGTACTATAATTAGTAAAAATAATTGCTTCTCCCGGCACCATTAACAGTGAAAGTAAGATAATTTGAATAAAATGCTTACCTTTAAAGTGCAAGTTAACCATCGCAAAAGCACCTAGTAAGGCGTTAAACAAACTGACAATTGTCGTTACACTTGCCGTTATAAATGTGTTTAAGAAGTAACGTCCAAAAGGTGCTTGAGAAAAGACCTTTGCATAGTTGCTCCATTGTGGATTTTTAGGCCAAAGAGTTGGTGGAATAGTAGTTGTTTCTTGAAAACTCATTAATCCACCTAAAATCATGTAAATAAATGGGAAAACCGTAATGATTGCAAAAATCGCTAAAATCACATAAGCAACAACTACACCCCAGCGAATTTTTTTCATCCCTTAGCGTCCTCCAATCTTTTTCATCATTTTACGTTGTAAGAAAGTTACAAACATAATGATAATGAATAAAACTACTGTCGCAGCCATTGCTACACCTGGAGTACCTACAATTTGGAATTTATTATAAATATAGAATACCGCGGTTGTAGCTGAATTGCCGACCCCTGCTTGTCCATTGAACAAAGCATATACAGAAGTATAAACTTTGAACGCAGCAATAATATTCATCGTCAACAAAAAGGCAATTGTTGGTACTAATTGAGGCATGGTAATTCGCCAAAACTTCTCAGTTCCTGATGCACCATACATATCAGCAATTGTGTAATAATTTGGATCGATATTTCTCAAAGCTCCCATCAAAATAACAATATTGAAAGCTAATGAAGTCCAAATTCCGAAGATAATAATGGTAGTAACAGACATTGCGGGATCATCAATCCAGTTAGGTGCTGGCAAATGAAGGGCCCTTAAAAGAAAGTTAAGCATCCCATAATCACCGTTAAAGATATAACGGAAGACAATACCAATGGCAATAGTGGAAGTTACATAAGGCATAAAGAAAGTAGTTTCAAAAAACGACTTATTTTTTACCTTACTGAAAATTAGCCAAGCAAGCATGATTGAAATTGCTAATGCCACTGGAACCGAAATTAATGCATAAAGGATAGTATTTCTAATTGCTAACCAAAATTCTGGATCATGAAAAATGTATTGATAATTGCTAAAACCAGTCCAATTTAAGTTGATCAATGAGCCACTTTGGAAACTCATTACAAATGCTCGTAAAATTGGATAAATACTAAAGAAAGTTACAAAAATAATGGTTGGTGCTAAATATAGCCACGCCTTTTTTTGATTCTGCTTCATTAGTAGACCCTCTCTCCTTCCGGAGTAAAGATAAATACCCTATCTAATCGCATTTCCAACTTAATATCATCCCCAGCTTTAATAGGAGTTTCAAGATCTACTAAAGAGCGAGCCTGAACCCCGTCATGAGTAAATTTCAAAATTCTTTCTCTACCAATTAATTCAACGTCATCAATATGAGCAGATACATTTCCATCGTTACTTGGCAAAATATTTTCAGGACGAACTGATAAAATATAGTCTCCATCTGTCAATTGACACTTAAAGCGAGCTTGTTGTAAATCATTTACATTTAGTTCAAAATCAGAACCAATAAGTTTACCGTCCTGCATTTTTACTTTAAAGTTATCAATCACTGGATTACCAACAAAGTTAGCAACAAAGTAATTGTTTGGTTCTAAGTAGAAGTTTTGACCTAAATCGTCTTGTTGAATGACGCCCTCGTTGAAGAGAATAATCTTATCTCCAATTGATAAAGCTTCCTCTTGATCGTGCGTAACAAATAAAGTGGTAATCCCAACTTCTTTAACTAAAGAACGAATTTCTTCACGAATCTTTAAACGCAAGCGTGCGTCCAAATTACTCAAAGGTTCATCCATGAGCAAGATTTTAGGTTCTTGAACTAAGGCTCTGGCAATTGCGACACGCTGTTGCTGTCCTCCAGATAATTGACCCGGCTTTTGATTAGCAAAATCAGAAATTTGAGTTAATTCCATATACTTTTCTGCAATTTTCTTAGCCTTATCTTTAGGCATTTTTTGCTTACCAACAGTCAAAGGGAACATTACATTTTGCAAAACTGTCATATGTGGATACAAAGCATAGTTTTGGAAAACATATCCGATTTGACGATCTTTTGATGCAGTATTAACAACAGACTTGCCATCAAATAAAATATCTCCACTTGTTGGATTAAGAAGACCAGCCAAAATATTTAAAATAGTTGTTTTTCCACATCCAGAAGGACCGAGCAAACATACCAAATCACCTTTTTTGACATGAAAGCTAACGTTCTTGATAGCCTGGTGACCGTTGTCGTACACCTTTTTCAGATTCTTTACTTCAACAAACTTGTTATCATTCATAAATTCATACACCACTACATCTTGTTATTGTTACAGAATTTCTTTATCAATTTTAAGCTAAATATATCAAAATCACAATTAAAATCCGCAAAAAAATTCGTAATTTCTTTAATTAGCTTGAAAAATAATTGATTTTTTGTTCAAAAAGTTCTACAATACACAAACTTTATTTTGCAAAAATGGATTTAAATTCGGATTTACAATATATTGTATATCATGATCTACATAAATAAAAAAGACTACTGCTATTCAGTAGTCTTTTTTGCAATTCTGATTTCTATTTAAAATCAAAATCCGAACTATTATAAATTGTCACCACGTTCAAATTGATATTTAGATGAATTTAAGGCTTGACGAACTAAATCACTCATTAAAGTCTTTGTTTTCTTAGTGATTTCATTTGCAGTTACTTCATTAGCAGACGTCAAAAAGCTAGTTAACATATCTCCATGCTTATCTTTTGCTTCTTTATCAATTTCTGAAACTCGACCTACCCCGTAGCTTTGGCATTCATCACGGTAAGCATTAATTTGATAAATGTATTGATGGTAGCGTGGCTCTACCAACACTTGTAAGGTCTTATATAGCCAATATGCACTGTGATCAGGATCCACCGTATGGTCAGCAACTTGATAGTCGGCTGGAGTGTTTTCAATATTAGTGTAGAAAGGAACATATGGAGAATAAGCATAGAATCCCATATTAATCCATTGAACCCCAGCTAATTCTTTTGGCACATCATTTCTAATTTGTAAAATACTTGATTCTTGGTTTCTATCAAGGGCAATTGAACGAAACATCTTTTGCTTCTTTTCATCTCCAGAAGAATAAGTATCCATTGGATCATATTCCGTACCGTTATAGTGGCTTGTCAAAAACTTTTCTACATCTTCAACACCAATTTTCTTTTCTGGAACTCGAGTAAATGGCATTTCTTGACTAGTTGGATCTTGTTCAATGCTTGGATTAAACAATTTTTGACCATACCAAGTTCTTGGAGTGTTGTAAAATGCATCCGCTTCATCTTTAGTACCAAAAATATCACGGAAATTAAAAGCACCATCTTGAGATGGGTTTAGATGATTTTCTTCAACAAAATCACGAATTGTACTTGCATACATAAAGTTGTCAGAATCATCAAAGTCCACATTTTGGATCACCATAATATTTGGACAAATTGCGTATGAATCATCCGGAACACGAGCGGCAACCCATTGGTGACCTGCACCAGTTTCTAAATACCAAACTTCTTCATTATCAGAAAAAGCAATCCCGTTACTTTCGCCAGTACCGTATTTTTCAATTAATTGACCTAAACGCTTAACTCCTTCGCAAGCAGTTTTTACAAATGGTAAAACTAAATAAACCATGGAATCTTCATTAATTCCATCTTTGATGAGTGGATCATGACCTAAACAGCGAGCATTAGTAGCCTCAGTTTCAGTGGCAGACATAGCGACGTTATATTCATTAATTCCTTGTTCGTCCCAACGTCCTTCACTTTCATCCGCAGTTGGAGTACCAGTCCATCTGCAGCCATCTCCTTCAAGATGCATTTTAAAGCCATTATATTTAGAAACATATTCTTCATCATAATGGCGAGCTTTATTTACTACAAAAAGCTTTTCGTTAATGCCACCATAACCATCTTCATCACGGGCAATCATGGTTGAACCATCTAAACTAGCATCTTTACCCACGAGCATTGCAGTACAGCTGTCTTTTTTCATAATTTGTACTTCCTTTACTGAAATAACTTTATTCTTATAGGTATTTTACTACTGTTTGACGATCATCTGACGATCAATTTTAGCCCGACCATCATTATAGTTATAAACACATCTCGGTTGAACGTTGAACAGATAAACATTAAAGTCCAAGCTGCCATCTGTAGAAATTGCTTGTAAATTTATTCCTCGCGCCATTAATTCGTTTCCTCTAAAAATTGGAGTTGCTTGATAAATCACGCGCTTATTTTCTCTCAAAGCCCGGCGCACCTTACTTTCAAAAATTGTTTGAATCTTTTGATTAGAATAAGCCGATTGCGTAAATAAGTTCTTAGGATTATTTTGATCACCAGATTGGTTGTTAGGATTGTAATTACCATCTTGATCGATTCCCGCTGAGATTGAATAAGCAATCAAGTGACCACGATTATAAATTTGAGTGCCATTGCGATGGTTATAATGCCATCCTGTTGGCTGGACAAACTGTCTTACTCTCAAGCTATCGTTTGCAACATTTCGTTTTTCTAGAAAAGCAGTATTTGAATGCGATGTTCTATTTAAACTATCTAAATTAGAATAGATAACTTTGTTAACTTTCCACGCGTTCTTAATCAAAGTGGACTTATTATGATTCACATCAATATATGCGCGATCCCCACTCTTAAAATCAAGCTTAGCTAATTGATCATAATCTGTTTTGGATAAGCCACCATAATAGGTATCCGCTCTTTTAGCGTTATTAACTGTATTAGAAGGACTAGAAGAAAATAGGTTGTTTAAATTAAAATTTCCATCTCTTGAAAATATTCCCCAAGCAATAATAATAATTGCCCCAATAACTGTATAAAGCGTCCCTTGCTTCTTTTTTTGCGTTTTACGTGCCATAAAAATCTCCTTTTTGGATATTTTCCCAGTGTAGTACATGTATTATTTCATTACAACAAAAAAATAAAAGTAGCGATTAAAATCGCTACTTTAACTTAATTTCTGGCCCAATCATCAAGCATACTCAAGAAGAAACTTTCTGACAAACGTTTTATTCGACTCCCATTTTTGATCAATTGCCGCGCCCTATTCAAATCTTCGTTATCTCGCCTAAAGAAATCATGATCTCCCATGATGAGGTAATTAGTCGCCGAATCAACGCTGTCTTGATTTTGCCCAGCCATATTGTCGATCATCTGATGTGCTTCATCAACATCCATATGAATATGACCTGAGAAAACAATATTCTTATTTCGAATTGGATTACGCATTCCTAATTGTTGGGGTGTTAATTTTTCATTAACTAAATCAACATTCTTAATTTGCTCTCTCATTTTTTCAAGCAAATCATCTGTAAAATTCTCTCTAAAATCATCATAGACTTTTTTAGTATCAATTGAATCATCTAATCCGCGGTGTTGTTCAACTTGAGCGATTCCAGCCCGCTGCATACAATCAATTAACCGATTATGACGTTCTCTGGGATAATAAGTTCGCGCAAAACGCATAACATCAACATAATCATTATTTAATTGTTTTAAGTGAAACTTTTCAACTGCGTCATAAATAAAGTTCAAATCAAAATTCACATTATAACCAACAATAATATCATCACCAATGAAATCGCGAAATTCCGACATAGCTTCTTTAATCGGAATACCTTCTGTCATAATTTTTTCTTCGGTAATACCATTGAGTTCAGTAATAAACTTAGGTACTCTATTAGATTTTGGATAAATCGTTAGGTTACTATATTTATCTACAATCTGATTATTGCGAACTTTTATCGCTCCCAGTTCAGTAATTCGGTCTTTATACGGTCTTAGACCTGTAGTTTCAATATCTAAAAGAGTATAGTCATCCAGAAATTTAGGAATTTCTTTTCCTTTTTTGCGCAGCTTATCCTGGGCACCAGACACGTAGAGGACACCATCTTTTACAAAAATACTCATTAAGTTCCAATTCTCCTATTCAGTAAGTTGTTTTAGCAAATTATGCACATCTGAATTCAACACTGCACTTTTTTTCTGAATATTACCGGGTAAGTCCTCTTTCTTTAGATCCACCGTGATATAGTGCCAATTTGGAAATTGATCGACTAGACTAATCATGGGATCAAGAAGTTGAGGACTAGTTTCATCTACCCCTAACTCCAAAACTACCACCTTTTTATCTTCATTAGCTGTTAAGAACCAACGCAAGCGAGCATTTGCATCAGTATCCGGGAAAAAATGTGCATTCAATGGCATGTGGATTTCCATCTCACTATTACAAATTTCACATTTTGGGACCAAACTTTCCAAATCTGGTCCAGCTCCTTTAGCTTTAATAAAGCTCTTCACTACTTCAATATCGCTCTTTTGACCGTGATTAACACCACTAGAACATTGCATAGTCGTCCAATCACCGAACACATTAAAGATTCGATTTGGATTAAAGCCACTATTTTCAAAATAATGCGCAAACGTACTCGTAGCAATAAAATATTGCTTATCATCCAAGAGCTTTTTCAAATTCCCCATATTTTCACTGGGAACATAATTGAGCGTATATTGATTAATTAATTCACTCCAAAAAGCCCATTGCTCGCCCCAAGAATCAAATTTCTTATCTAATGCATCCCCAATCGTATGAACATCATATTTTTCAGCAATTTCGCCAAATTTATTGTCAAAATTTTCTTCACTTAAAATATCTAGTCCCTCTTCTTGAGCAAAACGATTGCCTGCAGTAACAATTACCGCATCCGCATCAGATAACCATTTTTTTGCTTGCTCTACTTCTGTCATTGTTTATCTCTTTTCTTTTGAATAACCAACAAAATGTAATTTACCCTTATTATATTCGCCTAAAAACACGTCACTAATACTATTATAGCCAGCTTTTTCAACTTCTTCTTCAAGCCAAGATTCATTTTTATGAATCAGTTCTAACACATCAATGTTAGCTTGCCCATCACTAATAATTGGAAAGCGAATATTTGCCTCATCGTTTTCAATGACAGTTAGCTGACCATTTTGTTCAAAAATACAATTCTTGATTTTAGCTACAGAATAAATTCCTCGACTACGCAATTTAAACATCAATTCATTAGCCGAAATTCCTGCCCGCATGCAATTATTAACCAAAACTTCCCCATTTTTAATTACCTGAACTGGCTTTCCGTCCACAATATTTCGAATCCAGCTATTATGCTCACGGCCAAATTTTAATAAAAAGACAACGAGTGTCCAAACAATTAATACAAGTAAAAATTGCAAAACCTTAATACTAGGATTATAGATAATACCGCCAATAATCCCACCCAAAACGTAATTTTGTAATTGATCTAAAGCTGTCGTAGGAGCAAGATTACTTTTTCCAAAAAGATTAATTTGGAAAATCAAGGTTAACATCCCAAGAGCAAATTTGATAAATAATTCAGTATAGTCTAATTGCATTTTATTTCCTCACATCAACTTTATGATCAATCACATGGGCCCGATTTAATGTATAAGTATTATTATCAGCATTAAGATTCAACTGATAATCAATATTTTTAGAATCAATTCTCACTATCATTCCATTTTGCAAAGTAGTGGAATTTACTAATACATCATTTTCCGTCACATTATTGTCTCGAGCAACTGATTTAATAAATGGAATAATTTGCGTAGCTTGTGATTTTTGCGAATTAATTTGAGTATATTTCTCATACTGGTTCCCCGCAAAAAGTAATAAAAACAATAAAGCAATTATTCCTAAATCACGATATCTAGTTGCAAAACGATCTTTCAAATATAAAAGAGTAAAAACGATCATTGCACCTGCCGCAATCAGCATCAATACATATAATATAGTTCTGTCACTATTTTGATTATTTTGAATATAGTTAATTGTATAAAAAGTCATAATTCTATCTTGTTAGTGGTTTTTCATCTCGTTTATTATCTAATTTCACATGTTCTGTCACAATAGCAGTCAAAGTTTTGGCCAATAAAAGCATATTCTCAACTGTCACATATTCATAGCGCCCATGAAAGTTGGCCCCTCCATTAAATAAATTCGGAGTTGGGATTCCTTTTTGCGTAATAAAATTACCATCTGTTCCACCACGAAAAGGTACGTGGTTAATTGGTAAATTCATCTTTTGATAAGCATGGTGGACCAAATTCACTACATAGGGATGCTTTTTAATGGTATCACCAGGGGAAATATATTGATCATACATTTTTAAACTAACTCGGCCTTCGCCATATTTTTGATTCAAAGATTCCACGCTATTCTCAATCAATTTTTTATGCTTTAAAAACGAATCTGTATCAAAATCACGAATAATTAAATCAATTTCTGCATAATCAACATTTCCATCATTACGTAAAATTAAGATAAAACCTTGATAGTCACGACTTTCTTCAGGAACAAAATTAGTTGGCAATTGATTGATGAATTCATTAGCAATCAGAGTCGCATTTACCATTAAATGATAAGCTTCCCCGGGATGCACGACTGTGCCTCTGATTTTGATCTTAGCAGCTGCCGCATTAAAAGTTTCATACGCAATATCGCCAGGATTTCCATTATCTAAAGTATAAGAAAATTCTACTGGAAAACGGCTAACATCAAATCTTTTAGCTCCTTGACCAATTTCTTCATCTGGACCAAAAGCAAACCAAATATCACCATGCTTTATTTCAGGATTATCTTTCAAATATTTTGCCATTCCCAGAAGACCAGCAATTCCCGCTTTATCATCGGCCCCTAATAATGTATTACCCGAAGTAGTAATCAAAGTTTGCCCGATTACTTTTTTCAAAGAAGGAAATTCTGTGGCAGATAAAGTATACCCATGACCTAATTCAATATCTTGACCATCGTAATTTTCAAAAATCTGTGGTTGAATATTATCTGCATTAAAATCAGCAGTATCAACATGCGCTACAAAGCCAATTGGTGCAAGCTGTTCTTTAATATTGGCAGCAACTTTACCAACCGTATAAGCATCCTTTTCCGAATATGAAACTTCTACTAAGCCTAACTTTTTCAATTCAGAAACTAACTCTTTAAGTAACTTTACTTGACCCTTTGTAGTTGGTATTGCATTGCTATTTTCATCAGAGCGAGTATTCATCTTTGCATACTGGATAAACTTATTCTTTATATAATCAAAATCATAATCTACCATGTTCAATCCTTCTTTCTTATTTTGAAATTATTTTAGCACAGAAAAAAAGCTACTGACCAAATACTCAGTAGCTAGAAAATCAAAAACTAATTTTTAATTTCTTTCAGACCTTCACGACGTCTTCCCATATTGAACCATGGTGAAACTGTAAATGCCAAAACATCATTAATCACATAAATAAGTGAGTTTACAGCCATCGCTAAGGTAGCATCACCTTCGGCATAAGTTACACCCCAAAGAATTAATTGGAAAATACCACTAGCTGTCCACCAAAAGTATTGGTTATTGTAACGCATAAAGCACATAATCCCAGCAGTAAGAGAAATAGCAAAACTGATAGCATCAATCCATGGACGAGGATCATTAGTAAACTTACCAATCAAGTAACCACTAACTGCATAAACTGCTAAAGTACCAACGATAGCAATAACCCATTCTTTAGCCCCAAACTTTCGCAAGTGGTTCTTAGTATCATCGTTCCATGACTTTACTGAAAGAATAACTGGCAAATCAAGAGTAGCAATATAAGCAATTTGTTCAAAAATTGATAAGTAGTTCTTAGCTTCAAGTCCTGCATAAATAAAACAAGCTGCAGAAATCAACCCAAGCCAACCATTGATTGCTTTAGTAGCGTTAATTGCGAGCACACATAAAGTACCAAGTAAAGTACCAATAAAAGTGATGATAGTGACTGCCGTCATCTTTTGCTGAATTAAAAGTGCAAGTTGAAAGCCAAAAGCAAAAAACCAAAGCATGTAGTTTTGTACAGGCCAGCCTTTTAATTGATTAAAAAGCCAGACAAAATAATTCTCGTTGTTATCAGTATGCATAAAGTCTCCCTATTCCATTCTATGCTCCCAAACACTATATATTGTGTTTGAAGCAAACTTTTTTCTTAAAAACGACATTATCTAGTATAGTAGCCTGATTTTTTAAATACAAGAATTGACTTTTATTTTTATTTTGCTATGCAAAAAAAGAGCAGCTTTCGCCACCCTTTTTTAGAAAAAATATTAATATTGCGAGGCACCTGTTGTTGTATCAGGCTTTTCTTCCTTCTTTTCTTCTTCAGCTTCAGCTTTTGTCGAAGCACCAGTTTTTGCGTCTGGATCTGAATTACGACGGTAAGTTGCACCTGTTGTTGCATCTGGATCTACGACTAATTTTTGACCAGTAGTCTCGCAGAAATATTTAACAAGTGGATATAAATCTTGAACCCATTCATAAATACCAGCGTAATTGCCTTTATCATCTTCAACACGCTTGTAATAATGCAAAACCAATTCTTTTAAATTACCTGTGGGAACTGGCATGTATACATCATCATGACCATCTTGCTTAGTACGAAGGGCATGAACCACTTTTTTAGCTTCAGGAATCACATCTCCCACATTAGGGTGAACTGCACCCATAGTATCCCCAACTTGGTCAGGAGTACGTTTAGCCTTCATCTTATAATTAGGATCGGTTGGACGGTTGTACCATAAAAATTGATTGTTATCATCAACAAAAGTTAATTCCCCAATAGTACTACGAAGCATCCAGTTAAGTTGATCCACTGTCATTAACCCTGCATCTAGTTTTACATAATCGCTACCTTCAGCTGCATGAACTTTTTTAGCTGCTTTTTCGAGCCAATCTGGGTCATTTTTGTCAATTCCCTCAATTGTAGTACCAGCTTCAGACTTTCCTTCGGCCTTGAAATCTTCTTTCATATATTCATCGGGATTCATATCTTTAAGCCACTTAGGTTCTGCCATAATTAAAACTCCTTTGATAAACACAAACTTTGTACAAATCCATTGTATAATGTAAGCTGTTTCATAGCAAGGAAATAGCTAATTTAATTAATACAAGTATATTTATTTTATATAAAAAATCACATTTTTGTTTCTATACGATGCTTATCCAAATGAACAATTTTATCAAACATCGATTTTTCTTTTTCTGAAATTTTATGGGCTACTTCAATAACAGCGATTTTTGGATTTTCAAGTAAAGTTTTATGAATTGCCAAGGATAAATTAGGATCTAACGCACTAGTAGCTTCATCAGCTAACAAAATTGGTCTTTGCGACAAAAGTGCGCGTGCAATCTCAACCCGCTGAATCTGTCCTCCAGATAAATTATTCCCATCTTCGCCGACATTGCTATCTAGACCATGTTCTTTTACCAAATCTTCTAAGCCAGCTTCTTTAATTGCTGCTTGTAATTCTTTATCACTTATTTTTCTACCCAACGTGATATTAAAGCGCAAAGTATCATCAAACATAAATGGCTTTTGATTCACATAGGAATAAAAATTATGAGCCTTTTCCCAGTTGCCTGAAACATTTTTCCGATTGATGATAATCTCTCCATTTTTCGGCTTTTTTAATCCTAACATTAATCTTAAAAGGGTTGTTTTTCCCCAACCGCTTGGAGCCATCAAGAGAACCTTTTCACCAGGTTGAACATCCAAGTTTACATTTTCAAAAATCCGTTTTTTATCTTTATGCGTTACATAAGATAAATCCCGAATTTGCATCCCTTCAAAATCACCTGGAATATGCTTATTATGCTTAAACGTATAGTTGAGAGCCTTCTTAGTTTTTTCCCACATTGGAACTGTAGATTTAACTTGATTAAATTCATTAAAAAGCGTTACAACTGGCGTTATGAAGTTCATTGCCAAGTCAACCATCATTACCAGCGTTCCTACTTCTAATTGGCCCTGCATCATTAAAATACCGCCAATTGTACATGGAATTATAAAACAAAACAATTCAGCAGCAGAATAAATTAATTCCAACGCCCATGCTTGAGTTAAGGACATTTTTCTCAAAGCATTTTCCATATTGCGAGCAGCGTTAATAGCACGGCTCACTATCTTTTCTTGGACATTATATAATTTAGCTGATTGAGCTCCGTTTAAAGAGTCAGAAACATTCTGGGTATAAATTGCATTCTTGGCCGCCCAAATTTTTGATTTTTTGGTAATAACCGGACTGGTAATCATTTGAATTAAGGCTGGCACGATCATTGCCACTACAAAAACTACAGTCATTTGCCAAGAAGAATAAAAAGCAAAACTAATTGCACCAATAAAAGTCAATCCCTGTAAAATCATATCCAATTGAGCATTTACACGATTTGTTTCAATCTGTTTTAAATCATTAGTCAATAAAGATAATCCATTTTTGATATCTGGATTACCCTGATCTACTAAATAAGTTAGATTCGCTCTCTTAAAAACCATATTTACGTCTCGAACAATAGTCATTTTAACCGTTTCATATACAAAATTACTTGCCATAAAACATAATTGACCAAGTCCAGTTAAAATTGCCAAACGGACTAGATGCATGTAATCATGCGATCCCGAAGAAGCAACATTAAGCATAATTTTGATCATATAAGCAACAAAGACAATATTACAGGCTTTAATTGCTGCCAAAATTGTAAACAACACAACTTGGCTTTTTTTCGCATATTTTAAACTCATAAAAACTGCTATTTCCCTTCAAACTTATTACTGGAAACATTATACGCGAAAAGGTAGCAACTTCTCAAATTAGCTAGATATCAACGAATGATGTAGAATGGAAAGAAATGTTGAAAAGGAGTTTGAAAATGAAGACAGGTACTAAAATTATTACTCTAGACAACGGTTATCATCTTTGGACTAATACTCAAGGTGAAGGTGACATTCATTTACTCGCTCTTCACGGCGGTCCTGGCGGTAATCACGAATACTGGGAAGATACTGCAGAACAATTGAAGAAGCAAGGTCTTAACGTTCAAGTTACCATGTATGACCAATTAGGCTCTTTATATTCAGATCAACCTGATTATTCTGATCCAGAAATCGCTAAAAAATATCTAACTTATGAATATTTCTTAGATGAAGTTGACGAAGTTCGAGAAAAATTAGGCCTAGACAATTTCTATTTAATTGGTCAAAGCTGGGGTGGCTTGTTAGTTCAAGAATATGCTGTAAAATATGGTCAACACTTAAAGGGTGCTATCATTTCTTCAATGGTTGATGAAATTGATGAATATGTAGAATCTGTAAACCGTCGCCGTCAAGAAGTTCTTCCACAAAGTGAAATTGATTTCATGCATAAATGTGAAGAAAATAATGACTACGATAACAAACGTTACCAAGATGACGTTCAAATTTTAAACATTAACTTCGTTGATAGAAAGCAGCCTTCAAAGCTTTACCACTTAAAGGATATCGGTGGCAGTGATGTTTACCACGCATTCCAAGGCGACAATGAATTTGTCATTACTGGGAAACTTAAAGATTGGCACTTTAGAGATCAATTAAAGAACATTAAGGTTCCAACTCTTTTAACTTTTGGTGAACAAGAAACAATGCCAATTTCTACTGCTAAAATTATGCAAAAAGAAATTCCAAATTCTCGTTTAGTAACTACACCAGATGGTGGTCATCACCACATGGTTGATAATCCAGATATTTATTATAAACACTTAGCCGACTTTATCCGTGAAGTTGAAAATGGTAGTTTCAAAGGTGAATAACCAATAAAATAGCCCCTAGATTTTTTTGGGAATCTAGAGGCTATTTTTTGATCAAAATTTTCAATAAATCGTAAGTTTATTTAGATTCAAATTTTCATCAGTAATTGTATATTTTTTCAATTCAAAATCAGTGGCATAATTACAATAATATGTCTTCGTCTTTGATGAATAGCAAGCCGTGTAAACTGTGTATTCATCTTTTCCTTGGTTGTTAATGACGCTGCCTTTTACCATAGCGACTGATTTCAAAATATTAAAGAATTTTGCCACATTAGCAGTTTCACCTTTTTGAGTAGGATAATTTGCATTCAAATATGCTACTTTGGCAAATCGAGAAGCAGGAATACTATCGCCCGGTAAACCCAAGCTACCAGTCCCAACACCCCATGGCATAACTTCTTGGCCATTCCAATTTTGAACCGTAGCATCATGAGGACTCAAACCAGTATAATTTCCTAAATTAGTTACTTGCCAGTTAAAATCTGGACTATTAGTTAAAACGCCTAACTTATCTTCAAAAACTTTCATCCCATATTGTTTAGAAACTTCCACAACAATTGCTTCTTTATTATCACTGATAATCCAGTGAAGAGGAGCAACTGCAAAATCTGAATTAATAGCTTCGCTGACTAAGTTTACATTTTTCAAAGCTTCCTTTACTTCTTTAACTGTAGTAAAGTTTTGCGTTACCCAAAGCATAATCTCATAAGAGGCTAAATTAATTTTTCCATCCACTGGTTCTTTACTAAATTGGGCATAATGAGGGAAGTTTAAACCAGCTATTCCCAAACCATCTTCATTAAAACAATCAAAATAAGAAGGATAGCCATCTACTACTATTCCCATTCCAATAACAGCTTTGCTAGTCCTGCTATCAGCTAGGAATTTATATGGTAAGGGATAATTACGTGGCGTAAGGATTACTTTTTCACCATAATCTTGGCCCACATCAAGATTTCTACCAAAATATAAATTTCCTTGATCATCTGTAAATCTTAAACCTGTACACATTTTTAATCCTCCTTAACTTCAGCTTTTTGATTTTGATGTTTAGCAATATAAACTCTTTGAATTTTCTTAATTCTAATTACTGAAATAACTAAAAGTACGAAGCCCACAATTACAAAGGCCATCATGAAGTACCATGCTACTGTAAAACTGGCTTTTCCTTTAATTATTCCAAATAATGGTGCACCAATAGCAAATCCAATAGCATATGCAAGGCCGACATACCCTAACATTACTCCTTGATCTTTAGCACCAAATAAATCTTTCGCCATAAATGCTGGACCAGACATATAGCTAAATACGGCCAAACCACAAAAGATTGAATATGCTATTCCAGCTACTTTGCTTACATGAGACCCATATGGTTGTAAACTTACAAAGATCATCATAGCAATAGATAAAACATACATGCATCCCGCATATGTCATAGATTTAGCTGTACCAAATTTATCGAATAAGATCCCACCGGATACATTACCAATTAAGCAACCAACTCCATACATGGATCCTATTAGACCAACATCTGTTAATGATAATTTAGTATCAAGAAAAGCGGCATAGTCTTCATTTAAAGAAGCTAGTCCTAAACCAATAATCAGAAAGCCCAAGCTAAAAATCCAAAACCATTTCATTTTTAAAACTTGCTTACCGCTCCAGCCTTGGAATTCTTCTGCTTTTGCCTTTTCTTGGGCAGCTTTACTTTCTTTCAATTCTTGTTCGCTAACTACAATTTCATTCTTTTTAGGCGTTCTAATAAATATTGCAATAATTACACCTACAACTAGCAATGCAATCGCAAAAATAAAGAAAGGAGCCATTGAAGTTAAATGGCCAGTTTTAGTATTACCAGTCATAAAGTGCTTCAAGATTGCTTGAGTAGCTGGTTGCAAAAAGATATTACCAATCGAACCACCACAAAAGGCAACTCCTAGGGCAGCCCCACGACCTTTTGCAGGAAACCAGTGATTAATTACCCAAGGAACACCTTGTCCAGAATAAAATGTTGACCCAATCATACAAATGATAGCCGCAATATAAAATTCAGGTAATTTTGTACTAATTCCAAAAATTACATAGGCAATTGCTGAAAGACCAATACCAATTAAATACATTACCCTAAAATTTATCTTTTCAAGACCTTTACCAATAAATGGTGATGCAATAGATGCTGCCACAGCACCAAAAGTAAAAATCAATGTATATGATGCCAAGGTAAAATGAAAAGTATTAACTAATGGGTGTACAAAAAGTGGCTGAATATTTTGAGCAATCCCATATGGAATTGCTTGGGTAAGCATACACAGAAATACCATAAAGTATTTATATGCTTTGCTGACAGTTTTTTCATTACTTGCGCTAGCCATAATAACCTCCTCCTTCTAAATTGTTTTACTTTTCCAAAACAATATCCGACTTATCAGCAACCATTTCTCTTTGTATCTCTTTAATTCTAATGGCTGCAATTATTAATAATATAAATCCAATCGCAACAAAAGCGATAGTGAAGCACCATGCTATTGTAAAATTGGTAATTCCTTTTATTACACCAAAGAGAGGTGCACCGATAGCAAAACCAATAGCATATGCCAAACTAATGTATCCCAAGTTAACGCCTTGTGCTTTTGAACCAAACAAGCTTTTAGCCATAAATGCTGGACCAGACATATAGCTAAATACTGATAGGCCACTTGTAATAGCCCAACCCATACCAGCATACAAACTTATCCTACTGTCGTAGGGATGGAATGAAATAAAGATCATCATTAAAATCGAAATAATTAACATAATTCCAGCATAAGTCATTGATTTAGCTGTACCAAACTTATCGAATAAATATCCTCCGGAAATATTTCCGACAATCCCGGCTATCCCAAAAACAGAACCAATAATTCCTACTTCAGTCAACGATAATTTAGTATCTAAAAAAGCTGCATAATCTTCATTTAAGGAAGCTAACCCTAATCCAATAATCATGAAGCCAATACTAAAAATCCAGAACCATTTCATCTTTAAAACTTGCTTACCACTCCAGCCTTGGAATTCATGAGTAGCCTGTTCATGAGCTGCTTGTTTATTCTTTTTAACTTCATCTTTAGATGCTAAAGCTTCAGTTGGCTTAGGTACTCTGATGAAGGCTGCGATTATTAAGCCGACAATTAATAAGATAGCTGCAAAAATAAAGAATGGAGCCATCGAAGTTAAATGACCAGTCTTAGTATTACCAGTCATAAAATGCTTCAATATTTCCTGAGTAATAGGTTGAAGAAAAATATCACCAATTGACCCACCACAAAAGGCAAGTCCTAATGCAACACCACGCCCCTTTAAAGGAAACCAATGGTTAATTACCCAAGGAACACCTTGCCCCGAATAGAACGTTGAACCTACCATACATACTATGCCAGCTAAATAAAATCCTGGCAGTTTCGTACTTATCCCAAAAATGATATAAGCGCCAGCTGACAAAACAATACCAATGATATATAGAAGTTTAAAGTTTACTTTTTGTAACGCTTTTCCAACAAAAGGTGAAACGATTGAACCAACTATTGCACCAAAAGTAAAAATCAATGTATAAGAAGCTAATGTAAAATGAAAAGTATTAACTAATGGGTGTACAAACAAAGGTTGTATTAACTGAGCAACCCCATAAGGAATTGCTTGCGTTAACATACACAGAAACACCATAAAATATTTATAGCCTTTACTTACAACTTTTTTATTTGTTGAAAGATTATCAGCCATAACAATACATCTCTCTTTCAAGTCCAAAATATATTATTGTATACACTTTCAGTATTCAACAAATAGTTAGTAATCACAAATAAAACGACTTATTATGCTATTATTAATTTCAAATTATTAAGAAAAAACTAAATCACACAAATTATCTATTCAAATTTTATGATTATATACTTTTTATCTGTATAATTGAACGTATACAAATAGTCATTTTTATATAGATATAGGAGAATGTATTATGTTAAAAATAGGAACTCTTGGAAAAGCTACTGCTTCAGTTGCTTTAGCAGCTCTCATGTTAACAGGATGTAGTTCAAATAATGATTCTACTAAAAGCAGTTCTAAAATAAGTTCAACAAAAAGCCAAACTAAAAAAGCAGTAAAAGAAAATACTACTAAGCTCAAGACTCAAAAAATCAATTTAAGTCAATCAGAAGCTTTAAACAAGTTCAATGAACAATTTAAAGATAAAAAAATCAAGGCAATTGATCTAGAACTTGAAAATAATAAATATATTTACAAAATTGATGGCTTTGACATGAATAAAGAATATACAGTTAATATTGATGCTAATTCTGGAAAGATTTTGAATACTCATTCAGAAAAACTTGATTTAGACGAACATTTGCAAAAAGGTATTAATCTGGATAAAACCATTACTCGTGAAGAAGCAAGTAAAATTGCTGAAAAACATGCCACGGGTACTAGTCAAGAATGGAAATTAGAACAAGACAATAACCAACCCATTTGGGAAGTTAAGGTTGTGAGTGCTAACAAAGAAACTAAGGTTAAAATTGATGCAATTAATAAAAAAGTATTGCACGTTGAAAAAGACTAAAGAAAAAAGCTCCAAAATGGAGCTTTTTTAGTTAATCTAATTTTTTAGCTAAAATATAATCAATTTGTGGGTCTTCCCCCACTTGAAATACATGCTGTCCCACCCTAGTGAAGCCATCTTTTTTATAAAACTTTTGAGCAATTAAATTATGTTCATAAACTCCTAGCCACATATAATCATAATTTTCTTTTCGAGCAATTTTTTCGGCTAACTTAATTAAAACAAGTCCTAATCCTTGATGCTGAAACTTTTGTCTCAAGTAGATACGTTCTACTTCTAGAGCGTTTGGTTTCACATTTTCAGTTTGGGCAGAATTGACATTCACTTTTAGATAACCTGCCACTTCGTCTTTTACCATTAAAAAGAAAAAGCGACTATCAGGATTATTAATCTGAGTAAGTAATTTTTCCGTAGCGTAATCTTCTTTTAAGAATCGCACCATATCTGCAGGTGCAGTGTATTCATCAAAGGTAGCTTTAAAAGTTTCCCGGGAAATAGCTTGCAACCCTTTTACATCATTTCCTGTTACATCTTTAATTGTATATTCCATTATCAATATTCTCTCTTTCCACCATTTTTAACAAAATGCCAATTTTGATCTACATTTTGTTCAACTTTACTGAGTAATTTATTTAACTGCTTTCTCTCACTTTGATCTAGTCCACTTAGTGCCATTTGATTCGAGAAACTATTCTCTTTTTCAATTATTTGAGCTAACTTTTTTCCTTTTTCAGTCACAAATAAATGACGAATCTTTTTATTATTAGGATCTGACTTTTTCACTACCAATTCTTGTCTCTCTAATTTTTGAATGCTCCGAGCAACTGTTGTTCTATCCACACTCAAAATTTCTGCAATATGGTCTGAAATCATTCCTGGATTTTCATAAATTCTTACTAAGTATAAATATTGACCTCGATTGAGTTTCATCTGCTTGAATTCAATGTTGGCAATTGAATCTAGAGCCCTTGAAATTGTGCCAATTTTTCTTAAAGTATCTTCTTCCATAACTAACCTCACTTATCAAAGTTTAATATGTTTTTGTCGTAAATGCAGCAAAAATTATAATGATAGAAGTTCCTTTCTGAATAAGGTAATATTTAAGGAGAGGAGGAAAAATTTATGGAAAATAATACTATACTTTTAATCTCAGTTTTTTTAGTAATGTTAATTGCATTAGAACATATTGTAATCTGTGGCTTGGAAATCTTTGCATCCCCAGAAAAGCAAGCCAATATGTTTGATATGCCCCTGGAATATGTTAAAAAACAGGAAACTCGCATCTCTATGGCTAATCAAGGAATTTACAATGGAATGTTGGGAATCACTATCTTACTTTCTTATTTTGTATTTTCAAATAACCCTGCCGTCTTAATTCACGTTTGGCAATTATTAATGCTTTTCATCATTGTCGTAGGAGCTTTTGGTGGATTCACTGCTACCAAGAAAATATTTTTTGTCCAAATGTTACCTGCACTGATTGCTTTAATTTTGCTTTTTCTTTAGTGCATATTAGTGGTAATTTTCTATTAATTCTAGATATAATATAGCTTATAGAAAGTGTATCAGATTTAGAATTGAGAGTAATATGAAGAAAACACTAATTATAATTACAAGTTTAATCATTGGAATTGCAATTGGCCTGACTATCAAGGAATTTTTACCTACTAATCATTCTTATCCGGTTAAAAAAGAAAAAATTTCTTCTATTCATAAAGTTTCTACCACTACAGCTCAAGAAGAAGCTCCGATTATTAAAATTAGTCAAAATCGAGCACTTAAAGACTTTCACCGTCTGTACCCTAACTCTAAAGTTACAGAGATCAAATTAACCATCCAACATCAAAGCTATATTTACGATATTGTTGGTTATGATACTAAAAAAGATTGCACTATCAAAATTAATGCCAGTACTGGAGAAATTTTAGGACAATCTACTTTAAGAAATGAAGATCAGGAAGCGGACACCGAAGAAGATACTTTACAAATCAACAAGCTCGTATCTAGGAAAGAAGCTAGCCAAATTGCAATCCAAAAAGTTGGTGGTGGAGAGGCTCGGGAATGGACTTTAGCCGTTACTCCATCTCATACCAACCCAATTTGGACGGTAAAAATTGTTGACCATAATGAAGTTACAAAAGTTAAAATTGATGCTCTTTCAAAAGATATAATAAACAACTAAAAAGACGAGATCCACAACGATCTCGTCTTTTTAGTTTATCTTGATTGGCTATCAGCACGTGATTTGTAAGTACCTTCCGCAGTATTAATAACCAACTTTTCGCCTTCTTTAATAAAGTCAGGAACTTGAACAACTAAACCAGTTTCCATAGTAGCTGGCTTACCACCACCAGCAGCAGTAGCACCCTTAATTTCAGGTTGAGTTTCTTGAACAGTCAATTCAACAGTGGCTGGCAAATTAACGCCGATCAATTCAGTATCATTTACGAATTCCAAATCTACGTTAGTATTTGGAATAAGGTATAACTTATCATCACCTAATTGGTCTGCAGAAACTTCATATTGGTCATAAGTTGCAGTATCCATAAAGGTATAAATATCACCTTCGCTATAAAGAAATTGGGCTGGCTTCTTAACCAATTCAACCAAATCTACCTTTTCAGTGGGACGCATAGTTTTGTGAACTACCGCACCACTTTTAACATCGCGCAAATCCATTTGCATAACGGTGTTACCCTTACCAGGCTTGTGGTGGTTAGCCTTTAAAACCATAATTAACTTGCCTTCTTGACTGAAGACCATTCCCTTTTTCAAATTAATTGCTTGTACCATTTTTTTAAATCTCCTTCATCACAAAACAACTTCTTTTAGCATGCCAAATTTTGCGCTGGAGGTAAAGCAAACTTTTTAATTAATAATAAATAAATCATGTTCATGATTTTATTATACCAAACTAAAAGTGACGCAGATAAATTTGATCAATTAAATGTCCAGTAGTTTTATGTAAAATTAGACTAGCTCGTTGTTTAGTCGGCGCAATATACTCTCTTAAATTAACTAGATTGATCATCTGCCAAGTTTCTTCGGCAAACTTAGTTGCTTCTTCACGAGGAGCATTCGCAAGCTCATAATAGTAATTATCTGGGTTATTCTTATTCATATCCATTACTTTATAAAAACGCTGCATATACCATTTTTCAATTATGTTTTCCTCGGCATCAATATAAAGTGAAAAATCAAAGTAATCACTCGTCACTACTTGTCCTCCGCGAGGGAGCTGTAAAGTATTGATCCCTTCAATAATTAAAATATCGGGATTTTGAACATGACCATATTTCCCAGGAACTATATCGCTTAATTCTTGCGAATAAAGTGGATATACAATATCATCTTTGCCACTCAAGACATCTTTTAAAAAATCGGTCAACAAGGCCATATCATAACTTTCCGGAAATCCTTTACGTGACATCAGGTTTCTTCTTTTCAATTCAGCATTAGGATAAATAAAACCATCGGTAGTCATTAGATGCACGTTTAATTCTGGATAAGTTCTACTAAGCAATAGTTGTAGAAGTCGTGCAGTAGTAGATTTACCGACCGCTACAGATCCAGAAATCCCAATAATAAAAGGTGCAGGTTTTAGATCCCTATGCAAAAATTCTCTTTGTTTTGCTTGACCGCTTCGCTTTTCTTTATATACTAGATGCAAATAACTAATTAAAGTGGTGTAAATTTCATGCACATCCGTTAAATCAACTACATCCCCCAAAGATTTAATATTAGCTAACTCTTCCTGAGTAATCTCAACTTTATTTTTGGGAGCAAGTTTTGCCCATTCATCTCGATTAAAAGCAGTATAATTCTTCATAATTTTTCCTCTTTGTTAATTCTTATCTTATTATAAAAGAAAGGAGAAAAAATATGAAAAAAATAGTTTTATTCGGGGATTCACTTTTTAATGGTTTTACTAACCATCAAAACACTGCTATCGTTACCGATTTATTCAAAGCCGCTTTACCAAATACAAATATCGATAATATTTCTAAAAGTGGAGCAACAACTGTTGAAGGATTGGACTATATTCATCAAATTGATCCAGGAGCTGATCTAGTAGTTATCGAATATGGCACCAATGATTCTTCAACGGGTTGGGGACTCAGTTTAGAAAACTACCAATATAATTTGCTCTTTATGATTAATCAAATTGGAAAGAAGCGCGTAATCGTAGTTGGTCCAAGTCTCCCTGATCCTAACAATGTCGAAATCAATCAATTTTACCCAGCAGATCATCTAAATGCCTTTAACCAAGTAGCAAAAACTTGTGCTGAGCTTAATAATGCTCCATTCGCAGATTTAATTGCTAGTTTTAAAAAGCAAAAAGACATCTCCCCACTTTATCAAGCAGATGGTCAACACCTTACTCCAAGAGGAAATGCCTTCTTAGTTAATTCCATTGTACCAAGTATTAAGAAAAAACTTAATCTTAAGTAGGATCTCTATCCTACTTTTTTAGTTTGTAATACATCATTACATGTTTGACGCCACCTTCATCAAAGATGTCGCCTTCGGTTCCATAGCCTAAATAATCATAAAATGGCTTCGCTTGCATTTGTGCATGACAATAGACGCGATCGGCTCCTTGATTTATTAAGAACTGGTGCACACTTTTCATCATTTTAGCCCCTAAGTGTTGGCCCCGGGTATCTTTATCTACAGCAACGCGTCCAAACATCCACTTGCCACCCTTCTTAAAGACGCGGCAAGTTGCCAAAGCACAAGTTTGATCATCATTTAATAAATAAACTTGAGTCGCAACTAGATCAGTATCATCTAGTTCGGGAAGAGTGATTTTTTGTTCCACTACAAAGGAATTAATGCGTAATCTTTCTACACAAAAGAGTTCACGCCCACTCATTTCGTCAACTTTTTTAAAAAAGAATTCGTTTATCTTTTCCATTTTACTCACCTAAATAATTGCTATTTTTGCCAAACCATTTTTCATTTAGTTCTTTTAATTTGCCATTTTTCTGCAAATTAATTAAACCTTGATTGATCTTTTCACGTAAAGTTTTATCCCCTTTACGCATCCCTACTGCAAACATATCAGCTGGGACTTTCGGATTTTCAATTACCCGATAATTTTCCTTAGTCATATGAGCAATGTAGTAGTTGGCATAAACTTCATCAAGTAAAATTCCCTTAATTCTACCAGCATTCAAGTCCAAAAAAGAATTTGGGATTTGATCATAAAGAACAACATTTTTAGCATGGAGAACGTTTTGCTTTCCTTCATACCACTGCTGCGCTGTCGAACCAGTTTGCATCCCTAAATCATAATTCTTCATCTGACTAAAATTATGAATAGGACTATTCTTCTTTACAACCAAAACTTGTTCATTGCGTAAATATGGGCGACTAAAGGCAACTTTTTCTTTTCTTTGGGGCGTTTCGCTATAACCATTCCAAATCAAATCAATTGTACCGTTGCGTAGCTCAGTAACATTCATTGACCAGTCAATTGTTTGAAAACTAACTTTGATTCCATATTGCTTAAACACTTCTCTGGCTAAATCAACGTCATATCCGGTAAGTTGGCCGTTCTTTTTCACAAATCCCATGGGAACAAAAGAATCATCTAGTCCTACCACCACTTGCTTCTTTTTTTCAATTTTTGACCAAGTATCTTGAGTATTAGCTCTTTTTTGTACACTTTCACATCCCGTCAATCCTAACAAAAGAAAGGGGAGGATAATCATCCAAATTTTTTTCATAGGCTAGCCCTCATTTAACGGTTTTATCTTAAGTACCTGATCCGCCACATTTTTTGCAAAAGTTAAATCGTGAGTAATGATTAATTGTGTCAAGCCTGTTTTTTTCAAATTTAAGATCATTTTCTCTACTTCTTGACGCAAATTAGGATCAAGGGCACTTGTGGGTTCATCATAACAAAGAATTTTTGGTTTCATTGCTAAAGCACGTGCGATTGCGACCCGCTGTTTTTGTCCCCCAGATAACTGGAATGGATACTGATTTTCATGGCCATGCATTTGTAATTTTTCAAGCCAATCTTTAGCGTTTTGATCAGCTTCAGTATCACTTTCTTTTAAAACTAATCTTGGAGCGAGCGTTACATTTTGTAAAACGCTCAAATTAGGAAAAAGGTTGAAATCCTGAAAAACGACGCCCACTTTACCGCGGTCATATTTTTTATTATCAATTAAAATTTCACCACTATTTTGAGTTTCAAGCCCCGCGATAATTCTAAGTAAAGTGGTTTTTCCGGCACCAGAAGGGCCAACAATCGTCATGATTTCGCCGTCTTTTAAAGTAAAGGAAATATCCTTTAAAATCAGACGTCCATTAAATTCCTTGCATAAATCCTTAACTTCAAGCATTGCCATTCCTCCTTATCTGTAGTAACTAAAGTATTTTTCAATCTTCTTTTGAACAAAAGCACACAAACTAATTAAGAATAAGTAAATTACTCCTACTAATACAAGCGGAACTAAAGTTACATCTCGCGCCATCGCTACATTTCCAGCTCTTAACAAATCTCCTAATCCAATGACATAAACCAGAGAGGAATCTTTGATCAAATTAATAACTTCATTTCCAATTGATGGCAAAACAATTTTTATTACCTGGGGAATAATGATGTGCGTCATAGTTTGAAAACGACTAAGTCGTAAAACTTGCGCTGCTTCAAATTGTCCTTCACTAATCGATTGCAAGCCACCACGGAAAATTTCTGCAAAGTATGCAGCATAATTAAGCACAAAAGCAAAAAGGGCAGCTTCATATCTTGGAAAGACAATCCCAATAATTGGTAAGCCATAAAAAACAAAAATAAGTTGCAACAAAAGTGGTGTCCCACGCATAATCCAAACATAGAATTCTACTAGCCACTTTAAAGGTTTAATGTTGCTCATTTCCCCTAAAGAAACCAAAACTCCCAATGGCATCGCTAAAACCAGCGTCCAAAAGAAAACTTTCAATGTCATCCAAGTTCCAGCTAAAAGAGCTGGCATAATTTCACTAATATAATTCATCCTCGCACCTACTTTTCCTAATAAAAAAGGCCCTCTTGGATTACTCCAAGAGGACGAAATATCCGTGGTTCCACCTCATCTTTATAGACAACTCACGTCGTCTACCTCGGCAAGTTTATTAGCAAAAATAAAACCCTCCTAGGTCTCAAGGACCTAAGAGGGCGAAGAAATCCGCGGTTCCACCTCATCTTCACAATTAACTCACATTAATTGCCTTAATAAGTTTACTAATAAACCTTTAGCTGTAACGGGCTAAATCCCGGATCTCTCTACTGAGTTTCAAGAAACCAACTCACAGATGTGTTTTCATTTAAATCGCTATCTTATTTCCACCATCAAAGATTCTCTATCAGCGTCATCTAAATTACTTATTCTGTTCTACGTCTTTTATTTTCTAAAATGTTAACTGATGTTAATTTCTTTGTCAACATTATTTTTCAACATAAGTATCAGAATCAACATCTAAAAGTGGACTTTTTTCTCCAATATAAATAATGTCAAGTTCATACATAGCACGAGAGGTAATGGTATAAACTAGCTGAGTTTCATCAACTTTATGATAATTTTCTTTTGATGCATCCCACATAACTACCGCATCAAATTCTAGTCCTTTAGCTAAATATGATGGTACAACTAAGGTGCCCGGCACAAGGCGCTGGTTAGCAGTGGCAATCAGAGTAGCCTTTTCGCCTTTTTGCTTGAGCTGCTCAGCCACTTGCTTGGCACTGGCCAAATCTTTTGTAATTACAGCCGTGGTGCGTTGATTCTCATTATTTTTGTCTAGAATCTTGACTAAAGCTTCAATTGCTTCTTGTTCAGTACTTCTTCCCCACAATGCAGGCTTGGGACCACGACGATTAAAGGCTTCAATCTTTTCACCTTGCCGCAAAATCTGTTTAGTAAAGTCAGTAATCTCCTTAGTTGAGCGATATGACTTAGTAAGCTGCACCACATCAGTTTTCTTAGGATCGAATAAACCAGAAATTTGTTTTAACAAACTACGACTTTCATCTTTAGTAAAAATCGCCTGATTCAAGTCACCCAGCATCGTGAATTTAGCACGTGGGAAATTATACTTCAAATATGCAAGTTGAAATGGCGTATAATCTTGAATTTCATCAATAAAAGCATAGCGCATTTCATAATCGGTTCTACGGCCGGTAATCAAGTCATACAAGTAAAGATAAGCAGAAACATCATTCATATAAATGTGGTGTTTCTTGAAGTTTTCCTTAACTTCTTCAATGTGCTTTTGCCAATCTTCTTCAGAAATATTCCACTTAGAAAGATCTGTCATCTTTGGAACTGCACGCAAAAAGCTTAAGTATTGGGCACGCATATTGATAAATTGATTATGGTTAATTTTATTTGAAACGGGCTTTAGCGCCTTAACAACAATCTTTCGCCCTAAGAACTTCTCTTCTTCTTTTTCTGAACTAAATTCTTGATCGGGACGATCATATAATTCATTTAATTCATCTCGACTTAAACCTTCAATTGCCTGCATTACCCAATTTTTCTTAACTTCAGGAGCAATCTTGCGATTAAGCATCTTAATTAATTCTTCACGTGTTGCATCAATTCGATTGGCTAACTTATAGTTTTCATTGAAAGAATAGTAGATGTCTTTGATCTTTTCTTTATCAAAATATGGCTTTTTCTTATCACGGAAATAAACATTCTTAAAGATCATCCCACGCTTATTAAGGTGTTTAGCATAACGAGTTACTAAGTTAAAAAAGTTGACAGAGTCTTTAAATGCACTAATATTAGTGTCAGAATTCTGATCTTCAAACTGTTTAAATAGACTTTCAACTTCCATTCCTGGCAAACGTCGTGAAACAAACTGCCAATAAGTCATTTGGACCATATTTTGTTCACCCATTTCAGGAAGAACATTCTTTATATAGTCATTGAACAGCTGATTAGGACTAAACATAATCACGTCACTAGAGGTCAAATTCCCACGGTAACGATAAAGCAAATAAGCAATTCGTTGCAAAATGGCACTAGTTTTACCCGAACCAGCTGCCCCTTGAACAAATAATAAATCCGCACTTGTATTACGAATAATCTTATTCTGCTCCTGTTGGATCGTCGTTACAATCGACTTCATTTGGGTGCTGGACTTTTCTGATAAAACTTCTAAAAGCATTTGATCGCCAATTGATTCATTAGTATCAAACATGCTTTCAATTTTGCCATCCTTAATCATAAATTGGCGTTTTTTAGTCATATCAACGGTAATTTCACCTTCAGGTGAGTTATAAGACACTTCACCTAATTTGCCATCATAATAAATGGACGAAATAGGTGCACGCCAATCATAAATCAAAAAATGGTCATCGCGATCCGCAAAAGATCCTAGCCCAATATAGATAGTTTCTGCTTTTTTCTCGTTACTTTCCTTAAAATCAACCCGCGCAAAATAAGGCTTCTTTTTTAAGCGTTCAATAGTATCAAGTTGTTTAGCCGAATGTTGCCAAGCATGTTCACGTTCGCTTAAAAGCTGCTGTTGTTGATGAATGGAAAGCGCAGTTTCCATGGAGGTCGAATATCCATCATAATCAAGTTTTACATCATCAAAAAAATGTGAATTAATATCTCGAGCTTCACCTTCTGCAGACTTAATAGAGCTCTTTAATTCTTTTTCTTTATCATTAATTAAGTCCAAAACGTGATCAAGATGCTGTTGTTCACGTTGCTTTTCACTAATTTCTTTAGTCATTTAGTCACCTATTTCTATAGAAAACTTACATTCTATTTTATCACGAAGTCAACTTATTTCGAGAATTTGATGCTTTTGCTAAATAAATGTAAGTAAAAATTCATGAAAAATTTACCTTTTTTACTTATAATCTGTAACATTGGAGTTGATGCTATATGAGAAGCTTTTTTCGTTTTATAAAAAATTTACTGCTTCTAACACTCCTTGCCTTTGGGGTTTGGAGTTATCAAAATAATCCTGATATACACACAGCAACTAATGACTCAGTCGCTGTTTTAAAACAAAAAATTGGTCAATTTATTACGACTGGAAATCTTCAGCTTCCGCAAGCTGGCGACACTCACACACAAAATCCAAATAAAACTCAATCCAGTAGCAGTGAAACAGTTACTAAAACATCTAACCGGCGCTGGCCTAACGCAACTGCGAAAGTTTATTTAAATATTCAAAATAATCCAGTTTTGCGGTCGGCATCCATCGACGCCATGAATGCTTGGAATAGAACGGGGGCCTTTAATTTTGTGCAAACTGATAATAAAAGCGCCGCTCAAATTATTATTGGCGTAGTTGATGACAGCGACACCAGTGCTGCTGGTGAAACTTCTACAACGTATAATCCTGTAACTGGCCACTTATTAAAAGCAAAAGTTAACCTTAACCGTTACTATTTACAAAATAGATGGTATGGTTACAGCCAAAATCGAATTATCAATACCGCCGAACATGAATTAGGACATGCTATCGGTCTTGACCATAACAACGGTGTGTCAGTCATGTATCCGAAAGGCTCTGTTTACACTATTCAACCAGGTGATATTAAGGCAGTCCAAAAATTATATAAAGAAAAATAATTTCCCTTCTTTAGCTACTTTCACTACAATGTAAGTAGCTATTTTTATTAGGAGAAAAATTATGAAGAGAATTTACATCGTCCGTCACGGTCAAACATTTATCAACCGTTACAATAAAATGCAAGGTTGGTGTGATACGCCTCTCACCACTTTAGGAGTTCAAGGAGCTGATGAAGCAGGTGAACATTTAAAAGACATCCCCTTTGACATTGCTTTATCAAGCGATTTAAAGCGAGCTAGTGATACCTGCGAAATCATCATGAAGCATAATGTAAATAAAGATGAGCTCCAACACATTACTAGTCCATTCTTCCGTGAACAATTTTATGGTTATTTCGAAGGGATGGATTCTGAAATGGCCTGGAGAATGATCGGAGGCCCTCATGGATACGACGATCGTCATGAATTATTGCGCAAGGAGCGAATTGACACCATTAAAGATTGGATCAAAGAAGCCGACCCATATCATGAAGCCGAAAATGCTCAAGAATATTGGGAACGTGTAAACCAAGGTTTTAAGATGATTAGTGAACTTGATGGTGCTGAGAACATTTTGCTCGTTACTCACGGCTTCACTATTCGTAGTATTGTTGATCATTATGGTAACGGCATCGATATCAGCAATGGCCCACAAAATGCCTCAATCACTATCATGGATATGAACGACAAGGGTGAAATGAAGATCACCGCTTATAATAAAATGACCCTATAAAAAAAGTGCTCCATTAAGAGGCACTTTTTTTACTTATTATCTTTTAGAACGATTCCTTCATACAGTTTTACTGTGATCAAATAGTAAATTAAGTAAAGAACTAAGAAAATAGTAAATGGAATCCAAATCTTATCATACGGATTTTTAAGCAATGATTTAAAGAACTGAAGTCCAAACAAGACATCGATAATTCCAAGTACTGCTGGTAAAGCAAATAATACACCGATTTCTTTTGCGATTGAAGCCTTCAAAAGTGATTGACGAGTTCCAATCTTCCAAAGCATCTTGTATCTTGGCTTGTCGCTATTTGCTCCAGACAAAACTTTAAACATTAAAGTTGAAGCCAGCATTGCCAAGAATGCAAGTCCTAAGAAAAAGCCCATAAATTCAAAGCCAGAGGCCATGCTAGATACAAAGCGGTAATTCATTGCCTTAGTTGAATTTAATACTGGATTATCATCATTAAGGGAACCAGTAACAGCTGCCTTTTGCAATTTTTCAATATTAGCAAAGTTCTGTCTAAAGTTGTTCACCATCAATAGTTCAACACTCTTATTCGGATTTTTCAATTGATCATATTGCTTTTGAGAAACAATTTTAACTCCAGCACCTGGATAAGGTGTCAATTGAGTTAATTGGTATTTCATCATTTCAGTCTGAGCTGAAGATCCCTTTTGTAAATCCTTAATATTAATAGTCTTTGTTGAATAAGATTGTTGACCTTTTTTATTTACATAAAAGTTCTGATATTTTAAGCTCTTCTTTGCAATTTCATCTTTTGAAACATAAATAGTTTGCGGATCCTTAGCTTTGTTATCTTCTACAAGTTTATAATTAAAGGTTTTGGTTGATTTTACTGAAACCTTTTTCAAATCTTGTTCCACTTGCGGGGTCTTTTTATATAAAACTACGTCATAGTATGAAGATTCTAAAGCTTGATCGGCCATATTATTGAAGTTTAGCCCTACAGTAATAGCACCCAGTGCTAAAGCGAAAAGAAGAGAAACAACTGATAAAATTCGAGTATAGTCAGTTAATCTAAATTTAAGTTGGCCTAAAGTAAATGAATGAAGCTTCTTGTATTCAAATTTTGTATTATTTCTAAGAATGTTAATAATTGTTGTAAATAAAGAATCAAAAACAAAGTATGAACCAATCGTAATTGTAAAGAAGCCAATGGTAATTGAATTAGTCAATAGCACTTGATATTTGGCCATAGCCCAATAACCAATTCCTAAGAATCCAATACCTAAAATAGCTTCAATAAATTTCCAAACTTTATTATAGCGAAGCTTCACTGGCTTTTGATCTTCATGAAGTAAGTTAATTACATTTGATTTAACTAATTTGTGACGATTCCAAAGAGCCGCTAATAGGAATAATGCAGCAAAGAAAATAATCGTCCAAATAAAAGCCGGCAAGTAAAAACCAACGAATTTATGGATTTGTAAACCCAATTGATTAATCAATAGTTGTGAAACTACTTGAGTTAAACCTACTCCAATTAGAACACCTAAAATAGTAGCTAAAAATCCAACAATCAAGGTTTCTAAAAAGATCAAAGTTCCTATTTTACCAGTTCGTGCTCCAAGCATCATGTACATTCCATAATCTTTTTGCCTCATACTGAGTAAAAAACTATTGGCATATACAATGTAGACAAAAGTAATAATCGCTAGAAGGGCAATCCCAAAGACAAAGACAAATTGAGTAGTTTTAAAAGCAATTACCAAAGCACCTTTCAAAAAAGTTGAATTGGTGGCAATCGACATAAACATGTAAAAGATTGCACTTGCAAAGGTCAATCCTGAAAACAGAATCAAGTAGTCTTTGAAGCGACTCTTAATTCCAGTTAATGATAATTTCCAAAGCATGGTCGATTTCCTTTCTATTAACGTCTACCTAATTCAGCAATAATTTCTTGATAAAATTCTTCTCGACTCTTATCGTCCTTCTTTAGTTCCTTACCGATTTTTCCGTCTTTAATGAATAAAATTCTTTGAGCGTATGAAGCAGAATAAGGATCGTGAGTTACCATTAAAATTGAAACTTGATCATTTTTATTCAAATCATCCATAGTATTCAATAGTTCAGTAGCAGACTTAGAATCAAGTGCTCCAGTTGGCTCATCCCCAAATAAAATAGATGGATTATGCACTAAAGCTCTGGCTGAAGCAATACGTTGCTTTTGTCCACCGGAAACTTCAGCAGGATATTTATCTAAGATTTGAGTGATGTTAAGTCTTGAGGCAATTGCTTCAACTTGGTTGTTAATCTCCCGTGCTTTAACATTTTGAAGAGATAGTGGCAGTGCGATATTTTCACGATTAGTTAAATTATCAAGCAAATTGAAATCTTGGAAGATAAATCCAATTTCTTTACCACGAAAATCAGCCATTTGATTCTTCTTTAGCGTGGTAATGTCCTTTCCATTAATTACAACGTTACCTGAAGTTGGCTTATCAAGAGTGGATAAAATATTTAGTAAAGTAGTTTTACCAGAACCAGAAGCTCCCATGATTCCCACAAACTCACCACGATTCAATTCGAAGTTGATACCTTTCAAAGCTTGGTATTGCTTTTCACCTTTTTTACCATAAGTCTTAGTAAGTTGATTTACTTTAAGTATTGCGTTCATGATAGTCACCTTTTTCATTCTTTTGTTTCGCTGTATTATTTATATAATACACTAATATGATTTTAGAGAGACGTCAATTACTTTTTTTGCATAAACAGCAAAATTTCGCTAGGATAAGAAACAGAAATGAGGAAATAAGCCATGGCACAACTAAATTTTGCTTTTTTAAAAAGTAGTTCACTCTTTAGCAATCAGTACAAAACTGCAAATAAAATTTTGAAACTGTATGAGATTGAAGATTATCGAGATGTAATGGTTAACAGTCGTCTTCTACTGGAAGCCATCGTCAAAAAAATTTTTACTATTGAAAATTTAGATCGTTATTACCCGGTCCATACCGGTAATCGTCGAACTTTGAGAAGTGACACTTTTTATTTACAATCAGAACTTCATTATCCAACTAGCATCATTAATTTGTTTAATGAAGTGCGCAAGTTTGGTAATGATGCGGTTCACGATGAAGATTATTCCATTTCAAAAGGCCAAGCTTGGCGCTGTATTTGCGATATCAATGATATTTTCGTCTTTTTATTAAATACCTATAAAGAGCAAAAATTGTACTATATGCGACCTGATATTGCTATGGATGCGGCTACTCACGCCCGTGATTCTTTCAAGAAAAGAACTATTAAACATCCCATAAAAAAGACCATTACTAGTAAATCTAAAAATCCAGAAGTTAAGCTTGCAAAGCAATACTTAAAACAAAAGAAAAAGAGTAAATTTTCAACTCGCTTACGAAAATTTCTCAAAAAATAAAAAGACCTATTCAGGTCTTTTTTCTAACTTTTCAATTGTTTGCTGATTGTTGATATTCTTAAAAATAGCTGTCGTAAATTCAGATTTTATTCGATGCTTTTTCTTATCTTTCTTAAAGCTATAATAAGCTTCAAACTTAACTAAACTGCAATTCTTGCCCATCGGCAAAATTGACTTAATCTTAACTTTATCTACCATTTTTTTAGCATCAACTTTTTTAACCGTCTTTTTTATTTCTTTATGAAGCTCTTTATAAGATTTATTTTCTTTTCCCTTAGTAAATTGTTTAGGATTAGCCTTCAAAAAATTATTAGCTAAAATTTGAGCAGCTGTTTCATCAGCAATTAATCCTGGCCAAATCGGGTTAACAATATAGTCTCCTTCAGCATCTTGATAAACATCCTTATTTTGATTACCAACATATTGAGAAACATTGTCATAATCACTAATTCCATCTTCACTATTAGCGAATTTTTGACTAATTGTTTGGGGAAAATCGGTTACTTTTTCAGATTTTATAGTTTTGCCCTTGTATTCAGTTTTAACATAAAGCTCCATACTTTTCGCAATTGGATAATTTTTAAACATATATTGTCCTGTCTTACTCAACCTTGCAACTTTATGATCGTTTATATAAATTTCCCCATTAGGAACACTTCTTACCTGAAAAGTTGCAGTGCGAATATTCATGTTAATGTTTTTACTAGACCAAATATTAACTACGGAGTTTGCGCGTAACTTACGCCCAGCAACTTTTGTATTTACAATAATATGGTATCGCCCGGGAAATACTAAGCCCAAATCTTGGTAATAATTTTGACCTCCGCCTTCCAGAGTACCCATATTATTCCCATTTACTACTAAATAAGAATTGGGATGATTGGTTTCAACTTGCGGACGATAAACTTGAACTCGAAGTTGGTACTTAGGGAAGAATAAAAAATGAGTACCTGATTCAACTAAACTAATTTCATTACTTCCTTTTCCTTCGCGTAAATTACTGGTTAATTTATTGAGGGCATTCTTATTTTCGGCAAAATAATTTTGGAGTGGCTTCAATTTACTCTCATTTACATCAATATCAGGATTAGTAGGCATGACATAGCTTGATAAATCCTTTTTTGGATCAGAAATCCCGTCAATGATCCTATCTATTTGGCGATTGCGAGCATAATAATAACTTCCCCAGGCATAAAAGATACCAAGAAGAATAATGATAGAGAGTGTAGTAATAATCAAAATCTTATGTTTTTTAGACCAAGAGGTCTTTTTGTTTTTTAGAATTTTTTTGTTACTCATACAATTTACCTTTTCTCTAAGTCTGTCTTTTTCTTTAGCCTAACAATTATTCCAAAAATTTCAACTTATAAGCAAAAAAGCCTGCATCCCTGCAAGCTTTTTGCTATCTTTGACTAGTACCATCAGCGTAATTTAGTTTTACACCATCAGCCACATTAAAGATATAAACATTGAAATGAACACTATTTGAATTAGTAGATTGCCCTTCCATCTCTACTCCGCGGGCCAAAAGTTCTTGACCTCTAAAAATTGGAGTTACACGGTAGCGCACATAATTATGCGGACTTTCTTTCAAATAATTTGCAACTTGATCTTCATAACGCAACATATCAGGATCATTAAGTTGACGCGTTCCCGTCATCAAATTCTTCAAGTTATTATTTTGACCAGTTAATTGATATCCGATCAAATGGCAACGATTATAAAGCCATCCGCCAGCTACACGTTTATTATGCCAACCAGTTGGATTAACGTGCAGTGGTTCTCGCTGAGCTTTAGGCATCAACTTCTGATTAAGAAGAGCATTCGCTGCAGTAACACGATTTTTATTATCTAGTTCGCCGTAGCGCTGCCATGCTCCTTGGTTTGTACTTAAATCTGATTTACTAAAGCTCGGTTCATTATTGTTAACAGTAATGATGTCTTTACCAGAATAGTTCAAGCTAGCCAATTTAGCTGCACTAACTGATTCAACTGTGTGAGCACCACTATATTTCTTTAGTTGCTTTTGTAATTTAGCAATCTTTTTATCTAAAGCAGCAATTTGCTTTTCAGTAGCTCTATTTTTCTTTTCAATTTTTTCGGCTTTATTTTGATCACTACGATCATAACGATACTTGGTGACAATTTTATCCTTAGCAAAAGCAACAAACTGGGAATTTTGAACTCCAACTAAAGAAACTGCAACAAGCACACCAGAAAGTAGACCAATAATTTTCTTTTTCATTATCTCATTGCCTTTCGATATCCCTGATTAATTGCATCTCGCTCAGAATCAAAGTAAACAGCATTTGCGGAATTCATATGGTAACCTGCTTGCCCTGGAACATGATATATGTGAGAACGACTATTACCAATGATCTTTCCTGATTCACCCGTATATAAATCTCCTTCATGAGAATTACTGTGGTGAGTTTCAGAGTGAGAATCAGAAGTTGAAGAATCTTCCTCTGCTGGCTTTTGTGCTTCTTTTGCAGCTCTTCTAGCTGCGGCTTGTGCTTTCTCTTCCTTAGCGGCAGCGGCTTTTTGTTGCGCCTTTTGTTCAGCTTCTTGTTTTTCTTTGGCTGCTTGAGCACGGCTTAGTTCTTTTTCTAATTTCTCGTATTCAGCTTCTTTAGTAGATTTTTCTTTATTTAAAATTTTTTCTTTAGCTTTAGCTTCAGCCAAGCGAGTAGTTCCAACCTTTTTCACTACATAGTGAACTTTAGGTGAGGCATGACTATCCGCCTCATCCTCATCACTAGCTTGACTTCCAATCGCAAAAACCAAAAAGAAAAAGGCGATGACCACACTTAAGATACTTGACCAGACACCACCATTTTTGCCTTTAAAAACGTATCTTTTCAGTAGATAGTGTGGCAGTAAATAATACCAAAATAGGATCCATAAAATAACTTGGCCCACTTTTTTCCAGTTCATAATCAAATCCTATTCTATTTATCTATAAGACTTACGATAGCCAGCTGCGCGGGCTGCGGCTTCACTTCTAAAATAAACTGCATTTCCCCGATTCATCCGATAAGCATGTTGGCGATAAACATGATAAATATGGGAACGACGATTTCCAATAATTACTGGTCGAGTAGAAGTATAAATCTTTGTCCGATCTAAAACTCGGCGTCTTCTTCTCCTTCTATAGCGGCGGCGAGCAGCTTGAACAGTATGCGCTGTGGGATTGATATTAGCCACTTCTGTAGCTGTTTCTACTCCCACTAACATTGCAAGCCCAATGGCTAAAATTTGCATGAATTTCTTTATTTTCATCAATAATTCCTCCAGAATAGTAGATTTTACCTTTTTAGTTTACTACTTCTTTGGAAAATTGACGCAAAAAAATAAAGCTTGCATTATCTGCAAACTTTAAAACATTGTGCCGACTAAAGTACTGATCACCACAGCCACTGCAATTGGAACTACAGCATCAAGATTTGTCTCTTCAATATGCTGTAAAGTTTTAATGCGATCACTATAACCCACCACAGCTTGATCAACGACTTTTTCAATTTTATCTAGCAAATCATTTTGTTGATGAACAACTTGGCTTAATTCATCTACTATATCCTTTACTTTTCCAGTGAGTTGCTTTTCTTCATCAGGAATATGATCAGTGAAATAAGGTAAAATTGCATGTAAAGATTCATAAGTTTGATATTCTCTTTCAAATTCAATCAATTTTTCAACTAATTCACTTAAATCCGAAATAATCTTTTGAAGATCCGCAATCCCCTTCAACTGATTCCAAATTTGTCCCCTATATTCTTGCCCTTTTAAATCATTAAGATATGGGAAGAAATCATACCCCAATTGTTCTTTATCTACCAATCGAGCATTTGGTTCAAGCGCAGCAGCCACCATCTTCCGAGCATCGGCATCCAAATTAATCCCAGATGTATTACGGTGAATAACATGCTCAATTTCACTAGGATTAATAATCAAACTACGATCATATTCTCGATAAAAGTTTGGATTATCAATTAAGAAATCTTGTTTTTGTGGATTATCACGATTTACAATCACAATTAAACTGCGGATAGCATCTTTATTTAAAATTTGTTCAACTGCATTTGAAGCAAAAAATCCCCGACTTGCAATTTTTAATTGATTATAAATAGCATCTTTATGGAGAGTGATTTGCTTTCTAATCGCTGCCTTATCGAGTTCGTTTTTAGCTCGATAAATTCGACCATCTTCAATATTGCGAGCCTTAGTTTCAATGATAAAAATTCCCGCTGGGGTGATAGCAAGATGGTCAATTTTAGTAGTGACTCCTTCTCCAAGCGGTAAAATCAAATTATTAATGATATAAACATCATCTGATTTTTCCAACTGCTTTACAACTTCAGCTTGAGCAGCATTTAAAGCCAAAATATCACTAAGGTGACTCCAAATTTTCTTTTTAGATTCTCCACCAAACACCTCTACCGGTCTCAAGAACCAACTTAGGTCAGTGAGTGACTTATATACACTATAATTATTTTGTTTTAAGGCTTCTACTTTAGAATAAAGTTTCTCTACTTCTTGGTCATAGTCAGAATAGAGCTCATTTATCGTGCTAATTCCTTCTAAATTCTTATCAGTTAAGTCATGATCAAGTTGCTCAGCAGGATTTTCTTCTTTTCCTTCTTTCATCCGACCAATGTATTCCGCTTCCTTAAGAGATTCAGCTGCTTGATCGTCTGAAATTTTCTTATATTCAAACCAATTATAAGTACAAGTAGGAGTATTTTTCTTGATCTTATCAATTTCCTTAACTTTAGCCGCAATCTCACCTACATATTGATCTTTGATTGCACCAATTTTATCGGTCACATTGTACAAATCATCATATTTTTTCAATGATAAGACAGTTCCACTTTCTCCGTGGAATTCGCGCTTTTTGATATTGCCATCTTCATAAATGGTCAACAAATAACCCGCTCTACTGATAGAAAACTCCCGAACTTGTTCAATTTTTCCATCAAGAGAGTAGACAATTTGATAATGGCGAAAACCGTTTTTATCAAAAATATCCCGAATGAGCAAGTCACCATATTTTGATCTTAAGACGTGATATGCTTGATCACTATCTCCATCTTTATCAAAAATTTCATCAATTTTATCTAGTAAATCGACACGCTTATTTTCTAAATCAAGATATTTAGGATTAAAGTTTCCTTTAGTCTTTTCGATTTTTCCTTGAATTTGTAAAAGCTCGCTATAGTTCTTTTCCACACGACTTCTACGCCAAAAATCGTAGCCTAAATATTCTACCGCTAAAATCGCAATACTAATTACTAAAACCAGCCAAAATCTGCTTCTTCCAAAATGAAGAACAGCAGAAATAATCCCCATAATAATCAGCAAAATAATTAATGGTACCCAAAAATTAGGTCTCTTAGCTTGGATCTTTTTAATTTCATTATCCAAGATTGAAGAGATCTTTCCATTAATTTGTTGGTATTTTTCTGATTCGGCAATTTTTTTATCTCCACTCATCTCTTTTTGAACGGCGATAATCTGCTGATCCAAATCTTTATTTACAGTCACTGTGTTGCTCACTTCCCCGGTTTGTTCTGCTTAATTGCAACTCAAACATCTTTCATCGATCTAATTACTACACTAAAAATATTGTACTTGATTATTAATATCATGACAATTGCGTGAAAGCTATTGCCACCATCTTTTCCAAAAGGTACTTGGTAAAAAAATACTGATTATAATTAGCACAATTCCGCCAATTATTCCGAAAATCTTCAGCACCATAATTATCCGTTCAAAGATTGGCAATCCAAATGGTGCGGTAATTGCCTTATTATAGTAGTATTGACTCACCAAATTATAAAATTGCACACTACTATACCCAAATCGACCAAAATAATCGTCTAAATTAGTACTATTTTTACTATGAACTAAATCATTTAAAGAATACAAAGTACGATTGTTATAGCTAGTTGCATCAGGCTTTAGGTGATATTTATGCATCAAATTAGCCGTATAAATTGCTGCATTATCCATACTTTTAGCAAAATCTGGAGCATTATCTTCTTCTCCTACCCCCACTTGAATATAACGGGTATTGATTTTACTATGAGAATCAGTAGCACTTTTGCTTGGTAAATGCATTTGAATAACACCGTCTTTACTTACATAGGCATGAACGGTGTCAGTTCTTTTAATCGTTTGACTGATTACCACCCCTTCAGGATGATTATGTCGATACTTAATTGGAGCATCTCCTGCAATCTTAACTTTTGTAATCAGTAAATGATGTTCGTTATTTGAATTGATGTATGTATTAATGTTAGGAATTTCGGGGAAAAACAAGCCACAAAAGATGACAATCACTAATAACCCTAGCCAAATGAGACTAAAGCTTCTCCGCCTATTTTCTCTACGTTCTCTCATCTCTAAACAGTCTTCCTAAATATCAGTAAGTTGCTAGCTACCATAATCGCACATTTTTAACCACGAGTATAGTAGTTTTTTATTTTTATGAACAAATATTAATCTCTCTGTTATGTTTATCTGATTCACAAATCCATCTAGTTCTCCTTCTTCTCATTAAACAGCATATTGTAGATTGCCGTTGCATTATCGTTACATCCCTGATACTGATTGATATTCGTTTGCAAAATCACCGCATTCTTGCCATCTTTAGAGATTCGAATAAAACTTGAATAATTATATCCGGCTCCATTTGCCTGATAATATCCCTCCTTTGTATATAAACCGCCACGATATTGTGCCTGATTATTTCCCGGGCCATAAATTGTCTGAATGCTTTGCATTGGCAATATTTTTCCACTTAAAAGTGCCGACATTGAAAGAAATATATCATCATTAGACATTGCAACACTTCCAGCACCCAGCAAGCCATGAATCTCATTCATATCAACTTGAGTACTGCTAGGAATTAGCTCAATTTCTTTAATCTTTTGTGCATCCGCCCAAAGAAAATCCGTGTGCTTGAGCCCGAGCTTATACACATACATCTCATTAAAGAGGTCTTCATAACTGCGACCTGTCGCTTTTTCTAAAATATGACTTAGTAGGACATAATTTACATCTTGATAGTTCCATTTATTAAAACTTTGATCGTCAAAATGCATATCTTGAATCGTCTTTTGAGCATTATCATCATCATTTTTGAAGGGATTATTACCAAATGGCCCCTGCTCAGACAAGCCACTAGTCATTTCAAGCAAATTTAAAATACTAATATTGCCAGCATTAGGTACGTTTGGATAAAACTTCGCTACTTTATCATCTAAGCTCAGTTTTCCCTCATTAACCGCTTGCATAACCATTGCACCAGTGTATGCTTTTTGAACTGAATTAATCAAGTAAGCCGAATTAATATTCCCTTCAGTGGTGTAATTCCAAATTCGCTTACCATCTTTATAAAAAGTTGCATTTCCCTTAAAACCAAAGCTATTCAGCATTTTTTTGATTTGCTTCTTTTGTTTTAAAGAAATCTGATCTTGAGGAGTGGCTCCAGTAATATTTTTTAAAAAATGTGTTGAAACAAATAGGTAACCACAAAAGAAAATATAGATCAGAATTAAAATAAGTGGTAGTTTTTTCTTCATCGTTATGCCCTATATGTGAAAATCCTTATAGTAGTAATTATACAATCTTCTCTATCAAAAAAGGAGCCTTTCGCAGGCTCCTTTATTTTCTAGAACAAACTGTCGATCAACTCAACATCGTTCATTTCAATTCCAGGCAACGATTTCAAAATATCAGCCAACTCTGGCCATTTGCAACTGTCATCTCCATCATCATTAGCAGTATTGAACTGATTATTAATGTTAAATCTTTTATCGATAAAATGCGGATGATTATGAAAATCATAACGGACTGGTTCGACAATATAACCCCCAACATCAAGCAAAAAATGATCTTCATTCATCAAACGGATCATTTTCGCACTTCGTTCAAATCGACTGGACGCCGTTTGCGCCATTGCCAAATCTGTCGTTCCCGTCAAAAGATAGGCACTGCAGTTGCCAATCACACTGGGAGTATTATTGCCAAACTTTGCTTTCAACTGCGATTCGTCTTGAAGCATCATGCAAATTGAAATGTTCCGACTTCTCGCCGTTGCCAAATAATCATCAAAGTGAGGAATCAAGATGTTTTTGAAATCATCTAAGAAAAAGCGCACCTTAACTGGCAAAGTTTTACCTTCAAGCTTGAAAGCAGCATGATACAAAAAGCTAAAAAGTTGTGAATACAGCGTATTAGAAATAAAGTTTTTGGATGGATCAGAATCATCATATAAAATGAAGAAAGCCTTTTTTGGTTTTAAAAGCTGACTAAAATCAACTTGATTACTGCTTAGGAGTCGATCAACTTCTTTTACTCGATAAGGACTCAAGGCCGCACCCAAAATTCCTAAAACACTCCCCCAGGTCCGATCACTACTGTGCAAACCTGCGATTTGCTGCCACATTTTTGCTGCTTCTGAATCTGGCTTTTCTTGCACAGCCCAATTGAATAAACAATCACCAAAAGTCAGATCGTCATCATATTCGTATTCATAATTATAATCTGAATCACCAAGTGATACCAAAACCTGCTCAATATTCTTGGGACTGTCTTCGAGCATTCCAAACAAGCGCACCACTGTACTCATTGTCTGCTCACTTTCTGGTAGAAATTCTTGCGTGAAAAAGATCAACGCTTCCAGCACAGTCATAGCGGCATTATTCCAGAATGGATCCTGGCGCGAGTCAGTTGTTTGATTACCACTGACGTCACTAATCATTACTTGATGAGCAAAATTAATCACATCTAGATTAGATTTCATATTTAAAATTGGATTGTAAGTCATGGAATGCTTCAAGTCCACTAAGTTTAGAACTTGAATTTGATAGCCCATTTTCTTAAGGCTTGCACCCACATCAGCTAAGATATCGCCCTTGGCATCAGCAATCACATAATTAGCATTCCCCTGCAGCACATTCGGCTCAACAAAAGAATATGTCTTCCCAGTACCACTCGTCCCAATGACCAATGTATTATCATTTTGTGCAGAATGATAATTAATAGGAAGAAACACGTTTTTTCCAAAAATCGTGGTATCTTGGTTGTAATTTTCTTGCCAAGGAGTTTCACTTTTTACAGGTTGTGCATAATTGGTAAATCCGATTGTATTCATTCAAGCCTCTTTCTAGCTTTCGCAGACTAATTCTAACTAGGACAAACGACGATTTCTTAGCCAATATCACCACCTTTAAGCAAAACAAAAAACAGGGTTAAAAATACATAATCCCGATCTAGTATTAACTTAATATATTCAAATCAAATTACAGCTTACTAGAACTATATTGCATATTTTTAACTCTGCTTTCTAACAATCTTTACTATTAAAATGATAGATAATCAAAAGTTGCACTATCTATATTACTACTGTCCAGGTGAAAAGCAAGAGATTTGGATAATAAAAAATCAGCACCTCAAGTGCTGATTTTATCGAATTATTTTTGTAATTTCTTACTTAAGTCAATGATGTATTTCTTTAAGGCATCCTTAGTTTCAGGGTGACGCAAGCCGTATTGAATGGAAGTTTCAAGATAGCCTTCCTTGTTACCAACATCGAAACGTTGACCGTTAAATACATGAGCAAAAACGCGTTGAGTCTTGTTCATAGTGTCGATGGCATCAGTCAATTGAATTTCGCCACCACGACCTGGTTTTTGTGTTGCCAAAATATCAAAAATTTCTGGAGTAAGCAAGTAACGCCCAATAATTGCCAAATCACTTGGAGCTTTAGCAACTGGTGGCTTTTCCACAAATGACTTAACGTTGTAAAGATCATCGTTGATCTTACCTTCAGGGGCAATCACACCATATTTAGAAACTTCCTCATGTGGCACCTTCATAACGGCTAAAGTTGGCGCATGAGTTTGATTGTAATCATCAATAAGCTGCTTAGTTAGGGGTACCTTGTCACGCATCAAATCATCGCCAAGCATAACGACGAATGGTTCATCCCCAACGAAACTACGCGCACGGAAAATCGCATCCCCCAAACCAGCTGGATGTGGTTGACGAGTGTAGTACAAGTTCACACCTAAGTCGGTAATTTCTTCAGTCAACTTAAGCAATTCAACTTTACCTGTATCCTTCAAATCTTGTTCCAATTCAGGATTTGAATCAAAATGATTTTCAATAGCACTTTTATTCTTACCAGTGACGATCAAAATGTCTTCGATTCCTGACTTCTTAGCCTCTTCAACAATAAATTGAATGGTTGGCTTGTCCACAATTGGTAACATTTCCTTTGGCATCGCCTTGGTTGCAGGCAAAAATCTGGTTCCAAGACCCGCTGCAGGAATAACAGCTTTTCTAACCTTCATATTTTTTCTCCCATTTTTAAATAATTTCCCTTTCATTGTAGCAGAAAAGAAGCAAATATAAATAAAGAAAATTTGGTGTAAATATGACTAAGAATCATTGAATGACTTATTTATATTAATCATCTTTATCATCTAAAGATTTCAAAGCATCAACATAACCATTAACTTCATCTTTTTGGCCTGAATTTACATAATAATCAGACTTCAAACGATCGATAGTATAATGTTCAGTCTTATAGATCCCTTCCGCTGGAGAATGATCATGATCATTATATTTAACCGTTATATTATTACCATCTTGTTTAAACCAGTAGTACGATTGAGGATCGCCACCTGTAGTAATACAATCATAACCTTTAGTCTTCCCATAACCTGAATCATCACTAAAATACATGTGGCCATTGTTTAAATTATCTTTAAACCAGTCACCGTCTTTGAGCAATCCAACAAACACACCTATTAATTTTGGATTTTCAACAGAACTACTGTCATTCGATTTTGATTTGCTATCACTACTCTTTTCGATATTTTGACCAGCAGCAATCGAATTAAAACCATTAATTAAATCACGATTTTCAGTTTCTTTAGCCATAACCTTATCACCATTAGTAGTTTCATCAACTAATACAATGGGTTGATTTTTATGGAAAGCAAAGAAGTAGGTAATGTGACTTGCTCCTTCATCTTTATCATAATTATAAATTGCTACAACATTATAATCAGCGTTTCCCTTACCACTAGGGTCATAAGATAGAGATGCTTTTTGCCCATTTACATACACTCGATTAAAGTCTCTCGGAAATTTTTCTCCAGCGGCCGTAGTTATTTGACCATCACCATCATATTTTTCATATTCTTGGTTCATTGTAGTGGCCCAATCATCTAAAAAGTCGTCAAGCTTATCTTGCTTTTCCGAATTCCAAGTTGAATCGCTTGCATTGGAATCAGAACCAAAAGTTCTATTTCCTTTATCATCATTAGAATTAGTAGTTTTTTGAACTTTTCCTACACCTGTTTGTTTTGTAATGGCACTCTTTTTATGGTTCTGACACGCAGTCAATGTTAACATTGCAGTTCCAACCAAAATTATTTTTATAATCTTTTTCATAATCTGCTCCCACTATTTCAAATCAATTGTTAAATCAAATGTTTTATCCATCGACTCATTATCCTCATCTTGAGAAGATGCATCAAATTTCATTCTAATACTCTTTAAAGATGAAGTTGAAGATAACTTCTGGATTGGAAGAGTGATAGTACCTGATTTTTTAATACCGTCATTAATATCGCCATCCCAGTCTTCCATACTATCAGCTTCATGTTGTTCGCCATTAGAATAACTGTATGTTCCTTGAGTAGGATAAATGGAAATATCATCAGCAGCTTTAACAGACATGTAAATTTTGGCAAAACCATGAATGGTAAACTTTCCATCATTTGCAGAATCATATTTATATGGTTTAGCAGTTTGATAAATCACAATTTTATTGATCTTTACATCTCCGCCATCCCAAGAATGATCAGTATAGTTAACACGATAAGTTTTTATAGCTTTAATCTTATAACTCTTATAGTCAACTTTTAATGAATGATTATCTGAACTAGAACTTTGATGGCTATCAAAGGAATTGTTATTTGAAGAATCTCGGAAACTCCCATCTGTCAAAATAAAGAACCCCATTGAGAGTACTAGTACTGAAAGAACAATAATTACCCAAGTAGATGGCGTTTTATACCATGGCTTTGAATTATCATTGGTTGAGTTATTAACTGCAGTTTGATTACTTTCTTCAGTTATATCTTGATAGGGATGCTTGCTATAGCCAGCTTTTCCCCAGGGACACCCAATGGCATATATGATCATCAATACCACTCCATAGATAGTAGCATCGCTGTAATCTAACATTGCAGCATAAAAAGCATTCAATCCAATTACTACAAAAAAGATTACTTTAACTATCAATTCTGCTTTTTTATTTGGGGTTTTCTTTAAAGTTACAAAATACCAAATGGCTAATCCAATTGCCCAAGCTCCATAAAAGTATAAAAATTGTTGGAATTGTCTTACTTTACCAACCCACGCTATGCCCAAAAGTGATTGAGAATAACCTAAAATTCCAATAGCAAAGAGTGCCAGAAGAATCGCTCCCACCAATCTCCTAACATTTAAGCTGTTATTTTGCTTCATTCTTATTCCTCCATAATACTTATAAATAAACAGTTTAATTATAAAACAAAAAGTTATAGCATTCACTATAACTTTTTAGACCTCGTTTCGTAATTTTTATAGTAGATGAGTCTTTTTATGATAAGCTATTAACGGTATTTTAAGGAAGGAGCATCATCCCCTATGACCAGTAAAGATATTGAAAATCTAGAACAAGCAGATCAATTAATGTTTGATCTTGCTAAGAGCACTACCCCTAAAGACGATATTCTAAAAGTAGCTCAACTACTAAAAGAAGCTGGCGTATTACAAGATACAAGCGATGATTTAAAAACTATTGTAGCTGCCTACAATCAAGACGCACAAACCGAAATTAAAAAAGCTCTTCGCCGAAAAATGCGAACAACCGTCACCTTAAATCTCTCAGCACTCACGCCTTATTTAAATAATTCAGATCCCGACATAAGCGCCATCGTTACAGACACCTTAGACAACTTCAAACAATATGGCCAAATAGTTCTCAGATTCAATGAGAAAAAAGCTACTTGGCAAACCGAAAAAAGTACTGCAGATTATCAACAACTCTTCTCTAACTTAGATAATCGCCGTACTAACATCCATAACGCTTGCATCGACAACATCAATATCCTTAATCGTTTAATTGTCGATGGGACTCCTTTTGCTACTTGGGACAACCCCAACATTACGCAAATCAAAGAAATACCCCGCAGCGATATTGGTAATGCGATTTTGGAGTTGTGTGTTAGGAAGTTGATTAATAATGATCAACAAGTATTGAAATGATTAGAAATAATTTTCAACATACAAAAACTACCCCATATGGAAGGTAGTTTTCTCACTAAAGTTCTTAGCACGTCTATTATTCAACAGTTTTATTAGCCTATATAATTGAAGATTCCTTATGCCTATCAATCAAAAAAATTTTACCAAATATGAATTAAGATCCATTGAGTATAGTCAACCAAAAGTTACTCATATGAGACGAACTCATGGACTGGCATTTCTTTTAGCTCAAGACATTGAGGCTAATATTATTATCGCTAGTGTTAACTATGCTATTTTCGATTGTCATAATCTTTCTGCTCTCATAACAGGATAGACGGTAACTCTCATCAGTAAATTTATATCAAGAAATGCAACTATTTTGTATGTGTATACTTTATCGTATTTTTAGTGATTAATTCGATTTATAATGTTCCAGTGTCTTCCGAATTTTCACCATATTATTCTTAGTTGGAGTATCTATCGGATCATTAGGAAAATTCTTTTTAACTCGTCGTACATAAGTTAAAAAGTTACCCTTACCATACTCTCCTCTTTCAGAATAAAGTCGGTATAATTTATCTGATCCCTTATAGCCATTTTTCCTATTATATTTTCGAGCTATTCCAATAGCTTTATGTCTCATGCGATAATAATACTTAGAAATAGCTTTATCTCTAATAACAACTTGCTTACCATCAAAACTAAAACCAAGAAAATTTATTTTATGTTTACTTTCATTTAATTTTGGAATAAATAAATGCCCAATATTTTTTAAATGATTTTTCTTATTTAACTTAAAGACTTGTGTTTTTTCGGACTGTAACTCCAATATTCCTTCTTTTTTCCACTTATCAAATAATGTAATTATCTCTTCAATGTCCTGTTGAGTTTGAGACTGTATAGGTAATATAATTACAAAATCATCTGAATATCGTCTATACATTCCACCACGTGATTGAACAAAATCATTAATTTTTTTATCTAATTCAAGCATATAAATGTTAGCCAAACAAGCGCTAATTGGAGACCCTTGAGGAATTCCTTTTCCTGATTTATTACAATGAATATGCTTTCGATACATTTTAAAAAGTTTTCTAGATAATATTCTATTTTTAGTATTTAATTTTTTTACATCTGCTTTAGTATTTTTTAAATGATTTAAATTTAGAATATCCTTCAGTTCCCAACTATTATATTGGGTAACACTTTTAAAAATAGCATAATAATCTTGAGTTAATGTATTAACTTCTAGTAAGTTACAAAGCTGTTTTTTCAAATATAAATGATCTATTTTATCGAAAAAATCAGTAAAATCACCAATCATTATGTAGCAAGAAGACTGATTTTTTATGAATTTAACTATATTATGAAAAATTTCAATATTGTTACAATGTAAATTAGTCCGATAAGCTACAGGAATTAAATTTATACCTTCTTGCTTCAACCGCAAATTATATTTTTCATTTAGAAGAGCACTATAGTATTGATAAATGCATCTATCAATATGAGCTGCATAACAAATTATACGTTCTTTAACATATTCTTTTCCTTTTTCTTTACTAAATTTCTTATATACAAGCTTATATTTTATAAATGGATAAAAGCCGTGATGTGCAATTTTCTCAGGTTGAGTAATATAATTTCTAACCTTGGTTATATTAGTACGCAAATCAAAATGCGCATACGACTTTTTACTCTTTTGAATAATTTTTTTATTGTTAAACCACGTATCTTTATCCATAATTTATCCTAAAAATTGGGATACCCACTAGCAACGGGGAGCAGCATCCCTAACTAGTGGGTACGGAAGAAAAAACTTATAATTTATCAGCTAAATATAGCAACTTTAATTATAGCTGCTCTATTAAATCCAATTAACTTACATGCTAAGATGGAGTTAGAAGGAGGCGCGCACATGATAACCAGCTTAATATTGTTGAATATCTGTATAATCACTACCTATAAGTTATTCCAAGGCGTAGATCTGCGCCGATTAGTTGTCGAACTGAATCTAGAATTTATGAATAAATTCGGCATAACAGCATTGACAACAATCCTTTTCCATTACGTCTTTTTATCGTAATGCATTTATATAATAATTCATTTTATGAACAATATCAATTTAAACCTCAAAAGATATCTTTTTATAATTGTTTATCAATTTAATTTCACAATCAAAAGTTTAATAAAATTGATAATTAATTTGAATTTTATCAGCTTTTTTACCTATCAAGTTTTTTATCGACATAATACTCCTTTTTATGTCTAAATCATCATGAGAATATGAAAAAAAAGTAATGTTTTGTAACTTAGGAGCCGTAAATAACTCTTTAAAAATTTCTTCATCATCGACAACTTTATCTTCATGATTTGGATAGATATTTATTTGCTTTGAATCTAAAGAATGTCCGATTATTACTATTTTTTCGATTTCATCAATTTTCAAATTATTCAAGTTTATTTTAAATGGAATATAATTATTAGATTTAAAATATAAGTTCATAATCTTAAAGTAAGCTTTTAAACTTTTTTCATTCCGTCGTTTCATATTATAGAACCTATAATTTTTCCGACTATTTATTAATTCATATTCCAAATTAGTTAATCCTTTAATTTTAAAACTATTTCGCAATTTTGTTGTTGTATCCGTTTCAAAAATTGTATAGATATCGGCAGATTGATTAAAATTTTTTAAAATAATAGAGTTACACGAATAAGCCGGTAATCCTATTAATTTATTGAAATCACGTTTATTACCTTTAATCCTATTATCTATGTCTTTTAAATTTCCTATAGACCAATATTCTTCATTAAGAAGTATATTTTCATTTAATCTACTTAGAATTGAATACATTCCTTCTATTAGTTTATAAAATGGATAATAATAATTAAAATTATTATATGAATTTAAATATGGAAAAAATGTATTAGTAAAACTTTTATCTAAAGAATATTTACTACCATACCAACGTTGAAAGTTTAGAATCTCGCGTTGAATTCTTTTTGATAAAAAACTACCTCTAGGATCTATATCAAGCAAGTATCTATCTCTCGATAATCCCAATACAATATCTCTATTGTTTTTATATTCTTTAATTGATCCATGGATATAGTTAATTTTCTCAGACCGAACTTTAAAAATATGTTCTAAAGTCTGAGTATAATTAAAGTTAATTATACATTGTGCACTATTTAAAATTTTAGAAATATTCTTATGCCTATTTCTAATTTCATTAACCCCTTTACTTTCTAGTTTACTTTCTTCGATATCAAGATAATTTATAAAAGCGCGGACTACTTCTTTAAAATTGCCAAACCAAATATCCCATCCGGGCACTCCTGCACTTCCATTAACTATTTCTTCATAATAGCGATTTTCTAAATCGCTCCAATCTTCGTAGTTATAAATGTCATAATTAACATTAATGGACTTATATTGCGGACTATAGATAAAATCAATAAATCTACTTTTTAACCCTAGATTTAAATCTAAACCATTTCCTATTATTATCAACGTTTTCATTTATTAATTCCTTAACTATATTGACTCTATAATTTCTCCTATTTGATGCCTTATCTATATGATAAATTGTTAATAGGATTTTCTTATAGAATGTCAAACGCTATTATAGAAAAAAAGAGTATACTAAACATAGTTCCAAAAGACTAGTCTTTCAGCAGTTTTTCAATTATTATGTACTAAGCATTTATTAATGAATTGTCTTGGAATAATTATAAAATTGATGTGTGTAGACCAAATTTATAATAGTTGGATTCAAATGATTAGCACATGCAATTAAAGCCACCTTGTCATGCTTATTGAAAGATGGCTTTTTCAATTTGTAAATAGTAGTCAATTGAATGATTTTGAACTTTACCCTAATTTCTTAACATACTTTGAATCATCTCTGTTTCAACAGCTCTGCCTTGACTACGAATTGTATCATCCTTAAATATATTTACCGAATTGATATCTGTTTAGATCTAAGCCTAGGAAAGCATTGAGTTGTTTATAATTATCAAAGCAAGTAAGATCATCAGGATCCCCCCAGAATAAAGCACTATTTAATTGACCAGCTCCTAGAATGCCGGAAATAACTTTGAAGTCATTCAAGCCAATAGCTGTTTATCAAAAAGCCAACCATTAGAACCGAGTATTTATAATTAGTTACTTTTATAATTTAAAGAACCTGCTAACGAAAGGAATACGCAGAGCAATTTCTACAATTACCAAACATAGAACAAATAAAATGGGAATCATCAAAATAGGATAACTATATAGAATGTGAATTTTCATTAATTTACCAATAAAAAATGGATGAAGCATATATATTCCCATAGTTGCTGGAATAATAAATTCAATCACTTTTTTATTACGCGGAGAAAAAATAGAAAAGATTATAAGTATCAATACTGAAGTAAATATAATCAAAGCATTTCCATAATTTGCTTCCGCATAGGGCCAATGAATTATATTTCTATTCCAAGTTGAATATGCAACTACTGCAACATATAGAATTATAGTTACAATACTTATTATTTCAAAATGCTGTTTACAAATTTTTTTAATTTTTTCAAAATGTCTATTTCCAATTAAACCACCCAAAAGATAATATTCAATATATAAATATAGTCTAAAAACTTGGGGTATATTTTGAATATTGGAACTATTTCCAAAATGCATAGAAATGTCAATACCTATGCAGATCAAAGTAACTATCCCTGTTAAAATTAAGTATCCTACAAAGTTTTTTTGTAAAAGGTACCATAGCAATGGAGATAGCACTAACATCATAATAAGAGCCCAAAAAAACCAAAAATGATAGAAATGTTGATTTGGAATCCCTACAAATGCTGAACCTTTCAACTCTTCAAAGAAAACAAAATTATGGGTTATACATAAATGAATTATACTATATATTAATATCCACCCAATTATTATAAAAAGAATATCTCCCACTCTTTTCATAACATAAAAATATGAAATCGTTCTTTTATTTAATACAAAATAACTACTTGCCATGAAAAATATAGGAATTGCAATACTTCCAGCATAATAAACACTTAAGTTAACTATGCTACTTTTAACTATTGAACTTGTTGGTCTTAAAGAATGAAGACATAATACCAAAATACATGCTAGAATTTTAGCTAAATCTAAGCCATAATTTCTATGTTTTCTATTGCTCAATCTATTACTCTCACTATCTTTTTAATTTATTTCCTACTAAATCTCTCAATTGATCTACAAGGGGAGCCCTTAGAATCAATACCATTACTCCATAAATAATGACGCCAACAATGACTTCTAATCCCATCATAGGCCAACTATCTTTCAAATATTGATTCATCCAAAATACAGGAATGAACATAACAATTCCAGATAATAGATACTTCCAAGAACTAGAAAATAATTGCTTATAGTTTAGCAATCCTCTAACAGCCCAAAGTTGATATAAAGTTACTGAAATTTCAGAAATTACTGTAGACCACATTGCTCCATATAATCCCCACGTATGAATCAACGGCACATTCAAGATAATATTTACAAATGCCCCTACTGTTACTGAAATAGTAAAGTCACGTTGATGATTAATTGGAAGTAAGTACTGAACACCAAGAACATTACTCCAGGCAATCATTAAAATTACGATAGATTCAATCATCATAGCTGGACCAACTGGACCATATCCAGGGCCATAGTACTTTGGTACCAAAGTCAATGAAATTGCAGCCAGACCAAACATCATTGGATATGAAACGGCAGAGACAAAATCAAATGACTTATAAAGCATTCGATTGACTTCTCGCATATTTCCCTTTGATACCACATTAGCCACATGGGGAAGCATTACAGTACCGGTGGCTGTCACTAAAGCCAAAATCAACTTAACTAAGTTATCAGAATATTGGTAATAACCTGAAGCAGTTTCACTTATCATTCCACCTAGCATAGTTTTATTTAATTGAACATAAACTTGCGTAGCAATTTGTGGAATGAACAATTCGGCCATTGGTAAAAAATGGCGCCAAGGATCTAGAAGCTTAATATTAATCTTAGGAAGATCTTTTTTGATATTAGGCCATAAGGTTAAGTTACCTAACAATGTCGAAATCGCTAAGACAACAATATATAAAGTTACATCATAAGGCCCCTTAATCAAAAGAAAGATAGCCACCATAGATAACAATTTAACAAAAGAATTCTTTAAGACTGTAACTTTAAAGTTCTCTATTCCTTCATAAAACCAAGAAATATCAAATGCTACTGCAATCAAATTAATAGATTGTGCAACCATATATTCTGGCTGTCTAGTGTAAAACAGCATAAACACTTCAAAAGCAATAATTGCAAGAAGCGTCATTATAGTTTTAACTATTTGAATTTCCCAAAATGTCTGAGACATTTTTCGAGGATTTTCACGCACATAAGCAATTTGTCGATTACCATAATATCCAATTCCCATACTTGCAAAAAGAATAAAATATTGGATTATTGAATTAGTAAAAGCATTCGCACCTACACCTTCAGGGCGCAAAACCCGACTGACATAAGCTGAAGTAATTAAAGGCACTATAATTGCTAAAACTTGATATCCTACATTATAAAGGTAATTTCTGATAACCTTCATCTAAACTAATCACCAAATTCATTATTCACTGCATCAAGCGCCGCCGCAATAACTTGATCCATGTTGTAATACTTATATTGACCTAAACGTCCACCAAAAATCACTTTATCATCAGTATTTTTAGCAAGTTCTGCATATTTTGCATACATGCCATTATTACGATCATTATTTACTGGGTAATAAGGCTCATCCCCACGCTTCCAATCAGCTGGATATTCCCGGGTAATAATTGTCTTATCCTTATCACCTTTACCAAATTCAAAATGCTTGTGTTCAATTACACGAGTATAAGGAATTTCAGCTTCCGTATAGTTAACAACAGCATTTCCTTGGTAATTACCAACATTCTTTTCTTCAGTTTCAAAACGAAGTGAACGGTATTCAAGTTCGCCTAATTTATAATCAAAGAACTTATCGATCATACCAGTGTAAACAACTTTATCGTAATTCTTTAAATACTCATTCTTCTTATCAAAGAAATCAGTATTCAATTCAACGGTAATGTTAGGATTATCAAGCATGTTTTCCACCATCTTAGTGTATCCACCAATTGGAATACCTTGATAATCATCATTAAAGTAGTTGTTATCATAAATTAAACGAACTGGAAGACGCTTAATAATGAAAGCTGGAAGTTCAGTAGCTTTTCTACCCCATTGCTTTTCAGTGTAACCCTTAATAAGCTTTTCGTAGATATCTCTACCAATCAAAGAAATAGCTTGTTCTTCCAAGTTCTTTGGTTCTTTTCCAGCCATTTCTTGACGTTGCTCATTAATCTTTGCCATCGCTTCTTGTGGGGTTTTAACTCCCCACATTTCGCTAAAAGTGTTCATATTGAAAGGCAAATTATACATATGTCCCTCGTAGTTTGCTACGGGACTATTCGTATAACGGTTAAAATCAGCAAATTGATGTACATAATCCCAAACTTCTTTATTTGATGTATGGAAAATGTGTGCACCATATTGATGAACTTGAATTCCATCTACTTCTTTAGTGTAGATGTTGCCTGCAATATGCTCTCTTTTTTCAATAATTGTAACTTGGTTTCCATGCTTTGCAGCCTCATGAGCAAATACTGCTCCGAAAAGGCCAGAACCTACTATTAGATAATTATTTATTTTCATTTTTCTTATTAATTATTTTACTTTCAATATTATCAAGCTGTGTATTTAAATATTTTCCTTGTAATAATTTGTTTTTAATTAATTTAACAGAATCTAGCATTTTATCGTATTTTTTAGCATCTATAGATGAAAGTTTATTAGGAATTTCATCTATAGATGAAATTGTTATACCCACATTATTCTTTTTAACAAATTGAGCTTCTGCTGCCTGATCCCAAATTATTATAGGTATATTGGCAACTAAATACATAGATAATTTATGTGGATTATTGTATTTCAAATAATTTCCAACTAATCCTGTACACGTATTAGATTTTTCACCATCCCATATGAGACCATATTTTCCTTTTATTATACTGCTTATCTTCTCAGAACTATATGTTCCTTGATAATTTAAATATGGTGATTTATCTTTTTTTAATTCATATCCATTACCATATAAATTTATACCCAAATCCCTAATATTATCTGGAATCGTATAAATAAATCTGGATTTATTTAAATTGCCAGCAAAACAAATTGTAGCTTCATCATCAAAATGAGAATCTTTATTTTGATAACTTGATAAATAATCAAAAATTTCTAAATTAAAAATGCGATTACTATTTATTCCACTTTTAATTAAATAATCTGTCATATTCTTATTATGTGAAATAATTGCATATGCTAATTTCAAATCATCAAGATTACTATGATTTACTCTTTCTTCTCTTAAATCATTTATATCATGAACAATTGCTATTAGTTTATAAAATTTTGATAATTTAGAAAATATAGAACTATAATCTATTTTATTATTACTATTCGTAAATTGAGCCATCATAGGATATTGAATTACTATAGTACTATTTAAAGGAATGTTATTCTTAATTTTATTTATAAATAATAATGCCTTCAATTTAAATGCTATTCTATTACCGTGTTTTCTTTCCAATCCTAATTGCAAAGCACTAATGGGAATATATTTTCTTTTCTGCAAAATATTTTCTACGTCATTTCTTGCTTTATTTCCAGCAGTAGTTCCATCAGGATTACGTTCACTTAGGTAATATATACGATTAGATGATTTCATAATTAATTACCTCAACACTTAGAATTTAAAATTCTTTTTGCTAATTTATAATCTTTTTGTAATTCTTTTAAATTTAAATCATTTTTATTTTCAGTTAAATTTAGGTTAAACAATCCTACTTTCTCAGTATTAGGAATCTCTATTCTATGCTTTTCAATTTGTTGATTACATATTACAACAGGAACATTTGAAATAACTTCTACAGTTTTTAACCATAGATCGTCAACGGTTAAATACTTTTTTATCGATGTCAAATCAAATAATAACTTAGTATTTAATATGTGGGGTGGATATAGTACCCCTCCTACTCCTGTAGCTAATAACTTCATTGAAGGAATTCCTACCATAGAAGAACTAAAGATCCATTTTTTATACATCTCAAAATTATTATTATTAAAAATTATCTCATGTGCTCGTCCTGCTACAACACAATTAGGATATTCTAGATGCATACGATATAGTTCTTTTACTAAGTTTTTACTATAAATCATATCATCATCAACTGTTATAACGATATCATCCGGAAATTCTTTCATTGCATAATAATACTTTTTATGTGGCTTGAGATCTAAATCAACAAATTTTATTTCTAAACCATATTTCTGCAAATCTTTAACTGCACTAGGTAAATCTTCTTCTTTTTCATTATTACTTAGATATAAAACCATGCGATCAGGTAATAAAGTTTGTTTTAACAAGCTTTTTAAGCATAAAGCTAATGTAGGAAACCTCTTTTTATAGCTAGTCAAAGATACTATTAATTTTGGATTTCTGTTTTTATTTACAGTAATTGTCCTGAAATTAGTTTGTCTTTTTACATTCGAAATAATAAATGCATTTTTAATAGTTTTAGGGCTTTGCTTCACAGCATGTCCAACTTTTTGTATTAAATTTACCATAAATATATTTTAACTAATCTTTTCTAAAAATATCTCTTGTATAAACTTTTTCTCTTACATCATCAAGAACAGCATTATATCTATTAGCAATAATTGCATCAGATTGCTTCTTGAATTCATCTAGATCATTAACTACTTTACTTCCAAAGAAAATAACTCCATCTTCAAGAGTTGGTTCATAAATAATAACTTTAGCGCCTTTAGCCTTAACTCGCTTCATAACGCCTTGAACTGAACTTTGACGGAAATTATCACTATTAGATTTCATTGTTAATCTATAAACACCAACAGTAACTTGTTTTTCTTCTGCTGGATCATAAGTGTTATTGTCATCATAGTCATAATAACCAGCTTTACTCAAAACTTGATCCGCAATGAAATCCTTACGAGTGTCGTTTGACTTAACAATAGCTTCAATTAAGTTTTCTGGAACATCTTTATAATTTGCAAGTAATTGCTTAGTATCCTTTGGTAAGCAATAACCACCATAGCCAAATGATGGATTATTATAATGGTTACCAATACGTGGATCAAGTCCAATTCCATCGATTATTTCTTGGGTATTAAGTCCTTTACTTTCTGCGTAAGTATCTAACTCATTGAAATAACTTACTCTAAGAGCTAAATAAGTGTTAGCAAATAATTTAACGGCCTCAGCTTCAGTAAAGCCCATAAATAAAGTTGGAATATCTTGTTCTTCTGCTCCTTGTTGTAATAAGGAAGCAAAATCATGAGCTGCATCTACCAAACGTTTGTCAGTTGGATCTGTACCTACAACAATACGTGATGGGTGCAAATTATCATAAAGGGCATGACCTTCACGTAAAAATTCAGGACTAAAAATAATGTTATCTGAATCCATTTCTTTACGAATATGTTTAGTATATCCTACTGGAATTGTAGATTTGATAATCATAATTGCATTAGGATTATACTTCTTAACTAACTTAATAACTGCTTCTACGGCTGAAGTGTCAAAGAAATTCTTTTCACTATCATAATTAGTAGGAGTAGCAATAATTACAAAATCGGCATCTTTATATGCAGATTCCGCATCTAAAGTAGCTTTAAGATTTAATTCTTTATTAGCCAAGAAATCTTCAATTTCTTTATCAACTATTGGAGATTTATGATTATTAATTAGTTCAACTTTTTCTGGCATAATATCTACAGCCGTTACCTTGTTATATTGAGATAACAAAGTAGCCAAACTCAAACCGACATAACCAGTTCCTGCAACTGCAATTTTATATTGTTTCATTTTTTATATTCTCCTTACTATTATTCCAAATAGAGACTCCTTGAGATAAGTAACTACCAAAAATCAATAAAGAAAAATTTAAAGCAGGAACTTGCATATAATTTTCTGTTAATCCCAAGAATGCAAAAGCAATTAAATAAATTGCTCCTCCGAAATTTTTCTCATTTTTGATTTTTATAGTTGAATACCAATACATGACCCAATATGCAATCAAAGTTATTACCCCATAATTAATTATAATATACGCATATGAGTTATCTAATCCCATCCATTGTAAAAAACCATTAGAGCTTTGAGCCATTGATGCACTTATCGTCATCAATGGAGCTCCTAATATGTGTATGCCATATTGATTATAAAAAGTTATCATGTAATATAATCGACCATTAGTAAAACTATTCAGGCTATTATATAGATTGGTTTGAAAATCAGAAAAATAAATCATATAAAAAATAGATAAAGACATACATATTGTAAATGCAATTACAGGAATATAATATGTAATTTGTTGTATCCATTTTGGAAATAGATTTGCTCTATATATTATAATCATTATCATTGACACAACACTAAGATATAGTGCAGCTCTTGAATTAGCAGCCAGATATGAGTAACTTATTATAAATATCCAAATTAATGTATCTCTTATATTCCAACTATTCCATGAGCTATATAATTTAAGAAAAAATAACAACAGAATATCATTACCATAAGTTTGTGCAGTGACAAAGCCCAAAGAGTGCCTTAAAACTCCATGTTGGACAATTGATACATCTTGTAAAAAATTAAGATAATAAAGTATTAATATCATACACATAGATACAAACATACATCTATACAAGATTTTACTTAATTTTTTTAAATTTAACTCAGAAGGATATTCATATATAAATAAATATGGGATTAATAAACTTTTATGTGAATAAAAATATACTCCTATTATAATAGGTACTCCAATTATCAAATAAAGTAATTTTCTTTTATTTATATCTAATATTCTATATATAAATAATCCAATTACAGAAATAAATATAATGGCATTAAGTATATTACTTACTCCAACAAATAACTGTGATTGTCTATTTGAAAAATTAGCTTGTCCTATAATATACAGTACAAGATAGATACTAATCATACTTATATATATATTAGACTGGAAATTTTTTTTATTTTTTTTACTCATATTAACCATTTACTACATTATTTTTTTATACAATGACAAAATATTTTGTGCATTTTTTTTATCGGTAAAATTATTTTTGGCAAATAATTGACCTTTTTCTGCTACTCTTTGTGCTTCCAATTGATTAGTATAAATATGTTCCAAAATATTAGATAATTCTTTTAAATTATTCGGACCATATAAATAACCATTAATACTATCATCTATCAATTCGGGAGTACCTCCACTTCTACTGCCAACAACACAAGCTCCTGATAACATTCCCTCAATTGTTACACGACCAAAGGCTTCTTTTTTTGAACACACACATATTACATCACTTTTTTGCATATACGTTTCAATATGTGACGTATAATTAATAAAATTTACATTTAAAGAATTCTCTTTTGAATATTTTTTTAGAACGTTCAAATAAGATGTTGAAGCACCTATAATATTTATAGTTGTATTTTTTTTGACATTATCTTTAAGATATTTCACTGCTTTTAAAAGATCAAGCTGGCCTTTTTGTGGTACTAAACGTCCTATAATAGAAATTGTCATACTGTTTGAATCCGAAAATATTTTTCTTTTTTTATAGTATTTTTCAACTTCTAATCCATTATATACTACGTGAATCTTATTTGGATTTTTTACAAAATTATTAAATGATCTACCCACGGCATTAGATACCACAACAATTGCATTTGACTCAGAAATAAGATTTTTGGCCTCTTGATTATTTACAAATTCAAGGCCTAAATCATCCCCCATAAATTCACGTATATGCCAGACTAATTTTATATTAGAATTTTTGGCTACTTTCGCTCCCAAAAATGTTGGTAGGCCATTAAGATGAATTAAATTCACTTTCTCTTCTTTTACAATTTTTTTTATTTTTAAATAACTAACAAAATTAATATATTTTTTCACTAACTGCTTGCACTTATACTTTATGTTAATATTTTCTCCAATATTTCTTATCCATGTATCATAACAATATTCTGGAATAACATAATATTTAATATTATAAGCATTTAATTTTTCTTCTATATTTCCATGTTTTTGAAGAAAAACAATTGGAGTAATACCATTTTTATGTAGATTTATAATCATTCTTAACAATGACCAACTTGCCCCAGAATCCATATTTGATGTAGTAGCGAAAAATGCAACTTTTAGATTCAACATTAACTTCATCCTTTTAGTTTTTTTAGTCGTAAATTTTCTTTATTAAGATATATTAAATACAAAAACATAACATTATTAGATTTCAGTAATAATAAGCTTAATTTTACAAACCAAGGATTATACAAATATTTAAACTTCACCTTATTTAAATATTTATCCCTTAATAATTGATTTCTAGTATTTTTTATATCTGTTTTTGCATTTTTATAATTACCACTTCTAACTGCATTCGAAATCACAGTAGAATACATCTGTAATCTATTACTTAAATATCTTAACTTAACTTTCTCATAAAGATTATATTTTTTTAGTATATAAATAAAAACACTATGGAAATACAATTGTTTTTTTAAATCATTGTGAATATATTTATTCATAGCAGAATTACTACGCCGATTATAAAAATATACCGGTGACCCCGAATCCAAAAAAATATTTTTAGTATTAATTAAAACTCTTAACATAAAAATAAAATCTTCGGCTTGAGAAATATTCTCATTAAACTTAATATTATTATCAATTATAATATCTTTTTGTATTAATGTTCTCCAAACAGGTAACCAAATAAGATTTTCACCATTTAAAGAAAAAATGGTTTGGGGTAAAAATTTTTCTCTAATCCACCTATTGTTAAACTTTCCATAATTCCCCAGACTCTTTTTAAATTTTTGTCCCTGATAGATTTCTTCATAATTACTTAAAACAACCTGTACTCTATTTTCAATAGCATCATTATATAAAGTATCTAAATATTTCTCACTAATAGTATCATCATCATCTATAAAAGCAATATATTTTCCTTGAGATATTCTTATTCCTGTATTTCTAGCTGCAGAAACCCCATTACCATCTGACAATATAATTTTATATTCAAATTTTACATTTTTAAATTTTTCTCTAATAGCTTTTATAGTGCTGTCTTGGGAATGATCATCAACTATAATTACTTCAAAATTTTTAAATGTCTGTGAAGAAATATTATTATAAATTCTATCCACAAAGTCATATGAATTATGAACTGGCACTATTAAGCTAATTTCGTAAGTATTCAAGTTAGAATCTCTTTCTTTTTAAAATTAATGCTGGTAAAAACAACAAAACGCTCCCTATCAAATTTGGTGAAACACTTTTAATAGATCTATGGGTTGCAAGTGCAAAGGCAGTTAAATTAATATTTGTTTTTACTTGACCAATAAATTTCTTTTTCAAAGGAAACGAAGACATAGCCTGATATCTAGACTTTAGCAACATAATTGTACTTTTTGGATTTTTTAACCATAATTCAAAAAGATGATTGGTTAATCCATCTTCTTGATAATCACCAAAGTAAAATAAATCATCTTTCACAACAAATTTTCCTTGTTCCATTAATTTATTATAGAGTATCTCTTCACTAATAAATTTTTCAGGCGGCAAGTGTAATGAATTAAATGCTTTTTTTAATTTGTTAGTTTTTATAAATACAGTAGACTCTGGGATACTATACTGATATCTCAAGTCTATAATATTGACCCTATTTGGTAATTTCTTCCAAAATGGTAGTTTATTTGAGGTCGGAGAATAAGTACCTAATTTTCTTGGAAAGACTACGCCACAATCCTTCTCTTCTATATTAGAAGAGATTGTTCTGTATAAAATATCTACCATTTCTTTTGATACAATATCATCACTATCTACTACTAGTGACCAGGGCGTACTTAAATATTTTACAGCATTTTTATATGCATACATTTTTCCGTGATTAGATTGAACAATAAACTCAATCTTAAATTTTGATTTTTTTTTCCAAGTATTCACAACTTTATCAATAGGTTTTTCAGAACCATCATCTATAATAATCCATATAAAATTATCATTAGTTTGATTATTTAACGTTTCATACAATCTAGTTAATTCTTTTAATCTATTGAAAACAGGTGTAATAATGGATACTTTTCTATTCATACAATTTTCGTTTTAAAATTTTATATTTAACAAATTCTTTTAGAGGGATCAATCTATATTTAAATTTCTTAATTAGTGGACTTCCTTTGTACCAGCTAGAAGCATATAAATGTATCCCATGCGTATTGGACGTAATTGTGAGTTTTTCAGTCCCCATTTTTTTAGGAGAAAAGTAATCGGAAGGATAGATAGTAAAATTATCCACTCTTTGTATTTCATTACGTTTATAATCTAATCCATGTTTTTCTAATAATTGCGTTGTTATCTTCACACATATTTCAGGATTAAAATTATTATTTTTATCTGTAAAGTCATGAGCATTGTAGTAATCCAAATTTTCTTTAAGAATGGACATGCCTTTTTCACTAGCAAATCCTACACCTGTATTAACTCTCCCTACTTTTTCAAAAGACATAAAATTCCCTTTTTCAATCAGATCATCTATTGGTTTAATTAATTTCACATCAGTATCCATATAGATGCCACCTTCATTATAAAGAATATCTAGTCGAACATAATCGGTTAAAAATGCGTATTTTTTACTTTTATAAGCTAATTGAGTATATTTAGTTTTATTTACATCATAATTTGATTCGTTCCACTCTTTTATCTTATAATCTGGACAATACTCTTTCCAAGAAGCTATACAATCTTGAATAACTTTTGGCTTTGGATTTCCACCAAACCAGCAATAATGTATTATCTTTGGTATAGACATTTACTTCTCCAATAACTCATCAATAATATCTTCTAATTTGCGATTAAATTTTTTATTATTACTACTTTCACCAGCATTTTTAGTTTTAGCTATTTCATCATAATTATTAATAGTTTCTAAAAGATCACTGGTATCATAAACCGGAATAATATTATTCATTCTTTTAGCTATTAACTTAGTAAAATCAACCTGATGATTATTAACATGCTCATGAAACTTTTCTTGTCTTGGAACCACAATTGGAACTTTTCTAAATTGTAATGCTTCAATAAAACTAGATGGTCCTCCATGCGTAATCACAATTCGCGCATTTTTTAAATTTTCTTGCATTTCATCAAAAGACATCATTTTATGTACCTCACAATGACGTGGGATATAAGTGCTAAATCCAGTTTGAATAATCACTTTTTCATTAATGGCGCCCTCAGATACAAGTTCATCAACTTTTTTAACTAATCTATTAAAAGGTTGTTCATGAGTACCAACAGTAACAAAAATCATCTAATCACCTTAAAAAATACTCCCTAAGTTAATTGCTTTAGGATAGACTTTTTTCATTTCTTCCCATTCAACGATAAATTTATCCGTTATCGGATAAACCAACTTGCCGGTTATTGTAGGCTTATCATAACGATCAAACACTTCAATATATACTGTCTTTGCTCCCATTAACTTTCCAATATAAAAGAAGGGCACAGCAACAGCAGCCCCACTAGAAATAATAACATCAGGTTTTTCTTTTTTTAACACCTTAATTGCAAGGAATGTATTTCGAATCAAGTTCTTAATATTTCGATTAGTAGGATAATGACAACCATACATTTTTTCACCTTTTAACTTACTGCGAGCATCCTCTTTATCAAAAGTTACCCAGAAACGATCCTTATTTTGCCAAAAAGGTTTTAACATGTACAAATGAGTTAAATGACCACCACTTGAACCAACTAAACATACCTTTACCTTCATCATATCTCTCCCTAATACGCACTATTTGGATAAACTACTACACCCACAGTTTTAACTAAAATCTTGAAATCTTCCCATAAGCCAGAATGATTGATGTAGATAATATCAAGCCAGACCATCTCATCAAAGTCAGCTTCATTTCTCTTAGTTACTTGCCAAAGTCCGGTACAACCAGGCATTACTTCCAAGCGTTGCTTATCATAATCAGTATATTCAGCTACTTCGCTAGGTAGAGGTGGACGAGGACCCACTAATGACATATCGCCAATTAAGACATTCCATAATTGGGGTAATTCATCAAGACTATATTTTCTAATCGTATGACCAATTTTAGTGATTCGAGGATCATCTTTGATCTTGAACATTGCTCCATCAATTTCATTTTGCTCTTCAAGTTGTTCTACCATCTGATCGGCATTTACAATCATTGAACGGAACTTATACATTCTAAATGGCTTGCCATCTTTACCGATTCTCTCTTGTGAGTAAAAGGCAGGTCCATGATCTTCGTGTTTAATTCTAATTGCCAAATACAAGAATAGTGGCGAAAGTAATATCAATCCTATACCACTAGCTACTATATCAAATAATCGCTTAATTCCATGATAGATAGGGCGATGATGCACCTTAGCTGGATTAACTTCAAGTTTTTCCGTCACAATCATTTACCTCTCACTCTCTCCTGACTAAAAATATCCAGATTAATTATATTGATTGCGTTAATCAAAAACTACAAATCTTCTAAATCGAATATCTAAAATAGCCAAAACTTCTTCTTTTTCTTTAACGGTCTCCAATCCATTTGCACTTGATCACCATTAATGATCTTGCGTGCATTTTCTTTCCAAGTTTCCGCAAGTTCACTCCCAAACTCGCGCTCCATTTTGTCATATGCTTCACTTAGTTGATATTGACGCCTGGGCAAATCATGTGCGTCAGATGCAAATGTGCAACCTTGACCTGCTTCAATTAATCGGCGTGATAGGTTTTCAACTTTATCACCAAATAATCCTGTATAAGAACTGGCAGTAATTTGCACAAGACAATCTTGTTCGATTAATTCTTGCAGCACTTGTGGCTCTTTCAAGATTCGATTATTTCGCTCTGGGTGAACTATTACCGGGGTAATACCATGTTCATGAAGCTGGAAGATTGTGTTCTTTGCATAAGTTGGCACATCTTCACTTGGAAACTCCAGAAGCATATATTGGCCATCTGCATCACAGAATAAAATATCATCTGTCTCTAAAGCAGGAATAAGCCCACCTGAAAGGCGGACTTCTTGACCTGGAAAGATGGTAAGCGGAATGTTCGCTTCATCAAGCTTTTGCTGATATTGATCAGTTAGCCAAATGATATCTTTCTTGTGATTAGTATATTTACCATTTAGTGTATGTGGTGTTACAACTGCATGAGTAACACCATCTTTTACTGCTTCTCGTGCCAAGTGCAGGGATGTTTCCCAATCTTTAGAACCATCATCAATCCCTGGCAAGATGTGACAGTGAATATCAACTAAGGTCATAATTACTTACTTTCCTCACTTGTGCTAGAGCCACCGAAAAAGCGCGACTTTCTTTTTTCTTGCCCGTAGCCATACCCATAGCCGTATCCGTAACCATAACCGTAACCATAGCCGCTATTTTCAGCGCTTATATCATTCATTACGTAACCCAAGATGCGAACTTTGGCAAATTCAAGCATTTCAACGGCGCGACGAATAGCAACCTTTTGAGTTTTACCTTGACGAACGACCAAAATAATTCCGTCTAAGTGGCTGGCTAATTCTTGCGTATCGGATACTTCAAGAACTGGAGCCAAGTCGATGATGACCAAGTCGTAATGAGCCTTAACTAAGTCAATAAAGGTTTGCATTCTGTGAGAACCGATAAGTTCAGATGGGTTAGGTGGGATTGGACCAGAAGTCAAGATTGAAAGATTCTTAACACCACTTTCCTTAACCACATCTTCTAAATCTATTTCATCAGCATCAGAAGTCAGAACAGTGGTCAATCCCTTGTTATTCTTCACGTTGAAAGTACTGTGCAAAGTTGGACGGCGAAGGTCTCCATCAATTAAAAGAGTCTTGCGGCCAGCTTGAGCATAAGTAATGGCAACATTAGCAGTAACAGTTGACTTACCTTCACTGATGTTGGCAGAAGTGAAGGCTAAAGTTTTGATTTCCTTATCAACACTCATGAAGTTGATGTTAGTACGAACAGTTCTAAATTGTTCTGAGATAGGGCTTTGAGGATCAGCAGCAGTGATCAACTTGGCACCCTTTTTCATAGTTTCGTTAGTACCACGTTTTTTCTTAAATAAAGACATATCTGCTTCTTCCTCCTATACTCGACGTCTCTTGTTCTTCTTATTAGCGTTTTGGTTCAATTGGAATGATGATGAAACGTTAAAGTGAGCGATTTGACCCAAGTTAGTTAAGCCCAAAGTTTCAGTCAAGTAACTATCATCACGTACAGCAGTATCTGATAATTCACGAATCATAATTACTGCAAATGAAAGTACAAGTCCAATTACAAATCCGGCTAGAGTGAACAATCTTACATTTGGTGAAGATTGAACACCCTTAGCAGCAGGGGCTACAATTGTAACGTTGTTAACGTTCATAATTGACTTGATGCGGTCTCTAAATACTTCTGCTACAGCGTTAGCTTCAGCTTTTGACTTATCTGGCGTATCAGCTTTGGCATTAATAGTAAAGACTTGTGATTGTTGTTGAGTAGCTACTGAAACACTCTTAGCAAGTTGCTTTGCACTAACACTGTAAGCCTTACCTGAACGATCGATTACAGCTGGTTGAGCTTTTTTAATTAAACGACGCGTACCGTCAGCTTCAGTTCTATATTTTGCAGGTTGAGCTTTTTTAACTACTCGAGTTGGATTTGCCAAACGGTTAGAAGCTTCTTGCAAGATTACATGACTAGTTACAATATCTTTATAGGTAGTAACTAATTGCATGTTAGCTTGTTGAGTAGTATAAGCAGCGTTTGGATCGTTCTTGTTAGCTTTTTGGTTAACTAAGACTTGAGCTGAAGAGGTATACTTTGGAGAAATGATAAAGCTGGCAACTCCCCAGCCAACAAATGCTAAACCTACACTCCAAAGGATCAATGCCCAAATATGCTTACGGCAAATGCGAATTAATTGCGTTAAATCAATTGTATTTGTATTATTATTTTGTTGTTCCATCAAACCTATCCTTAATTCATATTGTAGCCTGTATCATCCTTGGCTACTGTTACTTTTTGAAGTTCAAGATTTTCTCTTAATCGGTCAGATACGCGTTGGCGTTCCTTACGACTAATTACTTCGATTTCCATATTGCCAAACTTAGGGTTGTCAGTTGACTTACTTACACCTTGTGCGTGATCTGGAACCACATGATCAGTTGCTTTTCTGTAGTCCATTCCGATCTTGTACATTTGGTTCATTGTTAAGTCAGTTTGCATTTCGTCAGCAATTGAATTCAAGAACTTAGTATTAAGAAGAGTTGTTGGTGAAACAGATTTCTTAAGAAGTGCCATAACTACTCTTCTGTCACGATCTTGTCTACCATAGTCTTGACGTGGGTCGCCGTGTCTCAATTGTGAGAAGGCAAGGGCTTTTTTACCATTCATATGGTAAGTCTTACCCTTTTCAAAGTGGTAACCCATGTTGTCAAAGGTAAGTGGAGAAGTTACATCAATTCCACCTACTTGATCGATAGCTTTCTTAAGACCACCCATGTTGATTAAGATGTAACCATCAATTGGAACACTGTAATACTTATCAAGTGTCTTCATTGTTTGGCTTACTCCACCTAAAGTATAAGCTGAGTTGATCTTAGTTACGCCATATTGTTTAAAGTCAGGGAAGATTGCGGCGGAGTCACGTGGAATCGACATGATGTCGGTGGTGTTCTTTTTAGGGTTGATTGACATCATCATCATGGTGTCGGTTCTACCCTTCCAGTGACGGCCCATTGCACCCGTATCAATACCTAATAGCAAGATATTGATTGGTTTCTTTTCTTGTAGTAAAGTATCTAAATCTCGTCCCTTATTGCTCTTAGTCTTTTTAGCAACCGGTGTGTACATATTGTTGGTTGTATCACGTAAATTCTTGTACATCATTCCGGCAACAAAAATACCAGCAACAACTACTATACCGATCACAATCCAGAAGATTCGCCAAAACTTGCGGCGACGTCTTCGATGATGATGACGATGGTGATGTTGCTGGGTTTGATTTTGTTTATTATCTTCTGCCATACTCTATCCCCTTAGTTCAATAGTTTTTCAGAATCTCTATAATTATATATCGTTATTGGTCGTTTGACCACCCCGTTAACCCTTTACATACAGAATAAAGTGTCAATTTTCAATTAAAACAAGGAAAATAAACACATTTTTTACAATTTCTTCCTTATTATTATTGACTGTAATACAATTAAGTTACAAATTTACATAGAAAGCAGGCGAAAAAATGATCGATAATCGACCAAAAACAACAAAAGCCTTCATTGCAGGCGTTAACTTAAACGATCCTAACTTTGACTATTATATGACTGAGCTTGCTGATTTAACTGAAGCAAATAACATGGAAGTTGTTGGCCGCGCTGAACAAAAAGCCGAGAATATTGTCGCTGGAACTTATTTTGGTGTTGGTAAAATTAACCAAATTAAGTCCATGGCTCAAGGACTCAAGGCGAAGGTATTGGTTTTAAATGATGAATTGAGTCCAGTTCAAATCCGCAATTTGGAAAAAATGACCAAATTACGCGTCATTGATCGAACCGAATTAATTTTGGAAATTTTTGCTAGTCGTGCCCGCACCAAGCAGGCCAAGCTTCAAGTGGCATTGGCTCGCTTACAATATGAGTTGCCACGTTTGCACCCGTCTGAGAACAACTTGGACCAGCAGCGCGGGGGCGGAATGAGCAACCGTGGTGCCGGTGAAACTAAGCTGGAATTAAACCGAAGAACAATCGGTAAGCAAATTTCCGCAATTAAGAAAGAACTCAAAGCAGTTGCAAGCCAAGAAGAGATTAAAGCTAGTCGCCGCAATCAAAGCCGCATCCCTAAAGTCGCTCTTGTCGGCTACACGAACGCGGGTAAATCCACGACAATGAACGGTTTACTCAAAGCATTTGACCATGAAGGTAGCGACAAGCAAGTTTTTGTAAAAAATATGCTCTTTGCTACGCTGGATACTAGTGTACGTAAAATCGACATCGACAACAACAAAGGCTTTATCTTATCCGATACTGTTGGATTCATTTCTAAATTGCCTCACAACTTGGTTGAATCCTTTAAGGCGACTTTGCAAGAAGCACGCGATGCCGATTTACTGGTGAACGTCGTTGATTCATCTGATCCAAATATGATTCAGATGGTGCGCACCACTCAAAAAGTTTTGAATGAAATCAGCGCTGGCAACATCCCAATGATCACAGCTTACAACAAGGCAGATCGTACCGACCGTAATTACCCACAAATCGAAGGCGATGACATCCTTTATTCTGCCACCGACGAGAAGTCGCTTCGGATGTTGGCAGATTTGATTACTAAGCGCATTTTTGCTGGGTATGGCGAATTTGAATTGCTTTTGCCATTATCCGATGGAAAGGAATTGGCCTTTTTGCACGAACATGCTCAAGTTAATAAGGAAGAATTCAAGGACGACGGCGTCCATGTGAGTGCCAATATTGCGCCAAGTGATCAGGCAAGATTTAAGAAATTCATGCTAACAGAAAATGCATAAGAAAAAGGCAAGGATAAGTTCCGTGCCTTTCTTAGATAGCTAATTCATGCTATAATTACTTCTGAACATACGAAGTAGTTACTTCGATAGTCAAGTCGGTAAATTAGCTTAGTGCTACTATCCCAGCGCAAGTCCAGTACGCTGCCGACCAGCACTCAAACAAAAAGTTTCCGTATGGGAACACCTTCTCGTTATGAATTAGGTGGGCGAAATTTCTGACCTGCACTATCAAAAGTATAACAAACGAAAATGCACCTGAATAGCTTTTTAAGCTGGTAGGTGTATTTTTGTTTTTCTAAAATAAAAGTTGGACTACAATTAACTTAACTAGATTTTAGAAAGATATAGATGATGGAAATTAAACATTTAAAAATCACAATGTTGGTGGCTCTAGTTTCTTGTACATTCTTCCTGGCACCCACACAAGTCAATGCCGCTAATTACAGCAAAAGCGAAGCCAAGCAGGTACGGTATTTTCAGAACCGTTACAAAAAGCTCAGCAAAAAGGTCTATGATGAAAATAATTTATACACAGTTGAACCTAATTTTGCCGAGCCATTCAATCCAGGCCAGTTAAAGGCTGCTTACATTACGACATCGATGGGATACGTGAATTACTACCGCAAGCTCTGCGGCCTTCCCAGCGAAAGTAACAATGATAAAGTGAATCGCGATGCTCAAATTGGCGCGAGTGCCTTAGCCGCTATTAATGCAAAGACATCCCTCACTGCCCACGGTCTTCTTGGCTACACGCGCCCTTATTACATCAGCGAGGACGAATGGAATACTGCTGAAGACGCAACTTTAGGCAATATCAACTTTCTTGAAAGTGACACTGGTGCCAGTGCTGGAGAAATCGTGACTGATTTAATCAAAGACGACAACAATCTTGACGGCAGTGGCAATACTGGCCATCGGGCTCTAATTTTATCTGCGCGTGCAACTCGCATGGGAATTGGCGCAGCCTACGGGAGTTCCAATAAGAAGTTTTATTCAGTCCAAAATGGTGTCTTTGCGGATGATATCTTGCGTCCAGCTGTCAAAGATATGGTTGCTTTCCCAAGCAGCGGCGTTTTTCCTTATGAACTTCTAGACAGCGACACGCCGTGGTCGATTTACTTCGCCAAGCGGCGTTTAACTCGCCAGCCTAAGATTTATGTGACTGATCTCACCACTAATAAGAAAAAGCGCGCCATTCACGTGCGCAACTATGGCACCGACTACTTTGGCGCCGGCTACACAAGTGCGATCAGCTTTGATCCTAATATTTCTCTGATCAATACCCATAAATATAAGGTAGAAATCCGCGGTGTAACATCATATTCGTTCCGCTTATTTAGGCAAAAGGATACTTTGAAAAGTCCTAAAAAAGTCGTTCACAAAACCACTCAACATAGTAAATAGGGAATCGCTTCAACGGTTCCTTATTTTTATACACAAATAATCTTCAAAATTCACTAGCATTTGTATGCGTTTTCATTTATAGTGAGACTATAATAGTAACTTAATCAAATTAGCAGGATTTTTGCGAATGACTTATTATTACAATGGTTTTCCACAAAGTGAACATGATGAAAAGCTAAACTTAATCAATGTTGATCAACTTGAAGAAGACGCTAAAAGAGTTATCCCTGAAGGAGCATACTATTATATCGCTTCAGGAGCAGAAAACGAGTGGACCTGGCGCAACAACACCGCTGCCTTCAATCATTATCAAATTGTGCCCCGGGCTTTAACTGATATGGAAGATCCCCAACTTGACACCGAATTCATGGGAATAAAGTTAAAGACGCCGGTGATGATTGCTCCAATTGCTTGTCATGGAATCGCCCATAAAGACGCGGAAGTTGCCACCCAAAAAGGTGCCGCAGCAGCTGGTGCTCTATTTTCTTCAAGTACTTATGCTAACAAGAGCGTAGAAGATATTGCGGCAGCCGCACCTGACGCACCAAGATTTTTCCAGCTTTATTTAAGTAAAGATTGGAATTTCAACAAGATGGTTTTTGATGCGGTCAAAAAAGCCGGCTATAAGGCTATTATGTTGACTGTCGATGCATTAGTGTCAGGCTATCGTGAAGCCAACTTGCGGACAAAATTTACCTACCCGGTCCCCCTTGATTTCTTTACTCGTTATTTAGGCGCTAAAGGTGAAGGTCAAAGTGTAGCCCAAATGTACGCAGCTTCTGCACAAAAGATTGGCCCAAAAGATGTAGCTCGTATTAAAGAAGAAAGTGGCCTTCCTGTCTTTATTAAAGGAATCACTTGTGTGGAGGATGCTTATAAAGCTCTGGGAGCAGGAGCCGATGGAATTTATGTAACTAATCACGGTGGCCGCGAAATCGACGGTTCACCTGCAACAATTCACGTTTTACCTGACATTGCTAAAGCTGTTAACCACCGCGTCCCAATTATCTTTGATTCTGGCGTTCGTCGCGGTTCGCATGTCTTTAAAGCTTTAGCTCTAGGTGCAGACTTAGTCGCAATCGGGCGCCCCTACCTTTATGGATTAGCGTTAGGCGGGGCAAAAGGCGTTGAATCCGTGATCGAACAATACAATAAAGAACTTAAAATTGACATGCAATTAACTGGCTGCAAGACCATTGATGATGTCAAAAAGGCAAAGATTATGCACATTAACTACACTGCAGATAATTTACCTTCTAATACTGATCCTTCTCGAATGAAACCTTATCCTGTAACTAGCGAAAATCAACCACAAGAAGATTTAGACGCAACCTCTGGCGCATCCCACCACTAAAAATTTTTACTCATGCAAAAAGGCATCTGCAAATCCAGATGTCTTTTTTGTTTTACAAAACTCTTTTAGCAATTGTTGGATAGTAATATGTTGTAAGCTTTTGCAAAGCAACACCTTGGTCTGGCGTTGCGGCACTGACATATTGATCATTGCCCACATAAATTGCCACGTGATATGGTGAGGTAGTGGATCCCCAATAAATCAAATCACCAGGTTTCAACTGATCCATTGGAACAGTTTGACCTACTCTTACTTGATCGGTTGTAACTCGCGGCATGTTCACGCCAGCGGCATGACCATAGACATATTGAACTAAACCGGAACAATCATAGTTATCCGGTCCTACGCCACCCCAAATATATGGTTTACCAACTTGTTGTTTAGCTAAACTCACAATGGCACTCAACTTAGTTGCTGTTGAGACCGAAGGTGCTTGTTGTGAAGCAGGTTTTTGAGCTGGTGTAGATGCCTTATTAAGCTTATTGAGAGTATTAGTAACAATATTTTTAGCTTTTTTAATTTTATTAACTTTTTTAACAGTGGTTTTTAAAGCCGTAGGCTTAGTTGGTGTGGCTACCTTATCATTCTTCTTAACTTCAGCCTTTTTCTCTGCAGTCTTTTTCTTTTTAGCAGCTACATTTTTTGCAGTTTTATCTAAAATTTGAACTACCGGATTTTTAGCCTTCTTGGGCTTCTTAGTTTTTGCTGGTTCCGGATTCTCAATATCTTCAGTATAACGAGCTTCAATCCATTCGCGTGTCCCGACTTTATACCAAAGATTTCCTGACTTATCGATTGCGGTTTGAGCAATATTCCATTCAGTACCATCCTTAGCACGAAAGCCCATAAATTGTCCGTTATTATAATTAGTCCAAATTCTGACACCCTGACCAGGCAAATATTTAATTCTTACCCTCTTAATTGCCGTCTTAAAGCTTGAAGCCGAAACGGTCTTCACAGACGTTGCCGCAGAAAGACCCGTAACTGTTAAAGCAGCCGCAGCTCCTATTTTTAAAAAATTATGTGACATATATAATCCCCTTTGGTAGCGAAAAATGGTCACAAAGAACCATCTACATCTCTCACTTAAAAATCTTACACTTCCTATTTTAAAGACTTAGCAATTACAAATCCATTACAAGGGTAAAGAAATTATATAATTTTTTAGCTTCATATTAAGAGTTGCCAGCTTTTTAAGACAAATCTTAAATTTGCGTACTAAAAAAGCAGCTAGAGCATTTTCTCTAACTACTAATTTTCAAAATTTCTGTTGATTTTATTATTTCAAAATTCTACGTGCAGTAGATGGGTAGAAGTAGCCACTGATAGCTTGCATCTTTACCCCTTCACTTGGAGTTGCGGCGTGAACATATTGACCATTACCTACATAAATACCTACGTGGTATGGAGCACTTGCGGAACCCCAGAATAACAAGTCACCTGGTTGTAAATTGTTTAAGGAAACAGCCTTACCTTGATTTACTTGAGTATAAGTAGTCCGTGAAATATCAATTCCAGCTGCATTATTATAAACATATTGGGTAAGACCTGAACAGTCAAAACCAGCAGGAGTAGTACCGCCCCAAACGTAATTCTTGCCTACTTGAGCTTTAGCAAGAGCTACAATTGCGGATGCACTACTTGAAGCTTGCTTTGATGTCTTTTTAACTTGTGAAGTTTTAGAAGTTGCTTCGCTATTTTGATTTTGAGTTGTGATAGTTAAATTAGTTTTCTTAGTAGCTTTTTTCTTCTTAGGTTTAGAAATAGTACCAGTGGCTTTTACTGCTTGATTAGCCCTTACTTTCTTAGCCTTAGCAGATTTAGCATTGATAGCGTAGCGACCTTCGATCCATTGATGATCATCTAGTTTATACCAAGTATTACCATCTTGATCTTTCTTAGTTTCAAGCACTTCGTAGGTTTCACCATGCATAGCGCGTTTACCAGTAAAGTGACCATTCTTATAACTTGACCAAATATTCACGCCATAACCTGGGATATAGTTAACCTTGATGCGCCAAACAGCAGCCTGTACATGTTGAACAGAACTTGTCTTAACTGCATTAATTCCAGTAACTCCCACAGCAGTCAATGCAGCAGCTGCTGTAATCTTCACTAAGTTAGTCTTAATTTTCAAAATTCAGTTTCCTCTGTAATATTGCTTAATTAATAAGAAAATGTTCTTTAAGCATAATCTATACCTAATCCTCTTAACGACTATATGATACACGCACTATATTACAAAATCGTTACAGAAATAATACGAGCACACAAAAAAACACTCAAGATCAAACTTGAGCGTTTAATTTATTATTGAAAGAGAATTAAAACTTTAATTATAAAACTCTCTTAGCTGCTGATGGGTAGAAGTAGCCTGATAAAGCTTGCTTACGAACACCTTGTGAAGGAGTTGCAGCGTGAACATATTGACCATTACCTACATAAATACCTACGTGGTATGGAGCACTTGCAGAACCCCAGAATAACAAGTCACCCTTCTTCAAGTGACTCAATGAAACACGCTTACCAACATTTACTTGTGAGTAAGTAGTTCTTGGCAAAGTCTTCTTACCAGCATTTCTATAAACATATTGTACTAAACCTGAGCAGTCAAATGCGTAAGGACCAGTAGCACCATATACGTAGCTCTTACCAACTTGCTTTTTAGCAAGCTTAACAATTGCGTTTAACTTCTTAGTCTTTGCTGAAGTAGTCTTAGCTTTCTTAACTGGTGCAGCAATTTCAGGTGTAACTGCGTTAGTAGTATTCTTGTCAACTTGGCTTGAGTCAACAGTGTCAGCTTGTGCTGTTTGAACTGGAATATTAACTACTGAAATTCCAGTAAAGAACACTGATAAAACTGCTGTAAACTTAACTAAACTTGACTTAAAATTCAAAATTAATTCTCTCCCTATAACATTTACTAATTTTTTAAAATTTAATTTACTTTTTTTAAAGGATCGCTGATTTTTTAGTAATTTCTTAAATCAGCTGACGGTTTATATCATACCTAGCTAATGTTACATGAATGTTTCAAAAAAACTACCATCCCGTTAAGAAACATGTAAAGGAAGAACTAAATCTGTAAAAAAAGGAATCATTAATTTTGCTTAAGCTTTGTTACTATAGTGTTTAAATCGCTTTCAGTTTTATTCCATTTATCATTTAACAAAATGTGCGCTGTTTGCTTCAAATCTTCTGGCAATCGATTTAATTCACTCCCAGACAGACGTTTTTTGACCATTTCCTTACTATCCCCACGGTTAATTAAACGCTCACGCAACTCATCCATGGTGGAAGTTGTCACATAAAGAAAATAAACTTGCTCAGGATCAAGTTTGGACAAATACGACTTCACTCCTTGAATATCAACTATTAAAGAAACAATGTCATGCTTTTTCCACATGGCTTCTAAGGCCTCTTTACTTGAGCCATATTGGTAGTTGCCATATTTTATATGTTCAAAGAAGTGCAACTTATTGAAGCTTTCATCTGTTTCAAAAAAGTAGCTTTCTTTGTCGACTTCACCCTCTCGTTTAGGACGCGTAGTATGAGTAATCACCCGAGGGATGCCATATTCACGCTCTAAATAATTTGAAATCGTTGTCTTTCCTGCCCCACTTGGTCCGGCGATCAAAATAATTTTCTTCATTTTTGAGTATACTTCCCTTGAAAACTTATAATTAATGTAATAACATTCTACTATTGTATAAAAGAAAAGTGGAAGGAGAAAAATTTCACTATGAAAAAAGCAGATGTAAAAGTTGGCGCAATTGTTGGCGGCAAGTCAGAAGAAGAACTTAAGAAGCCATTTTTAGGTAAAGTAGAAAAAATCTACGAAAATTCCGTTCTTTTAGCTATTACTTCATATGACCCAGTTGACGAAACTGCCATCAGCGACTTAAATAATAAGATTGTTGTTAACTTCAAAAACTTAAAGAGTGCTCGCAGCTTGAAGAACTCTAAGACTGCCGCAACTAACGAAGTTAAGATCGAAAAAATGAAGAAAGTTGCTAAAAAAGACGACGATAAGAAAGAAAAGTAATTTTCGAATTAGACTAAGAATTTATATCTTAGTCTTTTTTTTTCATCTTTTTTTTCCTAAAATAAGGCGAGTAGTTTTGAAAGAGGATAACTTTAACGATGAAAGAAAAAACAAGAACTGCCTTATTTTGGTTCATACTTATTCAGCCATTCTTAGACCTTTATTGGCTCTATAATGGCAAGCTAGCCACGATTTTGCCATTCACACTACCGACAATCATTAGAATTTTAGCAGTGGGAATCTTAATCGGGATGTTTTTCAGCAAAAAAGACTCCTGGCAAAAGCTTAATAAGCAGAAATGGTTGATTGCCTATCTAATTTTGCTAGTTGTGTATTCAATCTTTCACTTATTGCATGTGCGCCACTTTAATAGCGTCAATCCGAATGATTACAACTATTCCACCATCAGTGAAATTTTTTATTTAATTAGAATGTTTCTTCCACTCAGCGTAATTTACTTTACCCGTGAGTTGAAATTTACTCAAGAAGATTTTAAAAAAGTAATTATGGGATTGTCGGGATTATTTTCCTTTACAATCGTCATCAGTAATTTATTTTTAATTTCGCTAAGATCTTATGGCGATGGTTTTATTTCAGCAAATGTTTTTGAGTGGTTTTTTAATCAAAATATTGGCTATTCTCATATTGCTTCTAAAGGATTTTTCAATTTTGCCAATATGGTTAGCGCGATTTTGTTCATGTTACTTCCGCTAATGTTTTACTTTATGTTTAAGGAATTTAACTGGAAAATCGTTACTTTGAATGCAGTTCAGGCCTTAGCTATGCTAGAAATTGGAACTAAAGTAGCGGCGATCGGTTTAATCGCGGGAATCATCATTACTCTTTTGATTTACTTTATTCATCGCTTTTTGATAAAAAATGTACATAAAAATACACAGGCTGTTCTAGCAGCTTTAATCATTGAAATTGCATCCCTGGCAATTCTTCCTTTCAGCCCTGCAATTCAGCGTTACAACTATGAAATTTACTTAGCTCATCAATCTGACCATGAATTAAAAGATGAAACTAAAGAACTTGAAACAGGTCTAAAGAAGTATCCTCAAGGTAAAAAGCGTCAGGAATTCTTGCGGACATTTATTAAAGAAAATTACCATTCATACGCACTAAACAAAAAATTCGTTACGAAGAGTTATCCATATCAATATGATCCCGAATTCTGGCTATCTATTATGAAACAACCCGGTGAAACACGAATGCAGAATCGCTATCTTGAACGCGCTATGCTCGATAAAGTGGTCGCTACTAACAACAATAAGCTTGATAAGTTCATGGGTATTTCTTACACGCGTGAAACTAATATCTTCAATTTAGAGCGTGATTTCACTTCACAAATTTATTCCTTAGGATGGTTTGGCATGATTTTGTTTATTGGCCCTTATGTTGCTATCTTGGCCTATGGAATCTTGAAGTGGATCTTAAACAAAAACAAACGCACTTATCTAATTACATCTATCTTAACTGCGATGGTTTTCATGTTAGCAGCTGCTTTTTCTTCAGGAAACGTAATGGACTTTTTAACGGCAAGTTTCATCTTGGCATTTGTTAGTGGATTTTTGTTGAAAGAATTTGCTGGTGAGTCAAGAACACAAAGATTATTCAAATAAAAAAGACGATCTTCGGATCGTCTTTTTTATATTTTTAACTACGTTTTTGTTTAACAAAAGTTGAATCAGGAATTCGAATCAAGTAATACTGCGTCGCAATTCTTCCTGCATGCATTCCAATTCCATTTTGCCAGTTCTTCTTATAACGTGCTGTATAAATTGCCACATATGCTCTTTGATACTTTTCATCCATTTGTTTCAATTTCTTCAATTCATATGGAATCTTTTCTGCATTAACGCTCATCGGATTATTGCCATAAGATACGGTCGCATAATCACTGGAGACAGTAATTTTACTACCAGCGCGGTAATAAGTATAAGTTTGAGAACCGTTCTTTTTCTTAGAAGAATTGATGGTCACATAACTTGAATTCCCTGAGCCAGTGTTCATAATCAAAGGTTCATATTTCACACTGGAAGTAATGCGGCTTGTATCATCGAGGTTAGGGTTATCCAGCGCTGTCTGATTAAACATCCATAGGGCAGCCACAATAAAAATTACAATTTCAACCACGTCTAAAATAAAGTTCGGCCAATTAAAACGTTGGTGTTTCTTAATAATCATTTCGATTCGTCTACGACGAATATTTTGAATAATAAACACTAAATAAAGGATGACAATGACCCATAATAAAATCCCGAGCAAGTTCCAACTAATCATATTGACTGCCCCTTTCTATGGTTTTAATTATATGGTTTTTTTCCTAACTAAACAATTGAAACATGACCAATGAAGTGGGAGAATGAACTTGTGATAGTTTATATTTAGGAAAAATTATGGTAGCAATAGCATTTTATTCAATTACTGGGCAAACTAAGAAATTTGTTGTCAAGACAGGCTTAGAGGCCCATGAAATCGACGATGCGTGGCCACAATATGATATGGGAGAAGACTACATTCTTATTACGCCTTCCTATCAGGATTTTATGATGGATTCGCTTGTTGATTTTTTAAATTATAAAGATAATAAAAAACACCTAGTTGGAATTATTGGTTGTGGCAACCGAAACTTTAACGATTTATTTGCGCAAACCGCCAAAAAACTATCGGTTACTCTTAAAGTTCCAATACTTTATTTAATGGAATTTAGTGGGATAGACAAGGACGTTAAAAATGTTCGCAAAATTGTTAGAGGACTTGCAAAGGGTCAAAGTACGAAAGAGGTACAAAAGCCCAAAGAAATGCGTGGAAATATTAGCTTTTTAAGTGACTACAGGTAATAATGACGAAGAAATATAGAACAATAAATTGGAATAAAATTGAAAATCGAATAGATTTTTCCGCTTGGTTCCGTTTAAATGACATTATTTGGGAGCCGGCTCGAGTTCCAGTTCATAAAGATAAAGATGAATTTAATAATTTAGAGCCCGTTATTCAAGATACCTTCTTGAAATCCTTTAGCTCTTTGGCATTTCTTTCCAGTTTACAAGTTAAAATTGGAGACGATATTGTCAAAAAAGATTCCGCAACTCAACTTGAATACTCTGTTTTTAATGCTTTGGCTTACTTGGAGGCAATTGCTAATCGAGGCTATAACTATGTAATCCAAACTTTAGCAGATCCAACACAAGTTGACAGCATGATTGAGTGGGCTGAAAATTCTGATATTTTGCAGGATATTGCCACTTTAATTGGGGATGTCTATTTAAAAGGGAGTGTTTTGCAAAAGAAGATTGCCTTGTCTTTTGTAGAAATGGCAGTCTATCATGCAGATTATTACACCCCTCTTTACATTTTTGGAGAAGGTAAATTAGTACGCTCGGCCGAAATTATCAAATTAGCTATTCGGAGTACCTCCTTTAATGCAATGTACCCTGGCGTTAAATTTAGAGCTTCATTTGATAATTTATCTAAAGAAAAGCAAGATGATTTGAAAGTTTGGATTGATACTTTTATAGCTAATTTAGCTAGCTTAGTCGAAAAGCACATCGACGAACTTTACACGAATTGTGGATGGAATAATGAGGTAAAGCATTATTTCCGCTATACCATTAACAAAAATTACATGAACTTGGGATTTCCTACTCCTTACCCTGATGATGCCAATACCATCAATCCTACCATTCAACGAGGAGTCATTAAGAGTGCTGATTTTGAAGATTTCTTCTATTATCAAAACAGCAATCGTCTTACTGACTTTCATGAGGAACAATAAAAAGAAGCTCGATGAGCTTCTTTTTTGTTTAGAGTTAATCACTAGTGTTAAAAATCATACTTAATCATCTAGTTATGTGTAGTAACATATAGTACAATGAGTTCATCTTGAAAAGAGGTGAGCTTTTTCTATGTCTGAAAATAATGAAATTCTATCTGTCGGACAGGCAGCCAAATACCTTGGTATAACGGTCCATACCTTGCAGGACTGGGATCGTAAAAATAAATTCAAGGCGCATCGTAATCTAGTCAATAACCGCAGGTTCTACTATAAATCCGAATTAGACGGGCTACTTGGAAAAACAGAGGCGCATAATCCCAAGCGAAAAATAATCGCCTATGCTCGTGTTTCATCTGCGGGACAAAAAGATGATCTAAAAGATCAAATGGATTATCTTCGTCAATTCATCAACGCTCGTGGAGTTATTGCAGATGAATATATTGGCGAGATAGGATCAGGTCTTAATTACAAAAGGCCTAAATTGCTGAAGCTGATCAAGGAAGTGGATCAAAATAAGATCGCCTGCATCTACGTTACCTATCAAGATCGTTTTATCCGTTTTGGCTTTGATTTCTTTAAGAAGTTCTGTGAATGGCACGACTGCAAAATTATTGTTTTAAACCATCAAGATACATCGCCGGATAAAGAGCTAGTAAACGATTTAATCTCAATTATTCACGTTTTTTCTTGCCGTCTTTATGGCTTGCGCAGATACAAAAATAAGATTAAAAATGATCTTAACTTAAAGAGATAGCAGCGTTGTACTGAAAAAGGAGGTGAAAAGATGAAAAGACAAAGCGACAAGAAAACTGAAAACGCGTTTATTAGAACGCTGGTCTACCGTTTATACCCTAGCAAAGCTGATCAGGTGCGTTTTCAAAGCTACTGCGATTATCGCAGATACATCTGGAATCAGTACAAAGACGAAAGCGACCATGCTTATCAGCGCTATCGCTACGAAAAAACTTATTATGCCAAACTTGGTATGAAAGTTAAGGCTAAAGACTTTTGCTCTAAGTATCCGACACTGATCAGAACCAAAAAGCAGATTAATCATGATAAGAAAGCTTGGGAATACCAGTATCCGTCCAAGATTGCATTAATGGCGATGACCGACTACGATAATGCGATGAGCAATTTTATTAATAAGGCGATGCCAGATTGGGGGAAGCCAAAATTTAGAAGCAAGCGCAATCCTCGCCAGGGCTTCAAGCTCCCTGCAAAAAGCTTTAAGCTAAGCGGTAAGACGATTACCGTTGCCAAAGGCAGAAAAGACAAAAAGCACGGCAATCTGGTTTTGAAAACTCGGCAGGAGTTTTTAGACTATCCTACTGGTACCGTATCTTTCTACATGGAAAAGGGCAGATACTACGTAGCTGTTCCCTATATCATTCCTAAAGAAAAACTGAAAAGCAATACCGAATTTAAAGGCACAGCAGGGATTGATCTTAACGTTAATCATTACAATCTTTATGACGGCCAACATCAGGTGATTGATCTGAATATGAAGCAGCTGAAGTTCTACTATGAGCGGATCAAGCACTACCAGCGCCTTCTGGCAAGAAAACGTAAATTTGATAAAAAGAATATTGGCAGCCACAATTACCTAGAGACGAAAACCAAGCTCCAGCGTGATTACAGTCGAGTAGTCAATATTCAAAACGATTTCCTGCAAAAACTGGTTCTTAAACTTTGTCAAAAGTACGAGCGAATCATCATTGAAGACCTTGACGTTAAGCATATGAAGATGGGCATATCCTCAAAAGGCTTGCATCGCTCAATGTTTGGTGCGTTCAGACATGTCTTGACCTACAAGTGCGAGCAGTACCCCAATGAACTGATCGTTGCCGATAGGCTCTATCCTTCAACGCAAATCTGCTCTAAATGCCAGTATCGCAAGACCGGCGATGAAAAGATCACCCTATGGGGCAATAAGAAGCATCATACCAAGCATAATGAATACATCTGTTATCAGTGCGGGGCTGAACTTGACCGTGACGAAAACGCCTCGATCAATCTGTACCAGTACTTAGAAAGCAAATGGTACAAAGAAAAAAGCCGCACTGAAAAACAGACAGTTTAATAAAAACCAAAGTATTAATTATTAGGGGGCTGGCTAATCCCCAAGCTGGATGAGTAGCTAAGAAGAGTCCAGTAAAGAAACTGTCCTAACAGGTCAATGCGGTGAGAGCTTTTAGCTTAAGTTGGAAAACCTGTCTCGATGCAGTGCAAAGAAGGCATCTGTGTGAAAGGCACATAACGGCAGTAAGGAAGAAAAGGCAGAGGTGAAATAGCCCGAAGCCGAGTGTACTTAGCTTATACAATACTATACATTTTCCATAGCAGTTAAGGTCAAATTTTAGATATTTTTGGCAAAAGTATAATGATTAATCTAAATACAAAATCTCATTGTATAGAAAAAAGCAATTCTAAGAATTGCTTTTTACTTTATTTACTTTTTTTAGTTGCTTTCTTTTTAGTAGTAGTTTTCTTAGTTGTTGTTTTTTTGGCTGTTGTTTTTTCAGGTTTCTTATATTCACGAATCACTTGCAACTTATCCATAATTGCATCAACCATCATATTACTGATCGCTTCTGGATCAGCTTCAATTTGCTTTTCAGTCGCAATTTGATCAATTCGAAAATGAGAAACATTTATATATTCTGAACGAGTTTCAAAATAAACATTCAAGGCATAATCCACACCTTCGTCAAAAAAGTTGGAGATCTTTTTATAGTTACTATAAGGCAAGTTGATGATATTCGTTTCCAGGGCAAAAGTCACCGGTCTTCGCCCAGTTAAAGCAAGCTGAGTTTGAACTAAGGAATCATGCTTAAAGGCAGCCACTACCTCTTTAACCATCTTGTCAGTATAAACCTTCAGCTTCTTCTTTGACTTGCTTACATCTGCATATTTTATAGTTTCAAGATCTTGAATGTATTCTTGATTTTCAATCTTATCAATTAAGTCTTTTAAATTAATTTCCAAAACGTATTGTCCTTTGATCTAAATTTGAGTTTTTCTAAGTATTACCTTACTCAACTTTTAAGCTAAATACAACTATAAGTCGTTTCAAAAATATATAAAATGTGCTTCAATACTAAACATGGAAACAAAAACAAGATCTCAAATGAGAAAATCACGCAATAAAAATTGGATTAATATTCTCTGCATCATTCTGGCAATCGGATTTCTGGGAATTTTTCTCAATTTTAACAAAATTAAGAAAAATTGGGGGTGGATCACGATGAAGCCAAGGCAAGAATTGAATGTTCCTTTAGAAAAACAACTTCCTGACTTGCCTAATGGATGCGAAGTGACATCCCTCTCCATGCTTTTAAACTATTATCACATCAATGTTTCAAAGGATAAACTTGCACAAAACATCAAGCATGTTTCATCCTTTACTGATGATGGACAATATCGAGGCAATCCTCATGAGGGCTTTGTCGGTTATATGAGTGTGGCCAATGCCGGCTGGTGCGTTTATAACGAACCGCTCTATAATGTTGCGCACAAGTACACTGACCGCATTCAAAACACAACCGGCTCCAGTTTCACTCATATTCTTAGCCTCGTTTCAAGCGGGCATCCCGTGATGATTATTACTACCTTGCATTTTAATAAGGTCAATGACATGCAAACTTGGAAAACGAAGCAAGGAAATGTCCATGTAACGCCCTCTTCTCATGCCTGTGTGATTACAGGTTATGATAAAAAGAAGCGCCTAGTCTACGTAAATGACCCGTATGGAGTTAAAAATAGAGCCGTCTCATGGAATAATATCGAAGCCAGTTACAACCAGCAAGGACGTCAAGCCTTGTATATCAACTAAAAAAGACCAAGAACAATAAAGTTCCTGGTCTTTTTACTTATATTTGCGTCGGTCGGGATTCTTAATTGAATAACCATCAGTCTTATTAAACTTGATCACAAAGATGCACGCTGCAAGAGCCACTCCAATTATGATCCACCTAAAGATTATGCTGATAAGAGATTTAGTACCTATCAACTTAAGTAGAGCATCGATACACTCAAAATCTAAAAAAATATATAAGGCACTATCAATTACCATCAAAATACTCAAACAGATAGCTAATATCTTTAAAAATTTTCTTCTCATTTGGAATCACCACGCACTCATCTAATTATTTTGCACATAATTATATTCCAACCAAAAAGAATAGCAAGCCTTGTACATCAACTAAAAAAGACCAAGAACCATAAAGTTCCTGGTCTTTTAACTCAAGGCACATTTTCAAAAGAAAATATGTGGACACTTCCTGTTCACATCAGGGTTGTCCAACATCAGCACTTCCCGTGCCTGCTATTTAAAGTAGATGTCCTCTATCTCAAAAATATCCGCATCTCGCGTTGTTTTTCTCGACTCGTCATTAGTATTATAGCTTAATTTTGCGCTTCTTGTAAAACTTTTTAACTCGGTAGAACATTTCAGTAAACATGGTGGCAAGTAAAATTCCTAAAGCAATCGAACACGTTACAATTCCAACCCGTAAAAACGAAGCTTCTGCGTCAAATACATTGCCATTTACGAGAGCTCGCACTGCTTGATAAGCTGGCACGCCTGGCACAAGCGGAACTAAGGCCGGAATATTAAAAACTGTCACTGGGCATTTTTTAATCCGAGCAAAAAACAAACCCAAGATTCCAATCACAAATGCGCCCATTAAGTTAGACAACATTCTTCCCATTTGAGCTTTAGTAATAAACCAGCACACCATCCAGCCAACGGTTCCACTAATTCCTGCAAGATTCAAGGCGCGGTGTGGCACATTGATCGTCAGCGCAAATCCCACTGAAGCAACATAGGAAAAGACAATATTAATAATAATCTGCATGTATATTGGCATCTTTACGCTCCCATAAACTTAATCACAATCGCTACACCACCGCCTAAGGCAATTGCCGTTAAAGTGGCTTCAAATAATCTTACAATCCCGGATAACAAGTCCCCCATGAACAAATCTCGCAAGGCATTAGTAAAAGCCAGCCCCGGAACTAAGGTCATCAGCGCCCCAATTAAAATATTATCTACAATGGTTTGCGGAAATAATACTTTGATAATAATCGCAATAATGCTCATCACTATGGCTGCAATTAATTCAGACAAAAATCGTACTTTAGTAAAGCGTTTGAAGTAAACATAGGCTAAGTACCCTAATGCACCAACTAGAGCAGCTGCCGGAAAGTCAATCCAATCATAATCATCCATAAAAAGTACCATTAAGGTTGAACTTAAGACTGCAGCTCCTATTACTTGCATCCATAAAGGAAAAGCAGGCGTCTTAGTTTCCACGTTTGCTATCTTGTTATGCAATTGGATCAAATCTATTTTTTTATTAGCAAATTCACGCGACAATTCATTTACTCGATCCACCAATTCTAAATTAATGTTTCGATCACGAATTTGCTTCATCTGGGACAAGTTTCCCCCATCTAAACTCATAAACACACAAGTTGGTGTGGCAAAAACTCGAGGATCATCTACACCGGCATTTTTTGCAATTCTGAGCATCGTATCTTCCACACGGTACATTTCGCTACCGCCTTCGATCATTAAACGCCCAGCCAGTAAACAGATATCTAGTATCTCTTGATAAAACTTCGCATCATGTTTGTTAGCCATAATTTTACCTACAAAATTAATTCAACTTTTCTAAATCAATAGTCTTGTCTACCCAATCTCCGCGGAAGAAATCGCGCTCGTGACTAACGATAATGACACCTCCCGGGAAATTTACAATCGCCTTTCTTAAAGCATCCTTGGTATCGTTATCAAGGTGATTAGTTGGCTCATCCAAGAAGAGCAAGTTTGCTGGTTCAAATTGCATCTTAGCTAGTTTAACTTTTTCTTGTTCTCCACCAGAAAGCTCTTTAAGTGGACTCATGGCTTGTTGTGCAGTTAAGCCCATTTTTGCTAAAGCTTGACGTAATTCTTTCGGTTTCTTACGTTCGAATTCTTCCTGCAAATATTGAAGTGGCGTCATATTATTGTTAGGCCAAGTCAAATCCTGCTTAAAATAAGCCAATTTAGCTGTTACTGATAATTCATAATTGCCATAAATCGGCTTAAGTTGCCCCAATAAAGTTTTAAGCAGAGTAGTCTTACCAATTCCGTTAAAACCAGTAATTGCAACTTTTTCACTTCCACCCACCGAAAAATTAAAGGCAGTTTTGACTAAGGCCTCATCATAACCGATAACTAAATCTTGTGTTTGCAAAAGCAAATTAGATGCAGTCGCAACATAAGGAAAATCAAACTTAGCCCGGCGATTATTCTTCGGGGGAGTTAAAACTTCCATTCTGGCCAATTGCTTTTCACGCGATTTAGCACTTTTAGCACGAGTACCGGCCTTATTTTTCCGAATATAAGCCTCAGTCTTTGCAATCTTGCGTTGCTGGTTCGCATAAGCCTTCAAGTAAGTTTCACGGTTAGCGGCTTTTTGGCGCAGAGCTTGCTTCAAAGTTCCCGTATAACGAGTAATTGTTCCAAAATCGATATCGATAATACAGTTAGTAATTCTGCCTAAAAAGTCGTAATCGTGACTCACAACGAGAAACGCTCCTTCAAAATTGTTTAAATATTCCACTAACCAATCAATATGGGAAACATCAAGGTAGTTAGTAGGTTCGTCTAAAACCAAAACATCTGGGTTTTGAAGAAGTAATTTTGCCAAAATAATCTTAGAACGTTGACCTCCAGATAATTTAGACACATCATGGTCAAAACCTAAATCTGCTAACCCTAATCCTGAAGCCACACGTTCAATTTCGGTATCTAAATCATAGAAATTATTTTCTTCCAGATAAGTTTGAACTTTGCCTGCCTTTTCTAAAAGTGCATCATCACCATTTTCTGCATATTTAGTATAAAGATCGTTAAGTTCTTTTTCTTTTGTGTATAACTCATCAAAAGCTGTTCTCAAAAAGCCACGAATAGTGACTCCGGGCGCAAGTTTGGCATACTGATCTAAATATCCAACACTTACTTTATTTTGCCATTTTACTTGGCCTTCATCTGGAATAATATCGCCAGTCAAAATCTTAATCAACGTAGACTTACCTACCCCATTTTGACCAGTAACTCCCATATGATCTTCTTTATTCAATACAAAGTTTGCATCTTCATATAAAGTTTTATCAATGAAACTTTGACTTAAGTCTTTTACAGTTAATAAACTCAACTTTTTCACATCCCTTAAAAATCAAATTCAAACATTATAACACGTTCTTAGCTATGCTCTTTTTCATATACTTGTAAAGCATTCAAAATTCTTGGCCAATATCGCTTAGGCAAAATCAACTGCAATTGATCATGATAAATTGGAAAATCACTTGCCTTAAGTCCGGTAATTTCAGCCAAATCTTGATCGGTTAGATGATATTTATAAACGATTCGTTTAATTTCAACACTAGCATGTCCGCGAAACCAGGACAAGACAAAAAAGAAAACAGCAAAGATTCCACTTAATAAAATCGCCAGCTGCAAATTAAGATGAAAACTACGCATACAAATGAAGAAGACAGCAATAAAAGAAATGATAGCGGAAATAATCCCATATACTACAGGAAAGATTTGATTTTTATTCATAGTATTTCCTTTCAAAAATCATTAATCTAATCTTACATTTTATAAGCAAAGAAAAGAAGAAAAAAGATGAATTTCTTCAAAAGAAATCCATCTTAATTATTTCATGTAGATTAGATTTAATGATACAAATCAAATCTACCTACAGCTAATGTTTCTTTAATTCCACCAGTTTCCATTAAAGACTTATCATCAATGATCTTTTTTAAAGCTGAAGCCAAATAGCCACGGTAATTGTGGCCAAGAGCCTTAGCAGCAGCCTTGGTATCGCCAATTGCAACGTCTACACCTAAATCATGATAACGGTATGGATTTGGACGACTGTGACCTAAAACGCGTGCAGAGATATCTTTTGCTGCATAACCAGCCATTGAAAGGGCTAATTGAGCGGTATTTGGCCATGGCCACTTTTTACCGGGAACCATAACAGCTGACACATCCCCTAAAGCATAAATTGCTTCGTCTTCAGGCACAGTTAAATGTTCAGTAACTGTGATTCTACCACGATTTTGTTTAAAGCCTGAAGCCGCAATTACAGGATTACCACTAAAGCCCATCATCCAAATTGTAGTATTAGTCTCAATTTTATGTGGATCTTCTTCGTCTTTTTCAGAGGTCATCTTGTAGTAAACTGCATCTGCCTCAACCTTTTCAATTCTAGCAGGTTTAATAATTTTAATTCCTACTTCATCCACCAAACTTAAAGCATATTTCATTTGCTTATCGTCAAACATTGGCAACAATCTAGGAGATCCATCAATCATTCTAACTTCAATTTTATCAGGATCAACTCCAGCAATCTTGGCATATTTATCTCTTGAACTAGCAATTGCACCAGCAAGTTCAATGGCTTGGAAGCCTGCACCACAAAATACAATGCGTAAATCTTTTGGATCTTTGGTCTTCTTATAGTCTTCCATTTTTGCATAAATATGGTCACGAATTGCTTGAGCTGTTTCCGTATTGTACATTGGCAAAGTATTTTCTTTTACTCCGCTAATCCCAAAAGTACCCAAAACAAAGCCTAAGCCCAAGACTAAGTAATCATATTTCAAATCCGCATGATTCTTCAAATGAACCATCTTATTTTTGTAATCTACAGTAGTGACGTCATCAACAATTAATTTGCTCATTTTATCATCTAAAACATCCGTAAAATTATAAGAAATACGAGTGTAAGGATGGTTACCGGATGCAACTTCTGGTAAGCGATTCGTTTCACAGTGATAAGGATTGCGATCAACAAGAACAATCTCCACTTCTCTTTTGAGCTTTTTTTGTAACTCAACCACTGTCTTAATTCCAGCAAAACCTCCACCTAATACTACAATCTTCTTCATATTTAATCCTCCATTTCTACTCTAGATTAAAATTCCAATGAAATACGTAATTAAAAAAGTCATTGACCCAACTAGCAATGTTTTAACAGCCGTAATAAATGTTTCCTTTTTTACTTGCTTTTGAATTAGTAGCTTGTTCTGCTTATAAACGAAAGGTACAATAAAGACTGTTAGCCACACTGTTTTAGGGGCAATATTAATAAATGGCAATAGTATAATAACTAAAAATGCCAACACATTTTTTACACTAAAAGCAACTAAACCAGCTTTTTTACCAATAAAGTGAATAATCGTTGTTCTGTGATTGGATTCATCCTCTTCTGCATCACATAAATTATTAGCTAGCATCAAATTAGAAATCCATAATTCATCAGCTAAAGCTAATAAAAATACCCGGCCTAGGCTTAGCCAGCTCCAAGAAAAGACTTGATAGGTATTTAGATAAACGCTCAAAAGCACAATCATAAAACCCATTGTAAAACCTGAGGCAAATTCTCCTAGGGGCAATCCTGAAATTGGTTTGGGACCAGAGGAATACAAATATCCAATTGCAAAACAGAATATTCCCATCCACAGTACTGGCAATCCTGCTTGGATAACTAACCAGATTCCTAATAAAGCTGAAATAAGGGTAAAGCTAATCATCAAACCCAAAACAAGTTTTGGGGAAATGTTTTCTCTCCCGATAATGTTAGTACTTTGTTGGTAAGCTTTATTATCGGCATGATAATAATCACTGTAGTTATCAAGCATATCAACCACCATATTGAACAAAAACATTGCTACAAAGAATACCAACGCTAAAGTCCAATTTAGGTGATGATAATAATATGCACTAAAGCACATCCCTAACAAAAAAGGGGCTACACTCGCTGTTTTAGCTTTTATTTCAACAAGTTCCAAAAATACATTTAATGACATCGATCCACAACACATCCTCTCAAAACATAATTTTGAGTATTTACAACAATTAAGGAAATTTCATCATGAATAATTATAAACCTTGGCAATCTTATCCATTGATTAGTTCACAGTTATCCCAAGTTAACGATTACTTATTAAAAACAATCAAGGCTCCCATTCCTAGTCTTCAATCAGCCTTGCTAACAATGGCAAACAGTGGCGGAAAATATCTGCGTCCTACAATTTTAATTTTATCCGCTAGAAGCTGTGGAAAAAAGGAATTAGCCAATTCTCCTAAAATAATTAAATTAGCTACTTCGATTGAAATTTTACATATGGCTACTTTAATTCATGATGATGTTATTGATGATTCTGATAAAAGACATGGCAATATTAGCATCCAAGCTCGATTTGGTAAAGACGTAGCCGTGTATGCAGGTGATTTACTATTTACTAATTTCTTTGATCTGATGCTTGAAACCATTGATGAACATGAATTTTTAGTTAAAAATGCACAAACTATGCGTCGAATTTTAAATGGTGAATTGGGGCAGATGGGCCAGCGTTTTAACATTAATCAAAGTTTTGATGATTATCTAAAAGACATCAAGGGTAAAACTGCCGCTTTATTTAGTCTAGCCAGTGAAGAAGGAGCTCATTTTGCTGGCGGCGATTTTGATCAGGTACAATTAATGGCTGACTTTGGCCAAAATCTAGGAATTGCTTTCCAAATGATTGATGACATTTTAGATTATGCTGGTGGCAAAAAATTAAACAAACCTACGCTAGAAGACTTAGCAACGGGAGTTTATTCACTACCCATTCTCCTGGCCTTAAGTCATGACAATTTGCGCTTAAGACTTGACCCAATTTTAGCTAAAAAGCGTGAAATGACTCTTGAAGATATTGATCAAATTCAAGAAATAATTTTATCGAGCAACACCATTGAAGAAAGTCGCGCGATTGCAGAGCAATTTTCTCAAAAAGCGGTTAACAACTTAAAGGAGTTGCCCTCAAATAAGGCTGTTAAACTGCTTAAAAAAATGTCACAGGAATTATTATCTAGAACACTTTAAAGGCCCTGATCGGCCTTTTTTAATTCACGAAAACGGGGTTCTGTCTCCCACAACTCTTGCGGAGTTCCTTCCATGGTCAATTTACCATCTTCAATGAAAATCACCTGATTCATTTTATCGATTCCCTGCAGGTGGTGGGTAATCCAAATCAGAGTTTTACCTTTTAACTGCTTAATAAAGGTATTAATGACAGCCTGTTCTGTAATTGGATCAAGACCTACAGTTGGTTCATCAAGAAGCACAATGGGAGTATCACGCAATAAAATTCGCGCTAATGCCAAGCGATGACGTTCTCCACCTGAAAAGCGAAGACCAGCTTCATCTACCTTAGTTTCTAAGCCCTCAGGTAATTCTTGAACCATTTCGCTCAATCCTACTCGTCTTAATACTTGCCATAGTTGTTCTTCACTTGCATCTTCGTTTCCTAAACGGAGATTATTAGCAATTGTGGTATTAAAGAGATACGGCGTTTGATTAATGATACTAATGTATTTAGTAATTTGATCTCCAAATTTATCAGTATCAACTCCATTCAACTTTATCGAACCACTAGTTGGCTTTCGGTCACCCCTAATTAGAGAGGCAAGAGTACTTTTACCCGAGCCACTTCTACCAAGAATTGCCAGTCTTTCTGCTGGCTTAATAGTTAAATTAATTCCTTTTAAAATTTCTTTTTTAGTTCCAGGATAAGTGTAATGAACATTAGACAAAGTTAATTCATATGGCTTTTTCAGATCTATGGACTTAACTTCTTTTTTAGGTTGGGGAAGTTTATTTAAACGAACCAAAGACTTTTGATAGATATTAGTTTCTTGAGCTGCACTTGGAAGTTGAACAAAAGCGTCTACCATTGGAAAAACTGCTAAAACAAAAGCAGCAATCCAATTAGTAGCTGAACTATAGTGACCACCAAATTTAGCTCCAGCCCAAACAATTAAACTCACTACAATTAAAAGAAATAGCATCTGCAAAAGAAAGTCGCGCATTCGTTCAAACTTTCTCATTTTTTGATGAACTTTGAGCCATTCTTTTTCACTGTCCACATGTAAACGCAAGTATTCTTTATTGCGACCTGATAAAATCCAATCATTAACCCCCATCACATTGTCGGTTAAATCTACATAGATTTTATCTTGAACTTCTTTTTCATAAGCTTGACGTGCACCATTAATAATTACAGACCAATAGGGAATAGCAAAAATCATTAAACCAAATAAGATTAACATCCATAGTCCCATTAAAGGTGATAAGATTCCTAATCCCACTACAATTAAGGCATAAAGCCCCCACGCAACAAACATGGGGAAAATAGACCGCAGATATAAATTTTGAATATGACTTACATCATCTGCCAAAAGTCCCAAAATATCACCTAATTGATATTTACTATTGAAAAATACCGCATCTACTTCCAATGAATCATAGAGTTTTTTTCGAAAACTGGATGTCATTTTCAAAACCCAATTATGACTTACAAGTCTTTCAACATAACGAACTGCCGGACGCGCAATTCCAAACGCTCTAGTTAATACAATTGGAACATAGATCAATAAAATATTTTCTGGCATTGTTGCAGCTTTACTAATTAAATAGCCAGCGCAAAACATCAATCCGGCTCCACAAACAAAGGTCAAAATTCCTAAAAAAATGGCCAAAATCAAAGTCTTTTTATAGCGTTTTAAAAATGGCTTTACCCAATGATCATTTTTTAGAGATCGCAAAATTGGAATTTTATTCAGCATCCTCTTCACCTCTCATTTGTTTCATCAAACTTGTAAAGTAGCCATTTTTCTTGGTTAATTCGCTATAAGTTCCTTGCTCAACAAGCTGACCATGATTCATTACCAAAATATAATCCATCTTCTTAATCCAATGCAGTCTATGAGTGGCAAACAAAACCAGTCGATTTTCCATTAACGGAATCATCCGCTTCTTTAGATCAATTTCCGTTTCAATATCTAAGTGAGCAGTTGGTTCATCAAAAATCATGACTCGTCTTTTTTTATCCAAAAATGCTCGTGCTAAAGCAATCCGCTGCGCTTGGCCGCCTGACAAGACACGCTTACCTTGACCAATCACTGTATCTAGACCTTTAGGTAATTCAGCTAATAAATCATCCAGCCCCATTACATGGATCGCTTCTTTAATTTCTTCATCACTGGCATCTGGAGTGTAAAAGGCAATATTTTTCCTCAAAGTCGTGGTAAAAACATAGGGCTGTTGAGGAATATAGATGAGTTGTTGATGCCAATCGGGAATATTCAAGGTCTTAGTTTCATGATTCTGGATTTTAAACTCACCATCCGATGGTGTTAAAAATCCACTTAAGAGATTAATCAGAGAAGTTTTACCAGAGCCACTCATCCCAATAATGCCGACTTTTTCATAGCCCTTTATTTTGACATTAATTGATCCAATTTCAGCACCTTTTTCATAATCAAAACAAATATTTTTGGCTTGAAGTTCATCATCTTTTTGCCAAGTATGAAGCCTAATCTGAGCCACAGGTTCTTTAGGTGATTTAATCAACTCATTTATCCTCTTAAAGGCATTTTTCCCATTTAAGGTTGCGTGAAAATCACCTGCAAAATTTCTGATTGGTAAGAAAAATTCAGGAGCCAAGATCAAGATTCCTAAAGCCGGAAATAAACTAACCTTGCCATTCATGAGCCCAAATCCCAAATAAACCGCAATTACGGCAATCGATAAAGTAGTGAAAAAATCCAAGGCAAAAGTTGACAGCATTGCTACTTTTAAAACTGCCATAGTTCGATGTCTAAAACGTTCACTTAACCTAAAAATACTCTTAGAGTAACGTTTACTTAATCCTAAATACTTCAATGTATCAATGCCACGCAAAGAATCAATGAAATTGTTAGATAACTTTTGAAAATTACCAAATTGCTTAATTGCCTTATCTTGAGCCGCATGGCCAAGAATAATCATGAACAAAACAATCAAGGGATACATTGCAAGCAAAATTAGAGCTGATGGCCAATTCAAAAATAGCATGGCTATAAAAATAAAAATTGGCACAATCATCATTGTTAAAACTTTACTGAAAACTAACTTGATGTATTGTCTTACTTCATCAATCCCATCAAGGGCCATCGTAATCAAACTACCGGTCCCCTGTTTTTGAATTAAAGCCTGTCCTTCTACAAAGACTTTCTGTAAAAGCTTTTTTCGTAATTCTTCACTTACTCTACTTGAATAATGATCTAGTATTTTTTCATTTAGCCAATTAATTATTTGTCTAAAGCTAAAACAAACAATAAAGACTAAAAGCATTTCAATATTTAAATTTTTTCCTTGCCATAGCTGGGTTAAAACTATACTTAACGCCACAGCTTGTCCAATAATGAAAAAGGCTTGCAGAACCTCAAGTACTGCAAGTCTTTTTGCGATTGAATTAGCACCTGCAAGTTGAAATAGATGTCGATCAATCATTAATATCCGTCCCCTACTCTAGGCATTTCAATTCTCTTACGGAAAATCCAATATGCCCAAATGGTATAAGCTAAAATACATGGTACCAAAATAACTGTTGCAATAGTCATGATTACTAATGTGTAGTTTGATGATGATGCACTCTGAATCATCAAGTCATAACTACTGCTAATTGATGAAATCATGACTCTTGGGAATAATCCACAAAAGATCAATGCAACTAATGAAACTAAGGTAAGTCCACTAAAAGTAAAGGCCAATCCTTGCTTATCACTAAAGGTGCAAACATGAGCTGCAACTGAGAAGCCCACAATCAAAACTAGGCATACCCAAGTTAAGATTGGATGAACTCTCAAAAAGTCGGTTTGGAATAAAAGAAGTAATGCGAAAATCACTTCACCAACATAAAGTACCCAATATAAAGCTTGGGCATAGTTTCTGGCACGATCAGAAATAGGGCCTTTAGTTTTTAAAGTAATATAGTTCAAGCCGTGCAAATAAGTGAGAAGAACTAAGGCAATCCCACCTACGATTGAGAACCAATTAAAGTAATCAAAGAATTGGGCTTTCATATTACCATTTGCATCAATAGGCATTCCTTTAATCATTGAGATAAACATAACTCCCAAGAAGAAAACAGCAATTAAACTTCCAAGGGCAAGCATTGCATCCCAGAAAGGCTTGCGATATTCAGGACTTTGAGCACGGAACTCAAATGATACCCCACGAATGATCAAACCAAATAAGATCAACAACAGAATTAAATAATATCCAGAAAATAAAGTAGCATACCAATATGGGAACGATGCAAACATCGCACCTCCGGCAGTAATTAGCCAAACTTCATTTCCATCCCAAACAGGACCGATTGTTTCAATAACTTGGCTTTTTTCTTTTTCATTATAAGCCAGCGTCTCAACAGCCATTCCTACCCCATAGTCAAAGCCATCAAGGAAGAAAAAGCCTGCGAATAAAACGCCGATCAAACCAAACCAAAGTATCTGTAAGAATGACATTTAGAAGGCCCCCTTTGCAAATGGATCTACTAATTTAGGTTCTTGATTTTCAATATCATCAGGATCCTTACGCAAGTAGCGAACCACTAAAGCAATCATGATAATCGCTAATATTGTAAACAAGCAGAAGTAGACAATGTTGGATGTGAGTAGGGATGCTACCGAAACATTTGGCGATACACTTTGAGCGGTTGTAAATACCCCATACACAGTCCATGGCTGTCTACCAAATTCAGTAATCATCCAACCACAAGTGTTCATAATAAATGGTGCAAATGTCAGAATAGCAACCACCCATAGACACCAACGATGCTTATACAAGGTTTCATGACCTTTGCGAGTCATAATTAAACCAACAATTGAAACAAGAGCTAGAAGTGTGCCGAATCCAGCCATAAAACGGAAGCTCCAGAATAAAGTATTAACTGGAACATAGTAATTCATCTTGTGACCAGCAATTCTAGTGCCGTACTTCTTTTCCATTTCCTTATTGATTTCTTCCATACCCTTAACTGAACCTGTAGTTTTGTGGTAAGAAAGAATACTCAACATATCAGGAATATCAATGTTTCCTTTGACTTCATGAGTTTTTGGATTTACAAAAGCAATTACACTCCATGGTGCACGTTCGCCAGTGGTCTTCATAACTGCTTCAGTAGCTGCAAATTTCATAGGTTGTTCCTTAACCAAATATTGCATTTGAAGGTCACCTAAGCCAATAGTTAAAATAGAGAAAATAAACATCAAGACAAAGCTTAAACGCATTGTTTTATGATAAATTTGCTTACTTTCTTTTGAAATAGTACGCTTTTTAAGAAGTTGAAAGGCAGCTAAACCGGCAAAAATAGTAGAGCCAGTCAATAAAGCACCAAAAATAACGTGTCCATATTCAAAGCCTAATTGTGGATTAGTGATCAACGCACCGAAGTTAACCATTACGGCACGACCACCTTTAATTGAATAGCCTACTGGGTGTTGCATAAAGGCATTAGCAGTTAAAATCCAAAACGCGGAAGCTAATGTACCAAATGAGACCATCCAAATAAAGAACAGATGTAAACCTTTCCCCACTTTATTCCAGGTAAACATCCAAAGTCCGATAAAGGTAGATTCAATAAAGAAAGCAAGCAAAGCTTCAAATGCAAGCGGTGCTCCAAAAATATCTCCCATAAATCTTGAATAATCAGACCAGTTCATTCCAAATTGGAATTCTTGAATTATTCCTGTAACTACTCCCACGGCAAAGCTAAGCAAGAAAACATTGCCCCAAAACTTTGTCATTTTTTTGTACTGGGAATTCCCAGTCTTTACATACATAGATTCCATGATTGCAACGACAAACGCTGTACCAATAGAAAATGGTACAAAGAAAAAGTGGAATATGGTTGTCATTGCAAACTGAAATCTTGCCAAATCGACAATATTCATATTACGCCTCCATTGAGAAAACCATTAGAAATTTCTTCTAATAATAACGTACATTATTTAATCCTATTTCCAGTCTACTGCTACTTATGAAATGTTGCAATACCTTAAATAATGCGCTTTCACAACTGTTATCTTATTTCTCTGTTAAGCTTCACTTTAAATTATAACATTATGCTTATACATTAAATTATTTTTGAATCCCTATCCGATAGTAAAGAACAATATTTATATAATTTTATTAGAAATATATTTACAATTAACTTCACAACCAAAAACCAATTAAGGATTATTATTATCGTTGAATAAAAATCAAAAATTTTTTTATAGTTATTGAATAAATTGCCGTTGAAACCACGGGATTTTAATCCCATGATGAAAACGGCTCTTTTCATCGCTTTCTTTTTAAAGTCTATGTTTCCTTCTTTTCCTTTGCTATAATTTTTAAAGAAAGGAGGGAACAAATGTGCTAACTGGAATAAAATTAAGACTCTATCCCAATCAAACTCAGGTTAACCAGCTTTGGCAAATGTTTGGCAATGACCGCTTTGTCTGGAACAGAATGCTCGATATGATGAACGAGCGCTATAAGAATAACAAAGATTTGCCTTTCTTAACCAAGTTCAAGCTTAACTATCTGCTTAAGCCCTTAAAGAAAGAATATCCCTTTTTGAAAAATA
>CAJUTO010000002.1 GCA_910589675.1 uncultured Lactobacillus sp. | reverse complement strand
AGTCTATTGTGAAAATTGCTGGAAGACGCTATCTCTATCTTCCTAAGCTGGGCTACATTAAAACCAGCAAGACGGGGGTTCTAAAAGACGTGAAGATTAAACGCTATACGGTTTCTTTAGAACCTACTGGCAAGTATTACCTGTCAATTCAAGCAGAGGTTAAAGAGCCTGAAAAGCTTAAAAAGACGGGCAGGCAAGTTGGGATTGATGTCGGCGTAGCTGATTTCGCAATTCTGTCAAATGGTCTAAAGTACCCTACTTTTGATGCTACTTATTCTGAAAAGCAAAGCCGAATCTGGCAGAGCAAATATTCGCGCAGACGCCATCAGGCCTATCTTCTTTGCGAGCAGGACAAGAATCAAAAAGTCCTTAATCCTAGAAGCTTAGAAAGCTTTTCTAACTGGCAAAGGGCGCGCCAGCTTAAAGCCAGCTATCAAAAGAAAGTCGCCAACAAACGCAAAGATTACCTCCATAAGCTGACAACGCACTTGGTTAGGCAATACGATGTGATTGCAATTGAAGATTTGAAAGTCAAGAACCTTCAAAAGAATCACTGTCTAGCCAAAGCAATTGCCAACGCTTCTTGGAGTATGTTTAGACAAATGCTGGAGTATAAATGTGAAAGATATGGTAAGAAATTAATTGCCGTAAATCCACGGAACACCTCCAGAATCTGTTCCAAGTGCGGATTTAACAGCGGAGCTAAGCCGCTAGAAATTCGGGAATGGACTTGTCCTAACTGTCAGATTCATCATGATCGGGATATTAATGCGGCAGTTAATATCTTGCATAAAGCAACGCTAAGTGGTCAGGAACTGGCCGTGGTAAATAGCTAAGTTCCGTGAGTTAGGTATGAAGATAGCAATATCTTCTGTAAGATCCTAAACACTACTTAGTGTTCCCAGAAACCCGGTACTTTAGTGCCGGTGTAGTTCATCCCGATGGCTTTGACTAATAATCCTTGGGTTTTAGCAGGATTAAGATTCTTATTGGGGATCGCCAGTGCGGGGATGCTTCCAGCTGCGCAAACTGTGCTTACTTTGAACACGCCAAGCGAAAGTTTCGGCCGAATTTTCTCATATAATCAGTCTTTCCAAGCAATTGGGGCAGTTCTGGGATCGTTGATGGGATCAACCATTTCAGGATTATCAAGCTACTCTACCGTCTTCTGGGTAACCGGCTTTACTTTATTACTTAACTTCTTGCGTGTCCTCATTTTTGCTTGGGGTAAAAGTTATCAAGAATAATCAAAAATCCACAACTACTAATTCAAATAGTTGTGGATTTTTCTATGCATTTAATTTTTGATAGAGATCATACATCCCTCGATCAAAAGCACACATGGTCACTCCCATGTCGTAATCGGGATGATTCTTCAGCCACTTTTTAACTGTGCTAAATGCAATCTCACCGGCTTCTTCTGCGGGATATCCATACACCCCCGTTGAAATTGCTGGAAAAACGATACTGTGTAAGTTATTTTCTTTAGCTACATTGAGCGAATTCTTATAGCACATCGCTAGAAGTTGTTTATCTAAGTCGGTGCCCGAATAAATCGGACCAACTGTATGAATCACATGCTTAGCAGGTAAATTATAACCCTTAGTTATCTTCGCGTGATCCGTTTTACATCCGTTCAAAGTCATACACTCTTCTAAAAGCTTTGGGCCAGCAGCTTTATGAATTGCACCATCGACGCCCGCTCCTCCCAAAAGAGAATTATTGGCCGCATTGACGATTGCATCAGCTGCCATCTTGGTAATATCACTCTGTGTTATGTTTATTTTTTGCATCTTGATTACCTCGTATTCCGTTTGTAATTCTATATTACCACGAAAATAAAATAGTATTGCTTTTATTTTTTATTGTATTAACATTATATAAAAATTAGTTTTTAAGGGAGTGATTAAAATGTTCTACCGGCATCGTAAAACACACCGAGTTCTAGAAGCAGTGTCTTCATTAGGATTGTTAATTTTTGGTTTTACAGTTTTACTTTTGTGGCTCTTCAATATGCCCCTCTTCATTAAAATGGTTGTATATATTGCTACTCTATATTATTTGTTTCAAATCTTTAATACCCTAATGGAACTACAAAGCTTCGATAATTTCACATTTCATATTAGACAAAAAGTACTATTCATATCCTTCGGTATTATTGAGCTCATTTTACTAATCTATTTTCAAAACAAAAATATAAATATCTTTCTTCTCTTAGCCGGAGGATATACAGGAATCTACTTTACAATTTGTCTTGTGAATGACGTGCTTGGAATTTACCAATTTCAATCTAATCACATACTTAAAGTAAAAACTTTTTTCAAGTTTGAGCTTTTGACTATTCTTTGTATCGCAATTCTTTTAACTGTTCTAAGTTTTGTTTCTTGGATTATTTTTTCAATTATCATTATTTCCCTGGGAATCTTTTACAGTCTAGCTGAATTGATTATTAGTCATTTTTCTGAAAAACGTGGACGAAATGAAATGGGATATATGATTAATTATGCTGAAAAGAATAGAAAATCTAAATAACATATTTTCACGAAAGGACTGATCTACATGTTTTCTCGACACTGGAATCCACAACACTTTCTAAAAATCATCTCGTCAATCGCTCCTCTAATTGCTGGCTTTGCCATTCTAACGCTCTGGTTTTTAAATTTTCCCCTTTTTCTAAATTTGATAGTTGACTTCGCTGTTTTCTACTACATCTTTCAAGCATTTCATCAGCTAAAAGAACTTCAAAAGCTCCATAATTTGAAGCTCGCTCCGTGGATTACAGTAATAATGGTCATCATTGCCGTAGCTGCAACAATTTCATTAATTTATTTTCAATTCAAGAACATCTTTATCTTTTTACTATTAGCTGGTGGCTTCAGCGGTATCTACTTTGCATTGCGGTTACTTAGTTCTCTGATGTCGATTGATCAACTGCTAAAAGATCATCCCTTTCAAACTAAAACTCTAGTATCTCTTGCTTTAGCAGTTACCATCATTACTAGTGTCATTTTAATCATCCTTGGGTTAACCTCTTCTTTAGCCTTTGCAATTTTTGTTTCCGCAATAGTTATCCTTTATGGAATTGCCAGATTAATCCTTAATATCCTGCTCCATCATTTTGGAAAGAACGAGCTCACTCTAAAACTTCAATACCTTGAGAAAAATAAATCTGAACATTAATCATCAAAAAACACTCTGCTTCTAACAAGCAAAGTGTTTTTTCGTATCTAATTTTTGCATTAACCTTTATCTGCACCAGCAGTAATTCCGTTAACATAGAATTTTTGCATAAAGATAAAGAGGATTGTAATTGGAATTGCGATGATCACACATCCCGCAACGAACTGTGCAAAGTATGCCGTCGCATTACCTTTAGCTGTGTGAACCATGTTATAAAGTCCATAAGCAATTGTGTAATTCTTGGCATTTCCTGAAGTAGAAAGGATAATTCCAGAGAAGATGAAGTCTGTCCATGGAGCAATAAATGCAGTCAAGGCAGTATAAACAATCATTGGCTTGGATAATGGCAATCCAATATGAATAAATACTTGCCATTCAGTTGCACCGTCAATTTCTGCAGCTTCATCAATTGCCCGGGGAATAGTATCAAAGAATCCTTTAGCAACATAGAATCCAAGACCTGCACCACCAACATAAACAAGTAAAAGTCCGAAGAGGTTTAACATGTTTAAGCCTTTTAAGATGTAGTACAAGGCAATCATTGACATGAATCCTGGGAACATCCCCAAAACTAAGGCAATTTGTAAGAACGGCTTTCTAAATTTAAAGCGTAATCTTGATAATACATAAGCAACCGAAATTGTTAAGAACGTTGAGATTACCATTGATGCAAGGGATACTAACAAGGTATTGATAATCCAGTTAACAAAAGGATATTGCGGATTCGTAAAGATTCCAATATAGTTCTGCAGGGTAAATTTATCAGGCCAAAATGTCGAAACAAATCCCGTATCATTGTATGAGAAACTTGCTAAGACGATCCAGATAATCGGTAAAATCCAGATGATCGCTAAAATAATCAATAAGATATACCGAAAAATTAGTGAGAGCCGTCTTTGATTTTTATAAGACTTCATTTTCTAGCCCTCCTTAAAAGCATTCGTACGTCTATAAGCTGCAAGAGAAACTACAGCACTGATCACAAAGATCAAAATACCTAATACAGCACTGGCATTATATCGTTGCTCTTGACCAAAGGTTAAGTTATAAAGCCACGTTACCAATAAGTCAGTCGATCCAGCACCGTTATATTTACTATTCATTGGTGCACCACCCGTCAAAAGGAAGATGACATTGAAGTTGTTGATGTTACCAATAAATTGTTGGATAAGAGATGGTGCCATTACAAATAGAATCTGGGGGAAAGTAATTGATCTAAAAATCTGTACAGCATTCGCACCATCAATCTTAGCAGCTTCAATTTGATCTTGAGGCAAGTTTTGAATGATCGCGGTTGAAACTAACATAGAAACTGGAATACCAATCCACATGTTGACAATGATTACCGTAATTCGAGCAACCAATGGCGAAGCCTGGTTGTCAATGAAGTGAATTGGATGAGAAATCCATCCAATATTCATCAAGATGTTGTTAAGTGCACCTTGATAGTCTAAGAATTGTGCCATCATCAATAAGGAAACAAATTGTGGCACAGCCCAAACAATAACAAAGATTGTTCTCCAGAAGTTTTTATGCTTAATACCTTTTGATTCAATAAGCAAAGCCAGCAAAACTCCAAAGAAGAAAGTAGTTGCAGTAGCAGCCACTGCCCAAACCAAAGTCCAGCCTAAGACTGGGAAGAAAGTACCAGCTAAATCACCGCCAAGCACATTACCAAATGCTTGAAAGCCAGTCCAAGAAAAGGCAATTGGGTGCTGACGATCATAGTTAGTAAATGCCATAGAAATCATGAAGATCGTTGGCAATACCGTGAAGAACAAGATTCCAAGTAAAGGAAGGAACATCAAAGTAGCATGAAGTCTACTATCAAACAAGCTCTTTAATTCTTGCATATTAGTTGGAATATGTTCACCATCGCGCTTCAAGATGTAGTTGTGTCTAGTTGATTTTAAGTTGACAATGTACAAACAAATAATTGCAATACAAAGCATTACGGCTAAGACACCGAACAGTAAAATCAACACTGAGTTTGATGGCTGCTTAGTCACATACACACCTTGTGCTGCGTCATAGACGACTTTCTTGGTTTTATTTGTTCCAAGTGTAGCGAGCATACTTAATGTAGAAATACCACTAAAGATGAACCAAATGATGAAAACAACTTCTGAAAGTAAAAGTGCAAATCCTTTTGCCCATTGTTTGTTTTCTAAAGCATTACTACCCATAATGAAAAATGAAAGTTTGGTAGCAAAGTTTCCCTTAGACCATACTTCACGATAAGTTGCTTTAGGAGCTACATGCTTTTTTCTTATAAACATAATTTCTCCCCTTCTTAAGCTAAAAGGTTGGAGCAATTTCTAGACCAACCTTTTACACTTTGCAATCAACTATTTCTTTTCAATAGCCTTAGATAATTTAGTAAGTTGAGCCTTGTATTGACTTGGCTTGATCTTACCATCATAAGTACCACTGATTAATGGTGCAGAATCATTCCAGAATGTAGCCATTTGTGGAAGCTTAGGTTGCAATACTGAGTTACCAGGTTTAGCCATTTCAATTACTGCTTCAGCAACTGGATCACTCTTAACAGCATTTGAGTTTACAGCAGCCTTAAGTACAGGAATTTGACCAGCTTCTTTATGAGCGATAAGTTGTGACTTCTTGTTAGTGATGTAAGCAGCAAGTTCTGAAGCGGCCTTTGCATTCTTAGTGTGTGAGTTTACAGCGAAACCTTCAATACCAAGGAATGCTTCCATTTGAACACTCTTACCGCCAACATCGATCTTAGGATACTTAGCAACAGCGAAGTTCTTACCTAAAATCTTCTTAATGTTAGCTGCGTTCCAAGGACCGTCCAAGATAGCTTGAGCATTACCCTTCTTTAATTGGTTCAAAGCATTTGAAGTTTGCATTACGCCCTTGTTCTTCTTTTGGGCTGCATACCACTTCAAAGCATTAACACCGTTTTGTGAGTTAAAGGTTGAACCCTTCAGGTCTTCACCACTATTACCATAAAGCTTTGTACCAGCTGAGAACATTACTGGCCACATTACATAAGCATTAGTAAAGTCGGTAGCTACAACTCCCTTTGAAGTTAAAGTCTTCCAATCTTTTACATCATTTGCAGAAAGCTTAGATTTATTGTAGTAAATAGTTTGGGCTTGTTGAGCATATGGATATGCATAAATCTTGTTCTTCCAAGTTACACCCTTAGAAGCAACACTTACATAGTTTGCCTTGATATCTTTCGTATCAGATGGTGAAAGTGGATTAATATAACCAGCTTCGGCCATTTGACCTAATTGATCATTAGGAACTTCAAATACATCGGCAGCCTTTGAAGGGTCCTTACCTACATCAGTCTTGGCATTAGCTGAACCATTAGGACTTTGAACAACACGAACTTTGATATTCTTATTTTTCTTAGTAAAGTCCTTTGCAATTTGCTTGTAGTATGGTACTTGTTCAGTATCCACCCATAAAGTTAAATTAGCACTCTTGCTATTGCTTGACGATGAATTTGATGATCCATTTGAACAAGCTGCAAGTGACATTGAGGCCAAAACTGCGGCACTCCCTAAAGCGATTTTCTTCCAAATTTTCATGACTTTTCCTCCTGAAAAATCTAACTATATATTTCTTAGCAACTGTAGCTACCTGCTACAAGTGGTTGTAAGCTTAGTGATAACAATTAATTAACAATTGTCTTTGTTGTATCTTTGTCAAAGAAGTGGGCCTTATTTACGTCAAATCCCATCTTCACTTTGTCGCCAGGTTCGTGATAATCACGAGCATTAACAATCGCAACAAATTCTGTTCCATCTACTTTTTGATAAAGCTGGATTGTGGCACCCAGAAGTTCAGATACAACAACTTCTGATTCCACAACGGCATTTGGCCAAGTTTCAAGAAAGGCTTGCTCGGAGTGAATATCTTCTGGACGGATTCCAAAGATTAAATCTTTATCTCCATACCCTTTCTCTTCCAGCATCTTGGCCTTACCTTCTGGAATTTCAATATTCAAACCTTTCCCATCACTGATTCGGCCATTCTTATAATGAACATTAAAGAAGTTCATTTGAGGAGAGCCGATAAAACCAGCCACAAATTGGTTAACCGGCTTGTTATAAACTTCAAGTGGGGTACCAATCTGTTGAACTTCACCTACTGACATTACAACTACCCGATCTGCAAGTGTCATAGCTTCAGTTTGATCGTGAGTTACATAAATAGTAGTTGTACCTAGATTTTGATGAAGTTTGGCAATTTCTGCACGCATCGAAACACGAAGCTTAGCATCAAGGTTGGAAAGAGGTTCGTCCATCAAGAAGATTGGCGCATCTCTAACAATTGCTCGTCCCAAAGCCACACGCTGGCGTTGACCCCCAGACAATTCGCCTGGTTTTTTATCAAGATATTGTTCCAAACCAAGGATTTTTGCGGCATGCTTTACCCGTTTATCGATATCATCTTTTTTGTAATGACGAAGTTTCAACCCAAAGGCCATATTGTCATAAATTGACATGTGAGGATAAAGAGCATAGTTCTGAAACACCATCGCAATATCTCTATCCTTTGGTGCAACATCATTCATTACTTTATGATCGATTTCCAAAGTACCTTTACTAATATCTTCAAGTCCGGCAATCATTCTCAAGGTAGTGGATTTACCACATCCGGAAGGACCAACAAATACAATGAACTCCTTATCCTTAATGTGTAAATCAAAGTCATTTACTGAATAATAATCATTGCCCGGATATTTTTTATAGATATGGTTTAAATCAACCTCAACCATATTTTCCCCCCTACTTTCTATCTATACTTTTATCAAAGGCAGCTTCAAAAATTAGGCCTTTAAGCATTTACTCTCACCTTTTTTTAGTGTTACTTTTTCACCTTTTACCCAAACATCAATTGTTTGACCTTCAATTAAAGTAAGCTTGATTTCTTGATGATCTATATAAACTTCAATTAATCGACCACGATAGTTAATCTTGAAACTATAATGATCCCAGTTCTTTGGAATAAATTGAATTGATGTGTTTCGACCCTCCAAGGATCAACTTCAAAAATTCGTTTCATACTCGCTCTCTCCAAAACTATCAGGTTTCTCATTTGTTTACGCTTTCATTATCGATCTATTGAAAGCGCTTTACAATATATTTTGGGATGTTAACGGTATCAGAATTATGTTATAAAAAAAGAAGTCATTACTTCTCGACTTCTTTTTTCTTACTTATTCAATTCAAAAAATACTACTCAACTACGATAGCATAGCCATCTTTAGCTAAAACCCCATCTTGATAATTTTGAGATAATTGAGGATCAATGGTTAAGTTTTGGTCTTTTCCAGTAGTATTAAAGTATGCAGTAATAGTATTTTCTCGTTTCCGTGTTACTTTAATCACCCCAGCTTTTGTTACTTCAAGGGTGGTAGTTCCTTGTCCAAGGGTAGAAGCATACTTCAATCTGAATTCAACTAATTCATGAACTTCTTGCCAGACAGGACCGTATTTTTTATCCCAATCCATCGGCTTGCGACAATCTGGGTCATTGTCACCACTCATTCCCATTTCAGTTCCGTAATAGATACATGGACTTCCTGTTTGCATAAAGATAAAAGTCATTGCCTGCAGAGCTAATTCTTCATTTTCACCAGCAACCGTTTTAATTCGTGCAGTATCATGACTATCAAGAGTGTTAAGCATGGCCTGATTAGTTTGATCCCGATACATCATTAATTGATCTGTTAACTGTTCAACCAATTTTTGAGCTGATAAAGTGTGCTTAAAGAAGTGTTCCTCCACTTGTAAAGTAAATGGATAATTCATAACTCCAGAAAATTCATCCCCATTCAGCCATGGCTGAGCTGAATGCCAAATTTCTCCTACAATATAAAAATCAGGCTTAATTTCAGTTACAGCTTTGTGGAATCTCTTCCAAAAATGATGATCTACCTCATTTGCGACATCAAGACGCCAAGCATCAATATCAAAATACTTCACCCAATAAGTCGCAATTTCTAACAAATAATCTTGTACCTCAGGATTAGCAGTATTGAGCTTAGGCATTGTTTTTTCAAAAGCAAATGTCTCATAGGGTGCAAGCTTATCTTTAGTTGGTTTATGATAAGGTTCAACAGGATAGGAGTTAATATGAAACCAATCTGCAAAACGAGACTTAGGTCCATTTTCCACTACATCTTGCCATTGCATCGAGTTCACACCAATATGATTAAAGACAGCATCCAGCATAACTTTAATTCCACGTTTATGGGCTTCATTGATAACTTTTGCAAATAAATCTTTATCCCCAAAGTTAGGATCAATATCCAAATAATCGACTGTGTCATATTTATGATTCGAACTAGCTTTAAAAACCGGGCAGAAATAAATACCATTGATTCCCAACTCTTTTAAATAATCTAGATGATCTAGAACACCTTGTAAGTCTCCGCCATAAAATGCATCTCGAGTTGGGTGATCTTGCGGATTCCACGGCTTAGTACCTACCGGATCATTAGATTTATCACCGTTTGCAAAACGTTCTGGAAAAATTTGATACCAGACAGTTTTCTTTACCCATTCTGGAGTAGTGTCCATATCAATTAAATGGAAATAAGGTACTCTAAAGTAACTGCCATCGGCTTCAAGATTCTTTTTATTAAAATCATAAATCCCCCGATCACCGACAATTTTATGACTACCATCATTTCCAATTACTTCAAAAGTATACTTAATTCGGTGAAATGGTACTTCCAAAGTGGCTACCCAATGATCATCAACCGCCCCGATGCCAACTTTTTCCATTTTAGTCGACTTAGTTTGTGTAGTGGGTAAATAATTATCAACATAATGCACAATTATTTCTTTTACATCATCTTTGGCTGTATGAAATCTTACTCGAACGCGATTTTCATCTAGAATAAAACAGTCTTCGCTCTCACTTCGGTGTCTTAACGCAGCTAATTGCATTTTTCTCCCTCACTTTTACTTAAAACTACACCTGAATATGGTGCTAATGTTAATTGACCTTTATTTAATTTATAATTTCCTGCAAGAAGTTCTTCATTTTTGTAGTCTTGTGGAATTTGGACTTGAATTTCAGAATTTGATAAAGAAACTGCCACAAGTGCACTTTGTTGGTGATAATCACGCTGATAAATATAAGAATTTTTATCAGTTGCAAGCAAATAGTAGCTTCCCTTTTGAAATAGATCCGTCTTCTTTAATTGAATTAGTTGACGATAAAAGTTAATCATCGAAGTAGCATTATCAATTTCATTTGCTACAGTGAAGCCATCCTCCTTTTCACCTTTAATCCAAGGTGTAGCTTTACTGAAGCCGTAATTCTCTTCATCATCCCAAGGCATGACTCCACGAGCTGGCGTTTTATGAGTTTTACTTGCCATTTCTAATGCTTCTTCTTGAGAAAGCCCAGCTTGAATTGCCTGAGCAACAAAGTCTTGTACCGTTTGATCCTCAAATTGCTCAATATTATTAAACTTGAGATTTTTCAGTCCTAATTCTTCACCATAATAAATAATAGGAATTCCGCGCTGCAGGTACATGAGCATCGCCAGACTGCGGTTTTGAGTATCAGTTTTAGCCACTCTAGTTCTAAGGCGTGCCATATCATGATTAGACCAATAAAGTGTTGGTTGTGAAATTCCAGCCAGAGTTTGTTGCCAAACAGCTTGATTTTGCTTAAATTGTACCAAATCTAAATTCTTAGGCTGATAATTTCCTGGGAAATTTGGATCAACGTCCCTTTCGTCCTCCGTAAAATAACGAAATGTAACGACGCTATCCATCAAATGATTTTGCTTTTGCGTATAATCAACTGCTAAATTCACATTCGCACTAGCCGCTTCTCCTAACAAAAGTGTGTCAGGGTAATCTTGCTTAATCCGTTCACAAAATGGTCGCAACCATTCTTGAACTTGAGGTAAATTAGCAAAAAATGGCTCTGCAATTACAGGTTTGTCATCATTATTTTTAGTTGGGAAGTTCTGTCTAAGATCGGCTTTTGCAATATGAATAAAAGCATCCAATCTTAATCCATCGATTCCCTTCTCTAACCAAAATTCTGCAATTTCAAGCATTGCATGGCGAACTTCTGGATTTTTCCAGTTTAAATCAGGCATTCTTTTATCAAATAAGTGAAAGTAAAATTGCCCCGTTTTAGCAGGATCCTTTTCCCAGACACTTCCACCAAAAAAACTTCCCCAATTATTTGGGCGCTGATTATCATGTCCAGCAAAAATATAATAGTCTCGATAAATGCTCTCTGGATCACTAATTGCATCCTGAAACCAGGGATGCTGATCAGAAGTATGATTTAACACGAAATCCATGATTAAATGAATACCATTTTTGTGTAATTCATGGATCAAACTTTCCATATCAGCCATCGTTCCCATTTGCGGATCAATTGCAAAATAATTTGAAACGTCATAGCCATTATCGATCTGTGGCGAAACAAAAACCGGATTGAGCCAGATTGCGTTAACTCCTAAACTTTTTAAATATGGGATTCGCTTCTTGATACCATTTAAGTCACCTATTCCATCTCCATTTGTATCTTGGAAGGATTTAGGATAAATTTGATAAATTATTGCGTTATCGTACCAGTTCTTCATAATTTTGTCCTCCAAAATAAGTCTAAGAGAATTATGCAATCGCTTTCAATAGTTATTTGAATGTTACCGGTATCAAAAAAAGACGATTGCCTTGGCAATGGTCTTTTTGTTATCTCGTTGACTCACGTCTAATTAATTTAGGTTCAAGAAGTAATTCACCTTGAGGAGATCCTGACTGAGCGATCTTTTGTAAAAGCATGCTGGCTAGCAATTCACCCATTTTAAAAATTGGTTGTTTAATAGTTGTCAACTTAGGATTAGAAACTTGGTCTAAAAATACTCCATCAAATCCAATCACACCAAAATCTTCTGGAATCTTTGCACCTTGATATTCCAATTCACGTACCACTCCAATTGCAATTCGATCACTTGCACAAATAAAGCAAGTATCTTTTTTAAATTCCCTAAAGTGATCTTGAATAACCTTCTGCGCAGCGTGGCTATGATTATCTACTCGATAAATTTTTGGAATTAGCTGATTTTTCTGCAAAGTATTGATATATCCAGCTTCACGAGAATATTCAAATGGTTCTTTCACGTCCAACCCAATAAAAATTATTTGTTTATATAGACGCGACAAAGCGTATTCAGTCGCAGTTTTTTCACCTAATTGATTATCAGTATCAACAAAATCATAACCACGGTGATTTTCACCAAATAAAACAAAGGGCTTCTTCAACTTATCAAATAATTCATAATTATGAGTTCTCGATCCGGTGATGAGATAACCATCAGCTCTCCCTTCTTCAATTCTATTCAAATCAGTCACTAACTGAAAAGCATACTGCTTTTTTGTCAATCCTCGAGCAAAACCAAACAGCAGATTCATATAGTAGGGTTCGGTTGTATCTATATCTTCTAAAGTCACAAATTTAACCACATTAGTGCGATTATTAACTAGAGCTTGAGCTACTGAATTAGGATGATAATCCAACTCTACCATGGCCGCTTCAACTAGTCCTCGCAACTCCTCAGTGACTTGCTCGGGATGATTAATCACTCTAGAGACTGTCATTTTTGACACATTTGCTTGTTTAGCTACATCTGATAAAGTTACCATACTCGTTCCCTATTCTAAGTACATTTTACGAAATTGTTTTAAATCACTTTGACTAAAACCAAGCTCTTTTTTAAAGAAAGAGTCAAAACTTCCCCAACCTTGACGAATGGTTTCGGTAATACCTTTAATGGCAGTTCCTTCGCCTTTAGTTACGTTCATTTTAGCAATCATCGAAGAAATTTCATCATTACTTGGCAGATTACGCGAAACAGCAAAGTCATAGAGCTTATTAGTTAATAAATAGTCGCGGGCGATCATATCATCACTAACCCCTAAAGCCATCAGAATTAGTGCAGTTGTCATTCCAGTACGGTCCTTTCCCGCGCTACAATGATAAACTAAAGCCGCATCTGCTGGTAATTCTAGTAAATTTGCAAATACCTTAGCGAATTCATCCTGACTATGAGAATTAAGCAAAGTTCTCTGATAAATCTGACCAATAAAGTTGTCTTTAAAGTCGGGAATATGGTGAAAGAAGCGATAAAGTTTATTTTCTCCCTTATCTTCACTCACATTATTTGAATATAAAGGAACATCAACATATTTTACTCCTGACCAAAGATCGTCAGGCGAAGAATTCTTTTCATAGCTTGAACGCAAGTCACAATCAACAGTAACGTGCAATTTAGCTAATTTAATTTTATCTTTATAGGATAAGGAACTAAGTGAATCGGAACGATAAATTTTGTTCCATTTAACGCTTTGGCCTTTTAACGCTTTGGCCTTTGTCATTTTTATAACCACCAATATCTCTAAAATTGAGTGCTCCATCTAAAGTCACGATTCGATTATGTGGCATAAAACATCACCCCCTTTTAGTTTTTTGTAAACGTTAACATATAACTTCTATTATAACATTTATTATAGTCAGAAAAAACACACTAAAAAACGAGAAGCACTTGCTTCTCATTTTCATAATTATTCTCCATGTGCAAAAACTTGAGTAGCTTTTACCGCTTTTTGCCAACCATGATAAAGACGTTCGCGTTCATTTTCACCCATCCGTGATTCGAATGCTTGTCCAATGACAAAGATATGCTTGATTTCATCAATATTTTGCCAGTATTTCACAGCTAGTCCTGCTAAAAAAGCAACTCCCATTCCTGTAGTTTCTAGGACTTTTGCCCGTTCAATTTTAGTATTTAAAATATCAGACTGAAATTGCATTAGGTAATTGTTGTTGGAAGCACCGCCATCTACGCGTAAAATTGGAATTTCAATTCCGGAATCTTTTTGCATGGTATCCATTACGTCCCTAGTTTGATAAGCCAAGGACTGTAAAGTTGCTTTAATTAAATCATTATTTGTTGTTCCACGTGTAACACCAAAAATTGCTCCTCGGGCTTCCGAATCCCAATAAGGTGCACCTAAGCCTGTAAAGGCTGGAACCACATAAACTTCATTTTCAGATACGGACTTTAACGCGGCTGCTTCTGATTCAGGAGCAGTCTTAATCATCTTCATCGAATCTCGCAACCATTGGATTGCCGATCCCGCTACAAAAACAGATCCTTCCAAAGCATAATTAATTTTACCGTTAATTCCATAAGCAATTGTCGTTAATAAATTATGGTTAGATTCAGTTGGCTTGTCTCCTGTGTTCATCACAATAAATGACCCAGTCCCATATGTGTTCTTTACCATCCCTGGTTTTAGTGCGAGTTGCCCAAATAAAGCGGCTTGCTGGTCACCCGCCATTGCTGCAATAGGAACTTCTCCCCCAAAGTAGGTATAGGGCTTGGTATATCCATAGATTTCAGAATTAGATTTAACTTCTGGCAAAATCGCGTGAGGAATATTAAGCAATTTCAAAATATCTTCATCCCACTTTAAATCATGAATATTATAAAGCATAGTTCTAGAAGCATTGGTGTAGTCAGTCACGTGAATTTCTCCATCGGTTAACTTCCAAAGAAGCCAGGTATCAATGGTTCCAAATAAAAGCTCACCTTTTTCTGCTTTTTCTTGCGCGCCTTCAACATGATCCAAAATCCATCTGATTTTTGTGGCACTAAAATATGGATCAATTACTAGACCCGTTTTTTGACGGATTTCTTCGCTGTAACCTTCTTTTTTCAATTTTTCTGCTAAAGCTGTTGTCTGACGTGATTGCCAAACAATTGCATTATAAATGGGACGACCTGTTTTTTTATCCCAGATAACCGTAGTTTCACGTTGATTAGTAATTCCAATACCTGCAATTTGATCGGGACGAATTCCTGAATCAATAAAAGTGGTTGCAACTGTAGTTTGGACTGCCGTCCAAATTTCTTCCGCATTGTGTTCTACCCAGCCAGGTTCAGGAAAATATTGCGGAAACTCTTTCTGCGAACTCGCTACTTCTTTTCCTTCATGATCAATAATCATTGCACGCGTTGATGTAGTCCCTTCATCAATCGCCATTATATATTTTTCTGCCAAAATCAAGACTCCCTTTAAGAAAACGTTTTCTTATTATTTTAATGTTTTGTGTCTTTTGATAAAAGTATTTTTTTGCCTTAATACACACTTATTAGTTATACTTTATATAAGTTAGAAATTAAGGGGGAACAACTTTAATGACTCAAGAACCAATTGCAGTAACAATCGCAGGAAACGACAGTGATGGAAGTGCAGGAATGCCTGCGGACCTTCACTCTTTTTACGCACGCGGCGTATATGGAATGGGACTTTTGACTGCAGCCGTTGCTGGTAACACCACCGGGATTTATGCCCAACAAGTAATGCCAGTTGACTTCATTCAAAAGCAATTCGATGTTTTAGCTGATGATTTTGATATTAAAGCTGCTAAAACTGGGATGGTTGCCGATTCTGAAATTATGAACTGCGTAGCTGACAATTTAGAAAAATATGATTTTGGTAAGATTGTTATCGACCCAGTAATTTCAACCAAACATGGGAACACTTTAATGGACGATGATTCTTATAACACTTTCATCAACCGCTTAGTGCCCCTGGCTGATGTGATTACGCCAAACTTTTATGAACAAAAGAAGCTTACGGGCCTTGAACTAAACGATATCGAAGAAGTTAAAAAAGGCGCCAAGATGCTTCAAGAGATGGGCGCAAAGAACGTCATCATGAAGGGTCGTCATGATGGCAGTAGCGACGAAGTAGTGGATCTTTTGTTAACTGAAGATGGTGAATTCCATACTTTTGTTAAGCCTTACTTTAAGACTGACCGTGTAAACGGTACTGGCGACACCTTATCAGCTGTGATTGCGGCAGAACTTGCCAAAAATACTCCGCTTCTTGAAAGTATTAAGATCGCCAAGGAATTTACCTACAATGCAATTTCTCATCCAATTGAAGTCGGATCAAAATGGGGACCAATAAATCACCTAGCAGCTCAAAAAAATAACTAAGATAAATAATTAAGCCGATCTTAAGATTGGCTTATTTTTTGCCTATTGATCAGCTTTTGAGTATACTAAAATCTATATATCAAAACAAGGAACGAGAAACGATGAACGAGAATTTGATTAAGATTGCTTATTTATATGAAGATCTCATGAACACTTATGGTGACTCTGGTGATGTAAAGATCCTCAGCTTTTTGTTGAAACGTCAAGGCTATGATACTCAGGTAGACAATATTTCACTTGGTGATGAATTCAACGCTTTTGACTATGACTTTGTCTTCTTCGGTGGGGGGCAAGACTTTGAACAAACTGTTGTGGCCAAGGACTTACCACGCCACAAGTTAACTTTAGATAAATACATTAATGGTGGTAATCCAATGCTCTGTATCTGTGGTGGCTACCAATTAATGGGCGATTACTACAAGACTAATTCTGGTATAACCATTAAAGGTTTAGGTATTTTACCCCTTCATACTGTTTTTAAAGCAGATAAGCGTATGATCGGGGACACTCGTTACATGACTGAATGGGGAGAAGTTACCGCTTTTGAAAACCACTCAGGTCAAACATACTTTGATAACACTAACAAGCTTCATCCCTTGGGTGAAATGATTGAAGGCTATGGCAACAATCCTCAAGATCATGTTGAAGGACTACGTTATCGCAATTTCATCGGTTCATATTCACATGGTCCACTTCTTAAAAACACCAATGTCGCAAATGCCATTGCGGAAATGATCCTTAAACGTCATCAAGATCGCATTAGCGACGAAACCGCTGTAAAATAAAACGCTTTATAATCAATAAAACCTCATAGTAGCCTACTTTTATAGTTAACTACTATGAGGTTTTTCTCTATTCAATTTTATCTACTTTCTCAATTTTACTCTTAGGCGTGATATTCAAAGCTAATACACTAATAATTACTAACAATGTACCTATCCAGTCAACGGGCACCATTACTAAGTTAAAAATCAATACTGATCCGACTGTTGCAGAAAGCGGCTCAAATGCATCAAGCAAACTGACTGTTGCTGGTTTTACATAACGTAGGGCATTTGCCATTACTTGAAACGGAATGATGGTTCCAATTACAATAATTGATCCTGTAAGCAGCCAAACATTAGGTTCATTCGGAATAGCTGGCCAATGCGGATGAAGCAAGACAAGTCCCAATCCTGCCATAACCATCCCCCATCCAGTCACTACCATACTCGAAACTCTCTTAACAATATTGACAGGAATCAAAGTATAACTTGCTTCCCCCACAGCAGATAAAAGGCCCCAAAACAAAGCTGCTGGCGTAATTGCCAATTGATTAAAGTGACCATGCGTTGACAGCAAAAAGACGCCCATAAAAGCCAAAATTGCCGCTAAAATATCCAAGCGTCGCATAACTTGTTTATGAGTAAAAGTTAGAAAACCAATCACAAAAAATGGCCCAATAAATTGCAAAATAGTTGCAACAGAAGCATTAGCCTGCTTGATTACAATAAAATAAAAAAGTTGAACTGGTAACAGTCCACATAAGCCGTAGGCTAAAATAACCAAGGCGTTAGGCTTATTTTTAAGTGTCACAATCGGCTTTTGCTTTGAAATCCCTGCAGCTATCAATAAAACAACTCCAGCCGTAATTAAACGCACTTGCGTTAACCACAGTGGAGTAATAGCTGGACTAATATCAAATAAAGCTTTAGCCATAATACCAGAAATACCCCACATGGTAGCTGCAATCGCTGCTAAAATTGTCCATAATCTGCGCTGTTTTTGACTTACCATAACTTATGCTCTTTCTTGCTGGTGAACTTTTCTTGATTTTTTCTTTTTAGGTGAAACATTCAGTGCCATAGCCGCCACCACAACCAAAATTGAACCAATCCAGTCCATTTTTGTCATTACTAAGCCAAACACCAAGACTGAGCCAATTGTGGCTGAAAAAGGCTCAAATGCGTCTAGTAAGCTAGCTGTTGAAGGTTTAATAAAACGGAGAGAATTTGTCATTAATTGAAATGGCACAATCGTCCCAATGATAATAACGGCAATCGTACACCACCATACATTAGGTTGATTAGGAATGTGCGGTATTTGGGGATGCACTAAAAGTAAACAAATTCCTGATGAAAGTAGTCCCCATCCAGTTACAACTAGACTTGAGACTCTTTTTAACACCCCAATTGGAATCAAAGTATTGGTTGCAACTCCAACTGCTGAAAGTAACCCCCAAAAAAGTACTGAAGGACTCAGTGCAAAGTTGTTAAACTTTCCATGAGTTGCAAGTAATACCACACCCAAAAAAGCCGCAATTGATGCAATAATATCCATTTTTCGCATTACTTGCTTGTGGGTTATCGCCAAATATCCCATTACAAAAAACGGCCCAATAAATTGCAAAATGGTCGCAATTGAAGCATTAGCCTTTTGAACCACAATAAAATAAAACAATTGCACGGGTAATAATCCAAAAACACCATAGGCAATTATTGTTAAAGCATCACGCTTATTTTTCATTGTTGCAATAGGCTTTTGTTTCATAATGCCAGCTACAATTAATAAAATTATGCCCGAGACGATCATTCTGATTTGTGACAACCACATTGGTGTAATATCTGAGCTTATATTAAATAACTCTTTAGCAAATAAACCTGAGACTCCCCACATTACACATGCTAAAGCAGCTAAAAATGCCCACAATCTCCGCTGTTTTTGCGTTATCATCCTTATTCCTCTTTTCTAACTTACTAATAATAACACGAAAACAGCTGCCTAAAAAGACAGCTGTCAAATTCAAAATTCTTATTTATTCATTTTCTTCATCAGCATTTTTGCGTTTTTTGTATCTAACAATGCACATAATTCCATCAGTTAAACAATAGGCAAAATAGAGCAAATAAAGTGGCCAGAGCTGTGGCATAATTACGCAAAATACAATCACTACTAATAAAATTATGATACATAAACCTGCAGTAATTAAATCGCATTTTCTAAATAAACCAGTAATGCCTGAACCAAAAATAATTATGGCAAATATCGCATAAAAAAACGATCCATTTTGTGAAACGCTACTGCCAAATACCTGACTAGATAATAATAAGGCAATAATCAGAAAAAAGTAGCGTAACGATTTTTCAATTTCCTTCATTAATTCTTACTTCTTCTTTATTTTTCACGATCTAAAACGAATGGGCTAAGCACGCCCACCACTAAACCATAAATAAAGTATAACCGATAAATGTCCGCTTGTTCAGGATGACGAATCCACAAGATAAAGGACATAACGGCCAAAAGTGTGCCCAAGAAAAGGGTTGAAGCCATGTGACGATTAGCAAAAAAGCTGACAGCACTACCTAATGTAATCAAAAGTAATAAGCTGAATACAACTACGATTAATGGACCACGAGTTTCCACGTCGAAATCTAACATTCTAGCGCCTGTGAACAATTGCCAAATCATAAAACCTGCTAAAGCTAAGCCTGCAAGTAGAATAATTAAGCGCACAATCCATACTGCCATCTTTTTCAATTACATCAACCCCAATCTTTAAATTAGTAAAACTATAGCTGATTTTCTGCATGGTAGCAAGCTTTTGCGCGAATTCTAATTTTATTGAAATTACTTTTTCAGAAAAATTAAAATAGAGGTTAGATGGGGACTAAGCCATCAACCTCTCGGATTAGGAAACTTTATAATTTTTCGAACTACCGTCTTTATCTATTAAATTTCTTGTAGTTCTTGATGTAACGCTTTGCAACGCCCATCATGTGAACACTGATCTTACTTTGATCATTCTTTAAGCCACTAAAGCTTACACCAAAGTACTTAGTCTTTGCGTCAAAGCCTTGTGAGCTACGTAATCCAAGCAAGTCACCAGCGTGTTGCCATTCCGTATATCTTGAAGCTTGGTTTACTTGGGAATCATCACCCCAGTAACCACCGAAGATCATTTGCTTTACATTGAAGTAAATTTGGTTCTTCAAAGCTGCCATACTACGAGTTTGACCATTGTATTCACTAGTAATTGGTAACCCTGCTTCGTCTTCGTAAACTTGACCTACAGTTGAGTTAAGGCCTGATTGCTTTGCAGCACGTTCAATACCTGGTACATAGTGATCTGAGTCCCAGCATGAACGATTGTTGTCGTAGTATTGCTTAGCAGTACGATCTGCAAACTTCAAAGCACCCTTCTTATAGGTCCAAGCTTTTTTACCCATTTGTCTACGGGCCGAGTTAATAAGGCCCATAGTAAAGTGGCTGAGTTCAATTTTGTCATTCCAACTAAGGTTAGTTACAGTGACAATGCGAGTTCTATCTGAAGGATCAGTGTCCATCCACTTATTTTGCTTCATACCAGCCATTGAACCCTTAATTAACTTATTCTTGTCTGAACCAGACATACGACCTTGATTGGCTTTTAAAACTCTGCTCTTAGTGTATCCAGCTTTCTTGGCAGCGCTCATATTAATAGTAGCTGCGCTAACTTCTTGAGCTGAAGCATTAGTCCCTACTTCATTGCTCATCATTCCACCAGCCATCAAACCGACAGCAACACCAAATAATGCTAAAAACTTAATATTCTTTCTCATTTTCCTAATCCCCTAATCTACTATAAATAACCATTTGCTATGTTTTTTTGAATTGATTAAAAGAAGTAGTCGGTTTCTTTTTTCAATTCAATTAGTCCTATAAGTCTCTTCATCTATAAGGATAGCAGGGTTAAAGGGAATGTCTATGAAGATATATATTAAATAACAATGTTATTACTATACATAACCATTGTTATTTTCTACTCATGCATAGTTTTAAGTTTCATCACACCCGTTATGAATAACTATACAAAGTTAAATAATTTTCGATTTTTTTATTTTTTTAAAAAATATATACTAAAATACATTATTATAATAATCGTTATTTAATTTAGATAATTATTTATTTCTTAAATTCAACGATACCAAGGTCTACACAAGCTAAATTTCTTATATCTATATAAATATGTAAAATAAAAAACAAGCTATACAGAAGCTTGTTTGTATTATTTTAGTTCAACTTGTTATTGTTATTTTAGTATCTTTCCATTAAAAACATTACAAAAAATGCAACTTGATCAGTTGCATTCATATACGACTATTCTAATCCGAGTTTTTCAAAAATCTCATCAACGTGGCGTAAGTGATAGTGATAATCAAAGGCATCATTAAGATCTTCCTTTGAAAGATAATTCATAATCTCACTATCTTCAACCAATTTTCTAAATGAAGTTTGTTCTTGCCATGACTTATTAGCAAGCTTTTGCACCATATCATATGCTTTTTCACGAGAAAGGCCAGCTTCATCAATCAATTTCAACAATAAACGTTGTGAATAGATCAAACCGTAAGTGCGGTCCATATTCTTGAGCATGGTTTCTGGGAAAACATCTAAATTAGTCAAAATACGGTTAAAGCGATTAAGCATATAGTCAATTCCGATAGTTGCATCTGGCAAAATTACACGTTCAGCGCTTGAATGAGAAATATCTCTTTCATGCCATAAAGCCACATCTTCATAGGCTGGAACCATAAAACCACGCATGACTCTTGCCATACCACATAGATTCTCTGAACCAATTGGATTATGCTTGTGAGGCATTGCAGAAGAGCCCTTTTGACCAGCTCTAAAATGTTCTTCTACTTCGTGAATTTCACTTCTTTGTAAACCACGAATTTCAGTAGCCCAGTTCTCAATACTTGTTGCAATTAATGCAATAGTAGCAATGTAGTAAGCATGTAAATCTCTTGGCAAAACTTGGCTAGTAATTGGTTGTTGAGTTAAGCCTAATTGCTTTAAAACGCTAGTTTCAACTGCTGGTGGCACATTAGCAAAGGTCCCAACAGCACCAGAAATCTTGCCAGATTCTACATCTTTAGCTGCTACTTTAAAGCGTTCAATGTCACGGTTAATCTCGGCATACCAGCGAGCAAGCTTCAAACCAAAAGTGGTTGGTTCTGCTTGAACTCCGTGAGTTCTCCCCATTTCAACAGTGTATTTGTACTTCTTAGCTTTTTCAGCAATAGTTTCTTTTAAAGCTTCTAAATCTTTCAAAATGATCTCATTAGCTTGCTTTAAAATATAGCCTTGTGCAGTATCAACAACATCAGTTGAAGTTAAACCGAAGTGAACCCACTTCTTTTCTTCACCTAAACTTTCAGAAACGGTTCTAGTAAAAGCAACCACATCATGATGAGTAATTGCTTCAAGTTCTGAAACACGTTCAACTGTAAAAGAAGCATTCTCAGCAATTTTCTTAGCATCTGCTTCTGGTACTTCACCAAGTTCTACCCAAGCATTAGTTGCGGCAATTTCCACCTTCAACCAAGCAGCATATTTATTTTCTAAGGACCAAATTTTGCCCATTTCTGGGCGAGTATAACGTTCAAGCATAAGTTACATTTCCCATGGATTCTTCAATACAATAGTTTGTTCACGGTCAGGACCCACTGAAACAGTGACAAGTGGAGCGCCAACTAATTCTGAAACACGATTCAAGAACTTCTTAGCATTTTCTGGAAGATCTTCCCACTTCTTCACTTGGGTAATATCTTCTTCCCATGCAGGAAGTTCTTCATAAACTGGCTTACATCTGTACAATTCCTTCAAACTTGCTGGATAGTAGTCAATCTTTTCACCATCAAGTTCATAAGCAGTGGCAATCTTGATCTTGTCAAAGCCTGAGAACACATCAAGCAAATTCAAGCTTAAGCCATTAATACCGGCAACACGCTTAGCGTGACGAAGAGCAACTGAGTCAAACCAACCAACACGGCGTGGACGACCAGTAACAGTACCGTATTCATGAGCAGTTTCACGAATTCTGTCACCTACTTCATCAAGAAGTTCAGTTGGGAATGGGCCTTCACCAACACGAGTAGTATAAGCCTTACATACACCGATAACAGTCTTTAAACGGTTAGCACCCATTCCGATTCCGGAGCAAATACCACCGGAAATAGTATTAGATGAAGTTACGTATGGGTAGGTACCTTCGTCGATATCGAGCATTACACCTTGCGCACCTTCAAAAAGAACCTTTTCATCTTTGTCTAAAGCATCATTAACAAGCACAGAGGTATCAGTAACGTACTTCTTCATCTTTTGACCATATTCTAAGTACTTTTCAAAGATGTCTTCAAACTTCAAAGCAGGTTTACCATAAACCTTAGTAAATAAAGCATTCTTTTCAGCTAAATTTGCGCGTAATTTTTCTTCAAAAGTATCTCTTTCAAGCAAATCACAAACTCTGATACCAACTCTAGAAGCCTTATCCATGTAACAAGGACCAATACCATTCTTGGTAGTACCGATCTTCTTGTCACCCTTTGCTTCTTCTTGATATTCATCTTGTAGGATATGGTAAGGCATAATAATATGGGTACGGTTAGAGATCTTAAGCTTGCTGGTGTCGATTCCTTCTTTTTCCAAGTTATCAAGTTCACCAAACATAACTTCCGGATTAATTACAACTCCGTTACCGATTACTGCACCTTCTTTAGCAGCAAAAATTCCGGATGGAATAAGACGCATTTTAAAAGTTTTACCATCAATATCAATAGTGTGGCCTGCATTATTTCCACCATTAGAACGTACTGCCATTGAAGCTTCTTTACTTAAAAAGTCAGTAATCTTTCCTTTACCTTCATCGCCCCATTGGCTACCTACAACTGCAACTGCTGTCATTTCTAACTTCACCTCATAAAATATCTATAAATGTTACGTGAGATATTCTAGCAATTAAAAAAATAATAGTCAATGTGAAATCCGAATTATCTTTATTTATCCAAAAAGCATAGTTCGCTATTTTTCTTGACAAGAGGTATTTTTTAACTTATAGTTACTCTCGTTTGATAATAGATTTAATTAAAGGGAGATCAACCAGCGTGAGTAACTATTTTAGCATGGAAGCCTTTGACTATGATGACATTCAACTAGTTCCTAATAAAGGAATTATCAAAAGTAGAAAAGAAGCAGATACTAGTGTTAAATTTGGAAACCGAACATTCAAGATTCCAGTAGTACCTGCAAATATGGAGAGCGTTATTGATGAAAATCTAGCAGTCTGGCTAGCTGAGAACGGCTACTATTATGTAATGCATCGTTTTGAGCCAGAAACTAGAATTGACTTTATTAAACGGATGCATGAAAAAGGATTGTTTGCTTCAATCTCCGTTGGGATTAAAGACGATGAATACAAGTTTATTGATCAACTTGTAAAAGAAAATGTTATTCCTGAATACATTACCATCGACGTCGCTCATGGACATTCAATTTTCGTCATTAAAATGATCCGCTACATTAAGGAAAAGTTGCCTGATTCATTTTTAACTGCAGGAAATATTGCCACTCCTGAAGCAGTTCGTGAACTAGAAAATGCAGGTGCTGACGCTACTAAAGTTGGTGTGGGACCTGGTAAAGCTTGCATCACAAAGCTTAAGACCGGCTTTGGCACTGGTGGCTGGCAATTAGCAGCGCTTAGAATGTGCTCTAAAGCTGCTAGCAAGCCAATGATCGCAGATGGGGGAATTCGTCATAACGGTGATATTGCTAAGTCTGTCCGCTTTGGCGCAACAATGGTTATGATTGGCTCAATGCTTGCAGGTCATGAAGAATCCCCGGGAAATATTATTAAGATCGATGGTAAGACTTATAAACAATACTGGGGCTCTGCTTCTGAAGTACAAAAGGGGGCCTATCGCAACGTTGAAGGTAAGCAAATGCTTGTGCCATATCGTGGTTCAATCAAAGATACCCTTCATGAAATGCAAGAAGACCTCCAATCCTCTATTTCTTACGCTGGTGGCAAAGATTTAAATGCCATTAAATTAGTAGATTATGTGATTGTAAAAAATACTATCATGGATGGCGATTATTAAGAAATTGACTGCTTTTAGCAGTCTTTTTTATTTTTTCTAAAAAATACTAGTGACAGCATAAAATTTTATGTTATACTATTGAGGTTGAGTAACGCGCCCTTAGCGCAACTGGATAGAGTGTCTGACTACGAATCAGAAGGTTGAAGGTTCAAATCCTTCAGGGTGCACACTTCGGGAAGTGGCTCAGTTTGGTAGAGCACCTGGTTTGGGACCAGGGGGTCGCAGGTTCGAATCCTGTCTTCCCGATAATTTTTAGGTAAGTACGAAAAAAGTACTTGCCTTTTTTGTTTTTCTCCCTTAAAATTAGTTTCAATAAATTAAAGAGCGATGAAAAAGACGAGTACATAATTCATTCTTTAAGTGAGTCAATGTTAGTGGAAAATTGGCAGACCCTGAATTATCGAAAAACACTTTGAGCTATTTCACTGAAATCTTAGTAAGTTGAAACGTCACCGGCACGTTACCACACCGGTAGAGCATGATGGTGCTCTATTGAGTAGGTCTATGTAATAGACAATTTGGGTGGTACCGCGGAAAAAGCCTTTCGTCCCTTGAAAACAGGGAGATGAAGGGCTTTTTCTTTACTCCAAAAACATATAAGGAGAACTAAAAATGGAATTAATTTTACCAAAGGATTACCATCCAACTTTAACTGTAAGAGATACTGAAGCTGCAATTGTTTATATTCGTGAAACTTTCCAAGATCTCTTATCTAACAACTTAAACTTACAACGTATGTCTGCGCCAATGTTTGTTGGAAAAGATACTGGTTTAAACGACAACTTGAACGGAGTTGAACGACCAGTGGGGTTTGATATGAAGGCAATGCCAGGAGAACCAATGGAAATTGTGCACTCACTGGCTAAGTGGAAGCGTATGGCACTTAAGAAATATAGTTTTGGGATGCATGAAGGTCTTTACACTAACATGAATGCCATTCGCCGCGACGAAGATTTAGACAACTTCCATTCTATTTATGTGGACCAATGGGATTGGGAAAAGATTATTTCCAAAGAAGAACGCACCGAAGAAACTTTAAAGGCTACTGTTGAAACAATTTTCAAAACTATTAAGCAAATTGAAAAAGCAGTCGCTAAACGTTATCCAGGATCTGTTTACCATTTAGCTGATGAAATTTCTTTTGTGACTACCCAAGAATTGGAAGATCGCTGGCCTGAACTTACTCCAGAAGAACGTGAAGATAAGATTACCAAAGAGAAAAAGGCTGTCTTCTTAATGAAGATTGGTGACAAATTAAAGCGTAGTGGCGAGCCTCACGATGGTCGTGCACCAGACTATGATGACTGGCAATTAAATGGTGATATCATGTTTTGGTATGAACCTCTTCAACGAAAAATCGAAATTTCTAGTATGGGTATTCGTGTTAGTGAGGAAAGTTTGCGTGAACAATTAAAGAAGGCCCACTGTGAAGAACGTGCCGAATTACCATTCCATAAGATGCTTTTAGAAGGAAAACTTCCTTACACCATTGGCGGCGGAATCGGTCAATCTCGTTTATGTATGATGCTCATGAAGAAAGCTCACATCGGTGAAGTACAAGCAAGCACTTGGCCACGAGAAATGATCGAAGCTTGTGAAGAAGACAATATTAAATTACTTTAAGAAAAAGTCCATTCGGACCTGTTAAATCAGAGGTCACAGATGGACTTTTTTATAAATTCTCTATTTAACTGTAATGTCTCCTTCTTGAGACTTTACAGTTAAAATATTCTTGCTATCAGGATGCTTCTTATAACTAGAACTTGCGTAGCTATTGCCATCAACAGCAATACTACCTTCTTCTGTCGACAAGTTATATCCGATAAACTTAGTCCTTGAAACGGCTACATCCCCTTCACTGGAACTTGCATGCAAGTTTTTATCAATCTTGCTCTTCTTCAACGTAATGTCGCCTTCTTCAGAACTTAATTCACCCGAGGTCATCTTGGCATCCCACAAAGTAATATCCCCTTCTTCGGACTTTAGTTGGCCTAAGTTCATGTTTATTCCAGTCGCAGTAATGTCGCCCTCGTCAGCTTTGATCTCCAGTTGAGTCAATTTAACAGCTTTAGGAATAGTAATTACTATTTCAGAAAGATTATTCCTAGAACTGACATTGCCCCGTTGCTTGACAAAAAGCTGCCCATTCTTAATTTCTACACTAGGCTCAATCTTTTTACTGCCATGATATTTAACTTGATAATTTTTACCAGTTTGAATAACTACATCACTATCGCTGGTATTAAGAAGCACATTATTAAATGCCTCATTAGTCAAAATCTTGCTAATATTATCCGCCTTTTTCTCACTCTTCTGCATAGTACATCCCGCAATTAAAACCATCACAAGAGCCATCAGAACTAATAAATACCTTCTCTTTATCTTTTCCATGAACTTCACCTTCTTCACCTTAATTATAAGCAAAAAAGCCCCAGTAAGCTAAAACTGGGACTTTTTCTATTTTTCGTTTTTTCTTTCATATCTGGAAACAAATGACATGAACAATGGCAAAATTACAAAACCAAAGATCATCATTGCAACGGCATACCAGTTAACGACTGTCTTACCATTAACTACCACACCAAATTGAGCTTTCCAGTTATATTCAACGAGTAAGAAGATTACGATAATCACTGACAAAACGGGAATTACCACATCGGTCCAGACATTTTTATCTGCATCAAGGATTTCTTCTTTGCTTTTCCCTTGATAAAAACGAATCACAGCAAGAGGCACAATGATAAATCCTAAGAATCTAACCATCGCACTCAAAGTAATCAAGTTAAACATACTGTATTGAAAGGCCATTGGAATTAAAATTGCCAACAAAACCGAGATGAAGAATGTCCGAATTGGAAAATTATTCTTAGTTCTCTTAGTTAACGATTTAGACAATTGGTTTTCGCGAGCCATGGCTTCCAAAATTCTTGGTGCATTGAAGCTAGAGCCAACGTTGATTCCAAACATGGAAACCAAGGCACCCACCAAAATAATATCTCTTAAGATTTCATTTTTGAAAATTGCAGCAATCGCAACAACTTGTTGAGTTGTCATCAAAGCCTTAGGATTCAAAATCATCGCAACGGCAACAACGCCAATATAGATGACAGCAATTACAAATATTGCTAGAGGAATCGCACGTGGCAAATTCTTCTGTGGATCTTTCATATCCTCTGACCCAGAAGCAACTGATTCAAAACCAGTAAAAGCATAAAAAGCTGACATGATTGCCATTACAAAAGTTGTCATGGTCAAAGTTGGAACAATGCGGTGCCCATTTTGAGTGATTGTATCAACTTCACTCATGTTACTTGAAGCACCTGTCGCAATCAGCAAAATCACTCCAGCTACAATGATTAATACCAAGGCAGCTAACTTACCAATCGTAGCTAGGTTCATTACGTATTTAACAACTTTTTGCCCAAATAAATTAATAACAGTGATAATTGACATCAGAATGACAAAACCGACTGTTACAGTTAAAAAGTCTTCTGAATTACCACCAAAAATTGAAATTGTGGATCTAACAACCCCAACTGCCATTACTCCCCAGGCAATACTTGCTGAAAAGTAACGCATAATTCCCATATAAAAGCCAATCTTATCACCAAAAGCAGCCTTGGCATAAGCATAAGCCGCACCAGATTTGGTAACATATTTAGCAGCTGCCGCAAAAGAAATAGCTAATACTGCCGCAAAGATAGCTGCAATAAAATATACCAAGAGTGCCCTTGAACCAGCTTGTTGAACTACGCTAGCTGGCGTCAAGAAAATTCCTGAACCAATAATCGCATTAATCGCCAACAAAACTATGGACCAAAAGCCTAGTTTATCATTTTCTTTTTCGCTCATAATTACCTTCTATTTTGCGTTATCGATAACCCACTTAAATAAATTGTTAATAAATTTATATTCTGGATTATTATGCATCATTTCTGGGTGCCATTGAACCCCAATCACTGTACCGGCTGAATTCTCAATTCCTTCTACAACGCCATCAGGAGCTACGGCTACACCGCGTAAATCAGGCGCTACACGATTGATCAACTGATGGTGGAAAGAGTTTACCATGAAGCTAGTCTTCCCAAGAATAGAAGCCAATTTACTGTCTTCCTCAACTTGCATCCCATGAGTTGCCAAACTTGGATCATGTCCTTGCATATGTTTCAAGGTATGCTCTGGACGATAAGATAGATCTTGATAAAGGGTTCCACCATGATAAACATTAATAATTTGAGCTCCACGACAAATTCCCAACACAGGAATTCCCTTTTCTTCAGCTAATTTAAGTAAACGCATATCAAAACGATCGCGAGCAGGCCAAGTTTTACCCAGTTTTTGTTCGGGTTCTTCATCGTAAAGATGAGGATCTACATCATGACCTCCAGATAAAATTAATCCTTGTACATTATCTAATTGCTGCTTGATCACATCATCATCTTCAGTAAATGGAATAATGAATGGCACACCGCCATTTTTAACTACTGAATCAATATAATCTTCATTCACATAACTACGATGATAACCTGGAAAGATTCCACCATCATCGATGATCACAGAACCGGAAACTCCAATAAGTGGTTTTGTCATAAAAAAGCCTCCCTAATTTAACTTATTTTTCATAAGTTCATTATAAACTTTTTAATGATAGTAAACAACTAAAAAACAAGCTCACCTTAACGATAAGCTTGTTGTGCATTTTATTTTTGTTTTTTGTGACGGATAACATAAATTACTGCGGCTGCAATTAAGAATAAAGCCCCGACAGTCACTGAAATTCGAGTATCTGGATTGATAAACATGAAAATCACAATGATAGTTAACATCAATAATGCAAAATAATTCGAATATGGATAGAGTGGTAACTTAAATGGATGATTCTTCATTAAGTGCGGATTCTTCTTTCTAAAACGAAGTTCTGCAAGCAAGATCACGAACCACGCTACCATCCCTGGTAAAACGGATGAACTATATACTACAACAAAGATATTAGCGAGTGATTTATTAAAGAATTGAATCAAAACATTGATCATAAAACCAATGAAAATTCCACCAGTAATTCCCCAAATAGCGTGACTTGGAACGATATGCTTTGAAACATATCCGAAAGTCTTTGGTGCTTCACCTTCATGAGCCATCTTGTATAACATTCTACTTGAAGAATAAATCCCAGAGTTTGCTCCAGAAAGTGCAGCAGTCAATACAACAAAGTTAATTACAGATGCGGCTGCAGTAATTCCTACTTTTGCAAAAGTATTTACAAATGGAGAACCAATACTTGCAACTTGATCCCATGGATAAATTGTAACAATTACGAAAATTGCTCCCACATAGAAAATCAAAATACGCCATAAAACAGATTTTACACTTTTAACAATGGCTTTTTGAGGATTAGCAACTTCTCCTGCAGAAATACCAATTAACTCAATTCCCTGATAGGACCCTACAATAATGGCCATTGAGAAGAGGAAGCCTTTAACTCCTCCTGTGAAGAAGCCACCATGACTCCACAAGTTAGAAAATCCAATTGGATGGCCACCATTACCAAAACCAAACAAAATAACCATGAAGCCCAATATAATCATTAAAATAATCGTTACAACTTTGATCATGGCAAACCAGAATTCCAAAGTTGCATAAGCCTTAGCACTAGCTAAATTAGCCAAAAGCAAAAAGACGATAATGATAATTCCAGCAATCCAATCGGAAGTTCCCTTCCACCAAAAACGTAAATATTCGGTTGTAGCCACAACTTCTGAAATACCAACTACGATATATTGAAAAACGTTGGCCCATTCGGCCAAATACCCTGCAATGGGATGGACATGTTCAGAAGCATAATCCGCAAATGAACCTGTTCCTGGATCCACGTACAACATTTCTCCCAAAGCTCGCATAACGATATATAAAATTAGCCCTACAAACATGTAAGCCAATAGTACTGATGGACCAGTCCATTTAATTGTGGAAGCCGATCCCATAAACAGTCCAACACCAATCGCTCCCCCAAGGGAGATCATTTCCATTTGCCCGGCAGTCATCGATCGTTTTAACTCGGGCGCCTTCTTCTTACTCATAAATGTATCCCTCTCAACTTATTTCCCTGGAAATAGTCTAATTCATCCTAACCTTAAGCTTTATGCTTTTCTACAAAACCATAGATTCCCCATAAGATTGCAATAAAGACAGCCGATAAAATAAGTGGCAATCTTGTAGAAGGAATAAAGAATAAAATTACTAACACTGCAAAATAAAAGACAATTGTAATCCAGCTGGTAAGTGGATACCCTGGCATTCTAAAACTGCCAAGATTATCTTTATTCTTTTGACGATATTTAATGTGTGCCCACATAATAATTATCCAAACCACCACAAAGTTGATAGTTGAAACTGTAGATACAATGTCAAAAATTTTAGCTGGCATTAAATAATTCAAAATAACGATAACAAATAAAATTAGTGATGAGGTGGTTAAAGCGTTATTAGGAACTGCCTTATTGCTTAGTTCACCAAGTCTCTTGGGAGCATTTCCGCCACGAGCTAGTGAGTAAAGTGAACGACTAGTTGAAAAAATCGCACTATTAGTAGCTGACATTGCCGCAGTTAAAACAACAAAGTTTAAAATTCCCGCTGCTCCTGTAATTCCAATTGCTCCGAAAACTTGCACGAATGGACTAGAACTCGTTTTTATTTGATCCCATGGATAAACAGACATAATTGCAAGCATTGATCCTACATAAAAAAGTCCAATTCTAACTGGTAAAGTATTAATGGCTTTTGGAATATCCTTTTCGGGATCAGCAGTTTCACCAGCTGTAAGCCCCACAATTTCTACCCCAACAAAAGCAAAAACTACCATTTGAAAAGACATAAAGAAGCCCCAAACTCCAGTTGGGAAAAATCCCCCATGACTTACTAAATTAAGTAGGGATACTGGACGACCTTCTACTTTTGTCCCTAGCAATAAAAGTACAGCTCCAGTAAGAATTAAAGCTACAATGGCAAGAACTTTAATCATTGAGAACCAACTTTCAAGTTCACCAAAGAGTCCTACATTTACCATATTAACAAGCATCAATAACACAACAATTACCAATGGTCCAACCCATTGCGGCATTGATGGGAACCAATACTTTAAATAAATCCCTGTAGCGGTCAAGTCAGCCATCGCCAAACTGAGCCAACATGCCCAGTAAGTCCATCCTGCGACAAATTCTACGCGATCGCCCAAGTATTCCTTAACTGCATCTAAAAAGGAGTGTTTTTTAGTATCTGCTAAAATTAATTCTCCCAACGCTCTCATCATGAAAAACGTGATGATCCCAACGATTAAATAAGACAATATAATGGAAGGACCGGCACTGCGAATAGCCGAACCAGAACCCAAAAACAGTCCTGTACCGATGGCACCTCCAATCGCAATCATCGTAACATGGCGGCTTTTAAGCCCTCGTTTCAGTTTATTCTCTTCGCTATCCACATTCTGCGCCTCCTTACAAAAAAGGCACCTCTAGTAATCGAAACTTTACTAAGGCGCCGTTTCATTAATCTTGAATTGTTTTTTCATTATAAAAATTTTAATGAAAATTGTCAATTACTAAAATTAATGGTATTTACTAAAAATTATCATTTTTAACTCGATTATTCCAATAAGTAGTGAAAATAACCACAATAGCTAACAAGATTAACCACCACAAATCGCTGACCAAAAAACCAGCCATATAGCCTAATGGAATCCAGCCCAGAAGGACAATTGCCGTGAGCACCCAGGCGAGCATTCCGCGGTAAATCTTGAGCCAGTTTAAAACAATATAAACTAAATCTAAAATTGCCAGAATAATGAAGCCCCAAATAGTCACATTTTGTCCCCAATCCGGCATCCCTGCAATTGAACCACCACTAACTGCAAGTACCATAATGGTCAAAAACGCAACATAGGAAAATACAAAAGTAATAAATAAATGTAAAAATACCAAAAGAACATTAGGACCATCTTTAAAGCTATCAAGATTGAAGTAGATCAATCCAATAATGGCAGGCAGGGCACATAACACTCCTCGCGTCATAATCCACCCTGCACCATCAGTCGGAATTCCCAAGGGGATCCCAGCCATTGATTGAGCAAGTGACAACACAAAGGTAATAACTAAAGCAATTTCCATTACTGGTTTAGCCCATTTTTGACTTTTAAGTAACCAAAAAGTAATTGCTGCAATGAAAAAGAGCAATCCATAAATTACAGCTAAGACTGTCGTCTTTCCAGGAAAATTAATAATCAGTGCAATTAAGCCATCAATAATTGATAAAATAGTCAAAACGATCTTAACTGCAAACTCAAAACGATTAGTATGCATAATTCTTATCCCCAAACTAAATAAACTTTTTACCTATTAATAATTATACAAGTTTGAAGACAACAAAAAAGGATATTCCCTGAGGAATATCCTTAATACCAAGTAATTTTATTTAGTGGCCAGTAACGCAATTTTACTACTCCCACAATACTTGATTTCTTTACATAGCCGAATATTCTACTATCTTTTGAAACATTTCGATGATCTCCCATTACAAAATAGCAATTACGTGGTACTCTTTTACCTAAATGCTTAGATTGTAAAGTAAAGTTTTCAGTATACAGAGATCCCATAGAATATAATTTTTTGCCTTTATTTAAATAAGTCTCTTTGTATTTGCGACCATTAATATACAATCGGTCATTTTGAAAACGAATAGAATCTCCTGGCATTCCAATTACCCTTTTAATATATAAAACATTTGGTTCATCAGGAGCTTTTAATACCACAATTTCTCCTCGTTTGATCTTGCTGTGACGTACAGTTATTACTCGATCATTAGATTCAAAATTAGGTTGCATTGAGGGACCCGAAACAGTATCGTTGCTGAAAACAAAAGTAAATAATGCATAAATTATTCCTAAAAATATTAATGCTAATCCAAATACTTCTAGTATATCCTTAGCTGCAAAATTAGATTTCTTTTTCATTATTACTCCTACTTCAACAACGTTTTTTTAATTAGCTGAAATAGATACTCCAGCTTTTAATGAATTTCGACTATTATTATACACTCTTACTGAGTAATCACCAAAACCACTATAGTTTACAGTGGTTGGTCCTACTGCTACTCTAGAATGCACTTCTGATCCATAACGGAAAACTTTAAATCTTACTCTTTGTCCAGAAGCCTGACTTATATGCACCTTATATCCATGAGTTGCATGAATTCTATTAGTAGACGCAGAACTGACACCGGAATAAATTTGGCTTTCCCCATAAGTATACGAAGTACTTGCCTGAACAATTGACGCACAATTACCAACTGTCATAAATGCTGCACTAGCTCCTGATACAGATAAAATAGCAGCAGTCGTAAATTTAAATAACAATTTCATACTTTTCTCCCTTTTTTGTTTATACCTTGCTTTTTAATAAAGTTAGCCACTAAACAACTACAATCATACTTATCCTTCCTTAAAATTTAATTTTCAACATAAATATGATGTATCTTTTTAAGAGAATAGTATTTTTATTTTCAATAGTTTTAATTTTTTTCTAGATAGAAAATCCATCTAAGAAAAGAGTACTTAATCGGTATCTTTTTTTAATATTTTTAATTTATATATAAAATTATCATATCCAATTTCTACCAAAATTTTTTCTAATAAATTCTTTTTATCCTTATTCTTCATTATTAAAGCCATATAATACTTCCCTAAAGTTTTATAAAAAAATAATTGTGGAATATTAGGAAGTTTATCTAAATAATGGACTGCCCTACTAATGAGTTCAATATGATTACTTTCATAACAATTATAAATAAAATTTGTACATATTCCTGCTATAATAATTTGAGTTTCAGGATTAATCCTACTTGGATCTGAATATTTATAAAGTATTACATTTAATTGGAAACTCATTTCTTCTACAGAGTATATTCCCATGGCATTTCCAAACAACTTTAAAGTATATTTATTAAACTCATCATATTTAAAAAAGATTTGTCTTATTTGTCTTTTTATTTTTTCATCTAACTCATCAATAGAATGTTGTAAAGCCGCGACAATTAAATAGCCTAATAGTTTTATATAAGTATCTGAATGTTTTATCGCTTCTTCTTTTAAATATAATGCTGTTTTCAAATCGTTATTATAAAAAGCTTTTTCAAGTTCCAATTTAATTAAATAAGATGATTCAATTGCATTACCTGAAACATGAGATTCATTTATTTTCTTTACAAATTTATAAAGATCGATACGATGCACCTTTAATATACTTACTAAATCATTAAAGCTAATTCGAGCTTCCCCACGTTCTATTTTAGAATAAGTTGGCGTAGAAATAATATTGTTTGCCATCTCAGATTGAGTTAAATTCAACTTTAACCTCAATATCTTTAATTCTTTTCCGACTTCTAAATTAAACTTATCTTGACTATTATTTTTCATAATTACCTCTTATTATTTAGTATTTCTTTATTATACAAGGTTTAAGTCCAGAGATTATATAAGTTACAAGTTTGAAGACAACAAAAAAGGATATTCCCTGGGGAATATCCTTTTAGTTTAAATAGTTAAAATTGGTTATTAATTATTTGTCAGCCTTTTTTTCGACTTTCTTGTCTTTAGGTTCTTTAATTTCACCGTCTGCTACTTCTGCTGGAGCAACCAAGTCTAAGATTGATTTACCGTTCATGTACAAGTGCTTCTTGTCAGCAGTAAATTCGATCTTCTTGGTTTCAGGTTCCTTCATGATCAACTTAGCGATTGGAGTTTGAAGATCTTGTTCTACAACTCTTCTAAGTGGACGAGCACCAAACTTCTTGTCATAACCTTTTTCAGCGATAACTTTCTTAGCTTCGTCTGATACAGTTACTTCTACACCCTTCTTAGCTAACATGTGTGACATTCTCTTCAAGTAAATGTCGATAATCTTATCCATGTCTTTTTCATTTAATGAGTTGAATGGAACAATAGCATCAAGACGGTTCAAGAATTCAGGTCTGAAGTAGTTTTCAAGAGCTGAGATCAACTTATCTTGGTCTACCTTACCATCCTTCAAAAGCTTGTCTGAGAAACCAGCGTTTGAAGTCATGATCAAAATAGTATCCTTGAATGAAACAGTTCTACCTTGTGCGTCAGTTAAACGACCATCATCCATAATTTGGAGAAGTGCGTTAAAGACTTGTGGGTTAGCTTTTTCAATTTCATCGAATAAGATTAAGCTGTATGGTTGATGACGAACTTTTTCAGTTAATTGACCACCTTCGCCATAACCAACGTAACCTGGAGCTGAACCAATTAACTTGTTAACAGCCATTTGGTCTTGGTATTCTGACATGTCAAGACGTACGAAGTGATCCTTGTTACCAAAGACATTGATTGCTAATTGCTTAGCAAGTTCAGTCTTACCAACACCAGTAGGTCCAGTAAGAAGGAATGAACCAGTAGGTCTGTCGCTGTCTTTAAATACTTGCTTACGAGCAATAGCGTCAGTGATTACATCGATTGCCTTGTCTTGGTCAATAACTACGCTCTTTAATTTCTTAGCTAAGTCTAAGTTCTTTTGAGCTTCGTCAGCATGTAATTCACTCATTGGGATATTAGTCTTTTGTTCAATAATGCGGTAAATATCCTTAGCAGTTACAACTGGAGTTTCAACCTTGTCTACATGCTTTAATTCTTTTTGTAATTTGTCAATTTCTTTCTTGAGTTCAGCAGCCTTATCGTAGTCTTCTGCTTTAGCAGCTTCAGCCTTCTTAGCTTCAAGTGCGTGAATGTGAGTTTGTAAACTTTCTTCATCTGCAGGTTCAACTAAGAGAGCCTTCTTAGCACCAGCTTCATCCATCAAGTCAATTGCCTTGTCTGGTAAGTAACGATCCGGAATGTATCTTTCTGATAATTCAACAGCAAGTTTCAAAGCATCTTCATCATATTTTACATGGTGGAACTTTTCGTACTTGTCCTTAAGACCTTCCAAAATCTTAATAGCAACTTGAATTGAAGGTTCTGGAACTTGAACAGGTTGGAATCTACGAGCAAGTGCTGGATCCTTTTCAATTCTTTGATATTCACTAGTAGTAGTGGCACCAATTAACTTAAGGTCACCACTTGCAAGTGCTGGCTTCAAAATGTTAGCAGCATCACCATTGTTAGTTTCAGAGTCAGTAGAACCTGCACCAACAATGTTGTGTAATTCATCAATGAACAACACGATGTTAGGATCGTTCTTAGCCTTGTCAATAACCTTCTTTAATCTTTCTTCAAAGCTACCACGAAGACTAGAACCTGCAACCATATCGTTAATGTTAACAGCGATAATGTGCATATCCTTCATCTTAGCTGGAACATTGCCTTCTGCAATTCTTTGTGCCAAACCTTCTACAATAGAAGTCTTACCAACACCAGCAGGTCCGATTAATACAGGATTGTTCTTCTTTCTTCTTGAAAGGATTTCAATTACATTGTCAATTTGTTCGTCACGGCCAATTACTGGGTCAAATTTGTTGCTCTTAGCTTGTTCTACTAAGTCCACACCAATTGGCTTTTCTTTTTGTCCTTGAGGAACTTGTTGCATAGTTTGTGGAGTTGCACCGCTCATATTGCTTGAGTAATGAATTGGAATTGAACCATTTGATTTTCCAAAATCATCATTAAAGAATGAACTGTTCAATTCGTTAAATAAGTTGTCGAAATCATTGTTAAAGTATGCCATATTCGCAAACACTCCCTACTTCAAATTGTATTTTTAGCACTCTAGTTAGTTGAGTGCTAAACCTTATATTTATAGTATAGCAAGTTTTCCACAGATTGCAAGTGTTTTTCGAAAAGTTTTCCACAGATTTTTCATAGTTTGTTAAAGTTGTTGATTAAAACAAGTTAGATATTGTCGTGGCAAGACTTTAGACGCTTCACAAGCAACATGAAAAAACTCGTGTATACGCCAACAGTTTCTACACGTCAAGTGTACCACTGAATAACTAGAAAACAATATAAAAACACTCGAATATAAAAAGAGTCTGCCACCAATCTCAGACTCTTACTTATTTCTTTTTACTTTTCTTTATTCGTTTTTGATTAATATTATTTTTTGGAACTGGATTTGGAACTTTGTTTTGTAACAAATATTGCTTCATCACTTCAACTACTTGCTTATTCTGTGGCAAATCAGAGTGTCCAGCCTCCGCACCAGTCACCGTAATTTCCATAAAGCTCTTTACTTGATTTTGAAAAACGTACTTAGCCGCAGCCACACTAGCTTCAGGAACAATTCCATCTGATTCATAACTTTCTCCCCCAGTCAAAGAATAAACAATAAGTGATTTAGGAATACGCTTCTTATATTTAATAAAATCACTCAACATCTGGGTCTTATGATTAATATTGCTTTCATTAAAATTAAACGGCGAAGCTAAAGTCATCAATCTTTTTATTTTAATTTCGGAAGTATAGTCTGCATAATAATGTTCTAACCAATATGTCCACACTAGTCCTCCATTGGAGTGACCAAAAGCCTTAAAATTATTAAACTTGTAGGTTTGCGACACTTGATAAAATGCCATATCTAACCATTGAGCTTGCTTTTTAATGTTATTATAGCCATCTTTATTATTCTCAAAACCAATCACAATAATTGGTTCATTATCTCCACGATTAATAGATCCAGAATAATGTAATTTGCCATCCGTACTTACTTTTACCTTTAAAACACTATGTGGATGCTGGGTATCTTTATTTAAGAGAGTAATTAAAGGATTAAATCTCTCAGTCGTTGCGCTGGACCCTGGAACCATTACAATTGGTGACACCAAAGATTTACGGCGCTCTGCTCGATCATGGTTGGTCTTTTTCATCCAAGAATATGCTGGAATGGATAAAGCCACCATAATTGCAAAAATTACAATCAACCATTTTATATTGGATTTATTTAGCATAACGATCCTCTTCCTCATCATAGACAGTTAACTTTTCTGCAATTCGCTGGCCAATTTGAATAACCGGAATCATCAACACTACATCTAAAGTAAACAGTAAAAGTGTAAAAATGAAAGTCGGCCAATTTCCATTAGATCCAAAAAAGGAAATCAAAATTCCTGGCGTCCCAGACAAAACAGGATATACACTTGGAGAAATTAATCGCAAACTTATTGCCCCAGCTGCAATAAGTTCATTCAAGGCAGGGATCAACAAACATGGCAATAAATAAATAGGATTTAATAAAATAGGTAGTCCAATAAATAGGCCGTTAGGAGATCCAAAAGCTACTGGCAGCAAGTTTGCTTTAGCTACCGCTTCAACTTCTCGATTATGAGTATAAATTAAGATTACAACTGTCAAAGCCAACACAATACTTGCATCCCCCATAATCCCATAAGAGTGAACCATTGAACTACCTAAGTATTTATATGGGACATCCTGAGCATTTCCATGACGAAGGGCATAATTCATATTCGCTAAAGCTGCCCCACTATTAGTAGAGGTGGTAAGTGAAGTAAGTGGATAACCAATTCCACCCCACCACAAAAATGATGTCAGCATTGTTAATAGAATGATTATCAACAAATTGTTTGAATTTTCTAAACTACTAATAATTGACTTAAAGTAATAAGTATCAAGAAGTCTAATTTTGAATAAATAGATAATTACCCCTAAAACTAGCCCCAAAGCTACCGAAGCAATTGTAGGCAAGAGGGCGTTCCAGGCTCGGTGTTGGATTCTTAAAACATGTTCAGTGCGTGAAGGGACATAATTTTTACCCAAAAAATGAAATACTTGACCCACAATATAGCCCACACACAAGGCGAGTAAGATTCCATTAATACTCAAAATTCTAGAATAAAAATTAGCCTGCATAGAGTTAGAGCGACTAAATTCACTTAAATATGAACAAAAAGTGATTACGATTACTGAAGCAATCCCTGCCATTGTAGAGTCTTTTTTGTATAATCTAGCGGTATAAACTGCCGAAAAATAAGCCGCATAAATTCCAAAAATCCCAAAAGTCACCTTGACCATTCCAGCACTAACAGCATTTCCAGCATTCCAAAATACATCTGGCATCGTATAATCAAAGTTAAAAATATTGTAAATCAAACTATCTGGTGAAAAGATACCATCTTTTAATAATTGAAAATAAGCTCCTATTGTTGCCACCGGCATCAGCATTACTAGTGTCCGTTGTACTACTCTAAAAAATGACCGTCTTCTCAGCCAAACAAATACTTGAGTCACTCTATCTATCATTTGTATTCTTTCCTTTTTTACATAATAAGTTTAATTATAGTACTGCAAAATTTAGAAAAATAGTCAATCCTTAGCAAAATGATATAATGTAGGTAAGTTATTTAGAGGTGAAATTATGGCACGGAAAAAAATTGAATTAAACGAAACAACACAAACATTAGTCACCAAATATATTGAAGATACTGGAATTGATTTTAATGAGCTCGCTAACAAAGCTCTTAAAGATTACATCGTAAATAAGCTTACTCCAAATGAAGTTAAAGCCGCTTTGAAAAATTCCGGCAAAGAACCATCTAAGTTTCTAGATGAAATCTTGCAAAACAATATCCATAAAGATTGGAATTTATAAGCAATAAAAAGCCCCTAAGGGGCTTTTTTAATTATTCCAATCCATCATTCGTTGTTGCGCTTCAGGATAAGCAGCCCGATCATGAGCTGCATCAGTAATAATTTTATCAACCACAACCAAATTATCCTTTTTAGTAAATAGAATTCTCATTCCTAATTCTTCATTTACCATTTCCCGGGAAATTCCCAATTTATCTATTTTCAGATGATCTAAGCCATGATCTATGAATGTTCTTTGTGCACCAGTTAATATAGCGTACTTTTTCTTTGCTTGTGGGGAAAATCTTAATTCTATCATTTTTTCTCCCACCCATCTTTCTTATTGACTAAAGTTGCCTTTTTAGTCCGATCGCCTCTAACTTCTTCATCTGGATACGTCTTTTTCTTTTCTTTATCCATAAAAAACACCACCTTCTACCTAAATTATATAGAAAGTGGTGTTTATTTTATGTTTTTACACTTAAAAATATATTTTATTTAAGAAATTGATCTCCAGCAAGTTTACGATAGAAATTAGCCTTAGTTTGACGATAATAGGGAGTAATCCAGATAAAGCCAATTCCAGCCGTTACAATTCCTAAAATTGCCCATCCAAGAAAACTCAAATCCAAAACAAATAAGTCAGTCTTGTGACCATCCATCAATTCACGACTCTTAGTAATAGCCTCAGTAGCTGTAGGTGTTTTGCCTGAGTCATATAAATCTTTCATAATGTATGGCGTCATGGAATAGGAATAAGATTTTACAATTCCAGGAATTACTAATAAGATGTACCATAACATCAAGAAAATCTCATACAATAAGTAGGTTAATAGAGTTGAGAGGAATTTACCTGCGGTAAAAGCAGAAAACATCCCTTTAAAGATATTCGGGGTTTCACCACTATCTCTAAATTTCAAGATAGTATAGGCTACACTCCACAATATCATCCCAATAAACAAACTTAAGATAATTGATAACAAGTTCCATCCCCAAGTAGAAAACGGATTTTGAACATAAGTGTAATAAAACGTGTCATGAATTGATTTATAGATAACATCATATACTCGATCACGTCCAGTTTGAGCATAATTTACAATATCTTGGGCTATATAAATAATAATCGAAGCAACTAAGGATAAGGCCACAGCCCATAACCAGTTACCACGAAGCTGATTCTTTGCCTCTTGCTTTAATTCTGCTCTACTCATAATTTATCCTCCAAAAAATTATTCTCTCCCCTAATTCTAACCCAAAGTTCAATTTTTGCACTAAAAAAGCCTAATTCCACCAACACGGAACTAGGCTCACACAGTGTGTACCGTTACCTCTGACCACATATAGAAGATAACATTTTCGCTACCGGAGAAAATGACTACTACCAGTAACGGTACAAGAAGATTTTAGCATTCAAATTATTAAAAAACAACTCTTACATACTAAAAGAGCAAGGGCTTCCCTTGCTCTTCCTTAATCCATTGTTAGTAACATCGACATAATGCTCGTGACACGTTTTTTCATTTCTCCAAACTTACCACTAGTCGTATGATTATTTTGAATTACTATCATAGTTTGTGCATCCTTAGTCGAACGCATAAAGGTATAATAACCTTCACCAGCACCATTTGCTACTTTAAATTGTGGTTTATTATAGAAACCACCATTGTAATAACTTGGAGCCTTTCCAGTAAACAAGATATCACGACTTTGTTTAGTCAATACATTACCTGCCAGGATATATTTAATTGTTTTTGCTAGATCATGGTTTGACATTACAATCGAACCTGCACCTAATTCATTATGGGCTGCCTTAACAGCTTTAGAATGCTTTACTCTTACAAATTCACCATCGACATATTCATGCCCTGGCACCCAATTACTCTTTTTAAGTTTAGCCTTACTCGACCACAAGAATTCAGTATGCTTTAAATTCAGTGGCTGAATAAAGGTTTCTCTGAATAATTGCTCATAAGATTTATTCTCAAGTTGCGACATAATGCCACATAAGTAAACATAATTCACAGAGGTATAATGCCATTTCCCAAGCATATTTTTATCAAAAACTGTGTATTTAACATCATGGTCAATATTCTTTTTATCAGAAATAAACTTCTTTGTGCCTAGCTTTTTACCAGGTTGAATATCAAGTCCAGATGTCATATTCAATAAATTGCGAATCTTGACATACTCTGCACCAGGTACAGTAGGATAAAACTCACTTAAACTATCATCAAGTGAAAGCTTACCCTTTTCTACCTCACGCATTACCATCGTCGCAGTCATTGATTTTTGCACAGAATTGATCAAATAACTAGTGTCAGTCTTATTGTCAGTAGCATAATTTAACCATGGAATCCCATCTTTAATTACTAAAGCAGATCCCTTAATGCCCAGACGATGAATTGCCTGTCGCACTACTTGTCTTTTAAATGTTCTTTATTAGATAAATCTACTTTTTTAACGTTTGTTTTGTTTTGCCAATTCTTAGAGTAGTAGTAATTATTCAAATCATAATTATACTTACGGTTTGGCAATGCCATAAATGGTTTAACCGCTTGGTCTACTGCAATCCAACCATTCCAACCAAGGTGAATAGTATCTTGCATGAAGTACTTCTTAGCACCATCCTTGGAAAGGTCAGCGATGTTTTCAAATCCTTGACTAGTCAATTGCTTTTCCATCTTAGCAACGGATTCTTGATACATTGATTGAGATAAACCAGTGTATTTAGCCCATTTTGCATTAATTGGTGGAATAATGAACAACACATTAGTGTGTTGCTTAGCAAATTGGTTAAGCATCAATTGGAAATCACCGTATTCAGGAGATTGAGTATAGTTAAAGTTTCGTTGACTACCCTTTAACTTCTTTAGCACCTTTTTAGAAAGACGCGTTCTGTAGAAAGTGTTGTCAATTCCCAAATTATTGGAATTAGTATGCATTTCTGCTTGTTCATCAGCGACTTTCTTCAAAGCTGCAACTGAATATTTATCAGGTAAAAGCTTAGCTCTTCGACGAATCTTTTGTACACGGTCACGAAGTTGGAATGAACTAAAGAAAGTATCTTCATTAGCTAACATTTGACGACGACCTTGTAACAAGAAACGATCCCAACTAGATAATTTTTTACCTGCCGCAATCTTCTTCAAGCCTGACTTGATAATTCCCGCCTTAATATCTGGCATATCAAGCAAACGTTGGGCTGCATAACGGTCCGCCTTATTGTTTTTAGCTTTGAGTAAAAACATAGTTGTTTGAAGCGGAGAGTAGTACAAGCTAAAGGCTTGAGGGTTTTGACCTTGTTTTGTAAACCATTGTGGTGAAATAATGACGACAGCTTTTTTATTCTTAAGTTGTTCACTAGTACCTTGCATTCCCACAAATTGAGCCAAGCTTTGACTACCTGGCCCACCAAGTAAGAATGGACGATAATTACGCTTGTACTTTTCAGCGATTACGCTTGGGTGAAGCGGGTCCATTCTGGATAATTCACTAGAACCATAAAATGGTACATAGCCATCTTCGTAGGCTTCTTGCTTCATTTTTACACCCTTGAAGACAGTAGTTGTCTGTGAATTAGCTGCTTGGAAAATAGAATCCTTTGAGAAAGTTCTTTCCCAGGGAATAAGGAATACTATGATCAGCAATATAAAAGCGCAAAGAACTGGGCCAAAAATTTGCCACAGCCGGCGTTTATTACTCATTTTCTAAGCTTTCCACCTTTGCCACAATCTTAGCTGGGGTATCCCATTCAGCACGGTTAAATTCTGAAACTGGAACATCAATACCGAACTTTTCTTGTAAACTTAAAAGCATTTGAACATTTGCCATTGAGTCAAGCAAACCATTGTCAAAAATGTTTTCGTCCATTTGATCTGACAAATCTTCACCAGTTAAATCGTTTAAAATATCTAAAACTTCTGCTTTTGTATCCATAATTAAAAACCTCTATTCACTAAACTATATTTTATTGCCATCCGAACCATAATTGGCTAAGAAATCCGGAGAAAATCAAGAAACTGAAACATACCACATTGAAAGTTAAGAAAATAGCGAACCATTCCGTAAACTTGTTGTGTGGAATTTGTTCCTTGTGTTTCTTCTTGAATCTTAGCCATGCATCATTGATACAGATCGCAGTGGCATGAAATATACCATACACAATATAATACCACGTAAGTCCGTGCCAGAATCCCATTATTAAGAATAATAGGAAATATGATACTTGTGACAATCTGATTCTATTCTTAAAGAGCTTTTTCTTCATTGCAAAGAAAGTAAAGCGCATGTAAATGTAGTCACGGAACCAGAATGAAAGTGTCATATGCCAACGATTCCAGAAATCTTTGATGTTTTTGGAAATAAATGGCTTATTAAAGTTCATTGGGGTATGAATGCCCATGAAGTAGGAAATTGACACTGCAAATAATGAATAACCTGCAAAGTCAAAGAACAAATACATACTGTAGCAGTACATATAAGCTACAACCCACCATGAAAGCTTCAAACCACCATTCGCATTTCCGGCAAGAAGTGCGGCTTGGCTGATCTTTGGAAGCCAATATGTTCCAAAGAACCAACCAATTATAAATTTGTACAAGAATCCTTGGAATAAATATCTAACCGCAAATTGCAAGTCAGTAATGTATTCATCCCTACTTGGCGCTTTATCAAAGTCCTTTTTAAATCTACGATAACGATCAATAGGACCTGATGAAATCGTAGGGAAGAATAGTAAGAATCTTGCATAGGTGAGAGGATCAACCTTTTTAATTGCTCCGTCTCGCATTTCCATGATTACTTGGACATTCTTAAAGGTAATGTAAGAAATACCTAAGAATCCAATGACGAATGGAATACTATTAACTGGAAATGCAGTCAATACTTTAACTATTGAGAGGGGTATAATTGCCAAAATTACGGCTAAATAAAATACCCAAGTTTTATTCTCTTTTTGACGATAATTCTGATAAAAGAAAGTAATGGCAAATTCATATACTAAATAAACCAATAAATTTATTCCCTGTTGCCAGTGAGAACCATCAAAAATTAAGAACAAGAATACCAATGAAAAGATTGCTTCATAAGTCTTAAAACGTTTGCCGTGATAAAGACCAATGATCATTGGAATTAAAGCAATCATCAAATAGATGAAGTATTGTGGATTTGCATAAGGTTGTAAGTTAATGAAATTAAAATTCACTACTTATTAACCTCCTTAATGACAGCCTTAATATCCACTTTACCGTTTTGTGAAATTGGTAATGCATCCCGATATATATAACGCTGTGGAATCATATAAGGCATAACATTTTTAGCAAGATCTTCACGAATTAATTTAGTTAATTCCGCATCTGAATACTTACGACGAACGCCGTCCTTTAATTCAATTTCAGCCACAATTTGCTTAACTGTATGGTCTTTATTGTATTTAGGTGCAGCGACACCGTAACGAACTAAATCGTTCTTAGTTAAATAGAAATTAATTTCTTCAAGTTCGATTCGGTAACCGTTAAATTTAATTTGGAAGTCAATTCTTCCACGGTAAAAGAGCATATCGCCATCAAAGAATCCAGCATCCCCAGTACGATAACTTAAGTACTTATCGCCATCTTTCTTAAAGAAAGCAGCTTCGGTCTTTTCAGGATTATTCATATAACCCTTAGAAACACTAGGACCTTCAATGATAATTTCACCTTCACCTGGTTTATCACCTTTGGAAGTATCAATAGTAATTCTAGTGTCTTCCTTAGCTCTACCAATTGGTAAACGATCGTACTTTTCAAGAACTTCATCAGTAATTTCAACTTGAGTTACGGCAACTGTAGTTTCAGTAGGGCCATAAGTGTTGAAAATATGACTGTTAGGGAACTTCTTCTTAAGCATTGCTGCTTCACTGTGTGGTAATTCTTCTCCACAGAACAAGAAGTGAGTTAAATCTGGGTGATGTTCACCGTCAAAAGTTCTATCTAAGAAACACATTTGTGCAAATGATGGCGTAGATACCCAAACATTGAATTGAAGCTTAGGTAAGGTAGCAAACAATTGCGCAAAGTTTTGAGTTACATCGTGTGGTAAGACTACTAGTTTTCCACCGGCAACAAGTGCGGGGTAAAGGCTCATTACTGATAAATCAAATGAATATGGAGCTTGAACCAAAAAACTAGGATTTTCAGGTAAATCAAAATCAGTCAATTCCCAGTTTACAAAGCTGAGTAAATTCTTATGACTAATTTGAACTCCCTTAGGCTTACCAGTAGTTCCTGAAGTAAAGATAATGTAGAAATTATTATCATCCTCAACGAAGTTCTTTTCGTCAATATCGTAATTTCCATCTTCAACTTCATCAGGCTTAACAACTTGAACACCATTCAAATCAATATCTGGCAATTCATCAATTGCTAAAACTACTTCTGACTTAGACACATCTTGGATCATGGTCAAACGCTCAGCGTTAGAATAACTAGCGATTGGAATATAAGCATGACCTGACTTAACACATCCTAAAAAGCTTGCAACCATTTCAAAGTTTTGGCCACCCCAAATCATGATTGGAGCTTTATCTGGAATATCCAAACTAGCAATCTTATATGCCCAAGCATCTGAACGCTTCTTAAGATCACCGTATGTGTTAGTTTGACCAAGATAGTCGTAAGCGATTCTATCTGGATCGCTTGTTGCTATTTCGTCAATCTTCTTAATTACATCTTTAATCATCCAATAGCACCTACCTTAGAATTCGTTATAAATAAAGTGAACTGAGTTAAGACCACTGTATTCATACAAATAAATTAGAGCCATTAGGATAGCAAAGTAAATAATTGTCTTCAGAACAAACATTCCAACTTGCTTGCCCCGAGAGTCAACTTTTTGTTTTCTTTCCATATTTCTCCCTCAGTAACAATAGATTTACTTACGCCTATACTACTACAATGACTAGTAGCAAAAAGGCACTTACCTAATATTTTAACAAATTTAAACAATTAGCCAAAATACTATTAACATTAATCTCTTTACTAAAAGCGCTTTACATACTCTGCTTCCGACAATTATAGTATGCAAAGCAAAGTGGAATAAAGATAACCAATGAGACAAAAATGATTGCAAAAATCATTAACTTCATTATATTTCCAGCTTTTGTCCAATGACTACTTTTAGCTGTCGATAGTAAATATACCGCAAAAATGACGATTATAACCAATTCAGCTAAAAATATATAAGAATATGGTGCGCTAGAGTTCTGCAACATTGCTAAATATACGCTTGCCGGTAATAAACAGAACCAGCCTGAAAAGCGCAACCAAAAAAGACGTCTTTTGTTGTACTTTTGAATTTCCATAATTCCTTCCTTCTTTAATTACCAAATAATGCATTAATATTTAAGGATAATATTCTATCCATAATCATTATGTGAGGCTTAGCATAAATTTTAGAACCAGATTCAAAAATACACAATAGCTGACCCTTATATGCGGTAATTTGTTCCAAATATGGCGGCATATCGATCACCAGCTCCGCATTTTTTTCATCAAGGGCATTTAATGCAGATGTTGGGAAAATATAAAGTTTGGAATCTCCACTTCCATAAGATTGACTAAGGAAGATTTTATTGTCATAAATAGCCAATCCTTGAATCTGTTTATCCATAGAGGTTTCACCACTAGGGTCGGACCATTCGACGGCCCCCGTCACGGCTCTAATTTCATTATTAGTAATTGAGCCCTTATTTTTTCCACTGCGAGCAATTGAGTAGGCTGCAACTCGACCGTGACCATACATATTAAAAAATCCCACAAATAATTGATCATCATAATAAGTTACAGCAGATGCTCTTTCCATACTAGGAATTGAAATTTGATTATTGTATTCAATAGGAAGATGCTCATTTTCTTTATATTTTTCTAGAGTTTTCAACGTAAATGACATCAAAGCGGAACTATCACCAAGCGACCCGGTTACCCAAATATTCTTCGCAACTGGATCATAGGCAATCCCCCCTAAGTGAGGTTTTCCTTTAACCTGAACTGTTTTGATATAGTTACCCGTTTTTTTATCTAAAACATAAATAACTGAAGCATGCTTATGTGCACCATCATAAGCGGTAATCAAGATGTACTTTCCAGCAACCGTAATTCCTTGCGGTGTCATGCTATCGGCAGTATCCCACTTTTTAGTTTCAAAATTATAGCTTTTAGTTGAAACGAGTCCTGGAATAACTGCATCTTTTCCATCCCAAGTTCTTGGGGGGACATAATTAGCCGTCTTATTGATAAAAGAATAGCGCTGACGCAGTTCTTTTTGATATGCAGGCAGTTTATGCCAAGCGGCGTTGGTATTAGTACCATCTTTTGCTTTGACTACCGTGGGGCGTGCTTTTTGTAATTCCTGGTTTTGCCACCATTGATAACCATAATAACCTCCTAGTCCAAGCCCTGACACGACGAGCAATATTAAGAATAAGCGAAATAAAATTTTGCCTATTTTCTTCAAGACAACTTTCTTCCTCTCTAGTTATTCCAATACTTTCAATACATTATACGCAACTAAATCAAACATTCCATAAAACTTATTTACCAATAATTAATTTTACCAAGCATTTCGTCACACATTTTTCACAAATAAGGGGTATGATAGAAGTGTAGTAAATAAAGAGATTTTACTACACTCAACTTTTTTGTTTTTCATTCATACTCCTCCAAGTAAATAATGAAAATAAAAAGAATTGACTTTCACTAGTCAATTTCATATCTATCCCTTTCGGCTCACGTGCGTTGCGTGAGCTTTTCTTTTTTGCTTTAAAAAATCGCATAACTTTCTTTACTATTTCATAAGAATTTAAACATTTTTAGTTCACAATTTCTCTGTAGTATATAAATCGTAGCAAGGAGGTAGAACTTGTTACATACTCCCACTTTTTTATTTCATTCATTCTTACTCCTCCAAAGTAGATGAAACTAATAAGACCTGCATAACTTGCAGGTCTTTTCCTTTTTTCTAGATATTTTAACCTGTATACTGAAATGAGAAAGCGAGGCATTTTTATGTTTTCACCGTCAATCCAACATTTAATTGAAGAAAAATCTGGCTCTTTTTTAATTCCAGCCAGTCGAATTGCATTTGTTCAAGCAGACAATCCCCTTTATCATGCCTTTTTAATTTTGACAAAAGTCAAATATTCGAAAATACCCGTCCTTGATAAAGATCGAAAAGTAGTTGGCTTGTTGAGCTTAGCAATGATTACCGATGAAATGTTGAAAGTAGACAAAATTTCAATAGATCCATTAAATGAATTGAAAGTTCAAGATGTGATGCAAACAGATTTTGACAAGATTAATTTTGTTCAAACTACTCTTGAAACCCAACTTCATTTATTAGTCGACAACGCCTTTCTTCCTGTAGTAGATGATCGTGGAATATTTCAAGGATTATTAACCCGACGTGAATGGATCAAAGCTTTCAACTATGTAGTTCATACTTATGATAATCATTATCAGGTTCAGGAAATCAAAGACACAAATTCTCAAAGTTTAATTAATACCAAGTAGCAGTTTCTAAAATGGAGACTGCTTTTTCTAAATTAGAATGATTATAATTTACTTTTATAAAAAGCGTGCTAAAATTGGTCTAGTAATGTTACGTTATTTCTAGATTTTTGGAGGGAAAATTATGCTCAAGCACCAATGGAAATTTATTGTAGTGCTCCTAGTGGGTATTATTGGAGCTATTTCCGCATTTGGTTTTAATCAACCTATTGTGGCAGAAGTTCTAATTGATATTATCGGAATTTATACTGCTATCACCATGGCAATCGAAATGATCGGTGATATCCGTAAGGGTCGATGGGGCGTCGATATCTTAGCAATTATTGCGATCGTTTCTACCATGGTTATTCGTGACTACTGGGCAGCTTGGATGATTTTGGTTATGTTTACAGGTGGAGAATCACTTGAAGATTATGCAACCAGTCAAGCTGACAAGGAGCTACGTTCACTTCTTGACAACACTCCTAGAACTGCGAATAAGCTTGTCAATGGCGAACTAGTACAAACTAATGTAGATGATTTAAAGATTGGCGACCACGTAATTGTTAAGCCTGGTGAGCAAGTTCCTGTTGACGGTAAAATCATTAAAGGTACTTCCAGCTTTGATCAATCTTCACTTACTGGTGAATCCGTACCAGTTACAAAGAAGCCTGGGGACGATCTAATGTCTGGATCGATCAACGGGGATGTAGCCGTAGAAATGGAAGTTACTAAACTGGCAAAAGATTCTGAATATCAATCAATTGTTGCTTTAGTTAAATCTTCTGAAGCTAAACCTGCAAAATTCGTTAAGATGGCTGATCGTTATGCCGTGCCATTTACTATTATTTCCCTGGTAATAGGAATTATTGCGATGGCTATGGGAGGCTGGAATTTCACTCGTTTTGCGGAAGTTATGGTTGTGGCCTCTCCTTGTCCCCTTCTAATTGCTGCTCCAGTAGCCCTAGTTTCTGGAATGAGCGCAATGTCACGCAATCATATTATTGTTAAATCCGGAACAACTCTTGAAAAGTTATCACGTGCCAAGACTTTTGCCTTTGATAAGACTGGTACCTTAACTCAAAACAAGCTTGAAATCAGTGATATTATTCCTGCAGAAGGCTTTACCAAAGATGAAATTCAATCTTTAGCTGCTAGTGCAGAACAACAATCTAGCCACATCATCGCTACTTCACTTGTTGACAACACTCCTAAAGATAAAATCTTACCAGTTAGTCATTTAACTGAAACTACTTCCCAAGGTGTAGAAGGAACAGTAGATGGTAAAACCGTCAAAGTTGGTAAATTAGGCTTTGTTGCACCAAAGCATGAGAAAATTAATGTTAATGCTACAGCAATTTATGTTTCTATTGATGGAAAATTTGCTGGCTACATCACCTTCCAAGACAAGATTCGTCCTGAAACTCCAGAAACAATTGCACGCCTACGCCGTCAAGGAGCTAAGCAAATTATGATGCTTACCGGTGACCATAGCGAAGTTGCTCAAAAGATTGCTAAACTTGCTGGTGTAACTGAAGTAAAGTCAGATTTACTTCCTAAGCAAAAAATTCAAGCTATTCGCGATGTTCCTAAAGACTTGCGTCCAGTTGTCATGACTGGTGATGGTGTAAATGATGCTCCAAGTTTGACCGCCGCAGATGTCGGAATCGCCATGGGTGCACAAGGTGCTACTGCTGCTAGTGAAAGTGCTGACGCCGTTATTATGGTTAACGATTTAAGTAAAATCAATGACGCCGTTGCCATTGGTAAACATACGATGCGCGTTGCCAACATTGATGTTTTAACTGCGATCTGTATCGTTATTATTCTAGAAATTATCGCTGCAACTGGTATTATTCCGGCCTTCTTAGGTGCTATTCTTCAGGAAGTCGTCGATTTAATCACTATCTGTTTAGCACTACTTGCTAAGACTAAGCCCAGCAGCAAAGAACTTGGTGAAAAAGAACAAAGTTAAGTTGCATGAAAATCTAAAAACCACTAAAATATGTACTAATTAAATTATTTTTAGTGGTTGGAGTTGAAAAGCTTTCAAGAATTCGCCTTTTTGGGTCAAAAGGCAACTTGAAGGCTTTTTCTTTTTTTCAGAAAAGAGGTTTTGAATGGAATTTTTAGGAGAATTAATTCTTATTCTGCTGACAACAACTTTACTGGGACAATTATTTTCTCGGTTAAATATGCCAGCAGTAATCGGACAATTATTATCAGGAATCGTCTTAGGACCTGCAATTTTAAATTGGGTAAAACCTAACGATATCGTAAGTTTATTTTCCGAATTTGGTGTCATTTTGCTGATGTTTTTAGCTGGACTTGAGAGTGATCTTGATTTATTGAAAAAATACTTCAAGTTAAGCTTTACCGTTGCCAGTGTCGGGGTAATTTTACCAGTGATATTTGCGGGCTTAGCTAGTTATGCCTTTGGCATGAAGCCACTTGAAGCGCTGTTTATTGGAATTGTTTTTTCTGCAACCAGCGTTTCAATTTCGGTGGTAGTTCTCCAGGAAGCTAATCAGTTGCACACGCGCGCAGGAACGGCTATCTTAGGAGCAGCCGTTGTCGACGATATTTTGGCGGTGATTGTACTTAGTTTATTCACCACATTCAGCCACGAAGGAGGTAAAAGTGGCTTAACTGATAACTTCTTCTTAAATCTTTTAATTGAAGTAGTTTACTTCGGTGCTGTTTGGGTAATTTATAAATTTATCGCGCCATACTTCATGAAGACAGCAGAAAAGTTAGATGTTAACTATTCTGTAGTTATCGCATCCCTCGTTCTAGCACTGGCAATGGCTTGGGCTGCAGACTTTGTTGGCTTAAGTGCAGTAGTAGGGGCTTTCTTTGGGGGATTAGCAATTCGCCAAACACCTCAATATAAAGAAGTTAATTCTTCTGTTTCTGCAATTGGATATTCAATTTTTATTCCAGTATTCTTTGCCGATATTGGCCTTTCGATGACCTTCGCCAGCTTTGTGAAGGATATTTGGTTTATTATCGTGATGACTGTACTGGCACTTCTTTCAAAATTCTGGGCTGGAAAGTATTCTAGCGAGCTCTTCGGCTTTAGCAAGGGTGAAGGAAATATTGTTGGTGCAGGGATGGTATCTCGAGGGGAAGTGGCATTGATTGTGGCCCAGATTGGAATTAATCATCATCTTTTCCCTGAAGATATTTATTCCAGCTTGATCTTGGTAATCATTGTCACAACAGTAATTTCACCGTTCATTTTGAATTACTACATTAAGAAACAAAATACGGTAACTGAATAAAGTAAAAGAAGTTAGCAAAAGCTAACTTCTTTTTAGTTCACATTAATGTTTCCATTGGAAGTGTCTATTTCTACCACACTATTGGTATTAGATTTTTTGCTGTATTCTTCACCCTTCTTTTTCCCTTTAAAAGTTACCACACCATTTGAAGTTGATAAATCATAACCTTCAGCATCACTATGAGAAATATTCACACTGCCATTTGAAGTATCAATTTCTCCTTGTCTAATAACAACATTCTTCGCGGTTACATTTCCGTTAGAGCTATTGATTGAAATATCCCCTATATTACTGGTAGGAACAATAATTGTGATAAGTGGCACTCTTCTACGTCGATTAAAGAGGTCCCAAATATTACCCATAATAAAGGAGTGGTGGGGAGAAGTAATTTGCAATGTATCTCGTTTTACTTTTATATCAGGAATTGTATTTTCTTTTCCATTGTAAATAACTTTATAACTATCCCCTTTTTTAATTTCAATATCAGCATTACTAGTATCTACATCAATCTTACTAAATTTAGGAACACTTAAATTTTTAACAGTAGCAGACTCTCCTTGCTTGGAGCTTAATGTCAATAGTAACCATATTCCAACTAAAAATATAAGAGAGAATATAATTATATTTTTTATCGCAACTTTTCTCCTCATGAATAATCCTCCAAAGATCTACTAATTTAGTATTATTTTTGAATAAATCAGATAAAATATACAAAATGTACAATTAGTAGTCAAGCACTAGAACGCTAGTATTCGTTAATTACTTCTATAATCATTCAAATCAATAATTCCATCATATTCACTAAGTTCATCATTATTATAATGATGAATCACTTCTACAAAAGTTAAGTTTGAATTTAGTAAATATTGATGTATTTCATCAGATGTTTTCTTATCAAGTGACGCATTGATTTCATCCAGTAATAATATAGGTCGATTGGCTAAAATTGCCCTGGCAAGTTCAATTCTTTCCAATTGACCTCCTGATAATTGATCTGCATTATTTCCTAGGTAATATTCAAATCCTTTTTCCTTTACAAGTGATATTAAATCCAGTTTTTCACATACTTCTAGTACTTTATCGCGTGCAATGTTTGCTCCTAAAGTCAAATTGAACCACAAACTTTCTGCAAAAATCACCGGAGCTTGACTAGCATAAGCAAATAGATCTGTAAACGTTCCAGCTTTTTTCAATTTTTGATTAAGTAAAATTTGTTCAGCTTTTCCAAAACTACCATACATCATGAATTGCAATAAGGTGGATTTTCCCATTCCAGAAGGCCCAATAATCGCTTGTTTACTCCCTACCTTTATTGTTAGGTTAAGACCTTCAATAAATTGTTTATCTTTTCGCTTGAGAGAAATATCTGTAAAAGTTAAATCCCTTACCTTTTCTTTCTTTTTATTTTGCTTCTTTTCTGCCAAAGTTAAGTAGGTGTTAGTCTTTTCAACAATTTTCTTAGTAGTTGAAAGTTTATTACGGTCGTCCAAAATTATTAGAATTGGATTTACAAAAGAATTAGCTAATTGCACAATTGCAAATAAAGCTCCTAAGGTCGTTAATCCTTTAATCACCATATAGATTCCGACTAAAAATGGCACTAAAAATGTTATAGAACTAGCTAGTAAATTTATCCATGAACCTGTATCAAGATCTAAAAGATTCATTTTACGTAATGCCGATTCCAACTTCAAAACTTGAATTTGATTTTTCTTAGTGGCATTATCTTGTTTACCATATAGTCTTAACGTCTGACTTCCAGCTAAGAAATTTTTAGTTTGATTAACATAATCGCTATTAGCTTTCGTCCAATTTTCTGATGCTGATTGAATAGCCTTTTGAAAAAGGCTTGAAACGAGCATTGGCACAAAAGAACCAATTAAGAAGAGCAAAGTTACTAACCAGTTAACTACTAAGGCATATCCTAAAGCCATTAGTAAGGTACAACCTTGCATTAAAATTTCAATTTGAGCGTTAAATCGATTAGTTTCGAGTAATTTAAAATCACTAGTTAAAAAACCTAAACTATTCGTATTTTCTTCTACACTTTGATTCAGCATCCCTTTAAAGATATGAATACGTAGGTAAGTATTAACCTCTTTAATGGCACTAGTTTTTAACCGATTAAAAACTAAACTTGCTAAAAAGGAAAGCACATAACCAGTTAAAACAATCAATAAGAAGTTACCAACTTGATTCCATTTCTTTTCCGTAGCGATATTCGTCAAAGTTTGCACCATATAAGCCATTACGATTGTCATAGAACTTGCCAAAAGACCAGCAATAATCATTAAGACAAACTTGAAATGATTTGAATATTTATACAGCATAATATCTTCTCTTTTCTTTGAAATTGAAGCTATTATGGCATGATTTTTTTAGTTAAAAATGATAAATTGCATATATGCAATACAAAGTTTAAGGAGAAAAAATGACGTCAATTGGAGAAAAATTTCGTAAATTAAGAAAAGAACAAAATATAACATTGGTGCAAGCTTCAAAAGGAATTTGTGATCCATCTAATCTCTCTCGGTGGGAAAATGGCAAAATTACCCTTGAATTCAACAAAGTACTAGCTCTCTTAAATCATATTCACGTTACCCCCACAGAATTCATCAATTACGCTAAACTTAAACAAGAAAATGAAATTCCTCAAGAATACATTGAAGCAATAGACAAGGAAGATAATGCTCAAATTAAGACTTTAGCATTAAAGCAGCTCAAGATTTACCACACCAAGCGTAAAATTTACGATTTATATTTAGCAATTATTTTGTGTAATCAGTATTTACTCATTACTGGGGAAAATCTGTTACCATTTCAAGATCAGATGCATCTATATACTTATCTCTCAAAAACCACTATTTGGACCAGTTGGGACTTAAGCTTTTTTGGTAACTGTGTTTTCATGATCAAACCTGATAAAGTTTATGCTATTGCCATGAATGTTCTTCATAATCATTCTTTAGCTGATCAGGATGTAAATAACTTGATGGTGATGTTGGGTATTCTAGGCGATGCAACAATTTCCCTGATTTTTCGCAAAGATGTGATTCATGCACAAAAATTACTAAATGAGATTAAAGCAATTGAAATGCCACATTATTTAGAATTCTTTACTTTAGTATTTACATTTTTAGAAAAGGTCATCCAATATACAAAGACTCATGATAAGCAAATTGTCTTAACATTCATTGACATTGTTCAAAATTTAGGATTGATCAAATCTACTAACATCTTTATTGATATTTTTAAGCATGTGCAAGTATTAACTGATTATTGAGCATAACAAAAAGCTAACAGATTCTCTTTCAGATGAGTCTATTAGCTTTTTCTGTTTCCCATGAAACTAAAATAATCCAATACAGTTATATGCCATATGCGTGATCATAGAGTAACGCAAATCCTTAGTTGTCAAATATACCCATGAAAGCACGCATCCCAATACCCAGTAAACTACAATGTACTTGGTAATCATTGGATCATGTACATAAGCAAAGAGAAAACCGCAGACTAAAATTCCAATCCACTTATTGAAACGCGTAGCTTTAGTAAAGAATGTATTGAAAAACATCCCTCTAAAAATTGTTTCCTCACAAAATGGCCCCACAAAACCCACCATGATTTTAAATAGACCTGTATTTCGATCGGCTAATTGATTCAAGGCCGCCTGATTAGAAGAAACACTATGACCTCCTCTGTTTACCAGCGTTAAAGTAATCGCTCCTAAAAAGAAGATCAAGAAAAAGCCAATCACGGCAATTCCCAATCTCTTTGCATCCCAGTGCGGTTCTTTATTAAAACCCCAATAATTGACTTCACGGAGTTCTTTTTTATAAAGCCAAAACAAAAAGCCCATCACCAGTACCGTTAAGACTGCTGTAACAAAGGCCTGATTAGGAATGTGATAGCGAAGATGGATAAGTTGAGGATAGAAATAAAATTCCTCTAAGAGTGTGTAGATGACGAATGCCAAAAACATTACCGCAATGTTGCCAGCATAGTGGAAAAACTTTCTCATAATTTCAACACCTTTAATTCAAATTTTACCAATACTTAATTATAATGGACATAACACAACATACCCAAGGGGTCGAACTATATGACATACTTACACTTTTTTGCACAAAATAGGGAATTCTCCTATTTTTCCATTCTTTTAACTATATCACTATTTGCCTTCTTAATCTCCTGGTTAGTTGAGCCACGTAGATTAATTAACGGTATTTTATTTACTATTTTTCTTATTTTACTCGCTGCATGGACAACCATTATGATATTTTCAACTCATTTAAAGACGCTGCAGATGGTCTATGCTCTTTTAGTATTGGGATTTTTCTTCTTAGTATTTGTTGTAATCGCCTTTTCATGGCTATTCTGTTTTTGGAATGCCTATTTTGTTTGGAAATATGAGAGCCACACTCTTCCGAACTTGCTGACGCTTCTTTTAGGAATCAGCTTAATTATGGTTTGGATAATTTCTCTTACTGGACCTGCTCGCTACTTCCCGCGCTGGCTTAATGCACTCTTAACAACTGCTCCAGTTATTGCAGTCTATCTTCTTTTCATTATGTACAACTTTTTAGTTAACTTGCTGCTCTACCAATTCGTTCCACGTCATTATAATCAAGACTACCTTATCGTTTTAGGAGCCGGCCTCTTACATGGAGAGGTCGTAACGCCACTTTTAGCTGCAAGAATAGACCGAGCTATCCAATTTGCAAATAAACAAGAGCTTAAAGGCCGCAAAACGCCAAAATTTATCATGTCGGGTGGACAAGGTGGCGATGAAAAAATTTCCGAAGCACAAGCCATGGCAAATTATGCAATTAGTCGCGGAATTGATCCTAAGGATATTTTACTGGAGGATCAATCAAAAAACACTTATCAAAACATGCTCTTTTCAAAAGAAATTGCGATTCAAGATTAGGGTAATAGTAACTTTAAAGCCAAATTCTTTAGCAATAATTACCATATCTTCCGCGCGGCCCTTTATGCAAAAATGGCTGGTTTACGTGCTAACGGAGTAGGTTGCTATACCCGACTTTACTTTTTACCAAATGCAATAATTCGTGAATTTGCCGGTGTATTCGTTATGCATAAAAAACGCCATTTTATTGTAATTGGTTTAATCACAATATTCTGCGTCGTTCAGGCTATTCTTATTGCTTTAAATATTGCCAAATACCAAATGATGTAACCTTTAAGAATTGCCTAAGCTGAGCTGACTAATTAAATAAATTCTTAACTTAATGATATAATTTTAATAATCAAATTATATACGTAGAAAGGAATAGCATATGCTTCAACTTGAGCACTTATACAAATCTTATCACGTTGGAGACAACGTTACCCATGCATTAGACGATGTCTCCATTTCTTTTCGTGATCAAGAATTTGTCGCAATTCTTGGCCCCAGTGGTTCAGGGAAAACCACTTTATTAAATGTTATCGGTGGTTTAGACCGTTATGATAAAGGTGACATGATCATCAACGGGAAGTCCACTAAGAACTTTACCGAAACTGACTGGGACGCTTATCGAAACAACACCGTCGGTTTCATTTTCCAAAACTATAACTTGATTTCTCACCTATCAATTGTAGCCAACGTGGAACTAGGAATGACCTTGTCTGGCGTTCCTGCTAAAAAGCGTCATGAAAAAGCTATCAAAGCTTTAACCGAAGTCGGCTTAAAGGATCACATCGATAAAAAGCCTAACCAATTATCTGGTGGACAAATGCAGCGTGTAGCTATTGCCCGAGCAATAGCTAATGATCCAGATATTTTGCTTTGTGACGAACCAACGGGAGCTCTTGATACAGAAACTTCTGTCCAAATCATGGAATTAATCAAAAAGCTCTCCAAGGATCGCTTAGTTATCATGGTTACCCACAACCCCGAACTCGCTGAGCAATACGCTACTAGAATCGTGCGTTTTCAAGATGGTAAGATTCTTAGCGACTCTGATCCTTATACTCCGCATGACGTCAAGGACACTTTCAAACTCAAGCGTACCAAGATGTCATATTGGAATGCGATCAAGCTTAGTTTTACCAATATTATGACTAAGAAGGCTAGAACTACTTTAACGGCTTTTGCATCAAGTATTGGGATTATTTCGATTGCAGTTGTTTTGGCTATATCTAATGGTTTTCAAAAGCAAATCAATACTACCATGAGTAAGGCTTTGGCCAAATATCCTGTTTCAATTACACAGACAGCCACTGACATGATGTCCGTTGAAACGCGCAAAGAATCGGATAAAAATGTCAAAAATCACGGCTATATAACGGCTCAAAAAGATCAAAATCAACAGGCAACTCACACTAATAAAATTACGCAAAAATACATCGATTACATCAAAAAGATCAATCCAAACTATGCCAACAACATTTCTTATCAACGTGCCACTAATTTAAACTTGCTTTCTCAAGTAAATGGTAAAATTCAACGTGTGCAATTTTCAAATGTTGACCAAAATGCAAGCCAGTCCATCTCAGCCATGCGTTCACAAGCCATGAGTTCTATGGGAATCGGCTCCAGCGTCTTTCCAACTACTCTAGATAAGAGCAAGGGTAATTTCTTAAAGCAAAACTATCAGCTTTTATCTGGAGCTTGGCCTACTAAAGATACTGACCTTGTTTTAGTTACTGATAACAAAAACACCGTTAACATCAATTCTCTTAAGAATTTAGGTTTTGACGTTGAAGATGGAAATAAGGTCAAATTTAATAAATTGATTGGTAAGCAATTCAGCGTAGTTTCAAATAATAATTACTATCAAGAATTGCCAACGGGGATGTTTGTCCCACGTAAAACTAGCCAAAACATGTACAATTCTGGAACTAAATTGCGCTTGAGTGCTGTTATTAGACCAAAAAACGAAGATTCAATGGCTCTTCTTTCAACTGGAATTGCTTATAGTGATAAGTTAACTCAAAATGTGATTGATCAAAATGAGAACTCTACCATTGTTAAAGCTCAAAAAGCTACTGATCGAAATGTTTTAACAGGACAAAGTATGAATAATTCTCAAAAAGAGCAAATGTTACAGACTCTAGGTGCCACAGCTATTCCAACTGGAATTATGATCTATCCAAACAACTTTGATTCTAAAGACAAAGTCCTAGATTACCTCGATAAATGGAATAAGGGTAAGAGTAAAAAGGATCAGATCATTTACACTGATATGTCTAGTGCCGTTACGACGATGACAGGTGGCTTATTAAACGGAATTACAACCGTTTTAGTTGCCTTTGCGGCAATTTCGTTAATCACTTCTATGATTATGATCGGAATCTTGACGTACACTTCAGTGCTTGAAAGAACTAAAGAAATTGGTGTACTGAAGGCTTTAGGTGCTAGAAAGCGTGACATTACCCGAGTATTCGACGCAGAAACATTTATTTTGGGTGTCTTTGCTGGTGTATTGGGTGTGGGCATCGCCTACTTGTTAACTTTCCCAATCAATAGTGTTATTTATCACCTTACTGATCTAGCAAATGTTGCTCAACTCAATCCAGTTCATGCGTTGATCTTGATCATCATTTCAACTGTGTTAACACTTCTTGGAGGTCACTTACCTGCTAGAATGGCTGCCAAAAAGGATGCTGCCATTGCCTTAAGAAGCGAGTAAAAACTTATAGTAGTATTTAGATTTTGTTTAGCTAGAATTTTTGCTTATCATCTTTTACCTAAGTAAAATTGAATATCTTTTAGAAAGAAAAACTGCCTATCTCATTTGGATAGACAGTTTTTTATTAGTAAAAGTTACACACAATCCACAGAGTTTTCCACAAGATGTTGATAAAGTCTGTATATTATTTCCATATCTTGTGGTTTTTCCTAAATTGTAGCCAGTGGTTGTTTCGCAGTTGGTTGCGTGAAATCGCTATTTATAAGTCTTAACTCATCGTCTGTTAACTTTATTCTTTGGGCGGCAAGATTTTCCTTCATATGCGTGATTTTGCCCGCTTTTGGAATTGATAAAACGTCTCCACTTCTAAGCGCCCACGCAAGCATGATTTGATGCGGCGTTGCGCCATGAGCACGAGCAACTGCTTTAAGATTATGAGTAATTCGAATTGTGTTACCTTCACCTGAATTAAAAGGTGAATAACCAATAAAATTAACCCGATTTTTCTTTTGCCATGGAAGTAAATCATATTCAACGCCACGATGATCCAAATTATACAAATCTTCATTGGCATAACATTTTTCTCCATTGGGCACACTGAACAGTTCCTGCATATCAGAAGTATCAAAATTAGAAACGCCCCAATGACGAATTAGGCCCTCTTTTTTCAACTCTTCAAGCCCACGCACAGTATCTGACAAGCGATGACTTCCGCGCCAATGAAGCAAATAAAGGTCCAAATAATCGGTATTCAACCTAGTTAAAGTCTCTTCCAAACTTTTTCTTTCAAGGTCCGGAGTTGCATGGTAAGGATAAAACTTAGAAATAATATACATTTGACTGCGATCATAACCTTTAATCGCTTCACCGATTAACTTCTCACTTTTACCTTCACCATACATCTCCGCTGTATCAATAATTCTTATCCCATTGTCTAAGCCGTAGCGGAGCGCGGCTATCTCATCTTTTTTCTTTTTGGGATCTTCGCCTATATTCCAGGTACCCATCCCTATTCCAGTTAAATCCATGACTTTTTTCACCTCACTTAAATTCTACTACTAAATTTCAATATATTCTGATTTGACAAAATGGCATAGACCATTTTATAATGGACTAGACCAGTAAACAAGGAGGATTTAATCATGATGAAAGTTATTGTTAGACAAAACGACATTCAAGGTGGAGCAGCAGCTTTTGAAATTTTTGAAAAAGGTATCAAGAATGGTGCTAAGGTTTTAGGACTTGCAACTGGATCTACCCCAGTGACTCTTTACCAAAATTGGGTTAAGAGTGATCTTAATTGCGATGATTTAACTAGTATTAACCTTGACGAATATGTCGGCTTAAAACCTGATAATCCTCAAAGTTACCACTATTTCATGAAGGAGCACTTATTTAACAAGAAGCCATTTAAACATTCTTATGTTCCTGATGGTGTTGAAGCTGTAAAAGATCCCAAAAAAGCAGCTGATGATTACAACAAGATTATTAAAGATAATCCAATTGATATTCAATTGCTCGGAATCGGTCGAAACGGCCACATTGCCTTCAACGAACCCGGTTCTTCATTTGATACAGTAACGCGCGAAGTTAAACTTACTGAAAATACTATCAAGGCAAATTCTCGCTTCTTTGATAACATTGATGAAGTTCCAACTAGCGCAATCTGCATGGGTATTGCCAACATTATGTCTGCCAAAAAGATCGTGTTGATGGCTTTTGGCGAAAAGAAAGCTCACGCGATTAAAGAAATGATTGAAGGACCTATTACAGAAGAAGTTCCTGCATCAATTTTGCAAAAGCATCCCGACGTAACGGTTATTGTCGATGAAGCAGCTGCAAAAGAATTAGACGACAAATACAAAAAATAATACTTTGACCAAAGCTTGAGCCGTGCCGAATTGGTGCGGTTTTTCTTTTGCTCAGATAAGTTTTTGCTTCAAAATCACTTGACTTTTTGACGTGAAACAGAATTAATTTTTTCCTTGTGACACACAATATCTCGTATTAAACTAGTAAATGTTCTATATGTGGTATTAAGAAAGAATGTGATCCAAGTTATTGTATTAAGTGGGCCAATTGGAGCCGGTAAATCCAGTTTAACCAGTATTCTAGCTGAACATTTAGGAACGCAAGCATTTTATGAAGGCGTTGATAACAATCCTGTCCTTCCTTTGTATTACAAGGATATGAAGCGTTACACCTTTTTGCTTAACACTTATTTGCTTAACCATCGTTTAGCTCAAATTAACCAAGCCATTCAAGAAAAAAACAGTGTCTCTGACCGTTCAATTTATGAAGATGCACTTTTCTTTAAGATGAATGCCGACAGCAAAGTAGCTGATCCAACCGAGTTCAAGATCTATGATGATTTGCTGGAAAACATGATGGAAGATACTCCAGGTAATCCAAGCAAGAAGCCTGATCTGCTTATCTATATCCACGTCTCTTTAGATACAATGCTTGAACGTATCAAGAAGCGTGGCCGTTCATTTGAACAGTTATCAACTGATCCAGGTTTGAAGGATTATTACGCTAGACTTCTCAGCTATTATGAGCCATGGTATGAGCATTACAATGCTTCTCCTAAGATGGAAATCAACGGCGACAACCTTGACTTTGTAATTGATGAAGATGCTAAAAAAGAAGTTTTGAGTGAGATTGATAATAAATTGCGTGAAATTGGCAATTTGTAAATAAAAAAGAAGGAACGTGATGACAGTTATTGTTTTAAGCGGACCAATTGGAGCCGGTAAATCCAGTTTAACCAGTATTTTGTCAGATTATTTAGGTACTAAGCCTTTCTATGAAAGTGTAGATGACAATCCAGTATTGCCACTGTTTTACGCTGATCCTAAGAAGTATGCTTTCTTACTTCAAGTTTACTTTTTGAATACGCGCTTCCACAGCATTAAGGCAGCCTTAAGTGAAGATAACAACGTATTAGACCGATCAATCTATGAAGATGCACTTTTCTTCCAAATGAATGCCGATATTGGTCGTGCAACTAGTGAAGAAGTCGATACCTATTACGAGTTATTACATAATATGATGGGTGAACTTAGCAGAATGCCTAAGAAGAATCCCGACTTGCTTGTTCATATTGATGTTTCATATGATACGATGATCAAGCGAATTAAAAAGCGTGGCCGTCCTTATGAACAATTGAGCTATGACTCAACTTTGGAGGATTACTACAAGCGCCTACTTGAATACTACAAGCCATGGTATGAAAAATACGATTATTCACCTAAGATGACCATTGACGGTGATGAGTTGGACTTCATGGCTAGTGAACATGATCGTCAAATTGTCCTTAATCAAATCACAGCCAAGTTGAAGGAAATGGGTAAACTTCCCGAAGATTGGGATAAAACCACTGACATCCGAATTGAAGCATAGTAAAAAGCTACTAATAAGATTCCATCTTATTAGTAGCTTTTTGTGTATCTACTTTTTTAAAGCAATAAAAAGTAAAGACTTAAAATCTATAATACCGGGGGTAGGTTAAAATAGAACAAACAATACCTATCAAATTTTATTTACTTTCATATTTTAAGTATTTCATATAAGAAGATTTGAAGATAAAAAATACGCTAAGCTCTACAAAATCTTAGCGTATTTTTTATCTTTCTTTTCCAAATTGCTTGTCTTATACATCCCTTTTTTGTATATTTAGGAAAACTCAAATTTTAGAAAGTCAAAATAATGAAAAAACGATCTCTTATTTCTATAGTAAGTATGCTTTCTCTTTTATTAGGGATGCTCATGCTAACTCATCACACTACTTTCGCCGATGTGGATTATGACATTACCAACTTTAACGTTGACGCCCATATCAACAAGAATGGCTCATTGACGATTACGCGGTCTATTGACTACGACTTTGACAGTGATGCTCATGGTGTTTATTATCGTCAAAATTTAGCCAAGAATCAAAAGCTCATTAATCAAAAAGTTTCTGTTTCTACTAACAATGGTAAGACTATCCCTATCAAAGCTGGAAATGGCCAAAACAATACTTACCAACTTACTCACACCGATGATGGCTATCGTTTCAAAGTCTTCCACAATATTTCCGAAGACGATGAAGTAAAGGTTACTTATACTTACACCATCACCAACGCAGTGATTAACTGGCGCGACACAGCTGAACTCAATTTCAAGATTATTGGCAACGGTTGGGATACAGATTTAGATCATGCCAAAGTTAGCGTCATTTTCAATCAAGGCAAAAAAGTGTCCCACTTAAAAGCTTGGGCACATGGAGATTTAGGTGGTCACATTGAAGTTAATCGCTCTAAAGGTCAAGTTGTTTTAACTGATAACAATGTCAGTGGCGATGTGGGAATTGAACTTCACGCGATTTTTCCAGCATCCGTTACTCCACTGAACAAAAATATCCGCAATGAAAAACATAAACAAGCTGTCATTTCTCAGGAAATAAAACTTGCAAAAGAAGCTAATGAAAAGCGTAAACAGCAGCAACTTTTCAAGACGATTTTGGCCTATGCCTCATTAATTATAGCTGTCCTTTCAAGTGGCTTCTTCTTATCTAAATTAATTCTAGCCAAGCCTTTTGGCATCAAGCCCCGCAAGACTTCTGAGTTACCACACAACTATGAAATTCCAGACGTTGACCCCGTCACAGCGCAAATTCTAGATGATGGCGATTATCCCGATGAGCGCGCATTTACTGCCTATCTCACCCAGTTAGCTGGTAAACATCGTCTTAAGATCGAAAAAGCTAAAGGCCGCAAAAACTACCGCATTACTCTCCTTGATCCAACTGTTAAACAAGAATCTCCTTTTTTGAAAGAAATCTTTGATCAAGCTGGTAATGGGGAAAGCTTTACAACTAAGAAGCTTAAGAAAATTGATCTTGAAGATGAATTTGATGATTGGCAAAAAGATCAATATCACAAAGTTCAAGACAAAGATCTAATTAGTCGTAAATACAAAGATGAAATAGAGAAAACTAGCACTCAAATGAAAGTTTCCACTTTCTTCATTTTCGTAACTTTTATTATTTCACTCTTCTTTGCTACGCAGATGCCGATTATTCCTATTATCATTGCAATTTTAGGTGGGTTCAATTTCATCTTTTACTTCATTTATAAGCGTCGCACCAGTATTTACACACAAGAAGGCGCCAGTGAGGTTGAAAAGGTACGCGGATTCAAGAAGATGCTCAATGATATTGGCAATTTCAAGATGAAAGATGTGGGTGAATTGATCTTCTGGGAAGACGTTATGCCATATGCGGTAGCATTCGGTTTATCCAAGCAGGTGCTTAAAGAACTCAAGGCCGAATTTGGTGAAAAAGCACTTCAAACTTACTTCACTGCTAATACTTATTACTGGTACTATGGCGACTTCAATCATTTTGAAAAAAGCTTCTCTTCTAGCTTAAGTAAGAGTATCGGTGACAGCAGTTCCTACTCCGGGAGCTCGGGCGGATTTTCTGGTGGCAGTTCTGGAGGATTCGGCGGTGGCTCTGGTGGTGGAGCTTTTTAGCGCAAAATAAAAAAGCAGGCGAGCCTGCTTTTTTTAATGCATAATTGTTGTTAAGATTGCACCAACAAAAATCAAAATTAAACCACTGATGGTGAAGATATAACCCTTCTTGCTCTTCTTTTCACCTAAGACTAACATACCACCTAAAGTAGAAATAACTACTGAAAGCTGTGATACTACAAAGGCGGTGTTAACACCATTGTCACGAACTGACATGATGTAGCCTAAAGCAGCAATTGAGAAGATAAATCCAGCGATTAAACTTTGCCAGCTGCTCTTTGCCTTCAATTCACCTAGTTGACGGGTAAAGACAAGGTAAACCAAAACTGCTAATACCATCCCTACAGATTCTGGGAAGAAGATAGCAATTCCTGAAGCTGAAAGTGCACGTGGAATAGCGTTATAAACAATGAAACCTAAAGTGGTGCAAACAAGCATAATGATAGTACCTGTTTGATTACTCTTGTTTCCTTCGCTTGTTCCTGCATCAGAAACTGAAGTTAAGATCGCACCAATGATTAAAAGTGCAATTCCGATGAAGCCCCAGATCTTAGCACTGGTACTTCCCCATTCACCAAAGATTACCACCCCAACTAAAGAAGTACCAATTAATTGAAGTCCAGTTGAAATCGGCATAGTTTCAGAAACACCAACTTTAGCATAACCAGTATACTGGCCAAGTTGACCAATAACCCAGAAAGCACCAGCTAAAGCTGCCATCCAAAAAGTCTTAGCGTCAATATTTAATTTAATAAATGGTAAGGTAATTAATCCAACAATTAAAGTACCTACAGTAGTACCTAAAATTTGGTTAATTGGTTTTCCCTTTATTCGAGCAACAGCAAGTGGCAAAACACCCCAAGCCAATGCTGGAATTAACATATAAATAATACTCATGTTTTCTCTCCCTAATATTCATATCTAAAAGTAAGTGAATGTAAATATTCTAGCGCTTTCATTCCCAAGACGTCAACACTTTTTTTATTCCAAACTCAAAATTAATATTTAAATGAGACAATTATCTAAAAAATATTAGCTATAATTCGCATTTACAAATTTATGTGAGAATGCTAGAGTATAAGAGTTGCTTTTAAAGATAAAAACACGAACATTCTGTCTTGGAGGAATAAAATGAATTTTATTAAGAGTTATTTCCAACTCGATAAATATAAGACAAATATAAAAACAGAATTTATCGCTGGACTTACTACTTTTATTAGTATGTCCTACATTCTTTTTGTTAACCCTAGCGTTTTAGGTGCCAGTGGTATGAATACTGGAGCTGTATTTACCGCAACGGCCTTAGCTGCGGCTTTGGGTACTGCAATTATGGGAATTGTCGCAAATTACCCAATTGGTGAAGCACCAGCTCTGGGTATCAACGCCTTCTTTGCTTACACGGTTTGTGTAGGGATGCACGTTTCTTGGCAAACTGCTCTAGCCAGCGTTTTTGTTGCTTCAATTATCTTCATCTTAATCACTTTATTTAAGTTACGTGAAAAGATCATTGATTCAATTCCAGCTGACTTAAAGTTTGCTATTTCATCTGGTATTGGTCTTTTCATTGCTTTTTTAGGGCTTCAAAATGGTAAGTTAATTGTTGCAAATAAATCAACTTTAGTTGGTCTTGGCTCTCTTCATGATCCACTTGTTTGGATTACTATCTTTGGTTTATTGGTAACTGTTATCTTAATGATTTTAGGAGTTCCAGGAGCCATCTTTATTGGAATGGTTTTAGCTGCGATTTTTGGTGTGTGCACTGGTCAAATCACCCTTCCCCACAAAGTGATTTCAACCGCGCCAAGTTTGGCTCCAACCTTTGGTCAAGCTATCTTCCATGTTAAAGACATCAATTCGGTTCAAATGTGGGTAGTTGTTTTAACCTTCTTATTGGTTACTTTCTTTGATACTGCGGGTACCTTGATTGGACTTGCTCAACAGGCTGGTTTCATGAAAAACAACAAGATGCCACGTGTTGGTAAAGCCTTAGCAGCTGACTCAACAGCTATGATGTTTGGTTCAATCTTTGGTACTTCTCCAGTTGGCGCATTCGTAGAATCAAGTGCCGGAATTGCCGTTGGTGGTCGAACTGGTTTAACTGCAGTCTTTGTTGCAATCTTCTTCTTAATTTCAATGATCTTCAGCCCACTTTTGGGTGTCTTCACTAGCCAAGTTACTGCACCAGCTTTGATCATCGTTGGGGTATTGATGGCACAGAATACTGCTCACATCCACTGGAATAAACTTGAAATTGCAGTTCCTTCATTCTTAATTATTTTGGGAATGCCTTTGACTTACTCAATTTCAGACGGTTTATCATGGGGAATGATCACTTATCCAATTTGTATGCTTGCTGCTAAGCGTGGCAAGGAAATTAGCCCGATGATGTGGGTACTGTTTGTAATATTCATCATCTTCTTATGGGTATTGAACTTTTAGATAATAAAGATATAAAAAGCCTGTGCAATGAAGCACGGGCTTTTAAATTTGCTTATGTGTATATTTCTATTCCCTACTAATTTCCAAACAGTAAGATTTTTTACCGCATTTTGGACAAGTCGATTTTCTAAACTTAGGCGTATGCGGGGCTAAATTAAATTCCAGAAAGGATGGAATAAATACATCTCCGCAATTAGGACAAACATATTCAACATTGTCATAGTAATACTTAGAAAGGGCAATTGCTCCTACTACAGTTACTCCTATCACCGCAACACTCATCTGCAGCTTAAAAGCATATAAAAGACTGATTCCTACCAATTCACCTAATACTAACAGACTACCCAAAAAACACATTCTTCGTCTTAAAGCTAAAAGTCTATTTTCTTTTCTCATAATATCCGTAATGTCAGAATGATTGGTTAACACCGCACGCGACAACTTTATTTTTTGCAAATATTTTATTTGCGCTTGTTTTTTACTTATCTCATCAATTTTTCGCTGATTCTCCTGATATTGTTCTTTAAGCAATAACTCAAGTGATTGACTCCCATGCTCATCTTGAATGAGCATTTTTATTTGCTTCAATGAAAATCCCAATTCTTTTAGAAAAAGAATTAATTCAATTTGCCGGATTTGCTCTTCGCTATAAAAACGATAGCCGTTCTCTTTGATATAAGCAGGCCTTACTAAATCTTTTTCATCATAGTATCGCAAAGTACGCGTACTTATTTGTAATTTCTTTGCTGCTTCTCCGATGGTATATCTCTCTGACATTACTTTCACCTCCTAGCTTTAAGATATCAATTAACGTAACGTTAAGGTCAACTTCTAAATCAGAAAATATTATATTTCCCAAGAAATATCACCAATACTTTTCCAACCAAAATGCTTTCTTTTTAATTATTTTATTTTGCGTTTATTAGAACGTACGGATTTTTATATGAATTTACCTAATTTTGAATTTGAAAATCTCCCAAAAAACAGATATTTTTATTTAGTAAGCGCATTCTTATCTATTTTCTATTGAAATTATTAACTATTTTAGTATAATTCAAATTGAATGTTCACTTTATACGATATTTGGAGGACAAAATGAACACAATTAGCAAATTTTTTCATTTAAAAGAGAACAATACCTCTTTTAAAACTGAACTTTTAGCTGGGTTAACTACTTTTGTAAGTATGTCATACATTCTTTTCGTTAACCCCAACGTTTTAGGCGCAAGTGGCATGGATAAAGGTGCCTTGTTCACTGTTACTGCTCTATCTGCTGCTTTTACCTGTATCGTCATGGGAGTCCTAGCAAACTATCCAATTGCTTCCGCTCCAACTTTAGGACTAAATGCATTCTTTACCTACACAGTGTGTTTAGGAATGCATGTTAAATGGCAAACTGCTTTAGCTGCGGTTTTAGTGGCATCCATCCTTTTCATTCTTTTGACGATTTTTAAAGTTCGGGAAATGATCATCGACGCGATTCCTGCCGATATTAAATATGCAATTTCTGCCGGAATTGGATTATTTATTGCCTTTATCGGACTTCAAGGTGGTAAATTAATTCAAAACAGTGATTCCACTTTAGTTACAATCGGTGGATTAAACAATCCAACTGTTTGGATTACAATTTTCGGTTTGATTGTGACTATCTTCTTGATGATCGCTCGTGTGCCAGGGGCAATCTTTATCGGAATGATCGTAGCAGCTGTTTTCGGCGTGTTAATTGGTCAAATCCCAATGCCTAAAGGGATCGTTTCTTCTGTTCCAAGTATTGCGCCAACTTTTGGTCAAGCTGTTTTCCATCTTAGTGATATTAATACTGTCCAAATGTGGGTCGTTGTGTTCACTTTCCTTCTTGTTACCTTCTTTGATACCACTGGAACTTTGATTGGACTCGTTCAACAAGCAGGCTTGATGAAAGATAATAAAATACCTCGTGCTGGTGAAGCTTTAGCTGCCGATTCATCCGGTATGCTCGTTGGTTCTATCCTTGGGACTTCTCCAGTGGGCGCCTTTGTGGAATCCAGTGCTGGGATTGCCGTAGGTGGTAGAACAGGTTTGACTGCAGTTTGGGTTGGTATTTTCTTCTTAATCTCTACTATCTTCAGTCCAATCTTGAGCGTCTTCACTACTCAAGTTACTGCACCAGCTTTAATTATTGTTGGAGTCCTCATGGCTGAAAACTTGGCCCATGTTCACTGGACTAATCTTGAAATTGCCATTCCATGTTTCCTTATTGCACTTGGAATGCCACTTACCTACTCAATTTCAGATGGTCTTGGCTGGGGACTTATCGTTTACCCAGTATCAATGATTGCCGCTAAGCGTTTCAAAGAAATCACTCCAATGATGTGGATTTTGTTCATCGTCTTCGTGATTTACTACATTGTATTAAACGTCAAATAACTTCAAAAATATCTCCATAGGCAAGCAGATTAATTCTGCTTGCTTTTTACTTTGCGAAGATTAGAATAAGGAATGAGTGTCAGTGAGTATCGAAGAAAAGAAAATTAACATTCTTATATAGCAAAAAGCCAAGATTCACTCTGAAATAGTGTGGATCTTGGCTTTTATTTTTTGATTTCAATAATTTCATTGGCTTTTTCTCTAAGCTAGTAGTTATCAATTACACAAAAAGACATTAACAACAATCAAGAAATTGTTAATCTTATTTTTTTCTGTACTTCTTCAAACAAATCAGAAGGTAAATATTCTTTGAACTGCCATTGTCGTCTTTTATAATCAAAGGACCTTAACTGTTCCACGTAAATAACACCATCAGATTTAGTTCGATCATCTAATCGAACATGAAGCGGATAATCACTCCCATTAAATTCGCCATGAGAAATAGGTACAACCCAAGCAAACGGAGAGGTCTTCATGATCATATCATTACTTACTACCACCGCCGGTCGTCGCTTTTGTATCTCTGCTCCTGTAGATGGATCAAAGTTTATATATATAATGCTACCTTTTATGGGTCTTTCTACCATATTTCTCTTCCTTCTGGTTTCATTTCGTCCCATTCTCTTATTTCATCAGAAACTTCATATTTTCCATGCCAATTCTTAAAGAGTTCTTCAATAGAATCTGGCACTTTCTTGCTAGGAGAAAGTATTAAATTACCATTTTTCCCTTTTTTGAACTTAAATTCCGTTCCCGGTTTTACATTAAATGATTTAGGGATGGTTACTACAGTTGCATTCCCTTGAATTCTTGCTTTTACAATGCTCATATACATTCACCTCACATACATATTATAGCAAAAGTAATTACAAAAGTAATTACTTTAACATTTAAAAAATATTAATCCTTTAGCAGATTAACATTCTTGTGTAGCAAGAAGCTAAGATCTACTCTGAAATAGTGTGAGTCTTAGCTTTTATTTTTTGATTTCAATAATTTCATCGGCTTTTTCTCTAAGCTCGTTATCTAAATTATGAGTAATGTACAAAATTGTACTTTCTAAATTAAATAGTTTACTTTCAATTTTATGACGAGTAACTTCGTCTAAGCCAGAGGAAAACTCATCTAGAATCAAAATATTCTTTTTATCTAATAATAAGCGTGCTAATTCTATTCTCTTAGCTTCTCCCCCAGATATTTTTTGAGGATCAATCTTTCTATACAATCCTTCCTCATTAGCCCATTTCTTAAGCTCTACAAATCTTAAAACTTTGAACAAGTCTTCTTTTGAGTATTTCTCTGCGTTAAACAAAGTGAGATTATTGATTAATGTCGTTGAAAATATATGACCTGATTGAGGTAAGTAACTAACTTGTGAAAAGATACTATTATCTTTAATCTTTTTAATATTGATATTATTGAATAGAATACTTCCCTCATAATCTAATATTTGTTTAGTTAAAAGTTTAAATAATGTAGTTTTTCCACTTCCACTCGGACCATGGATCACATATTTTTTACCATTAGATATTTCAAGATTTCCAATTTTAACTACACGTTCAGAATTATAAACTACGCTTACATTATTAAATTTAATATTTTTGAAATCAGCAATAGTTTGTATTCCTGTACTTTTTTTCTTAACGTTAACAAAACTTGACTCAATTTCCTTGAATAATTTTTTCCCACTAACTATCTGAGAAAACATATCAGAAAAGCTATAAATCGGAAATGAAATATTTGTAACCAATTGTGAAAATGCAACAATTGCTCCCACAGTCATATTTTTATTTAAAATCAAAAAAGATCCTATCAGCCATGTTCCTAAGTACAAGATGTTGGAAAAAGTATTATTAAAAACAGTCGATAAATTCATAGCTCTAACTTCATTCTTTTGGTTAGCAAGCAAAGTATTATTAGCTGACTTTTCTTGTTTTTTCACAAAACTACTCCCACCATTTATTTTCCAGTCTACGAATCCTTTCAAATAATCTGAAATTTTAGAAATATAGGTGTCTGTAGCCTTAATAGTTTTAATTGTTGTTTTTTCAAGAACTTTTCTAAATAACAACGGTAAGAACATATTTAGAATACTTAATATAATAGCTACAAGAGCCATTACAGGATTAATAAAGAACGCAACAATACATGCCGTAATAAACTGAATTAATAAGTAACTTCCCCAAAAAATAGCGGTAAAGTAATTTTGTTCTAACGTATCCATTTGAGAAGTCATTAAAGAAATATACTCTCCACTATCTTTTTTAGTAAAAGAAGAAATTCTCTGAGCAGAGATTCTTTCAAAAATAATATTTCGATATAAACTAATTGATTTTTTAGCTAAATATTCTGAATTATATTGTTGAAAATAATAAAAAATTGCATTTATGATGATATAACTGATGACAATAAGGACTAAAAAGGAGTAGCTTAAACTTGATTTTTTGGTAGCTACATTCATCATTAATTGTAGAACTAAAGCATTGGATACATTTAAGATAGCTAAAATGACTGATAAAACACTAAACAGTAATATTTGTTTGGGATAGGTTCGAATTACATACTTCATTTAATTTCTCCTACTTGGTCTTTCTTAAAATGTTAGTAAAGATGTATCCTACTAAAAGAAAGACAATTACTAAAATCATAGACATAATAATTGACTAACCACTTTCCACCATATAGTACATGCTCTCAATATAGCTAAAAACTTTTAACATAAAAGCTTGATTTATTATTAATTGTAGTAACCATAACAATTTATTTCTCATTAGCACCTATATAACCTTTTTGACTTAATTTAATTTCATTATTTAGATAATAAAATTAAAAAGAATAATAATAGTTTTTATTTTATAGAAATTATTATGAAAAAACAATTAATTTTTAGTAGATTCTCAAACTCCCATTATTCCCCAAGAAATAACCAACATTTGCCTATAGATCAAATTTCTGCTAGAATACTTAACATTACGTTATCTATATATCGTCGAGATAAGGTCGACAGTCTCTACCCTGAGCCATGAATTCAGGACTATAGGTATCAGACGTCATAAATATAAAAGGACATCTTTTACCCATGGCTTGGAGTGAACTATGTCCTTTTTCTTTTTTATTTTTTGGAGGAGCAATGCAATTTTTGAATAATGTCTTTCATTTGGAAGATGCCAAAACAAATGTTAAACGTGAATTGATCGCTGCATTAACCACGTTTGTTTCACTATCTTATATTCTATTTGTTAACCCTAACATTTTACATGCTGCCGGAATCCCTGCTGGAGCGGCCTTCACCGTTACGGCTCTTGCAACGGCAATCGGTTGTTTTATCATGGGCTTTGTAGCAAACTACCCTATTGCTTTAGCCCCCACGCTTGGTAGTGGTGCCTTTTTTGCTTACAACGTCTGCGTAGGAATGCACATTAATTGGCAAACAGCTTTGGCTTCAGTTCTTGTAGCTTCCATCTTGTTTGTTTTAATTACTGCTCTTCACTTGCGTGAACTTGTAGTTGATGCCATTCCACAAGATTTGAAGTTCGCTATTTCCGCCGGAATTGGTTTATTTATTGCCTTTATCGGTTTACAAAATGGTAAATTGATTGTTAACAGTGCTTCTTCTCTTGTGACTTTAGGTAAATTCTCTTCACCTGCCGTTTGGGTTACCTTATTCGGTTTGGTTTTAACTGTCATTTTGATGGCCATGAATGTGCCAGGATCAATTTTTATCGGAATGGTAGTTACTGCTATCTTCGGGATTTGCATTGGTCAAATTCCTTTGCCACATTCATTCATTTCTACTCCACCATCGATTGCACCAACTTTTGGCCAAGCAATTTTCCACTTGAAGGATATTAACACGCCGCAACTTTTCATCGTCGTTTTAACCTTCTTGCTTGTTACTTTCTTTGATACTGCTGGTACTTTAATTGGAATGACTCAACAAGCGGGAATGGTTGATAAAGATGGTAAAATCCCTAGAATTGGCCGAGCTTTTGCGGCAGACTCAACTGCCATGATTGAAGGTGCTATCTTAGGTACCGCTCCTCTTGGAACTTCCGTTGAATCAAGTGCGGGAATCGCCATGGGTGGTCGCACTGGACTAACTGCAGTCTTTATTGGAATTTTCTTCTTAATTAGTATGATCTTCAGCCCATTACTAGCTGTTATTCCAACTACTGTGACCGCTCCTGCTTTAATCATTGTTGGGGTCTTAATGGCTGGAAACCTAAAGAACATCCATTGGGAAAAATTCGAAGTTGCATTTCCATCATTTTTAATCGTAGTCGGAATGCCTCTTACTTACTCAATTTCTGATGGGTTAGCACTTGGAATGATCGCTTACCCAATCACTATGATCGCTGCTAGACGTCATAAAGAAGTTTCTATCATGATGTACATTTTATTCTTCATCTTTATCGGATTCTTCTTAATTACAAATTTATAGTTGACAAATCTAAAGTTTAGCTATAATATGATAACAACATTAAAGATAAATTAAGCAATGACAAGGAAAGTAAATCGTAGTATTGCCTGCAGAGAGTTTCCAATATGGTGAAAGGAAATGACAAGCCTACCTTTGAAAATGGCCTTCGAGCATGAATTTGCGATATTTAGCAAGTTCAGGGTCCGCCCTCTACCGCGGTAGTGTATCGCCCATGTGGCCGTACATGAACCAAGGTGGAATCTCCATAAAGATAGGTGGTACCGCGTTTAAACGCCCTATTAGATCAAGTTGATCTAGTGGGGCGTTTTTCTTTTTCATTGCTTAATTTCGATTACCCAAAAAGGAGTTTTTGTAATGAGTTTAACTAAGAAAATATTAACCACAAGTACCATCATTTTAACGGGCGTAAGTCTCGCAGCTTGCGGTAAAAAATCAGATGCCGAAGAAAGTAAAAATCAAACTTTGAATTGGTCAGAAACGACCCAACTTTCAACCCAAGACCCATCTTTGGCAACAGATACCACTTCCTTTCAAGCATTGCTTAATACCGGGGACGGCCTTTATCGTTTAGACAAAAATAACAAGCCAAAGTTATCACTAGCTAAATCAGTCAAAGAATCAAAAAACGGCACAGTTTATGATTTTGATTTACGTAAAGATGCTAAATGGTCTAATGGAGATCCCGTAACGGCCAAGGACTTTGTTTATTCTTATCAAAGAACCGTCACTCCAGCTACTAAGTCACAAATGGCCTTTTACCTTTATCAAATAAAAAACGCTGAAGCTATTAACAAAGGCAAAAAGAGCCCTTCAACTTTAGGTGTAACGGCTCCTTCAAAATATCACTTACGCATTCAACTAACGCGTCCACTGAGCTACTTCAAGAACTTACTAGCTTGGCCTCTTTTCTTCCCACAAAATAAAAATGCAGTCAAAAAGTACGGCAAACTTTATGGTACCCAAGCTAAATACACTGTTTCTTCTGGTCCTTACACTTTAACTAAATGGACTGGCAATAATAAAGCCTGGACTTTAATCAAAAACAAAAATTACTGGGATGCTAAAAACGTCAAGTTAAACAAAATTAATGAACAAGTCAGCGAATCAACTACTACCAGTTACAACCTCTTCCAAGCTGGCAAAGCTGATGAAACTGGCTTAACCGGAGAACAAGTTGCTGCCAACAAAAATAAAGCGGGCTATCATGCAAGACTTTCTTCTGCAATTCGCCGTTTAGAACTTAACCAAAACAAGATCAAAGCATTCAAGAATCTTAAGATTCGTCAAGCCTTCTCATATGCAATCAGCCGTCAACAACTCACCAATAACGTTTTAAAAGATGGCTCAATCCCTGCTAAAGGATTTGTTCCTTCTGGTATGGGCACAAATCCAAAGACTGGTGCTCAATTTGAAAACGATGCTTACGTTAAAAGCGGCGTTTCCTACGATTTAGCAAAAGCTAAAAAGTTGCTCAAAGAAGGCTATAAAGAAACTGGGGTTAATTCAATCAAGGTTAATTTACTCGTAAGTGATGACGACACTTCTAAACAAACTGCCGAATTCTTACAAAGTCAACTTGATCGTTTGCCAAATGTCAGTGTTTCAGTTCAAAGCATTCCTTATACTCAATTAATTTCTCGTCAAACTGCTGGTAACTATGAAATCACAGTTAAGAACTGGCAAGCAGTTGTTGCTGATCCGATCAACTTCCTAGATGTTTTCCAAAAAGGCTCTAGTTACCTTAACAATGGCTGGAACAACGATCAATTCAATAAACTTCTTAATGAATCAGAAAACGTCTATGGCAATGATCCCGTTAAGCGCTGGAGTAAACTTGTTCAAGCCGAAAAGATCTTAATTAAAGACCAAGGCACCATTCCTTTAGTTCAAACTGCTCATCCACAACTTTTAAAGAACAATGTGAAAAATGTTTCCTTTAATCCAACAGGTGTCCCATACGACTTCAAGAATGTCTACATTGCTCAATAATAATTTCCCTAGAAATGAAAGAACTCATTTTTTGAGTTCTTTTTTGTTGCATTCTATTAATTGAAGTGTTATATTTACAAATGTAAACGATAAAAATGAGCGAGGTTTTTAAGATGGGAATAGGACAAATTATCGCACTAGTTGTGGGGCTAGCTGCAATTGTCTTCATCATTTGGTGGTTCTTTGGCAAACATCAGGAATCTGTCGGAACTTCAACCATTGTAAATGATGAACAAAATGCTACTATCGTGGTCAATGGCGGCTATTCTCCTGCAACAGTCGTGTTGAAAAAAGGTGTACCAGCTGAAATCAACTTTGATATGCAAGATTCTACTGCTTGTTTATCTCACGTTGTCTTTGAACAGCTTGGCGTCAATAAAGATTTAACTAAACAAAAGATTACTACTGTAAAGATTCCTACTGATAAGGCAGCTACTTACAACTATGCTTGTGGGATGGATATGTTTCATGGGAAGGTAATCGTTAAATAATTTCGGAAAGGTCGTAAATGTTATGAGTATTTTTTCAAAAGATCAAACTAAAAAAGTTGTTGTTAACGCAAAGAATCACGGCTACAAGCCCGATGTTGTAACTTTTAAGACTGGCAAGCCTGCACAATTGAAATTTATTCCATCAGACAATATGGGATGTATGAATGAAGTTGTCTTTAAAGATTTAGGAGTTGATAAAAAGCTCGATGGTCAAAAAGAAGTAACTGTTAATATCCCGACCGACAAGCCTGGTACTTACAACTATGCTTGCGGCATGGATATGTTTCATGGAAAGGTAATCGTTAAATAATGAAGAAACTATCCAACATTCAACGATTTTGGATATCGTTCATTTTAGCAATTCCAATGTTAATCCAAATGTTTGCAATGCCATTTCACTGGATGATGCCAGGATATAATTGGATCGCTTTAATCACAACGACGATTATTATGGCAATTTCGGCTGCACCATATTGGAAGAGTGCGATTGCTGCTTTTAAAAAGCATAGTGCTAATATGAACACCTTGGTCGCTGCGGGTACTGCAGTTGCTTACTTCTACAGTATTTTTGCAATGATTACCAACCGTCCAGTTTACTTTGAAAGTGCTGCTTTTGTTACTGTCTTCGTTCTTTTGGGCGATGCAATGGAAGAAAAAATGCACGATAATGCTTCAAATGCACTTGGCAAGTTGATGGGGTTACAAGCAAAAGATGCCGAAGTTTTAAAAGATGGCAAATTTGTAAAGATCCCTTTAGACCAAGTTCAAGTGGGTGATTTGATCCGGGTTAAGCCTGGTGAAAAGGTTCCTGTAGATGGTGAAATTACCGAAGGTACCACCACTCTTGATGAATCTATGGTAACTGGGGAAAGTATGCCGGTTGTTAAAAAAGTCGGTGACACTGTAGTTGGTTCTACCATTAACAGCAACGGTACCATTACTTTTAAGGCTACCAAGGTTGGTTCAGACACCATGCTTTCTCAAATCGTTGACTTAGTTAAGAAAGCTCAAACTAGTCATGCTCCCATCCAAAATCTAACTGATAAAATTTCTAATATTTTCGTACCTGCTGTTTTAATTATTGCGATTTTAACATTCGTCATTTGGTACTCATTCTTAGGCGCAACTGCTGTTCAAGCAATGCTATTTGCTGTTAGTGTGATTGTGATTGCATGTCCTTGTGCTTTAGGACTGGCCACTCCAACTGCTTTAATGGTTGGAACCGCTCGTAGCGCCAAGATGGGCGTTTTAATCAAAAATGGTGAAGTTCTTCAAGAAGTTAGTGACTTAAACACTGTTGTTTTCGATAAAACTGGTACTATCACTGTTGGTAAGCCTCAAGTTACTGATATTGTTGGGAACGAAAAGCAAGTTTTAAGTGTTGCTGCGAGCCTAGAAGAATCTTCTGAACACCCTCTTGCAACTGCTATTGTTAAAGAAGCTAAAAAGAAGAATATTAAACCCGAAAAGGTGCAAGAATTTGAAGCTATTGAAGGTAAGGGTGTCAAAGCTAATTATCATGATCAAACTGCTTTTGTCGGCAGCAATCGTTTATTAGCTGATGTTAATATTTCCCAGGAAATGAATGAGCAAGCTAATCGATTGCAAGAAGAAGCTAAGACTGTGGTTTATGTTGGCTTAAATGGTAAAATTATTGGTTTAGTTGCTATTCAAGATGTACCAAAAGCAAGTTCCAAAGAGGCCATCAGCGAACTTAAGAAGCGCGGTTTAAAGACGGTTATGCTTACTGGTGATAATGAAAAAGTTGCCCAAGCAATTGCTAACGAAGTTGGAATGGATCAAGTTATCGCTGGCGTTTTACCAAATGAAAAAGCTGAACATATTCAAAATCTTCAACAAAACAGCAATAAGGTAGCCTTTGTTGGCGACGGTATCAACGATGCTCCTGCCCTTTCAACCGCTAATGTCGGAATTGCCATGGGCTCTGGAACAGATATCGCAATTGATTCTGGTGGTATTGTTTTAGTTCAAAATGACTTACGCGGTGTAGTTCGTGCCCTAGACATCTCAAAGAAGACTTTCAACCGAATCAAGTTAAACCTTTTCTGGGCCCTCATCTATAACACAATTGGTATCCCTATTGCAGCGGGACTCTTCATGGGTCTTGGCCTAACACTTAGTCCGGAACTCGCGGGTCTTGCAATGGCCTTCTCCTCAGTCTCAGTTGTCGGCAGTTCCTTAATGTTGAACAAAGCAAAAATTGCTGGTGCTAATTAGAAGGCCTCTAGAATGAAAAAGAGATGATCTTCATAAAGAATTTCATCCCTTTTATAATCTGGAAAGTAATTTTCCAGAGGCTTGATTGCTGATGGCGATTAACGCTCTTTAAGCCAGTTTAAAACTAACTTAATCAGTTTTTTCACGTACTTTGGTGGTACGACAAGAATAAGAATAAAAGTTAAATTCATGGTCAGGATTTCTCCTTTCCAGCACAAATTTTAGGGAGCTACCCTATTAGCGTGCATATCATGTGCTATAATATCTTTAGAATAAGAATAAAAAGTTTTAGCGTGCAAGTCGAGGTAGCTCCTTGGCATAATCGTTAACGTGTGGCTCTGCATTTGCAGAGCTTTTTTCATAATCTAGAAAGTAATTTTTCTAAATACTTTTATCCTTCTACTTCCTCCACAAAATTCCGTATAATTGAATTATAAGAATTTGTGAGGTGGATGGAGTGTTAACATTTTTTTACTGGTCCCTAGCCTTATTCTTACTAAATCTAGGGGCTTTTATTTTTGTTTTAACCCATGAAAGGCGATCAATGTGGGCTGGACTAACCTTGACTACCACTTTGATGTTTCTTGCTTTTTTAGCGCTAGATATCATCATTATGATGGATACAATGTTTCCCAGTCATCATGACACTATTTCTAAATTTCTGCTTTTAGCTGCCGTGGGCGTGGCATTGCTGATTTTTGCCTTTGTAATTTTGTTAATTGGGATGTTTATCTTTGATGGGATTAAAATTTTGATCAAAGAAGGTACTAAATGGACCAACTTTCTATCTTTAGGAATGGCTTTTGTAATCCTCTTTCTAATCTTTGCATATCCATTATTTGGCCGCTTTACTTCAGAAGCTTGGTTCAGATTTATTTATCTCTTCTTGTCGTTAAGTATTTTTTATCTAATCTTCATCATGGTGATGTATACCTTGACATCTTGGCTCAACTTGATCAATATCAGGCAAAAGCATCTTGACTACGTTGTCGTTCTTGGTGCTGGACTAATTGGAAAGAAAGTTACCCCACTTTTAGCAAGTCGGATCAATCGCGGGATTCAGATATATCATCGTAATCCTGGCTCAAAATTGATCATGTCTGGTGGTCAAGGCAGCGATGAAGAGATCCCCGAATCCCATGCCATGGCTAAATATGCTGAGGAACAAGGCGTTCCGAAGTCGGACATCATTATTGAAGATAAATCTAAAACCACCAATGAGAACTTGAGATTCTCTCATAATCTAATGAAGCCGGACAGTACCTTTTGTCTGGTTACAAGCTCATATCACGTTTACCGCGCTCTAGTTTTGGCAAAGCGTCAAGGATTGCAGTGTGTGGGCTATGGTGCAAAAACTAAATGGTACTTCACGTTAAACGCCTTTATTCGCGAGTTTATTGCTTACATTGTAATCACCAAACGCCTGCAGCTTACCGTCATTGGCGGAATTGGCGCTATAACATTGTTTTTAGCGCTCCTATACTACCTTTTCCCACTCTAAACAAAAAAGACCTGATTTTGCATCAGGTCTTTTTATTTAATCAAAGCTTTCTTCGATTACTTCATCTTGTTCGCGTCTAGCTTCGCGCTTACGTAGCCATGGAAGGACAAATCCTAAACCAAAGAGAACGACTACAGTGATAATATTCATCCATAATTGGTGAGTAAATGCTGGCGTGCCGAATTCTACGTTTTGCGGAATAAATCCTAAAGTAGCACAGACAAAGGTGAAGATTAAACACCAGAATCCAACTGCTAGAGCACCAGTCTTATTTTTGATAAAGACATAACTAGAGTGGTATTTATCCTGATGCATTCTCATTGCTACAAAGGCAAAGAACACCCAACAAGTCTTATATGGTGAAATGATACCGTTAACGTTCAAAAGCCAGTTATAAATAGTGTTGATGTTTGGCAAAGTACCAGTCAAAAGAAGCAAGAATAAGCTAAGTCCTACAGTAAAAGTATAACTGTGAATTGGTCGACCATTCTTATTCTTCTTGGTCAACCATTTTGGCATGAATTTTTCGCCAACATCCCCAGCAAAGACACGACTGGAAGCATCAAGTAAAACTGCAAGCTGAGCCATCATGAAGATTGCTTGTACCACTGCGAAGATGTACATCAAGACTTTACCCATTCCTAAACTTTCACCCAAAAGTTGGAAAGCGTAGTAAGGACCATTCATCTTGAAGTCATGAGGAATCTTGTGAGCATTAAAGAACATTGCCAAAGCCAAAGTTCCAAAGATAGTCAAAAATCCAGTCATAATTGCAAGCATCCACATTGCCTTAGGAAAATCGCGTTTAGGATTTTTCATTTGTTGCACATATGGAGCCGCAAGTTCCGCACCTGACATGGCAAAGATCAAAAGTCCAGTAGTTGAGAAGTAGTTCAGGCTGAATGATGGCTTAAATGCGCCCCAGTTAAATGGTTGGGTTGCAATATGGTGACCGTGCATTACCGACCAAGCAGCGAGCAAAACAAACAACATAGACATAATAAACATTGCGCCTCCACCAATTAAAGAAAGAATTTCTAGTGAGTTGCGCAATTTATTTTCAAGCAAAATAAAGATCAAAATGATCACAAAAGTCAAAATTCCAAACCAGAAAGTTGACATCTTTTTGTCTAAACTGTTGTTACCAAAAATCATCCAACTAAAGGATACGATAACTGAGTTGGAAACATCGACAATATAAGGCACACTCTGCACCCAATACATCCACGAAGTCCAATATCCTAAGGTATCGTTAGTACTTCTTCTCACCCAAGAAGCCAAGCCACCATCTTGATTATCAAAAGTTAAACTCATTTGACTACTGATCAATGCGTAAGGAATAACGTATGAAAACAGCAAGAAAATCCAAGAGATAACTACTGATAATCCTTGGTTTTGAAATGGATAGAAGATATTTTCAAAACTAATAATTGTTACGAAGTCAATTAAGGCAATGACTGGCCAACTCATGTAATGTTTTTTGCTAGGTTCTAAGTCTGTTAAGACATCTGGTTTATCCAATTTTTTAATTCTCCCCCTAATTTAAATACTAACTTGGATTAAACCAGCAAATTCGGGGGTTTTAACACGATAAGCAAAGTATTAAAAATCACTTGTCTGCTCCCTTATAAGTCGCTATAATTCATGCCGTGGTATTCCTTAATCTCTACTGGAATGCAAAAACGTCCGCAAAAAATTATAAAGATTTATTTGATTTTTGCAAGTATCTTTTTAGAAAAATAGGGTGAAAAAAATGAACTTTTTAAAAATTGCTGTCGATGTCGGCATTCAAAACGCTGATTTCGACTCTTGGCAAACTACCAGTTTAACTGGTGCACAAGCCAGCGAACTCGCTGCTATTGTCATTTCAGATAATAATTCTGATTCTTTAAAACAAGCTCACAATCTTCAAGAAACTTCCGGTTTGGGCATCCCTATTATCACTGTTTCACATGAAACTCTTTTACCAACTGAAAAAGATCAAATAATTAAACAAGCTACTTCCTACACTCAAGAAATGGTGCCTGGATTTTTAACCGACCTCGTCAACTTCTCCGAAGATCGACCAATCAGTTTCACGACTCCCGGCCATCATAACGGTATTTACTATGAGAAACATCCCGCAGGCGTTGTCTTCAATCGCTTTTTTGGTAAGAACTTGATGTACGCCGATACTAGCGACACTGTTCCAGAACTTGGCGATACCATGACACATGGTGGAACTCCTTTGACTGCCGAACAAAAAGCGGCCGAAACTTATAATGCAGACAAGGTTTACTTCTGTACAAATGGAACTACTAGTGCCAACTCAATTTGTGCGAGTGCCGTTTTAACTGAAGGAGATTTGGTCCTTTTTGACCGCAACAACCATAAGTCCCTTTATAACAGTGCCTTAGTTATGACTGGAGCTAAACCTGTTTACATTCCGACTGACCGGAACGCCTTGGGACTTATCGGTGAAATGGATCCGGATTTTCTGAGCGAAGACAAAATCCGCACAGATATTGCTAAGGTTGATCCTGAAAAAGCTAAAGCCAAGCGTCCATTTAGAATGGCCATTATTCAATCTGAAACTTATGATGGACTCTTTTATGATGCTAAATGGTTAATTGATAAAATTGGTAAACTCTGTGATTACATCCTTTTTGACTGTGCATGGGGCGGATTTGAACAATTTGTACCAATTATGCGTCATCTTTCCCCGCTTAACTTTGATTTAGGACCAGAAGACCCGGGAATTTTAGTCACTCAATCACTTCACAAGCAACAAGCTGGGATGGGACAAGCTTCTCAAATTTTAAAGAAAGATGCTCATTTAAAAGGTCAAAAGCGTTATGTCGACCACAAGCACTTTAACCATGCTTATCTAAAATTTGTCACTTCTAGTTACTCTTACCCACTTTATGCTTCTTTAACGGTTAACTCTTACTTAACTGCTGGTGAAGGCAACAAAAAATGGTGGAACCAAATCTTACGCTTGGGAATTGAATGGCGTAAGGAATTACTCAAGAAATCTAAGCTTTTTAAGCCATTAGTACCAGATGATTTTGCTCAAATTCCAACGGATGAACTTGCTACAAACGCGAAATATTGGAACTTCGATCCCGAAGATAAATGGCATGGCTTTAATAAAATCGCTAAAGGTGAGGCGATGCTTGATCCACTTAAGATCACGGTCAAAACTCCTGGAATTGATGTTGCAAATGCAAAATATGAAAACACCGGTATTCCTGGCCCAGTTGTGGCAGAATTTTTAATGGAAAAGCGCATCATTCGGGCTAAAGATGACCTATACTCTCTTCTTTTCTTGCTTACTCCAGGCGACACTGAAAAAGAGCTCCAGACTTTATTAGATGCATTTTTAGAATTTGAAAACTTCTACAATGAAGATGCTCCCTTAGAAGTAGTTTTACCAAAACTTGCTAAAGTTTATGGCGATCGCTACCAAGGTTATACTCTTAAACAACTTTGCCAAGAAATGCATGACTACTATAAAGAACATCATACCTTTACTCTTCAGCAAGAATTATTTGCCAAAACTAACATGCAAAATTATTCCATGACGCCAAGTAAGGCTGATACTTTATTCATGAGAAATGAAAGTGAACTGGTGGATTTGGATAACGTTTTAGGGCGAATTGCGGCCGAAGGTGCGCTTCCCTATCCTCCAGGTGTATTTATTGTTGCACCTGGAGAAAAATGGTCAAAAATTGATCAAAAATACTTTGAAGTTTTAGTGGGAGCTATTGAACGTTTCCCAGGCTTCGTACCAGAAATTCAAGGTGTCTATTGGGATCAAAAAACAAATGGTAAAATTAAAGTTCAAGCCGAAGTGCTAAAAGAAAATTAAGGAGAAGATTATGGTTTTATCTTGGAAAGAAAATTTACCTCAAGAATTACAAGAAAAAGTTGATAAAGTTGACAAATTAATTGCTCCACGTTTGGAAGAAATTGATGAGCAAGTTCTTTACAACCAACAACGAGTACTTGAATTATTTAGAAAACACCGCGTAGGTGAAGAAGATTTGGTACCTTCAACCGGTTATGGTTATGACGATATTGGTCGTGACAAAATTGAAGCTATTTATGCCGATTACTTCAAAACTGGGGATGCATTAGTACGTTCCCAATTCTCTTCTGCAACTCAAGCTATTTCAGTTGGTCTATTTAGTATGCTTCGTCCCGGCGACACTCTCTACTATTTAACCGGAACTCCATATGACACCATTCAAGAAGTAATTGGTCTTGCGGGGAACAAGCCAGGAAATATGAAGGAATGGGGTATTAACTTTAAAACTACTGAATTACTTGATAATGGCGAAGTAGATTATGAAAAAGCCCGCGTAGACTTACAAGATCCATCAATCAAAGTCGTTACAATTCAACGTTCTCTTGGATATGCTGTCAGAGCCAGTTTCACTATGGAAAAAATCAAAAAGATGCTCAAGTTTATCAAGGAAGTTCGCCCTGATGTGAAAATCTTTGTTGATAACTGCTACGGTGAATTTTCTGAAACCGAAGAACCAACATTTTATGGCGCTAATATGATGGCTGGTTCACTTTTTAAAAATGCTGGGGCCGGAATTGTTAAAGGTGGTGCCTTCTTAGTCGGTGATAAAGATCTGATTGAAGGGGCAGGATCACGTTTAAACGTACCTGGCGCTGGTAAAGGCGAAGGTGCAACTTGGGGATACTTGCGTGACTTCTATCAAGGATTCTTTATGGCGCCCCACACTACTGGAGAAGCTCTAAAGGGTATGATTTATACCGCGGCTCTTTGCGAAGAAATGGGAATGAAGGTTGCTCCTAAGTGGAATGATCCCCGAACTGATATCGTTCAAACGGTAACCTTCGGTGAACCAGACCCAATGGTTAAGTTCTGTGCTGCAATTCAACATTATTCTCCAATGAATTCCTTTGTTGATCCTATCCCATATCACCAAGATGGCTATGAAGATGATGTTGTCATGGCCTCTGGTAGTTTTACTGAAGGCTCTACTATTGAGTTATCTTCAGACGGTCCTCTTCGTGCTCCATACCGTCTTTACATTCAAGGTGGTCTTTCTTACGCTCATGATAAAATTGCCATCACCCACGCTGTAGAAGAAACTTTTTACAAAAAAGATTAACTAAAATAAAAGCTGCATTAAAGGGATTGATCCTTAATGCAGCTTTTTTATTGATGATGATTAATTGTTTAGCTTGCGGTATCCGAAGTAGAATTGAAGGCAGGCTAAGACTACGTTGATCCAGTTTAACCAAATAAACCAAATAGCGATTCCACTTGGATCATGGGCAACACCATAGTATACCCAAAAGCCAATTACAACAGCACAAACGTTAATCCATGCAAAAACTCTTTGATAAGTTTGATTCTTAAGAACAAACCACATCCAAATTACATTAACGATAAACCAACATAAAAGAACCCAAAATACGAAACTAAACATAATAATTACTCCTTTCTTTATTATTTCATCTTTATAAATATAGTATGGATCATCAAAATACTAAATTCAATTAATTGCACCCATCCTATATTATGTATAAATATAATAAAGAATCGCTTGTTTAGTTTACAGAATTCTGATTTGCTTACCTTTTACCTCAATTCGATTTTCATTTTCTAGTTCCTTTAACTTTCGGCTTAACGTTTCCGGCGTTATCCCCAACAAACTAGCTAAATCCTTTTTCTTCAATTCTAAGGTAACAACATTGGCTTCTTGTTTTTTAGATAAATCCTCTAAATGTGCCATAATACGCTCTTTGGCATCCATAGAATTACGTCGAATAGCATTTTGTTCTACTGCAACTAGCTTTCTCCCAAAACTATTCAATAAGCGTAAAGCTAATCCTGGGGTTTCTTGAAGCAAATTTTGAAAATCCTTGCGGGTCATCGAACATATCCAAGTATCAGTCGTGGCTTGAATATAATTTTCTTGATTTTCATCACTAAAAAGATGCTCCTGGCCTTCTGAATCCCCTTTATTCAAAGTACCGAGGACTGTTTCTTTGCCATCTTCATTTAAGCTATATATTTTAGCGTGGCCTTTATCCATCACTAGCATCCCATCTTTACCATCGAAAGGTTGGCGAATTAAACTACCTTTTGGGAAATACTCCTGGTGCGTAGAAATCGTCACTAGTTTTTCACGTAAATTCTTAGGTAAATCCTTAAATAATTCCGCTTTACTCAAACAAGCTAACGGGGAATGTTTTGTCATTTTAGTCACTCTTTTCTTGATTTAGATCAAATTAATTATAGCAAGTTTATTTTTCTCAATCATAAGGCGTGAAAAGACACTTTTCCTTCTATTCCTTGTATGATAAAGGTGTAAAGTTAACAGCTAATGGAAAGAGGTTTTCATAAATGAGAAAATATATTGCAAATATTGCGCCTTTAAACGCTGAAAAAATTGGTACAAGTGCTCACGGAACTGCGGAATTTACTATTGATGGCGACACTATGCATATAAAAATCGAAATGTTTGATACACCTGCCAATACCGAACACTGGCAACACTTCCATGGCTTCACTGATGAGAAAGATGCAATTGTTGCGACAATGGAACAAGATACTAACCATGACGGCTACATTGATTTACCAGAAACTACTCCTGTTTCAGGAACAACAATGGTACCTTTTGATAAGGCACCACAAGATATGGATATTCCAAACGATACTTATCCAGTGGCCGACGCCAATGGTTATTATAGATATGAAAAAGATGTGCCAATGGACATTTTAAGAGAAGACTTTAAGCGTGATTTTGGTACTGATGATATCGCTTTAGATAAACGCGTAGTCTACGTTCATGGCGTTCCTGCAAGTATGGAACTTCCCGATACGGTTAAAGGGGATTTGTTAGGGTATGATACTCATGTAACGCTCCCAATTGCTGGTGGAAAAATTGAGATGATCGAAAATGACTAAACTATTTTGGAAAATGGTCTGGGTTGCGTGCTACATCGTAGCCACATATTTTGCCTTTAGTCAAAAAATGAATGCGGCTATCTATTGGATAGCTGGTACTTTATTAGCCCAATCTATTATTTCTCTGTTTTATCAATTTTTTACTAATAGAAAGAAAAATAATAAGTTCTAATTGAACTAAAACATACAAGCAATTTTATTAAGTTTTTTACTTGATAAGATTGCTTTTTTCTTTTCACGACGATTTTGCATCATATTCTTATTTTTGATAAGGTATACATATATTTAATATTTTCAAGGAGGTATTTTTAAAGAGATTCTTATCTCTTCTTATGAGTACAATAATTGACACAACAACTAAAAAGAGTTACAAAAAGGCGCCATTAATGCCCATTCATATGCGAGTTTTTATGGCTATTATTTTGGGGCAAATTACTTGTGGATATGCTTTAGGTATTTCGGGGACAGCATTATCCAGTGCTGCTCGTTATATTCAAATAAATGATCTTTGGACTGGATTAATTGGAGCGGGTGCTTTAATTGGTTTAGCCGGAAGTATTGTAATTGGTCGGCTTTCCGATAAAATTGGTCGCCGTAAGTTATTAATGATCAATATGTATATTTTAGCTGGGTTAACTTTGTTACATTTAACTACAAGCAACTTTTTATTCACTTTCATTATTCGAATTGGAATTGGATTAATGATTGCAATTGACTATACTGTCGGAAATGCCCTTTTAACTGAATGGCTTCCCAAGGGGGAAGACAGCAAGCGACAAAGTCACCTATTAATTTATTGGACTTTAGGCTTTATTGCTTCTTATGTTGTTGGGACCTATCTTACTGGATTTGGAAAACATACTTGGCAAATAATTTTAGCCACTGGAGCCATTCCAGCTCTTATAACGGCAATTTTTAGGTCTATTTTTAGATTACCAGCATCCCCAAGTTGGCTCGCCAGCCAAGGGAAAATCAAAACAGCAAATAAAGTTCTTAGAAAACATATGGGGCGAAAGTGGGTTATTCCTAAAGGATTTTTGAAGCGCAATAAAAGTAATCAAAACACTTCTTGGGGAATACTTTTTAGCAAACAATATTTACGTCGTACTCTAGTTGGCGGAATCTTCTATGCCTGCCAAGCATTCTCTTTCTTCGGTATCAGTATCTTTCTCCCTATCCTGCTTAAAGGAATGGGAATTAATGATCCGAAGATCTCCGGTATTATTTATAACGGCGGAATTTTAGTTGGAGTTTCATTCGGTATTTTGATATTTAACCGAACTAGTCGGAGAATGTTTCTAGTAAGCAATTTCTTAGTTTCCGCAATATTGATTGGAATTCTAGCGTTATTTCCTTTAAATTCTCAACTACAATTACTTGTATTTACGATTTTTGCGATAGTTCTTTCATCAGGATTAGTATTGGATTATCCTTACCCAACAGAACTATTTGATATCAAGATTCGAGGAACTGGCGTCGGAACTTGTATTACGATTAGTAGAATTGGTGCCGCAGCCGGAACCTTTTTGCTCCCAATCTTGACCCATAATGGTGGAGCTAACTTGGCTATGTTAGTGTGCGGCGGCGTATTATTATTTAGTTTCATTGTATGCTTAATTTGGGCTCCAGAAACTTCACCAAAATTCATGACAAACAAAGATTAGACAATCAAAAAACACTCTACAAATGTAGGGTGTCTTTTATTATTCAAATATTTAAGTAAAAGTTTAAGTAGATTAATACTTAGGAATCCATTTCATCTTTTCAGTCGCTGCTTTAGCATCTGTAATACCTTTAGCTACAAGGTTTTCATCGATGGCAGCTTGGGCTACACTGACGGCTTCCTTAGCAGAGAAGGATTGAATCTTTGAAACAGGTGGCAAGACTGGAGCACCTTTTTCGTTTGGATCAACAATTCCACCAAGTGAGTGAGCAGCCGCAGAAAGCATCCCGTCAGTTACAAGTTTAGCCTCACTTGCCAACACTCCTAAGCCTAATCCTGGATAGATCAAAGCGTTGTTAGCTTGACCAATGTGGTAGGTAACGCCCTTATATTCTACTGGAGCGGAAGGAACACCAGTCGCTACCAAAGCACGCCCATCAGTCCATTCAATTAAGTTAGCAGCACTTGCTTCAATTAACTTAGTTGGATTAGAAATTGGGAAAATAATTGGACGTTCAGTGTGAGCAGCCATTTCTTTAACTACAGCTTCAGTAAATGCACCTGGAGTAGTAGAAGTACCGATCATTACAGTTGGGTGAACAGCCTTAACAACTGCTTCAAGATTAGTCAACTCATCAGCATTCTTAAATTCTGAACGATCACGAACAAATGGCTTTTGCTCAGGAGTAATGCCTGGGGTGTCGCTAAAGAGCAATCCTTGTTTATCGACTAAGTAAAAGTGTTTCTTAGCTTCTTCTGGATCCATCCCTTCAACCAGCATCTCCCGATACATCATGTTGGCAATTCCCATTCCAGCAGTTCCTGCACCAAAAGTAAGGAAAATTTGGTCAGTAAACTTTTCTTTAGAAATATTCAAAGCACCAAGTACACCTGACAAGCAGACAATTCCAGTTCCTTGAACATCATCATTGAAGACAGGGATTTCTTTACGATATTTATTCAAAATCTTAGTAGCATTGTTACGACCAAAGTCTTCAAAGTGAATATAAACATCTGGGAAGACTTCATGAGCAATATTCACAAACTTATCCACAAAGTCGTAATATCTTTCCCCCGTTACACGAGCGTGCTTTTCACCAAGGTAAAGTGGATCATTAATCAAAGTTTCATTGTTAGTTCCAACATCAAGTGAAACTGGCAATACTTCGCGTGGATCAATTCCAGCAGCGGCAGTATAAACCATCAACTTACCAACAGAAATGTTTACACCGTTTTCACCCCAGTCACCAATACCTAAAATTCCTTCACCATCAGTAACTACGATCAATTTAATCTTTCTACCGCCTGCAGCATTTTCTAGACTGGCTTTTACATCATTCGGATTATCGATTGAAAGAAAAGCTGCACCTTGTGGTTTCATGAAGATCTCACTATATTTTTCGATTGCTGGCGCAATTACTGGATCATAAATAACTGGTAAAAGTTCTTCAATATGTTGCTCAACCACATAGTAAAATAGTGTGCGGTTAGTATTAAAGATTTCCATCAAAAACTTTCTTTTTTGCATCCCTTCAGGACGAAGCTCATATTGTTCATAAACACGTTTAGCTTGTTCTTGGATAGTTTGCACTTTATTTGGTAAAGTCCCAATTAATCCCAAGCTTTCTCTTTCACGCTTAGTAAAAGCAGTTCCTTTATTTAAAAATGGATCATTTAAAATATTATATGCGTTTGCCATTTAAAAGTCCCCCGTTTGTCTTAACTTACGCTTTTCTTGTATCATTAAGAAGTATAAAACCCAAAAAAATTTATAGTCAAACAAAGCAACATACCAAAGTTTTATTTATATGAGGATTACGAAAATTGAATATTCAAGATTTAAGATACTTTCATGAACTGGTAAATTTAAAGAGCTACACCAAAACAGCTGAGAAATTTGGTGTCAGTCAACCAACTATCACTGCTGCCGTTAAACGTTTAGAAAATAAATTAGGCACAACTTTTTTAATTAGAGATCAATCACACAAAAGTATTATTATTACTCGCGTGGGAATGCAATTTGATGAGCATGTTCAGTCAATTTTAAATGAATTAAGAATTGCCGAAGAGGAAATCAAGCAAAATGAATCAGCCACTATTCCTTTTGGCCTTCCTCCAATTATCGGCAGAAATTATTTTCCTACTCTCGTGCCAACATTGCTGGACAAAGGAATTCTTCATCGGTTAAACGTAATTGAAAATGGCTCATATGATCTTTACCATCTTTTACTAGATGGGCATATTAATTTTTCAATGCTAGGTTTAACAAAAGTTAATCCTGAACCAGGAATTCGCCTTAAAATCATTAAGCATTATCCCATGAATATTATCGTCAGCAAAAAACATCCTTTAGCTCACAAAAAAGCGATCTCTTTTAAAGAAATCGCTAACGAAAATTTTATTGGATTAAGCAGCGATTATATTCATACCCGCGCTTTAGACAGAATGCTTAAACAAAGCAAAATCAGTATTAACACAATTTATCGCAGTCCCGATGTGATGGTGGTTAAAAGTTTAGTAGCTCAAAATTTAGGGATCTCCTATCTTACTACCCTTTCTATTACTAAGCACGATGATGTAGTGTCGATTCCCCTCCTAGATGCAAATCAACCGGAATTTATCCTAGCTGCAGCTACGCGAGAAAATCATATCATGACTGCTAAAGAAGAAGAGTTGTGGGATATCCTTACTAAACAGCCATTTAGCCAACAATAAGCATTAATACAGGTACAACTACGATAAATAATAGTGTACTCAAAACTACAACGTTGGTTGCATAATCAACATCGCCATGAGCTTCATTAGCCAAAATTGGTAGCACTGATAAAGCTGGTGTTGCAGCTTGAACAATGAATGTTTGACCCATTAGTGATGGCACCGTTAACTTTAAGGCTGGGGCACCAATTTTCACTAAGAAGATCATAACAGCTGGTGCTAAAATAAAACGTCCCAATAGCGCTATAACGGTATCTTTGTCAAAGTGAACACTTTTAATACCTGAATCAGCTAAAACAATCCCAATATAAATCAATGAAAGAGGAGTAACCAAGTTACCAATGTAGGTAAAGGTTTGATTTGCAAAAGTTGGTAATTCCCAACCAGTCAAAAGCCAAATTACCGCTACAATAAAACCAACTAATGGCATTGGTAAAATTTTCTTCCATTCAATTTTGTGTTCTTTCTTTTCTTGAGCCACTAAAGTTGGATCATCATTTTTGATGAGGAATACCCCAAATGCCCAAGTAGAAACTGTATTGATAATGTAGTAAACCAAGAAATATGGCATTGCCCTATTCCCAAATAAAGCAATGTTTAATGGCATCCCAATAAAGATAGTATTTGCATTCGCAATGGTGTTGATGAATGTACCACGACGACCAACTTTTACTTTAATTACTTTAACTAAAATAAAAGCAACTACATAGGAAATAACAACTCCAATAAATGGTAAGAGTAAGTCTTCAAAGAGGTTTAACAGACTTCCTCTAGTCAAGTTATTCTGTACAGAAATGAAAATTGATGCCGGCAATGCAATTTGGGTAATTAATTTCGAAATATTACCTGAAAATGAATCTGCAAGCCAACCTGCTCTTCTTAAAACATAACCTAAGAGCATAATTAGTACGATAACTACTACACTCGATACAGATGATAGAAATGTTGCCATTAATATTCTCCCTTCATTTCATATAATTAAATCTTTAGTTATTATAAGCATTTGTCTATATGAATAATATATAGGCATAGTATTTATAACACTTTTAAATTATGTTTCAAGAAAAAAGAAGTATTTCCTAAGAAATACTTCTTTTTTCTATCCATCCAGTTCTACTTCTTGTAACTTTCGCATCTCATCATAAACTTGACCTCGCCGGCCTGAATCAACGGCCAAAACTAACATATCGCCAGCAGCAATCGTTGTTTGACCATTAGGAATAATTTCCTCACTCCCCCGTCGAATCAACTTCACTAAAGTATCTTTAGGCCAACTAATATCCGCCACCTTTTCATCAACAAGTTGACTGCTTTCATAAACAGGAACAGTTAATTGATCCTCATGACCAGAAGCTTTTGCGACACCATTCTTACCCTGCATGGCTTCAGCTAAACTATCATAAATTGGCCGTCCACCTAAAAGTTCATCAACCAATAGAGCAATAAAAGCTACAACCGCAAGTGGCATTAAGTGTAGTAAAGACCCTACCATTTCAGTAATCAAAATAATCGCTGTAAATGGAGCTCTAATAATTGCGGCAAACAAGCCAGCCATTGAAAAGATTACCAAGTTAACCACTAGTTTAGCGGGCATTAAACCAAGTTGAACCATAAAAGTTCCATAGGTTGCCCCAACTAAAGCTCCCATAGTCAAAATCGGCAAGAAAATGCCACTTGGTAAACCTGAATCATAAGACACGATTGAAAATGAAATTCTCAAAATAAAGAATAGGGCCAGCATCCTTACTGTAATCCAGCCTTGCGTTGTAATCGTGTCTGAAAGTGACAAAATCAAACGATTACCTGGACCAGTGATAAGGGGCCAGAAATAAGCAATCGGAATTAAAATTGCCAATGGAATCAAACCGTGAAGCCAACGCGGAATAATAGTTATTTTTTTATAGACATTCTTAAAACTAAATAATCCTAATTTATAAATATGGCCTAAAATCCCTAATAATAGTCCCAACAAAATCAGATGCCAGTAGAGAGGCAATGGAAAAGAATGATTGTAGGAAATGGCTAAAGATGGGTGCAAGCCGAAAAAGTTAGAAACTACAAAGTTTGATGCTAGTGCGCCTGCCAACGCATTTAACCAAACACGAGGAGAAAAATTATGGAAAACTTCCTCTAGTACAAAAAGCGCCCCACTCAGCGGTGCACCAAAAGCCGCCGACAGACCACTGGCAGCACCAGTTGCAAGTAAAACCCGGGAATTAGTTTTTGTTTGTTTAAATCCTTCTCCAACCCCTTGTCCAATTGAAGAACCTAGTTGCAAAGAGGGACCTTCTGGTCCTAAGAAAAGTCCAGTTCCAATTACTAAAATTCCTCCAATTAATTTACGCCATAGAATCGGAAACCATTTTACGGACAGTTTTCCTTGTAATTCCAGCTTTACTTCGGGAATTCCGGACCCTCCAACATGTGGGTATTGCTTAACAAAATATCCTGCAATTACGGCTACAATGATAAACCCAATTACAATTGCTACAAACCAGACTGCATTTTGATGAGCTTTTTTAAATAAATCCAACCAAAATGCAGATGTTTTTTCAATTCCAAATCTAAAAAGTCCTACTACTAAACCAGTAAAAATCCCCACAATAATTGCTTCAACCAGCAACTTGAGAGTAGTTGTATTATCCCTTTTCATTTTTTCTCCACTTTCATAAAAATACATAACTATTCTACCTCAAAAAATGGCTATTATCATAATTACCGCAAACAAAAAAGAACTCCACTGGAGTCCTTTTTCTGTTACACGTGTAACAACTATTTTTCTTCATACCATTCAGTATGGAAAGTACCTGGACGGTCATTTCTTTGGTAAGTGTGAGCACCGAAATAATCACGTTGACCCTGAATCATATTAGCTGGCAAGTTTGGATTGAAGATTGATTCCAAGTAATTAAGTGCCGCACTTAAAGTTGGAGTTGGTACACCAGCTTTAGTAGCAAACTCAACTGACTTTCTCAATGATGGAAGATTCTTTTCCATCAAGTTTCTAAAGTAGTCATCTTCAAACAAGTTCATTAATTCCTTGTTATCTGAGTAGGCATTTTCAATATCTTTAAGCATTGCAGAACGAATGATACAACCTGCTTCCCAGTTTTGAGCAATGGACTTGTATCTTAAGTCCCAATCATATGCCTTAGCTGCCATAGTTAATTGTTGGAAACCTTGAGCATAGGCTACAGCTTGAGCTAATTGTAAAGTTTTGCCAAATTCATCAACTAAGTTATCTGGAATTTCACCCTTGTATTCAAACTTAGTAGGCTTAGCACCATTCTTAAGAGCCAAGTGGGTTTGCTTACTCATAAAACGAGCCATAACCGCTTCAGCAACCACAGTTACTGGTGCGCCGAGAGCAACCCCATCTTCAAGCATCCAGTTACCGGTTCCCTTGTATGAAGCAACATTTAGAATATGATCAATAATATGATCATCAGTTAAATCATCTTTTTGAGCCAAAACTTTAGAGGTAATTTCACTCAAGTAAGCCTCAACTAAACCATGATTCCATTCGTCAAAAATCTCTGACATTTCATCATCGCTCTTATGTGCGACATCACGAAGCAAGTTGTAGACTTCTGAAAATTCTTGCATAATGGCATATTCAATACCGTTATGAACCATCTTTACATAGTGACCTGCGCCTTCAGGCCCCATGTAACTTACACATGGTTTACCTTCTTTGTTTTTAGCTGCCATTTTTTCAAGAATTGGGGCAACTTCCTTATAAGCTTCTTCATCTCCACCTGGCATTAAAGCAGGACCATTTAAAGCTCCTTCTTCACCACCAGAAACACCCATACCAATGAAGTGAATACCATGCTTTTCCATTTCGTGATAGCGACGATTGGTATCGTGGAAGTTAGAGTTACCACCATCAATTAAAATATCACCTTTATCAAGAAGTGGAAGTAATTTTTGTAAAGTTTGATCAACTGGTTTACCCGCCATAATTTGGATCAAAATCTTACGAGGCTTTTCAAGTGAATTAACAAATTCTTCCCATGAATCATAAGCTTTTAATTTGTCATCTTCATACTTAGCAAAAGCGTCAACTTCTGGCTTATCAATACTAAAACCAGAAACTGAAATGCCATGATTTCTAGCATTTAAAGCAAGGTTTTTCCCCATTACGGAAAGTCCAATAACACCAAATTGTTGCATATATTTTCCTCCGTTCAAAATCTCTCAGTATACATTATACGAGTGCATAAAAAAAAGTGAAACCTTAAGGTTTCACTTTTATTTTTTATCAAACAGAATTAGTGTTGTGAAGCACCTGAAGTAGTATCAGGTTCTGGGTCTGGTTCAGGTTCTGATTCTTCATGTTGAGATGCACCAGATGCAGCATCAGCCTCCAAACCATACTTATCAGCAAAGTAACTGAATGGCTTCAAAGCTTCTGCTTGATACTTCTTGACGAAGGCTGGATCGTCAAGGCTGTCAAGTTCAGTTGAATATGGCATTTCGTGGGTGTACTTAATATCAATAAGCATTGGACCATCCATCTTCTTCCATTCCTTGACAGCGTCTTCGAATTCCTTCTTAGTACGAACGACAACGCCCTTCATATTCATACCTTCAGCAACCTTGGCCCAGTTGTTGTCAGGAATGATAACACCAGATAATGGTTGGTGGGATTCGTCTTCTTGTTCAGCTTCGATGTATCCTAAAGTTTCATTAGTAAATACAATATTCAAAACATGCATGTTGTAACGAGCCATAGTCAATAATTCTTGGTTCATCATAGCAAAGCCACCGTCACCAGCTAATTGCCATACTTCACGGTCTGGGTAAACTGTCGCAGCAGTAAGAGCAGCTGGAGCACCATATCCCATAGTTGCGTGAAGACCTGAAGTAGTCCACTTTTGATCATCATGCATCTTAAGCAAACGACAATGGTCAACGTTTACATTACCTACATCAATTGCAAAAATAGCATCGTCTGCAGCTTCTTTATTAATTACATCCCAAATTGGTTCTGGACGAACTGGCATTTCATCAGAATCAATAAAGCTTTCGTGCCATGCATCCCAGTTTTCACGGTCAGCAATAGCAGCCTTATAAATTGGTGATTCTGGACGATCTTCACCGGCATCAATTAAGGCACGCAAAGTCTTCTTAGCATCAGCTAAAATTGGAACATCAACAGTGTGACGCTTTCCAAGCTTGCCTGGATCAACATCAATTTGGATAACCTTAGTATCTTTGTTAAACCAAAGAACTGAAAATGGTGAGTTATTACCAACCCAAACTACCAAATCAGCGTAGCTTTGAATTTCATTCGGTGTTTTAGCACCAATACGGCCGATAGTACCAACATATGCTGGGAATTCATCTTCAATCACACCTTTACCAAGGTATGAAGAAAGAAGTGGCATCTTAAACTTGTTAGAAAATTCCTTCAATTCTTCACCGGCATCTGCTTCTCGAGCACCATTACCAAAGTAAACAACCGGATTCTTTGCTTCTTTGATCAATTTAACAGCTTCTTCAACAGATTCCTTCTTAGGACCAGCAAAGTTTGCAGGAACATGAGCGTTGTAGCTAGTCTTGTAGTTATCTTCAATCTTAGTCCAGCCATAATCCTTAGGAAGAATGATAACTGCAGGACCCTTTCTTGCATATGCTTGACGAATTGCTTCATCAGTAATAACTGGAATTTGTTCTGGAGTCATTGCTTGACGGCACCATACACTGGCATTTAAGAACCATTTATCTTCATCAAACGCTTGGAAGAAGTCAATATTTTCACGGCTTGTTGGAACATTAGCTACAATTGCTACCATTGGTGATTTATCATATTTTGCATCGTATAAACCATTAAATAAGTGAGCAGCACCAGGACCAGCTGAACCGAAACATACACCAAGCTTACCAGTTAATTTATATTCAGCAGAAGCAGCTAAAGCACCTGCTTCTTCATGACGAACTTCGATAAACTTGATCTTATTTCTCCAGTCGTGAACAGCGTTCATACCGGAATCAAATGAACCGCCTGGGAAACCATAGATATGATCAACGTGCCAATCATATAAAACTTTAAACATCGCATCTGCGCCATTAATCTTTGTCATTTTAAGTGCATCTCCTTAATATTCGTTTGCTTACATAATGTATTAAAGCACATAATTTCACAATTTCAAGTAGGCTGAATCCCAATAATATCAATAATGTAAGCGTTTTGTGAAAATAATAATTTCACAAACTTGTGAAAAACAAGTATAACTTTTGAGTTATGGTAGTGGTTACATTTGTGATTATCTTAGCATAGTCATAATATTTTTTATTATTTTGGCGGAGAAAAATATATAAATATTTTTTTAAAAAATATTATTTTACTTTTATTAGAGAAACATTTCCTGGGAAATGGCGAAGTTTTTTAGCAAAAATTATTTACTTAAAGATTTAATATCGTAGATAATATCACTATTTTCAATAATGTATGGATCGTGAGATACGATTAAAATAGTTTTTCCCTGTTCTTTTAATTGTTCCAACGCTCTAAAAATAATTTCTTTATTTGTAGGATCCAATGAGCCCGTAGGTTCATCACATAGCAATAATTCTCCTGGTTTTAGAATCGCTCTCGCTAAAGCAATTCTTTGTTGTTGTCCCCCTGATAGAACTCCAACTTTAGTTTTTTCATCTATAACTATATTCAATCGATGTAAAATTTCATTTTTACGCTTATTAAATTGTTTTTTAGATTCTTTAGGATTTAAATTTGCTAAATCTAGGTTTTTCTTTATACTTTGATCGTTAATTAATGCAAAATTTTAAAATAGATAACTGATATGATTTTGCAAAAATTCTCTAGCTTTTTTACTTCCCACTTTTGGTGACTCTTCATGAAATAATGTAATAGATCCACCATCAGATCTTTCAAGCAATCCAATTATGTTTAGTAGCGTAGATTTTCCACTACCACTTTCACCATAAATCGTAGTAATCTGGTGGTTAGCGATACTGAGATTTAAATGATCAAAAACAATATGATTTTTAAACTTTTTCTTTAAATCCTTTATTTTTACAAGATACTCATTATTCATTTAAAAACCTCCCTACTGCTTTTCTAGAAAATAAATGAATAGTTAGTAGACTGACTATAAAGTCTATAAAAATTGCAGTTATAAATAAAAGATACACTGGAGGATCTGTAATTTTTTGAATAAATACTGACAATACAACGATTACTAATATAATTTGAAGTAACCACAATAGCCAATAATTTAACATACTTCTAAAAGTAGACATTCCCAAAGTTTGTTTAATTGTAAATGTACGTCCATATACTGAAAAATATAAGCTCATCATTATCGCCAAGATCATAATAAACATTACAAAACTTATTATAATTACAAAGATATCTACATAAACCTCACTAAAGATATTTGCTAAATCCGCTTTACGGCTTTGATCTGATCTTATTATTTGAGGCAAATTATCTCTTAAATTATACTTCTCTAAGATTGACAAATAATGCCTATAAATTTGCTTAGGACTCCTACCTTTTTTAGGAATTTTAATAGTATCATCTGCATCACCTGTAAAAATATCTAGAATCACATCTTTACTGACATTTTTTCGGGTAAACACATTTATATATGCATAATTATTTTTCTTTCGTCCCTGTGTATCAAAAATATACTGATTATTTTTAATTATTACAAAATGTGGTCGAAGTTTTAATTTATCAACAAAGTAGTTAGAAATACGAGATCTATACTTCATATTCTTTTGAGGTAATAAAATAATTGATCTATGTTCATTTTGATTAATAGTTATCTTTTCATTACTCAGATTATATAAAGGATTAAATCTTAAATAATTCGTATTAATATCTACACTCCTTTGATAATAAGGATTAGAAGTTATTATTTGTGAAGTATCAATAAATAAACTACCATCATTTTCTAACTTAGGATATAAATATTTTTGTTCTATTTTAGTCAAACGCATAGGACTAAGTTCTTCATTATATCCCTGCATATTCGGATAAAAATTTACATATTTAGAATACGTCGAAGTTTGAGGATGACTCAGATTCTTTAATATTTGAAACTCTGTATTAGCAAGAGGAAGGGCAGTAGATAAAAGGAAAATTAATAGTAGCCCTTTTGATATAAACGACACTTCAAATAATTTTCTGGCATAACTTTGTTTTATAATTAACCTGTTTGTAGGAATATATTGTAAAAGAGTAACTAAGCCATATGTAAAAACTAATTCTAGAAGTGCTATCAACAATAATAGAGAGACACTATCCCATATAATTGATGTCTCCCTTTCTAGTAATTCATAAATTATGCCACCCGTTAAAGGAAGAAGACTACCAATTAAGAGTTCTGGTAACATAATTTCCTTTAAGATTCTAAAACTATTAAAGCCTAATAATTTATAAATTCCTATATCATAAATAAACGAAAAAATATAAATTATGAAGAAGACTATCTGAAAAATCACCATAGTTTCAGCCATAGTCTTAATATTATCTGACTCTAAAGACAAATCATCTGAAACCGAATAAATCGGTGTAGGTTGAAAATCCTTTAATTTATAAGAAGTTTTAAAGGCATGGTTATAATTCAAACGTAATTTTCGAATATACTTTTGTATTAAACTAATATCCTGAGTTTGAATAAAGAATATTCCCTCTCTAGATTTAGGAGGCTCAGTAAAAGAAATTTGTTTAACCGTAAAATTGATATTACTATACTTTTTTAAATGATGACTAGTAGTAGAAGTCCGGATTGTTGAATATGTATTTCCATTATGAAAGTCAACATTAAAATTATTTTTTAACGCAGTATTATCCAAATCGCTTACTTCAAATAATACATTTTGAATATGTTTATTGTAATTATAATGTTCATAATTTATACCAGAGCCTAAATAATATGTCCTTTTTAAAAAAGGGATTTTTAATTGATCACTTGTTTTTTGAATTACTTGTAATTGCTTAAAATAGTCTACATTATTTTCTTGATATTTCGGAAATCCTAGTTGTGCATAATTATTTGTTAAATCAAATTCATTGGCTGCAATTATATTATTATGTTGATTAATTATATATATCAACCATAAGCTCACAGTTATAACATCTATCAGGATGAAAAGAAATTTCAGAACTTTTTTATACAATCTAACCACCCACTAAAAAATAAAGGCTGTAAAAACCTCCTTTTTCTTTAATTTAATAGTGTTTTAACATGATTCTAAAGGCTTGAAGTTGAATGTGGTCAAAAAACCACACTAAAATTTCCAGTTCTTTACTTGCTCATACCCTATGTCAATTAACTCTTGTTTTAATTTTTTTGCTAAAGTAATATTTCCTGTAATTGCAGCCAAACTCAACTTAACTAGTCCTTTATAGACCAACAGTGAAGTATCATCACTATTCAAAATATAGTCTTTTATTTGAACCATTGTTTCGTTTAATGGGATTTTACGTTCATAGCAAGCTCGAAGATAGTTAACGCTGGCTATGACAAATCTTTTGATATCTAATTCTGATAAATTATCATTCTTTATTATCTTGTTAGCATAACTTTGCATTAAGTAATTTAATTGCTCATTAGTAAAAATAGGCATAACATTTGCAAATAATCTAATGGCTTCAATGTTATTACTTAAATTATCCTTTTTATCTAGCTGCTCGAATATCTTAATCTTAATATGTTCATCTAAATCATTAATGGTATCTTTTAGATAAGCAACTGCCACTATTGATCTTAGTTTTAAAATTTCTTCATGTTTTAAGTTCATTATTTTGTTATGAACATTTTGAATTTTAACTAAATCTCGATTATTAAAAGCAGATCGCATATTACTTTCTAATTCTATTTTATAAAGTAATTTACTAGGCACATAATTAGAACTAATATTATTAAAAAATTCATTTATATTAATATCATGCATAAAAATAAGACGTACTAACGCCTCAGAACCTATATTACGCATGTTTTTCTCAACTTTATTATAAGACGAAGGATCAATAATTGTTCCAGCCATCTTTCTAACAGAAAGACCTCTTTTGATTCGCTCTTTTTTTAATGCCTCACCTATTGTCATATTACCATCCTCAAATTATATAGTTTGACTCTACAATAATACTTTCCGTTGAGAATAATATTCTCAAATGATTTTTAGATTGTATATCTATCTCAATCACATCACTTATACCATAACTTAAAAATATTATTTCTTCTGTATATTAATACTATTTCCCAGGAAATGGAAATAAAAAAATCCATATCTCACGATATGGATTTAGGATTAATTATCTACTTTTTAACTTTGGAGTAACGACCATTTTGAATGTAAACACTCAAAATTGCCAAGTCAGCTGGGTTAACACCTGAGATTCTTTCAGCTTGGGCTAAAGTTTCAGGCTTAATCTTTTCAAACTTTTGGCGTGCTTCAGTAGCTAAGCCCTCAATCTTACTGTAATCAATGTCAGCTGGAATCTTTTTAGCTTCTTGACGGTGCAAGCGGTTAATGCGAACTTCTTCCTTCTTGATGTAGCCAGCATATTTGATGTTGATTTCTACTTGTTCCTTTACATAACGGTCAGAAGAAATCGTTTCTCCAGTTAATCTTTCAATATCATCAATCGTTACACGTGGACGACGCAAGAAGACATCAGCTTTTACCCCTGCACTCATCTTGTCATCGCCAATGCTTTCAAGGTAAGCTTGAATTTCTTCGGTTGGGTGAATAGTAATTTGAGCTAACTTTTCCTTGGCTTCTTTAATGGCTTCTTTTTTAGCTTCAAATTCTGCATAACGTTCATCTGAAATCAAACCAAATTGATGGCCATAATCAGTCAAGCGCAAGTCCGCATTATCATGGCGCAGAATAAGTCTATATTCCGCTCTAGAGGTTAAAAGACGGTATGGCTCATTAGTACCCTTAGTTACCAGATCATCGATTAGAACGCCAATATAAGCCTCATCACGGCCTAAAGTAAATCCTGGCTTATCTTGTGCACGAAGCGCCGCATTAATTCCGGCAATCAAACCTTGTCCGGCAGCTTCTTCATAGCCAGAAGTTCCATTCATTTGACCAGCAGTAAAAAGATTTTTGATATTCTTTGTTTCCAAAGTATGCTTCAATTGCCATGGATCGATCACATCATATTCAATAGCATAACCTGGACGCATCATTTCTGCATGTTCAAGCCCACTAATTGAATGAAGCATCTTAAGTTGAACTTCTTCTGGCATGGAAGTAGAGAAGTCTCCAACATAAACTTCCTTGGTATCCCTACCTTCAGGTTCTAAGAAAAGTTGATGACGATCCTTATCCGCAAAACGCACTACCTTAGTTTCAATAGATGGGCAATAACGTGGTCCTACCCCTACAATATCACCAGAAAACATTGGAGAACGGTCCAAATTATTATTAATAATATTATGAGTAACTGGATTAGTATAAGTCATCCAACATGAAATTTGGTTCTTTAAATAATCCTCATCCTTACTTTCATATGAAAAATGACGTGGAACTTTATCTCCAGGTTCTTCTTCGGTCTTAGAATAATCAATGGTATTCCCATTTACACGGGGAGGAGTACCAGTCTTAAAACGACGAAGTTTAAAACCAAGCTTTTCCAAATTCTCAGATAATTTAATTGCCGCAATAGTATTGTTAGGACCTGATGAATAATTAAGTTCTCCAATAAAAATTCGTCCACGGGCTGCAGTTCCAGTAGTCAAAACTACACTTTTAGCATGATATTTTGCCCCAGTATTTGTAACTACCCCTTTACATACACCATCTTCAACAATTAATTCATCGACCATTCCTTGACGTAAGGTCAAATTAGGTGTGTTTTCAATAACATCCTTCATATGCTCATGATATTGCCACTTATCAGCTTGTGCACGCAACGCACGCACTGCAGGGCCTTTCCCCGTATTAAGCATTCTCATCTGAATATAAGTAGCATCGATATTTTTACCCATTTGACCACCAAGAGCGTCAATTTCACGAACGACCGTCCCTTTAGCTGGACCTCCCACTGAGGGATTACATGGCATAAAAGCTACCATATCAAGCCCAATCGTAACTAAAAGCGTTTTTTGTCCCATATGTGCACTAGCTAGTGCCGCCTCACTGCCGGCATGCCCAGCACCAACAACTATAACGTCATATTCATTTGAATCGTATGTCTTCATCATTTCCCCCTACTTACCTAAACAGAATTGACTGAACAATTGATTAATCAATTCATCTGGTGCGCTATCTCCAGTAATTTCACCTAAAGTATCCCATGCACCATTAAAATCAATTTGAGCAATATCAACTGGAACATCGTTATTAACTGCATCAATCACATCTTCCAGTTCACCCTTCGCCTTCTTAAGAAGAGCCACTTGGCGTTGATTTGTGACTAAAACTTGATCATTTGAATTTTCAATTCCGCTAAAGAAGAGCTCTTTAATTGCATCTTCAAGTTCCTCAAGATTCTTTTCTTTTAAAATTGAAGTTGAGATAATTTCACTATGCGTAAGTTCTTTAACTTCATCCACAGATAGTTTTTGCCCCAAGTCTGTCTTGTTCAAAACAATGATTCGTTTCTTTGGTTCTGTTAACTTTATCAACATCTTATCCTCATCACTTAATTCTTTGCTAGAATCAAGTAATAGAAGAACCAAATCAGCTTTTTCTAAAGCCTGCTGTGAACGTTCTACACCAATTTTTTCCACTTTATCTTCAGTATGATGAATCCCTGCTGTATCGATCAATTTAAGTGGTACACCTTGAACAGAAACATACTCTTCCAGCGTATCTCTAGTAGTTCCGGCCACATCCGTCACAATTGCTTTATCACTTTGAGTTAAATAATTTAGTAAAGAGGACTTTCCAACATTAGGCTTTCCTACAATTGCTGTAGCTAATCCATTCCGCAAAATAGTTCCTTGTTGAGAAGTTTTCAACAAGTGGTTAATTTTGTTGATAACACTTTGAGAAGTTTCTGACATTTGTTTAGCAGTAACTTGATCAGCATCATATTCCGGATAATCAATATTTACTTCTACATTCGCTAAAGTATCTAAAATTTCTTGACGCATAGCGCGAATTTGATGCATCAAACCACCTTCAAGTTGTTTAACTGCAACTTGTCGAGCCTTATCAGTCTTGGCACGAACAATATCCATCACACTTTCAGCTTGTGTAAGATCAATTCGCCCATTTACAAAGGCTCTTTTAGTGAACTCACCAGGATCAGCCATTCTAGCACCGCTTGACAGAAGTAATTGTAAAATTTTATTAGTAACTACAATACCACCGTGGCAGTTAATTTCCACAATATCTTCACAAGTGAATGTTTTTGGTGCCCTTAAAACTGTTACCATTACTTCATCAATCACTTGATCGTTTTGTGGATTAATAATGTGACCATAATGGATAGTGTGCGTATCAACCTTTGCTAAATTAGCACCTTTAAAAACTTGATTAGCAATTTTAATTGCATCCTCGCCGGACATACGCACAATAGATATACCGCCTTCGCCAATTGGCGTAGAAATAGCAGCAATTGTATCAAATTCTGTTAAAACTTGAGCCATTGATTTCTCCTTTTTCAATAAAAAAAGTGCATTATACCACCATGTGGAAACATAGTGGATAAAGCACTTTGACTACTTTATCTAAAAATGAGTTTTAGACAATATTTTATTTTTTGCGTCTTAAACGCTTGTATGTTCTTCTTAAACGACGTTGACGCTCACGTTCTGCCTCTTTTTTAGCCTCTTGTTCTCGCTTATATTTAATTGGATTTTGCAATATAAAGGTTTGAACCGCTTGGAAGAGGTTGGAAATTACCCAGTAAAGTGTAATCGCAGATTGGAAACCAATTGCCATTACACCAACCATCACTGCCATACCATATGTCATAACCTTAGTCATCCAATTTTGAGATGAACTTGGGGTAGATAACTGACTGATATAGGTAGAAATGAAAGTGAAGATCATTGCCAAAATTGGCATTACATAATATGGATCTGGTTTTCCTAAATCCATCCACAAGAAATGCCCATTCTGCAGTTGTGGTGTACGCCAAATAGCTTGATACAAGGCATACATAACAGGCAACTGAATAACCACAGGTAAACATCCAGTATATGGATTTACCCCTGCTTCTTTATAAAGCTTGTTGGTTTCTTGCGACAATAACTGTCTTGATTCTGCATCACGTCCAGGATATTTTTTACGCAATTCATCCACTTGTGGTTGAATTTGTTGCATCTTTGATGTACTTCTGATTGTTATAGCATTCAGAGGTAACAAAATAATTCTAATTAAAATAGTAAAGACAATGATTGTCCAACCATAATTGTTACCTAACAGCTTAGCTAACCAAAGTAAAAATGCAGACACGTAATAAACAATCCAACGATCCCACCAATTTCCACTGGTGTGAGAAACGGGTGCTTGTTGACCAGTATTTGTAGCACATCCTGTTAAAACAACTGCTATGGCAAATACTGCTAGAATCGCAAGAAGACGTTTAACATTTCTCTTTGTTAAAATGTCCTTCACTCTAACTTTCCTCAATTTCATCTTCATCTGGTATTTTCTCAATGACGTGAGCTAAGGTTAAAGCATGCAACAAATTTTTGCGTACCTCAGTCATGTCAAAATTGCGAGCATAAGGCCGAGTAATTACCAAAAAATCAACACTAGGATCAATCTCCTGTTTATTTTCAGTGATCACTGCCCGAATATAACGTTTGAGTCGATTTCGGACAACGGCAGTATGACCGACTTTTTTACCAACAGAAATTCCAACACGAAAGTGCTTATTTTCTGCTTTCTCTATTTTATAGATTACAAAAGCTCGGTTAGCGACTGAATCGCCTAATTTAAAAGCTCGTTGAAAATCCTTTTCAGATTTAACTCGATAAGACTTTCTCAAAACGTTTCATTCCACTCTAGTAGACTAAAAAAACCACTGAGATTCAGTGGTTTAAGCAGATAAGACTTTTCTACCCTTTGCACGTCGTCTTGCTAAAACCTTGCGGCCATTTGATGTGCTCATACGCTTCATAAAACCGTGAACACGTGAACGATGACGTTTCTTTGGTTGGTAAGTTCTCTTAGTTGACATAAACTGCACCTCCATCTTTATATGTGCTAACAACACAATTTCTTATCTAGAATAGCACGATTAACGCAAAAAACCAAGTAAAAATTAAAAAAGAATTGTCAAAAAGTGATTGAATTTTTTTCAGATTTACGAAAAAATATGTGGATAAATTCAAACCTGATTTTCACTTTGAAAATTATACACAGATTATTCCCCAATGTTTTACACAATTAACACCCTGTTGAAAAACATATACACACCATGTGGATATTTGCTTAAAACTAATAAAAACCCAGCATCATTAAAGCATTTTTTATTCACAATTCCCCCTGTAGATAATGTACCGTGCTAAAATATAAACAGTTAATCTGTGGATTAATTATCAAACATTTTCCACACCCTGTGAATTTGGGAATAACTTTTTTGACTTGTGGAAAACCTAGAAATTAAATGTTAAAATAAATATGCTTTTTACTATTGGAGGAATGTACTTTGTTTGACATTGATAAATTTTGGCAGCACTTCAACAATGAAATGCGCGAGCGTTTTAACGAAGTTGCATACAATGCCTGGTTCAAAAATACAAAACCCATCTCTTATGATAAAGAGAAACATGAATTAAAAATTTCTGTCCAGAATCCTGTCTCAAAAGGTTATTGGGAAAAAAATCTATCATCTCAACTAATTCAATCTGCCTATGGTTATGCAGGAATTGAGCTTTTACCTATCTTCCAGGTAGCCGACACAAATAGTCCGGAAAGAATCGTTACACCAGAACCTAGAAGAATTAATATCGAAAACAAAAAACCAGTTAACCCTGGCTTTATGCAAAATCTTCAATTAAATGATAAGTATACCTTCGATAACTTCGTTCAAGGTGAAGGAAACAAATTAGCCGCTGGAGCAGCTTTAGCAGTTGCAGATAGTCCGGGTAGTTTCTATAATCCTTTGTTCATCTTTGGAGGTGTAGGATTAGGGAAAACTCACTTAATGCAAGCCATTGGACATCAGATGCTAGCAGAAAAACCTGATGCGAAAATTGTTTATATTCAAAGTGAAACTTTTGTTAACGACTTTATTAATTCCATCAAAAATAAAACTCAGGATGAATTCAGAGAAAAGTATCGCACCTGTGACTTATTACTTGTGGATGACATTCAATTTTTTGCTAAAAAAGAAGGTATTCAAGAAGAATTTTTCCACACGTTTGAAACCTTATATAATGATCAAAAGCAGATCGTAATGACCAGTGATCGTTTACCTACAGAAATTCCTGATTTATCCGAACGCTTAGTTTCAAGATTTACCTGGGGTCTTCAAGTTGAAATTACTCCGCCTGATCTTGAAACTAGAATTGCAATTTTACGGAGAAAAGCAGAATCTGAAGGATTAACTATTGACGATAATACCTTAAACTATATTGCTTCCCAAGTAGATACCAATATCCGAGAACTGGAAGGCGCACTGGTTAAGGTTCAAGCTCATGCAACTATCGAAAAGGAAGATATTAATCCCTCTTTAGCCCGTGAAGCGTTAACAGATCTTAAACTTGTGCAAAAAGATCGTGGATTACAAATTTCAAAGATTCAAGAAGTAGTGGCCAATTATTTCCAAACCTCGACAGAAGAGCTGAAGGGAAAGAAAAGAGTTCGTCAAATTGTTGTCCCTCGCCAGATTGCAATGTATCTTTCTCGAGAATTAACAAATGCAAGTCTGCCTAAGATTGGTCAAGAATTTGGTGGAAAAGATCACACTACCGTTATGCACGCCTGTGATAAAATTGGAAAACAAATTCAAACTGATACTGAAATCAAAGCTGCCGTGTTTGACTTAAAACAAATGCTTGATCACTAAAATCCACACTGTGGACAAGTAGGGTGGTTTTACACATAGTTTTCAACCGAAACAATCCCTATAGATCAGTAGATACAATGAGTTTTCAACAATTTACACAGGCCCTACTACTACTAACTAATTAAATATATAATTAATAATAAAAGAAAAGCTCAGTCTAGGAGGAAAATTAATGAAGTTTACAATCAATCGAAACTTATTCATTGAAAATTTGAATAACGTAATGCGTGCAATTTCATCCAGAACCACTATTCCCATTTTAAGTGGTATTAAATTAGTTCTAACTGAAGATGAATTGATATTGACTGGTAGTGATACCGATATTTCTATTGAAATTAAGATTCCAGTAAGTGAAGACTTAGCTGTAGAATCTACAGGTTCTATCGTTTTACCAGCTCGCTTCTTCAGCGAAATTATCAAGAAATTACCAGGTAAAGACTTCTCTTTTGAAGTTAAAGAGAGTTTCCAAACTCAAATTGTGTCAGAAAATAGTGATTTCACTATCAACGGTTTAGATGCAAACAATTATCCACGTTTACCAGAAATTCCAGATGATTCTACTTTTACTATTTCTGGTAAAACCTTCCGTGAAATTATTAATGAAACTCAATTCGCAGTAGCAACCCAAGAAAGCCGTTTAGTTTTGACTGGGGTACACTTTAACTTTAGCCCAGACCAAATTAAGGCTGTAGGTACTGATTCTCACCGTTTGTCAGAACGAACTATTTCTCTTGAAAATGGTCCACAAACTGAAACAGATTTGATTATTCCAGGAAAGAGTTTACAAGAATTATCAAGAATTATTGGTGAGGGTAATCCTGAAGTTAAAGTTTGCCCAGGAGAAAGCCAAGTTTTATTTGAAATTGGAAATATCTTGTTCTATTCACGACTTTTAGAGGGCAGTTATCCTGATACTGATCGTCTTTTACCCACAGAAAGTTCCACAAGTGTACAATTTGAACTCGCTGAACTTTCTAGCGCACTTGATCGTGCTAGTTTGGTTACTCATGCCGGTCGAAACAATGTGGTTAGGTTGAGTTTAGATACAGAAAACCAAAAGGTTGTCTTATCTGGGGAATCAGCTGAAATTGGGAATGTAGAAGAAGAAGTTAGCTTTAAGAACTTGAGTGGAGAAAATCTTGAATTGTCATTCAATCCAGATTATTTACGTGATGCTCTGAGAGCTTCAATTACCGATTCAATTGTCATGAAATTTACTCAACCTCTTCGTCCATTTACTGTTGTGCCTGATAAAGAAGATATCAATTTTGTACAATTGATCACTCCAGTTAGAACATTTTAGAAAAATTGATCTATTTATAAAAAAAGACCATCGACTGATGGTCTTTTTTTGATTCATTTTTTATTAAATGGCATAAAAAGCGAATACTGTATTTCAAGTAGTCTTTAAATGTAGTTAGGCTAATTATAATAAAAAGCGCTCATATGGGCTTATATGGATTTTAAGTTTGTCTTTTCTTCTATGAACGAATATAATTATATAGGTGAAAAAACAGCATTGAAGGTGAGTATTATCAAGGTTTTTAAAATTAGTGGTGACTATATTACATTAAGTCAATTTTTGAAAGAAGAAAGTATTATCTCATCAGGAGGCCAAGCAAAATGGTATCTGAAAGATAATCCAGTTGTTTTAAACGGTGAAAAAGAAGATCGTCGAGGCAAAAAGTTATATCCAGGCGATCAACTGGAGATTGCCGAACAAAAATATGAATTTCGGTAAAAATAATGTATCTGGATCATTTTACAATTAAGGATTTTCGCAATCTTGAAAAATTAGATATGGAATTTGATCCTAATGTCAATATTTTTGTGGGGAATAACGCTCAGGGAAAAACTAATATCCTGGAAGCCATTTATTTTTTAGCTTTAACTAGATCGCACCGCACTAATAGTGATAGTGAATTAATCCGATTTGGATGTGAATATGCCACTTTATTAGGAAAAGTGCACAAAAAGCAAGTGGATATAAACTTACGCGTTGCTATTGCTAAAAAAGGGAAAAAAGTGTGGATAAATCGCATTGAGCAATCTAAATTATCAAAGTATATTGGACAGCTAAATGCTATTTTATTTTCTCCGGAAGACCTTAGTTTAGTTAAAGGTGCACCTAGTTTGAGGAGACGATTTATGGATCAAGAGTTTGGTCAAGTAAATGCGGAATATTTATATTTTGCGCGTCAATATCGTCAAGTTTTGATGCAGAGAAATAACTATTTAAAGCAATTACTGAAAAATCAAGCTCACGATTTAGTTTTTCTAGATGTGTTATCAGATCAACTGGCAGGAATTGCTGCGGAAATAGTTTTTCGAAGATTTAGATTTTTGGAATATCTTAGTACTGCAGCAAGTGATGCGTATAAAAATATTAGCTTAGACGGTGAAAAATTAACATTAGTTTATCATCCGTCCGTTTCTCAAATTGAAGCTGATGATTCTAAAGAAAAGATGTATCAAAAAATTCGAGCTAATTTTAAAAAAATTAGAGATTCTGAATTACATAAGGGAACTACTTTAATTGGGCCGCATCGTGATGATATTGAGTTTAGGCTTAATCAGAAGAATGCGCATTTATATGCATCTCAAGGCCAGCAACGATCTATTGCCCTGGCAATAAAGTTGGCTGAAATAAGTCTGATTCATCATTTAACTGATGAATATCCAATTTTATTATTAGATGACGTAATGAGTGAGTTAGACCATGAGCGTCAAAGTTCGCTTTTAAATTATATTCACGGGAAAACTCAAACTTTTATTACTACCACAGATTTGGAAGGTATTTCCTGGGAAATAGTAAACGAACCCAAAATATATCATGTTAAAAATGGGGAAATAGTATAAAAAGGAGTATTAAATGGCTGATAAAGACAATAAAGATCTTGATAAAGTTAAAAAATACGAACAAGAAGCAGATAAATATAATGCCAGCCAAATTCAAGTTTTAGGGGGACTTGAAGCTGTTAGAAAGCGTCCTGGTATGTATATTGGCTCCACTAGTTCTCAAGGGCTTCATCATTTGGTATGGGAAGTAATTGATAATAGTATTGATGAGCGTCTTGCTGGATTTGCAACAAAAATTGAAGTAACTGTAAATGAAGATGGTAGTGTTACAGTTCAAGATGATGGTCGTGGAATTCCTGTGGATATTCAAGAAAAAACTGGTCGTCCAGCGTTGGAAACAGTATTCACAGTATTACACGCAGGTGGTAAATTTGGCGGTGGTGGATATAAAGTATCTGGTGGTCTTCATGGGGTAGGAGCATCAGTTGTGAATGCTTTATCCACAAAGCTTGATGTTACTGTTATGAGAGATGGCAAAAAGTACGCTATTGATTTTGATCATGGACGTGTTAAGGACGAAATGCGTCAAGTAGGTACAGTGCCAATGAGTGAACATGGGACAATTGTTCATTTTTATCCAGACCCTGATATCTTCACTGAAACTACTGTTTTTGACGATAAGATTTTAAAGAATCGTATTCGTGAATTAGCCTTTTTAAACAAGGGATTAAAGTTAACCTTCACCGATAAACGTAAGGAAACAGCTGAAACCGACGTTTACCATTTTGAAGGGGGAATTAAAGAATACGTTGCATTTTTAAACAAAGATGCAGAAAAGTTATTTGATGAACCAATTTATGTTGAAGGCGACTATGATGGGATTAATGTTGAAGTGGCTTTGCAATATACAAATGGCTATAAAACAACATTAATGACTTTTGCTAATAATATCCATACCTATGAAGGTGGGATGCACGAAGCTGGATTTAAGACAGCTTTAACTCGTGTAGTAAATGATTATGCCCATAAGGCTAAAATCTTAAAAGATAAAGACGATAATCTTTCAGGTGAGGATATCCGTGAAGGTATGACTGCGGTCGTTTCTGTAAAGCACCCAAACCCTCAATTTGAAGGTCAAACCAAGACTAAACTGGGTAATTCTAACGCTCGGACTGCTGTGGATAAAGCCTTCTCTGAAACATTCAGCCGTTTCTTAATGGAAAACCCAAGTGTGGGTCGTAAGATTGTGGAAAAGGCTCAACTTGCCGAAAGAGCTAGAAATGCGGCTAAGCGTGCCCGTGAAGTTACTCGTAAGAAATCTGGTCTTGAAATTGCTAACTTACCAGGTAAATTAGCTGACAATACCAGTAATGATCCAAGTATTTCTGAATTGTTTATCGTCGAAGGTAACTCTGCCGGTGGTTCTGCTAAGCAAGGTAGATCTCGTTTGACTCAAGCGATTTTACCAATTCGAGGAAAAATTTTAAATGTGGAAAAAGCTTCCATGGATCGAATTTTAGCTAACCAGGAAATTAGATCATTATTCACAGCTTTAGGCACAGGGTTTGGCGCAGACTTTGATGTGAATAAGGCTCGCTACCATAAATTGATTATTATGACTGATGCCGATGTGGATGGGGCACATATTAGAACCTTATTACTTACGCTTTTCTACAACTACATGCGTCCAATGATTGAAAAAGGATATGTGTACATTGCTCGTCCACCTCTTTATCAAGTTCGTCAAGGTAAAGTAATTAAATATCTTGATACAGATGAAGAGCTTCATGATTATTTAGGTAGCTTGCAACCTAGCCCTAAGCCAATTGTTCAACGTTATAAAGGACTTGGGGAAATGGATCCAGAACAACTTTGGGAAACTACCATGAATCCTGAAAATCGTCGATTGGATCGTGTAAGTCCTGAATACGCTAAAGATGCTGATGAAGTTTTTGAATTGTTGATGGGTAACGAAGTTGCACCTAGACGTGACTTTATTGAAAAGAATGCTAAGTATGTTGAAAACTTAGATGCTTAAGGGGGATTAAATGGATAACGATAATCAAACTCAAGATCGTAGAATCCGCAATGTTGACCTAACTAGTACTATGCGTAGCTCATTTTTAGACTATGCCATGTCAGTTATTGTTGCGCGTGCACTTCCTGATGTTCGTGATGGTTTAAAACCAGTTCAGCGTCGTATTTTATACGGTATGAGCGAACTAGGAGTTACTCCAGATAAGCCATATAAGAAATCAGCCAGAATTGTTGGGGAAGTTATGGGTAAATTTCACCCACATGGTGACTCTTCAATTTACTTAGCGATGGCTCATATGGCACAAGACTTCTCATATCGTTACATGCTCGTTGATGGTCATGGTAACTTTGGTTCAGTCGATGGGGATGAACCAGCTGCCATGCGTTATACGGAAGCCCGTATGAGTAAAATTGCCATGGAAATGTTGCGTGATATCAATAAAAATACTGTTGATTGGCAACGAAATTATGATGACACTGAAAGTGAGCCAGTTGTTTTACCTGCTCGTATTCCTAACTTACTTGTAAATGGTGCAAACGGAATCGCTGTTGGGATGACAACCAACATTCCACCACATAATTTACGTGAAGTAATTAGTGGTTTGCATATGTTGATGAAGAATCCGGATGTAACAACTAAGGATTTGATGAAGGCTATCCCAGGCCCAGATTTTCCTACTGGTGGGACGATTATGGGGCGCGGTGGTATTTATCGTGCTTATGACACTGGTAAAGGGAATATTGTCGTTCGGGCTAAAACTAGCATCGAAACCGAGAAAAATGGTCGTGAAAGAATTATCGTAAGTGAAATTCCGTACATGGTAAATAAAGCAGAATTAGTTAAGAAAATTGCTGATTTGGCTCGTGAAAAAATCATTGATGGAATTACTGGTGTTCGCGATGAATCTGATCAAACTGGTATGAGAATCACAATTGATATTCGCCGGGATGCAAGTGCAAGTGTAGTGTTGAATAATTTATTCAAAGAAACACAAATGCAAGCTAATTTCGGAATGAACATGGTGGCAATTGTAGATGGTGCCCCTCACTTCTTAACTTTAAAACAGATGCTTGAATATTACTTGAATCACCAAGAAGATGTTGTGACTCGCCGTACAAAATTTGAATTATCGAAGGCTGAGGCTCGCGCTCACATTCTTGAAGGTTTGCGAATTGCTCTGGACCATATCGATGAAATTGTAAAAATTATTCGTTCTAGTCAATCTAGCGATGTAGCCAAAGCTGCTTTAATTAGTCGTTTTGGCCTAGACGATAAACAATCCCAAGCTATCTTAGATATGCGCTTGGTTCGTTTAACTGGACTGGAACGTGATAAAGTTGAATCTGAATATCAAGATTTACAAGTAAAAATTGCGGACTTTAAGGATATTTTGGCTAGACCTGAACGAATCGATAAAATTATTTATGATGAATTATTAGATATTCAAAAGCGTTATGGTGATGATCGTCGCACTGAAATTGGAGCTAGTGAAGTTGTTTCAATTGAAGATGAGGATTTAATTGAACGCCAAAATGTACTTTTAACTCTTACTCATAGTGGCTATATTAAGAGAATGCCAATCAATGAATTTAAGACCCAAAATCGTGGAGGTAAGGGAATTAAAGGTATGGGAGTGCAAGATGGTGACTTTACTGAGCATCTGATTTACTCAAGCACTCACGATATGCTTTTGTTCTTTACTAACAAGGGTAAGGTTTACTCGAAAAAAGCTTATGAAATTCCTGAATATGGTAGAACTGCTAAGGGATTACCAATTATTAACTTGCTTCAACTTGAAAAAGGCGAAAAGATTCAAACAGTGATTAATATCCCACAAGATGCAGACGATAACTATTTGTTCTTCATCACCAAGATGGGAACTGTTAAACGTACTCATGTCAGTGAATTTTCTAACATCAGAAATAGTGGTTTGATTGCACTTACTCTTCGTGATGGAGATGAATTGAGTAATGTATTAACCACTGATGGTAAGCAAAATATTTTAATCGGTACTCATTTAGGCTATGCAGTAACCTTCAATGAAGGGGATGTGCGTCCAATGGGTCGAACTGCTGCTGGTGTTCGTGGAATTAATTTACGTGATCATGATTATGTTGTTGGATCAGAAGTTATTAAGCCAAATGATGATGTTTTGGTAATTTCTGAAAAAGGTTATGGTAAGCGTACTTCTGCTAGCGAATATCCAATTAAGGGTCGTGGCGGAAAAGGAATTAAGACTTCAAATGTAACTGAGAAAAATGGACCTCTTGCTGGAGTTACCGTAATTGATGGAACTAATGATATTATGGTGATTACTACTGATGGAATTATGATTCGTTTTAAGACCGATGATGTTTCTCAAACTGGTCGAAGCACGATGGGTGTGAGATTAATTAAGGTAAGTGGAGACAACAAAGTAGCCAGTCTTGCAATTGTTCCAAATGAAGAAGATCAAGATAATATTGAAGAAGTAGACGAATAGAAATTTAATTTATAAAAAATTATCGAACTTTTTTGCGTATTTAATTACGGAATAAAAAATTTTCTGGATCACGCGAAATTGTTTGGTAATTTTTTATTTATATGCTAGAATTAGACATTGCGAGTAATATTTTCCATTACTCCTTGTTCTTAATTCGAAAGAACCATTTAGTCCAGAAGGAGGTGCAATAGTTTATGGCAACTACTAAGTACGAAATCACTTACATCATTAAGCCTGACATCGATGAAGAATCAAAGAAGGCTCTTGTTGAAAACTACGATAAGGTTATCGCAGACAACAATGGTACTATGGTTGAATCCAAAGACTGGGGCAAGCGTCGTTTTGCATACGAAATTGATAAGTATCGTGAGGGTACTTACCACATCATGACTTTCACTGCTGACAACGCTGACGCAGTTAACGAATTTGGTCGTTTGTCAAAGATTGATAACGCCATTTTACGTTCAATGACTGTTAAGTTAGACAAATAATTATCATCGAACCGTAATTTAGGAAAGGAAAGGTAATCAAGTATGATTAATAGAGTTGTACTTACCGGACGTTTAACGCGTGATCCTGAATTGCGTACTACTGGGAGTGGAATCTCGGTTGCTACGTTTACTCTTGCTGTTGATCGTCAATATACAAATGCTCGAGGCGAGAGAGAAGCGGATTTTATTAGCTGTGTAATTTGGAGAAAGTCAGCAGAAAACTTTGTTAACTTCACTTCAAAGGGATCGCTAGTAGGAATTGATGGCCGACTTCAATCCAGAAGTTATGATGATAAAGATGGTAAACGAGTATATGTAACTGAAGTTGTCGTAGATAGCTTCGCATTACTCGAATCCCGTAGAGATCGTGAAAATCGCGGTCAAAACGGCGGTTATACACCAACTAGCGGAAATGCTGGCACTCAAAATACTAACAATTTCCAAAATAATGATAGACCTTCTCAACCAAATACCAATAGTTCAGCTCCTAAGCCACAGGATCCATTTTCTGGCTCAGGGGATGCAATTGATATTTCGGATGATGATTTACCATTCTAAAATAAGAATTTAAAGAAAGGACCTAGGGATATGGCTCAACAAAGAAGAGGCGGCCGTCGTCGTCGTAAGGTTGACTACATTGCAGCTAACCATATTGAATATGTTGACTACAAGGACGTTGATCTGTTGAAACGTTTTATCTCAGAAAGAGGTAAGATTTTACCACGTCGTGTCACTGGCACTAGCGCAAAGAACCAACGTAAGGTTGCAAATGCAATTAAGAGAGCTCGTATTATGGGCTTGTTGCCATTTGTTGCTGAAGACTAATTAGTCAGTAATAATACGTAAAATAAAAAAGTTTAGCTGAAAGGCTAGGCTTTTTTTGTACATAAATTTTCTTTGGTTTTCATAAGGGTTGTGTGATAAGGTATAATGATACTGAAGTAGTTTACTATGATTTAGGAAGGATCTTTAATGAAAGATTTTTTACGTAAGCTTGAAGTACCAGCGTTTATTAAGGATTCGCGACTGACAGCTTCCGTAATAATCATCTTGGTACTTTCTTTAATTGGAAGTATTATTGGGATGATTATCAACCCTATATTTGGATTAGCATTGATTTTAATATTTATTTTGACTGTTGCTTTTGCAATTTATGGGACATATATTTTAGCAAATAATGCTAATAGTTTTGCTGTTAATTTGTCGTATCGGATCAAACGAAGCGAACAAGAGGCCATGATTAAAATGCCTTTAGGAATATTGTTGTATGATTCCGATCATCAAATTCAGTGGGTGAATCCTTATTTACAATTATATTTAAAAAATGACGACTTAATTGGACACACTATTGAGTCAGTGGATCCTAATTTAAATAAGCTTTTAAATGAAGCTATTAAAGCCAAAACATCTGAAAATCAGACTGTGAGATGGGATGGCCATGATTTTGAAATGGTTGTTCAGGATAATCTAGGTGTAATTTATTTATTGGATATAACGCGTTATGCGCAAATCGAGAGGAAATATAAGGCCGAACGTTTAGCAATTGGTCAGGTCTTTATTGATAATTATGATGAATTAAGCGAAACGATGCATGATCAAGAATTAACCAGTATGAGTTCTTATGTGCAGAATACTTTGAGTGATTATGCGAAAAAATTTAACGCTTATTTGAAGAGAATTGATGAAGATCACTTTTTATTGTTAGCACATATGCAAGATCTTGATAAAATGGAAGAAGACAAGTTTTCTGTGCTTGATAAAGTTCGTCAGGAAACTAGTCGAAACAATACGCCACTTACTTTATCTATTGGGATCGCTTTTGGTAGTGATTCCTTAACTGAAATTGCTAACCAAGCTCAATCTAATCTTGATTTAGCCCTTGGACGTGGGGGAGATCAGGTTGTTTTACGGCAACCGGGAAAAGATGCCCACTTTTATGGTGGAAAATCTAATCCAATGGAAAAGAGAACCCGAGTTAGAGCTAGAATGGTGTCACAAGCAATTAGTGAGTTGTTTAAGGATGCCGATCGAGTTTTTGTTGTTGGGCATCAACGGCCAGATATGGACTCTGTGGGGAGTGGAATTGGTGTAGTAAAAATTGCTCGTCTTCACGGTGTAAAGGCTAATTTTGTACTTGATACAAATAAAACTAATTACGATGTTGGTCGCTTAGTTACTAGAATGCAACATGCTAAAGAGGATAATGATATTTTTATTGATCCGACTGAAGCATTAGAGGAGGCAACCGACAAGTCATTGTTGGTAATGGTGGATCATTCTAAATATTCAATTACTTATTCTCAAGATTTATATGATCGTTTAAAGAATAGAATTATTGTAATTGATCATCATAGACGTGGAGAAGAATTCCCAGAAAATCCAATGCTGACATATGTTGAACCATATGCTTCTTCAGCTTGTGAGTTGGTAACAGAAATGATTGAATACCAACAACCAGCTAATGGCAAGAGAGTTTTAACGAATTTGGAAGCAACGGCAATGCTCGCGGGTATTGTAGTAGATTCAAAGGAATTCTCGTTAAGAACTGGCACTAGAACTTTTGATGCAGCTAGCTATTTACGTTCAATTGGGGCTAGTTCGGCCGTTGTAAGTGAGCTTTTGAAAGAAGATATTGATAGTTTTCTTGAGAAAACCCACCTGATTGCAACTCTTAAAATGGTTCGTCCAGGTATGGCTGTCTTGGTGGGACCTAATGATAAAATTATTGATCCAATTGTGACTGCGCAGGCTGCTGACACTGCCCTAGATTTAAAAAATGTTGAGGCTAGTTTTGCAATAACCAGGCGTAGCCAAGATACCATTGGAATCTCAGCTCGTTCAATGGGTAAGATTAATGTTCAAATCATCATGGAAAAATTAGGTGGTGGTGGTCACTTATCTAATGCGGCAACGCAGATTAAGAATGTGACTGTAGAAGAAGCAGAAAATCGATTGCTTAAGGCGATTGATGAGTATGAAAAGGAAAATGAATAAAGGAGAAAAACTATGAAAGTTATTTTTACTCAAGATGTTAGAGGCCGTGGTAAGCGCGGAGAAGTTAAAAATGTTCCAGATGGTTACGCACAAAACTTTTTGTTTAAGCGTGGGATGGCTAAGCCTGCTAACAAGGCTAACATGCACGCTTTAGAACGAGTTGCTGCTAATGAAAAAGCAGCTTATGAAGCCGAAAAGGCAGAAGCTGAAAAGATTAAGGCAATTCTTGAAAAAGATGATACTGTTGTTAACTTTAAATCAAAAGCTGGAACAGACGCTCGTCTCTTTGGTTCAATTTCTAGCAAGAAAATTGTCGAAGGCTTAGAAAAGCAATATGGTGTTAAGATTGATAAGCGTAAATTGAATCTTCCAGAGCCTATTAAATCATTAGGCTACACTAATGTACCTGTTAAGCTTTTCAAAGGTGTAGAAGGCAAAATTCGTGTTCACATCACTGAGCAAGATTAGTTAAATAAATTGGTTGTGAAGTAAATGGATAATATTGTCTCGCAGCAAGTACCACATGATTCTGTAGCCGAAAAGGCGGTTTTAGGAGCAATTTTTATTGATCCTGAAGCTATAGCAGATGCAAGTGGTATTTTACAAGCTGGCGATTTTTATGAAAGAGCTAATCAATATGTCTTTCAAGCAATGTTGGACTTGTCAGATGAGGAGACTGCCATTGACCCGTTAACTATTCGAGACCAACTGACTAAAAAGAATCAGTTGGAAGATAGTGGAGGAGTGGCATATATTTCTGAATTAGCCATGGCAACTCCTACGGCTGCGCATGTTACGTATTATGCACAGATTGTCCACAGAAAAGCTCTTTTAAGAAGACTAATTTCAGCTAGTCAAAAAATTATTTCCAACGCGATTAATGATTCTGACGATGTTACTGATATTTTGGATGATGCAGAAAGTGAAATCTTGAATGTTTCATCTGAAAATAATACTGGTGGCTTTCGGAATATTAAAGAAGTTGTGAATGACACTGTTGATGAAATTAGTCGTTTAACTGAGCAAGATGAAACTGTTACGGGTCTAGCAACAGGGTTTCAAGAGCTTGATAAAATGACCACAGGATTTCATGATGATGAATTAATCATTATTGCGGCGCGTCCAGGTGTTGGTAAGACTTCTTTTGCTTTAAATGTAGCTCAATTTGTAGGAATTCATGATAAAAAATCAGTGGCGATGTTTTCACTGGAAATGAGTAGTGAACAGCTGGTTCAAAGAATGCTTGCTTCAGAAGGCTTGATCAATTCTCAGCACTTGCGAACTGGACAGCTGGATGAAGATGAATGGCGAAAATTAATTGTGGCATCTGGGTCACTAGCTAATGCCAAAATTTTTATCGATGATACTCCTGGTATAAAAATGAGTGAAATCAGAGCTAAGTCAAGAAGACTTGCAAAAGAAACCGGAGATTTGGGTTTAATCGTGATAGATTATCTTCAGTTAATTGAAGGACCACGTAGTGAATCTCGTCAACAAGAAGTTTCAGCTATTTCTAGACAATTAAAAAAGCTTGCCAAGGAACTTCATGTACCAGTAATTGCCCTTTCGCAGTTATCTCGTTCTGTTGAGCAGCGTCAAGATAAACGCCCTGTCCTGTCTGATATTCGTGAATCTGGTTCTATTGAACAGGATGCCGATATTGTATCTTTCTTATATCGTGATGATTATTATCGGGATGAAGGAGAGGATGACGCAGATAGCTCTGAAGTGGCTCCTGAGCAGGATAATGGTGAAGTAGAGGTAATTATTGAGAAGAACCGTTCTGGTAGCCGTGGGACGGTAAAATTGATGTTTTCAAAGCCATATAATCGTTTTTCTAACTTGGATTATGTGCATGATGCACCTGATAAATAAAAAGACATCCTTTAAGGGATGCCTTTTTGTATGTCTAACTTTTTATTAACATATATTGAAAGCATTTACATAAAATGATAATATCAATATAATTGAGAAAAACATGAAGAGAAAAGGATGAAACTAATGGCAGATAAAAAATATGTAGGTAGTATTGAAGCAGGAGGCACTAAATTTATTCTTGCTGTTCAAGATGTAGAAACTGGCGAAACTGTTGCAACCGATCGTATTCCTACTACTGGTGCAGATGAAACTTTAAAAAAGAGTGCGGAATTCTTTAAAAAGCATCCAGTAGATGCTTTAGGAATTGGAACATTTGGGCCAATCGATATTAATCCTAATTCCCACACTTTTGGCTATATTTTGGATACTCCAAAACGCGGCTGGTCAGGTACCAATGTAAAAGGCTTTTTTGAAAAAGAATTAGGTATTCCAGTAATTATGACCACGGATGTGAATGCTTCTTGTTACGGTGAATATATTGCTCGTGGTAAAGATGACACTAAGAGCTATTTCTATGTGACTATTGGTACCGGGGTTGGTGCAGGAATTGTTCAAGGTGGAAAGTTCCTCGGTCTTAATAATCACCCTGAAATGGGCCATATGCTTATTAAACGCTATCCTGGGGATAATTATGAAGGAAAATGTCCTTTCCATGGTGCAGATTGTGTGGAAGGAATGGCTGCAGGTCCTTCTCTTGAAGGCCGTACGGGAATCCCTGGTGAAAAGTTATCTCGTGACAATGAAGTGTTTACTTATGTTGCATATTACGTGGCACAAATGCTCTTTAATGTTTATATGAGTGCGCGTCCAGATGTAATGGTTGTTGGTGGATCTGTATTAAACGAAGATGATTTGGTAAAGGTTCGCAAATACTTTGATAAATTCAATAATAATTATGTTGCTACTCCAGATTTAGATGAGTTAATTGTGCGCCCGGCTGTCGCAAATAACGGTTCGGCTACTTTGGGAGATTTTGAATTGGCAAAAACTCTCTTGAAGTAACAGATAACGTTCTAAAAAGCAACTTAAAGGCTTAACTTCTAAACTATTCCTTAAGTTAAGCCTTTTTTTCTGTTTTTTAGTGACACCATGTCATCGATAGAGTATCATTAAGACAACAAGTAAAAATATAGTTAAGAAAGATGAGGTGAGTCCACCAGGCTTTTAATAGTTAAAATCAGAATAATAAAAGAAAGGATGGAACAGCAATATGGTTAAAGATAAGGGTCTTAAAGACAAAGTTGTCGGTAAAGTAAAAGAAGTTGAAGGCAAAGTTACGGGCGATAAGCTACGTGAAGCTGAAGGTAAAGCCCAACAAGCCAAAGGCAAAGCTAAGAAAAAAGCTGACGATATAAAAAAGAAACTCGATAATGAAAACGAGGTGACCTAATATGTTACACTGGATTTGGGTGTTAATTGTCGGAGGTGTGATCGGTTTAATAGCTGGTGCACTTACAGGCAGAGGTCAATCAATGGGCTGGATTGCTAATATTTTAGCCGGTCTTATCGGTTCATCACTTGGTGAAGCGCTACTTGGTGCGTGGGGACCCCAAGTAGCAGGAATGGCAATTGTGCCATCGATACTAGGAGCAGTAATTCTAGTATTGATTGTTTCATTTGTTCTCAGTATGATGAATCGTAAAACAAATTAGAATTTGATTTATAACTTATAAATAAAAATGAATCCTTAGATCAAAAAGCACTCTATTAGATATTTCTCTAATAGAGTGTTTGTGTTACACATGAAACATTACTCATCATCATGAAGATGCTTGAGTTTTTTATTTTGTTTTATTAAAACAAAAGGCAATTTAAGACTTGGTTTTTGTGGATCATAAAATTCAAAGAAGATAGGCGCCTTATTGGAATCATTGCTTTTTGGATAATAACGAAAGCGTCCATCAATAAAAGGTAAATTCAAATTGCGCCGGTAGGTGGTCCAAATATCATTAAACATGCTAGTGATGATTTGACGCAAACTTGGTTCAAGAGACATAATAACATGACCTAAACGATACGTTCCCAGTAGTTTATGAGTAGTAAGTTGATTCATGTCATTAATATCGGAGTTCTCAAAAGCATCAAATAAGGCAGAGAACATTTCACCACGTTTTTCATCAGGAATAGAATGATTAAAGTGAATTAATGAATGCCGCAAAATTCGAGCCCCAATCGTTAACCCATCTGCTAATACAAAACTGTTTCTAGCTACACGCCATCTACGCGGATCGTGTTGGTCTTTCATGGGGGCATCACTTTTAACAATTAAAACTCGTTCAGGATGATCGAGCATGGTACCGATAATAGAACTTTCAGGCAGATAAGTCTTCATTTTATAAATTGTACGCTTAAAGCCAGGACTAGAATAAACTTGACGGTAAAATCCGGGGCCGTCAAAACTGAGCGCTTTTACAATTCTATCTTGAAGATCGGGGCTAGCAGCGCTTAAGGCAAATTGAGCAAAATTTCCACCCTTAGAGTGTCCTACTAAGTAAATTTTATCCTTAGGAAAACGTTCCGCAATTGCGTTTAAATAGCGGGCTGCGACGTTTTGACCGTAGACTTCAGGCATATAATTCATATTCATGTCCTCATTCCAACCAATCATCGAGCTGTCAGTTCCACGATAAGAAATTAGAATTGTGTTCTTATTTAAACGAAATGTGGCAGCGGTAAATTGCAAGGGAGCAGGTTTCTTGCCGATTTTGTTAGTCCAATTTAAAATTTTGATACGACCTAAGCGCGGACTTTTAGGTAAAAGTAAAACTTGGGCTCCAGCTTCATCATGCATTTGATGTTGAAATGACTCCATATGTTGCAGCTTTTCAGCAACTTCACTTAAAGTATGGCCTGCGGCAGATTTGTCGACAGGTAGATAAATAATAGAAGAAAATAGTGATGCATCTACACTGTTGAAGGGCATTTCTTTAAAACTTAGATCCCCACGCCAGCGTAAATAATCAAGTGATCCAGCCATTTTTTCATCCTTTCTAAGATAATAAGTAATATTAACATTTTAGCGCAAAATTTACTTCTAACAAAAAAGAACCTTCTTTATCAGGTTCTTCTTAAGAGATTCCTAACTGACTATTTACCACCACGAGTGTAACTAATCCTTTTAATGTCAGGATATTTTCTTAGTGCCATAATGATATCGTTTTCATCTTGCTTATTGTTAATGATTCCATCTACATAAAAGATGATTTTCTCATCACTAACATCTAAAATTTTGACTGAAATGTTTTCTACTTGATTGGCAGCAAGTTCTTCTTTAATTTTTTGGAGAATATGATGTTTGTTAGCGGCTTCAATTTGAAGGTTAAAGCGAATATGAACAATAATCTTATCAATAAGTGAATCATCGTGGAAGATCATCTGAACAACAAATAGGAAGCCCGTGGCTAAAATTCCGATGAGGTACATGCCACCACCAACGGCCATCCCAATGGCGGCAGTTGCCCAGACACCGGCGGCCGTAGTTAAGCCAGAAATTTGTTCTTTTCTAACTAAAATTGTCCCCGCACCGATGAAAGAAATACCGGTAACAATTTGAGCGGCAATTCTTGATGGGTCAAGAGATATCCCGCGCAGCCCCAGAATATCCTCGAAGCCATATTTAGAAACAATCATGAACAAAGCTGAAGCAACGGCAACGACGATGTGAGTCCTAACTCCAGCGCTTTTTCTTTGAATTGCTCGTTCATACCCAATTAAAGCACCACAAATGGCAGCTACAAAAATTCTTAAGAGCCAATCTAATTGAGTTGCAAGTGGAGCAAAATATGCAAATTTAATCATTAAGATCCCTCTTTTTGTAAATCTAAAACTGATTAATCACCTCAATTGTAGTATAGAAAGGGCTAAAATGCTGGAATGACGAAAAAAGTTGAAAAAAGTTTCGAAAAAGACTTGCGCAAGTCTCATTTATATGGTTTAATTAATATCGTTGTCGGGTGAGACAACAAGAAGTTGCTGACTTAGCTCAGTTGGCAGAGCACGTCACTAGTAATGATGAGGTCGGAGGTTCGAATCCTCTAGTCAGCATTATAAAGATTCATTTAGATTGATTAGCTTTGATTTATCAACGTTTTATGAAGATAAGTTAAGGCTAATTTTTTTACGTAAAGAAAAATGATGCACACTAAGTGCACGCAGTTAAATTATTAAAGTGCAATTTTTGCACACGGTTTTAAGAGCGGAATAATGTAATGATAAAGATCATGGTCATGTAGACCATGATCTTTTTACTTTTTAAAGAAAAAAATAAAGATATCTTGACATTTAGATGCAAATATTCCAAAATAACATTCAAATGTAGATTTGAATGTTATTTGGAGGAAATCGAAATAAAATGTTAAAAACTATTATTACCAGTGCAATCACATATAGTAGTACCGCTATAGATTTATTAATAATTTTGATGCTCTTCTTTGCCAAAATTAAAGACAAAAAAGGTATTAGAGACATTTATATAGGACAATTCCTTGGATCTGATGTTCTAATACTAGTTAGTTTATTCTTTGCTTTTATATTGCATTATGTTCCTGATAAGCGGTTATTAGGACTACTTGGAATAATCCCTATATTTTTAGGATTAAAGGCTTTAATTTTTGGTGACTCCGATGGTGAAAAGATGGCCAATAAGGAACTGAATAGTAATAATAAAATGAATTTAATAAGAACTCTTATGTTCATTACTATCGTAAGTTGTGGGGCTGATAATATTGGACTATTTGTACCTTACTTCATTAGTTTGACACCATTGAATTTAGTGATAACTTTGATTGTATTTTTGATAATGATTTTCTTGTTAGTTTTTGTTGCTCAAAAGATGGCTAATGTTCCTACTATAGGTGCGGTTCTTGAAAAATATAGTTGTTGGTTCATAGGATTCGTCTATATTTTTATTGGCGGTTCTGTTTTAATTGAAAATGGATCAATTCAATTTATAATTAATTTATTCAAATAATGAGTGAGGTAAACTTATGGACGTTTTAGATAAAGCTGATATCACTTGTGACCAAACATTAGTAGAAACAGATAAAGTGATAAAAGTTTCAGACTTTCTTGGCAAACCAAATATAAAGAAATACTTTTATGCATTATCTAAGATTTCTGATGAAAAGAAATTAAAAATCGTTTTTTCATTGATTGCACAAGAATCACTCTGTGTTTGTGATATTGCATATATTTTGGATTGTAGTATTGCTACTGCTTCACACCATTTAAGAAAGCTTTACGACGAGAATATTTTAGGTCGTGAAAAAAGAGGGAAAATGGCGTACTACTTTATTAAGGATGATGATTTGAAAGAATTATTTGCTCAACTTAATAAATAAGATTGTAATTAATATTTTTACAGAATGGGTTGTTTTGTTCGAAAAATCGAGATAGAACGTATTTTATATTAATAAACTTTACTAAAGAGGTTAGTAATAGAACTACATTGTATGTAGCATTTACCAGTATGCTGGTAAATTTAGCTATTAATTCATAAGTAGCTCTAGAAAATCTTAATAATTAAGCCAAAAAACCAAGTTGATTTTCAACTTGGTTTTATTTTATTTAAAAAATAAATAATTTCCGTCTACTGACATTAGTAATATTTTAACGGTCACTAATTGAATACTTTGATCATAAATTCATATGATCAGGGTGATAATGAGCAAACTTGGTAATGACAATCGCATATCTAATATGTATGCTTGCCAAAGAATGGGAAATACTATTCAAGTTTTTCTTTCAACTTACGTAAAGGAAAATCGAGAATCTTATAAAGAAAATTCTCAACTTTGGAATTGTTAGTTAAAAATGCACTTTATTTGCACTTCGCAAGTATCGTGTCTATTAAAAATATTGATATATCAAGGATGTTGACTAGAACCTCTATGCTTCTAGTCAGCATTAGAAATACGCTTAAGTCTTTCAAAGAAGTTCAATAAAGCTTGATTTGAAAGGCTTTTTTGTTACTTTGAATTATTATGAAATTAACACAATTAAAACACGCAGAAAAATATATGGTGTTTAGAGTGTGTTTGAGTTAAGTTTAGGGATACTAAATATGGTGATTTAACAGGTTTTAGAGCCTGTTTTTTGTTGTATTTGTTTGTATTTTATTTAAAAGAAGTTTTTATTAATTTACATTAAGAGAGATCTAAACGCAGTTTAGATTTTTTGAGGTGTATGTGTGAAAAGGTATCTTTAAAAAAAGTTTATCTTTTAAAGTAATGCAATAACTAGAATTATTTACATATTAAGAAATGTGGCAATAGATATTCCTAATAGTATTAGCCCCAAAGCAAATGATACTAAAAAAATTAGTCGTAAGTGTGAGTGTATTCTTACTTTTGGAATGGCTAAACTTCCTAATGAAATAAAAATTAATATTATGCTAATAATTGACATAGAGCTTTTCACCGTTTCTTATAATTTTTTGTATAACTTAAAATACACCAATTGATTTAAAGTGTAAATATATAAAAGCAATTCCCCTTTGTGGGGATTATGATGAAAAAATTATAATTTAAGTGTATGCTTTAATCAAATATTTTTTAGAAGGAAGTTGATCTTAGTGATTATCGTAGATTATCCAGTTTTGCCATAATGTAATACTGATTCTCTTGAAAGGAAATGATGAACTATGAAGTTTAATCTTAAAGTAAGGCTAGCATCTTTAGCATTGAGTTTGGGCATAATTTTATTATCAACTTTCGCATGTAATACTGTAAAAGCTGACAAACTAGTTAAAGTAACAGGAAAATTGTAGGTTATAAATGAATATATTTTACCTAAAACAGATATTTCACAGTCTGATGTAGCATAGTTTAGGGAATTACCTGTAAGCAATCCAAGATGGTCGATAAGAGATAATTCTAATTCCTTTGTATTAGACGAAAATTTATCATCTTCAGGTGCCAAAATAGAATCTGACAGTGATAGTACTACTTTGCAAGACAATTTTTTTAATATCAAATTATCTCCTCAGCATCCTATAATTGTTGTAAAAAGTAAATTAGGGGATACAATGCAGAGCTTTAATCTATCACAAGAAGAATTAAAGTCTGGAACTATAGATTTAATAATAAAAAATAATTTAAATAAAAAGTTAATAGTAGGAAAAAGTATATATAACTTAAGATTCCCGAGTATAGAATATTTGTGCTACTTTTTTATTCAATTATTATATTGTGCGATAGTTTTACTTATGTTTGGTTTATTGTTGAGCTTAATAATACCAGAGATTAAAGCTTTAATGCCTGTAGGAATGACTATAATGTTTATATTGTTTATGGTTGTAGGTGTTTTTGTGCAGTATAGTTCCTTACCGAAAAACTTACGTGCTATTTCCAGTTGTATACCAGTAAAATATTTAGCCAATGATTTCTACTATATCTGGATAGGTCAGGTTAAATGGAATGTGTCATTTGTCAAATGTAATACGATTTGGCTTATCTTGCTATGCTTAATCTGTTACATAATTTATAGAGGGAAGAATAATGTTACGAAGACTTTCAACCAATAAGGATTTAAGAATTGGAATAGAAATAATAATCAGAATCATTCAGTGGTTGTGTTTGGTGCTGAACCATTGTAAGATATATGGCATCCCGTTAATCCTAACAAACTAGCTAAGATGATTATTAACTTTAATGATTTCATTTTTATTTTTTCCTCTCCACTTTTTAGCTAATTGATATTTTAGCATAAGATAACGAACGTAAAATTCAATATATAAAAACCCCTATTAAAAGCAAACAAAAACTACCAAACAACAGAATAAGAGAGCAAAAAAGTAGCCATGAGGCTACTCTTTTTTAGTCTACTGCATTACCAAGTTGGTGGTCTTTCTTGTCGAACCATTCTCGGGCAAAATCAATCAAAGCGGTACTGTTGATTACTTTTATAATGCCATGACCTAACTTTAAGGTCGAGAATTTCCCGGGAAATTTCTTTTCAAAAGCTTCACCTAACTCGTTGAAATCATCATAGGAATCTAAATCAACATTAAGGATCATCTTTTTTGTAACTAGTTTTAATTTGGTAAATTTTCACTTATATTTTTATATCCAGATATTTTTAAAACCTGTTTTATATTTTGAGAAATATTAGTTTGATCAGTATATACTGCCATGAAATATACATATAATTCTTTTAATATACCTAATTCTGGAAAATTAGACATAGTTTTTAGCCAGTCTAATATTTTTGTAGTTGGATTATCTAACTGTTTTTGAGCTTTTCTCAGGGTATAAAGATAATTAATTCCAACTGTAGCTAATCTACGTTGTTTTTCTATTGTATGAGTATTTAAATTGGGATACTTCTTTACTAATTTTAATAATAGAGGTTTCATACTCATTAAATTATCAATTCTTATTGAATTACCTAGTATAATTATTGCCTCATCATTCTGTGTCCAATCTTTATATCTAAAAAAATAATTCATAACTTCTTCGGTAATTTCATAATTATAATTTTGCTTTAAAGCATCTAAAATTAATATTGCTCTATCTTTTAATTCATATGTTGTACTTTTATCATGAAAAATTTCTTTCTTTATTTTTTTGGCCTCATCTAAATTTTTATTATAAAAGGCTAAATTTAGCTTTTCAGAATAATTAAGTCGATTATTTTCATTAAAATATCTTGTAAAGAAATAACTAATTGAAATATTTCTACATTTTAAGATTTTAAATATATCATCAATAAAGATTCTATTTTGTCCTTTTTCCATTTTAGAATAATGTGTTACGGTAATATCTGTTCCCTTAATCATTTGTTTTTGCGTTAAATCTAGGTCTTTTCTTAACGCCTTTAATGCTTCATTAATTTTCATTGAATTACCTCAATTGCTATGTAGATTTTTTATAGTCAATTATAAATAAAAAAGTGATAAACCGTTCTATTAAAACAATTTATCGCTTTCTATCTATATATGTGAATTAGTATATTTTATCCGTTCAGCTTCCAGGATCCATCAACACTCCATGCTAATAGATTGCTTATCGCATTTTCGGTGCTGCTATTTTTTTTCATTTGATTCAATGATGTCAAAATGAATTTACGCTGATTTCCTTTTAACTTTTTAGCTGCCTTAACTGCTAAGTTAAAATCATGCTTGTTTTTAATCTCTCGATTATGCAATCCTTCATAATTTCTTTTATGTATTCTTTTTAATGGTGTAACGACTGCTTTAAGAGCCTTTCTATTGATGGCGTAATATCGCAATTCGCCATCTGTAGTCCAAGCATTGTATTTATGATTCTTAGATGTAATTAAATATTGTGGTGTACCGCCATTTGCGTTCTTAAATGTCATAGTTTTAACAATTTTAAATCTGACATTTTTAATTTTTTTAGGATTAGCAACTTTTGAACCCTTGAAAAATTGATTATTTAGCATTTTTTTATAGCTGTCTTTACCAACAAAGACAGGCTGTTCAGAAGAATTAACATTTACGATATAACCCCATTTACTAAGTTCAGGAGAATTTTTAATTACATATTGTTTATCATTCTTTTGAATCTGGGTAGGATTTACCGATTTAGTTGCGGCATTAATAGTAATTGGATTTAAGGCAAGTAAAGCTGCTATTGAAGTTGTAGCAAGTGTAGCTATAAGAGTTTTTTTAGATTTCATTGTTTTATTTATCTCTTTTCAATTTCCTCTCGAATTATTTATTTTGTATCATTTATACATTGTCCTAAACAATATATTTAGAACAATAAAAAGTATTATTCAGGTAAAACAAGATAATTTACGATAATCCTATTTGTCATCCTTTCCTCATCACAATTTCTATTTACATTCTATATTCAAAAAAATAATAATCAAAGTAAATCCCCTCTGAAGGGATTTTGCTTTGTCAAAAAATTAATTTCTTTTCTTAAGTCAAAAGGTAACGCTTTGTCAGCTAAATGTATATATTTCATAAATTATTATTTGATCAAATTAATAATGAATTACTATCTATTTATTTGTATGAATTCAATTACAAAATTTTCCAGTATACTCTTACCTAGAATTAGTATGAGCAAGAGGTAGGAAGAAGGAGTTAACATGTCTGATTATAAAATTGGTAGATATTTAAAGATAGAGCGTAAGAATAGAAATCTGACGCAAAAAGAATTTTTACAAGGAGTCTTATCAGTCTCTCAGTATTCTCGAATAGAAAGTGAAGAACAAGATATAAAAGTATCAGATTTTATCCGTATTTTATTACTTAATAAGATTAATTTTACTCAGTTTTTTAATCGTTATTTGGATGATTCGGATATGCTAGACTCAAATAAATCGTTAGAAAAAATTGCACAGCTATTTTATAATGGTGACCTTTCTCAAATTAATAAAATGAAATCGCTGGTTAAAGATGATAAATTATTAACTTTAGAAACGAAGGTAATAGTTGCGATATTGGAGGGGAATATTAAAGATCTAGATGAAAATGTTAAAGAAGAGATTTCGAATGAATTGAATAAAAAGGATGATTGGACCAGAAATAAAGAATTTCTACAGTTATTTAGTAGTTCAATGCAAATCTTTAGTATAGAAAGATTAAACATATATATGAAAAAGATATTGCGAGAATATAAGGATACTATCTCTAAAGAATCTTATGAGGTTCAAAGAAGGATAGCAAGTGTTTGTATTAATTATCTTGGAAGAGCTTATAATTCTACAGATACGGTGGTTGATGATATTATTATCTTTTTAAAAAATCTATCTGAAAATCCAGACTTATTAATGTATAAAATGTTAAGACTATATTTTGTATATTTAAGACAAAATAATCAAGAAAAGATGAATGATATATTGTCTTTGTTGAGAGAGGTAGGATACTCTCAATTTATAAGAAATTTACCAAAAAAATTGTAAATATACAAATTTTGACACGAATAAATATTTTTGAATTAATATTTAAAACATAAGTCATTGAGTAAGTAGGAGAGATTAAAAATTATTATTGTTACATTACCAGTTATTGTTGTAGATAATTAAAATTATAGAATTCTATAATTTGATTATTCATAACAAAATTCAAAAATTTATATGGAGGTACATGATTATGAGTTTAGAAGAAGTTATCAATCAAGCAGTTGCAAAGATTGAAGATTCACGCGTAATGCTTACTAGACCTATGCAAGCTTGGAACCACGGTTAAAGAGTAGGAGACCTAAAAGAAAATGTATTTAGAAAATTTTGTTGAGGAAGTATTATCAATTCCCAACATTGATAAAAAACTAAATTCCACTTTTCTTGAAAGGCTTTCTGTATCTAAGAAACTATTAGAAGGGACTTCAGTAGAAGAAAGGTCTTCACGAAGTCCCTTCTTTTTAAATGATTTAGGAGTAAGATATACAGTAAGTCCAAAAGAATTTACAAAGTGGAGTATTAAAGATTTAGATGTAGATTTTCCTTCCACTAGCAATCTCGAAAAAGATTTGGAGGAAGCAAATATAAATTTATTACCTTACGTTATGGATTCAAGTGCATTGTTAACGGGTGATTTTGAAACTATTTTTAAAGTAGTATCTAAAAGAGAATCAGAAATTTTAAAATTTGGATCCTATAATGCACTTATTTATAGTGGCACCGTTGCTGCTAGCCAAAATTCTAAATTAGCTTATGTGTTTTTCTCTGAAGCTATAAATCGAGCTCGCAAAGATAATGATATTAATCATGTTATTACTGCATATCATCGTTTAATAATAACTAAGTTGAAGAGGTTCCATGATCTTAAGGAAGCTCAAGAACTATTGGATGAGCTTGTTTCTAGAGAAATTCCAAAATCTTCAGATAAAGATTTATATATGGCTTTATATGATAATATGTTAGGATTAGCAATTGTAATGGAACCTAACGATTTTTCAATAATCTCTGCTAAATCAATGTTGATTAATGCTACACGTAGAATTAATGAATATGTAGCGCAATGTACAGATAAAAATAAAAAGAGTCAGGCGGAAAGATATAAAGGACAAGTTGGGATTAACTTAGTTCAATTAGAACTTGAAAATAATCATTATAATGAAGCTAATCGTATTGCCCTCTCTAATTTAGAACATGTGAAAAAATATTCTAAAGGGTATGCAGCAGAGGCTTACAGCGTTTTAGCTTATACTCAATTTATGTTGGGTGAGTATCAGGAAGCTCTTCATACTTATCAGTTAGCTACGAATGCACATGTAGAAGTTGGAAATTACGATGGGGTACAGGCTTCTAGAGAGATGTTGATTAATTGTTATATGAAATTAGGAATGAAAGTTAAGGCTAAGGAACAAGCTCAATTGATTCTAGATAAATCTTTCCAACATGAATCTATAGAAAGTAAAAACTAACATGACAGACTACTTAGCAATCAAAAATTTGAGAAAAGTGTATAACGATAATGGCAAGGAATTCATTGCTTTAGATGATGTTTCCTTTGACATTAAAGAAGGCGAAATCGTGGCTCTCCTTGGACCAAATGGAGCAGGCAAAACGACTATCGTTTCTATAATTGGTGGCTATTTATTGCCGACGTCAGGTCAAGTCATCATTAATGGCGAAGACGTTATAAAAACTCGATCTCGTGATAATATAGGCGTTTCTTTTGGTGGGGATCTCGGATTTTATGGGAGAGCCACGGCCAAGCAGAATATGTCTTTTTTCGCAGATTTAGCTAAGATTCCGCATCGTAAACAAAAAGCTGAGATTGAGCGTGTGCTCGACATTGTTAATTTGAAAGACGATATGAATAAGAAGGTGCAATTTTTCTCAAAAGGGATGAAACAGCGGATGCACATTGCGCGGGCACTTCTGGGCAATCCGCAATTATTGCTTCTTGATGAGCCTACTGATGGCTTGGATGTCGAGATTGCTACCAATATTAGAAATGTAGTAAAGAACTTGGCGCAATCAGGGATCAGCATTCTGCTAACTAGTCACATGATGTCGGAAGTTGAAGCTCTGTCTGATCAGATTGTTTTACTTGGTGCTGGTAAAATTCACGCTAAAGGAACTGTGGAAGATATCGTGGAAATGTCTAAAGTGAAGCGCATTGATCGACCTGCTACCTTGGAAGAATCTTACTTGGCTTTGGCACCACAATTACGGAGATAATGGATGAGATTTTTACGATTATTTTGGTTTCAATTCAAACTTTACATTTCAAATCAGTACTTCTTTTGGCTGACGATCACTAGCACAGTCAGTATTTTCATTCTGCAATATACAATTGCTTACGCTAATCATGGCTTAAACGATCCTATGGTTTGGATTAGAAGTGCTGTGTTTGGTTTATGGTCATCATGCACAACGGCGGCTGGAAGTATCGGCTATCAGAGATTTCAAGGTACGCTTCCTTATATTGTTAATACGCGTTATGACGAGCGCGGATCGCTAATTGCACTCCTTTTACCTGCGTCGAGTTATGGCTTGATTTCTTTCCCTTTAGCTTGGCTTTTGGCTAAAGTTTTCTCCGTTTCTACTGGGGAAATTGATTTGAAGTTTATCATAATGGTGATTTTGTTATGGATTGGGGCTACAACGATTGACATCTTGATTGCGGCTTTCTTTACTTTGACGCCAAATGCCTTGGTCTATGAAGCTTTGATTGATGTGCCAATCTTACTTTTAACGGGGCTTTTTGGAAACAAAGCCCTTACTTTACCTTTAATGAATGTATCACAGTACTTTTTACCAATGACGATGCCCGTAAAGGTTTTGCTTTATTCAAGTGTGGCCATCAATATTGGCGCTTATATTTGTAGTTTAGCAATTTGGATCGTGTTGATTCTAGTCATGGTTAGAAGAATCAATGATTTAGCTAGAAAGAAAGGAACGTTGAAAATAATATAATGGCAACGCAATTTTCTTCACTTTCATTTTTATCGAATTGGAGGACAAGATTCGTTTATTTCTTGCTTCTCCCAATTATCAATATTTTGCTACTGGTGTTAATTGATCTTCAATATAGCAACAGCTTCAATTGGTATGTGGCAGCAGCTTCAGTGGTGATTGACAGTGCAGCTTTGTCGCTGCAAGCCATGTCACAGCTTTTAATTACCGATGCGAATTTGAAAATTGATATCGAGGTAATTTCCAAGCGTCCGTACAGTTTTTATTATTGGAAAACCAAGGCCCTCACTTCTTTAATTGCTGGAATTGTTTTAGGTGTAATTAACCTAGTCTTACTCTGGCCGTTAGGATTATCATTGACTATCTTATTGAAGAGTTTGACTATTTTGCCGCTGGCGTGTATTTTTGGGACGATTTTAGGTTTTACGGGTTGGAGCCTATCTTGGCAAATGAGCAATCCCTACTTTTTTGCAAATTTGTTCATCTCAATTATCACAATTGTTTCTGGAGTTTTAGTGCTTGTTTCTCAATATCCTAAGTGGCTCATGATTATCAGTTATGGCTTTCCGTTTTATGAAGTAGTCAATTTCATTAAACTTAATCATACTAGCTTGTGGATGAGTTGTTTGAACGCGCTAGTGTGGCTCGTGATTGGGATTGTATCATATATAGTACAGATTAAACCCGTTTTGAATAATAAAATACATCAATATTAAGCGATCAAAAGATCGTTTTTTGTTTTGAAAAAATAATGAAAGCAAAAAGCCGCCATGCAAGGCGACTTTCTTATTTCATTCGTTTTTGGTCCATTCGTTTGACTGCGTAAAAAACTGGCAACCCCACAATTACAAGTCCGATGAAGAATAATACCCCAGCTGGATCGTTGAATAATTCGCTGATTAAAACGAATATTCCCCCGGCAATAGCGATAAATGGAACAAGTGGGTAAAGTGGTGTACTGAATGGGCGTGTAGAATGCTTCTTTCTTAAAATAAAGATTCCGAAAAATGCCATTAAGTAGAAGCAATAAACTGTAAATACACAGAGATCTGATAATTTATCTGGATCAAAGAAAACCATCATGATTGCAGAGAGAATAATCAAGAAAAGTGTAGCAATGATAGGTGATTTTCCCTTAGGCGTTACATAGGATAAGAATTTAGAAAATGGTAAGTCTCCACGCTTAGCCATTGCATAAGTAATACGAGGGAAAGTAATCATTTTTCCGTTTAAAGTTCCCATCATTGAAATGATGATTCCAATTGAAAGAAGCTTTCCTCCGAGATTACCAAAGGCTTTCACGGCTAGATAAGAAGTCGCATTTTCACCAAGACGATGGATTTCCGGAGCTGGTAAAAATCTAAAGATTCCAATTGTGATTAAAGTGTAGATAAGTAAAACCGAGCTGATTCCTAAGATAATTGCTTTTGGAAGAAGCTTTTGAGGATCCTTCATTTCTCCACCTAGGTTAGCAATCAAGATCCAACCATCATATCCAAAAAGCGTTGCTAAAACGGCAACTCCAAAGCCACCACCATTGCGGCTAATTTCGCCGACTGTTTGATTAAAGGCATCTTCATGACCCCAAAAAATGCCAAAAATAATGATTGCGGCGATCGGGATCATCTTTGCGATTGTGGTAATTACGGAAAATGCGGCGCCAACTTTGTTTTCGAAGAAATTCATAGCCCCAATAGCGATCACAGTAATTAAAGCTAAAGGAATGCGCCATTCAGTTCCTAAACCAAATAAATTCGCCATCATAATACTCATAAATCCGGCTACGGAAGCGATAATAGCTGGTCCATAAGCGATAATTTGCATCCATCCCGCTAAAAATCCGCAGATTCTACCATACAAATTTTCAATATAAACGTAAAGTCCCCCCGTGTATGGCATTTGGGCCCCGATTTCGGCAATGGTTAATCCCGCTGCCAAGGTAATAACTCCTCCAAATATCCAGGCTAAGATGGCCATGGTAGAGGAGCCTGCACTGTCTAAGATAGAAGCCTGTTTAAAAAAGATTCCTGATCCAATAATGGTTCCAACTACAATAGAAATGGCTGACCAGAACCCCAGTGATCGCTTAAGTTCATTTTGATTTTGTTCCATATTTCCCTCCAAACAAAAAACCGAACTCACAGATTGCTTATCTTAAGGCAAAGAGTGAATTCGGTTTTACTAATTCTATGCACACCAAAATCACTCAAGTTCAGAAGAACTTGAGGAGGAATAAGATGAAGTTAAAGTAGTGTACATAAGTAACATAACAAGATTCCTCGCTAAAAAAGTATTTTTATTAGAATATCATGAACGAATTAAAGACGCAAGAAATATACTAAGGAAAGTAAGGTGAAAGTTTTAATTTTTCTTGTTTAGCTTTAAAATTAATGACAAGAATTATTTCCTGGGAATGAGGTATTTTATGCAAACAGCATGGCAAAAATTTAAGAAAAACGTGCCGTTTCGGCGTTTTATCGTTCTATTGTTAATCATTTTGGTGCTTTATGAAATGCGCGCGATGATGAATACAGTTCTGTTAACGTTTATATTTACGTATATTGTGGTTCATCTGATTCGCTTGGTACAAAAAAAGTTACCTAAAGTGCCTTCGACAGTAATTGTCGTCGTTACGTATTTATTGATCCTTTTGGGCTTATATTTTGTAATAACAGTCTATCTTCCAATGCTGGCAACACAAATTAGTAAGATGGTGAAATCTGTTTATGAATTTTATAAAAGTGATCAAATGTCAGGCGTCACAAAGTATGTAACTCATTATGTGAATAAATCTGAGCTTCTTGCTCAAGCTAAAAATGGAATGAGTATCATGGTTCATGCAGCTGCCAGTGTGGGGACCTTAACTGTGGCCACCTTCATGTCATTAATTTTAAGTTTCTTCTACACAATTGAACTAAAGAAGATGAACGAATTTTCCAATTTATTTGTTCAGAGTGGCTATTTTAAATGGTTATTTGAAGATATTCGCTATTTTGGTAAAAAGTTCATTAATACATTTGGTGTAGTGTTAGAAGCCCAATTCTTTATCGCGATTTGTAATACGGCTTTGACGATGATTTGCTTAGCAGTGATGAAAATGCCCCAAATTTTTGCGTTAGGATTAATGGTCTTTATATTAAGTTTAGTTCCAGTTGCTGGGGTAATTATTTCATTAATTCCATTGAGTATTATTGGTTATTCTGTAGGCGGAATTCGTTATGTGATTTATATTTTCATCATTATTATGATTATTCATGCGATTGAAGCCTATGTCTTGAATCCGAAGTTTATGTCCAGTAAAACTGAATTGCCAATTTTCTACACGTTTTTAGTATTGCTTGTTGCAGAGCATTTTTTAGGAACGTGGGGATTAATTGTCGGGGTTCCAATTTTTACGTTCTTGTTAGACGTAATTGATGTAAAATCCGTAAAAAAGAAGGATAAAAATGAAAGTATTATTGACGGGCGATAGTATCATTGCTCGATGTGAAGGATTAAAAGAACCGCATTTGAATGCCGATTTAAAAAGAGATTGCCCAGAATTGGAACTAAACAACACGGCTGTTTCTGGAATTAACTCAGGTGCATTTTTTGCGCGATTATCGGAATTGGTTTTAATGCAGGATCAATGCGATGCAATTGTGATTTTGTTGGGGACAAATGATTTAGCAATCCATAAGCAAGTTCCCATTGAACAGTTTAAGAAAAACATGCAATTAATTGCTTCCGCAATTGTTTGTTTATACTGGCCAAAAAAGGTGGTACTTATTTCTCCACCGGCTGTCGATGAAAAAAAGCAACATGTACGCAATAATAGGCTAATTGCGTCTTATGCAAAAAAAGTTGAAGAAGTTAGTGAGGAATATGGATTTCATTACATTGATTTATGTAGTGAAATGATAAAGCAGGGAAATCTTGCTGAACTATGTCATGGCCAAAAAAATGATGGATTGCATTTTGGTGCCGCAGGTTATGAGTTGCTTTCTAGGCTAGTTTTAGAAAAATTAAAACAAATAGAAAAAGATTCACAGCTGTGAATCTTTTGTGGATTACTTTATTGCGCTGAATGCCAAGCTGCCAACGAGGCAGATGGCTAATAATGGTAAAAGTAGGTGAGTGAAAAAGACAAATATAATTCCAGCCACCACTAAAAATGCCATAATTTTGAGTAGGCCAATTCCTAATTTGATGAATAGCCAAATCAAAAGTAGCGTTAATAATATTGAAAGCATAATTGAATACCTCCGATTTCTATGGAGAAAATTATACCTCAAATTAATTAAGAAAAGGTATAAAATTAGGCATCCCAAGTTTGGAATGCCTAATTTTTTATTGAATCAAAAGTATTTAAAACAATTAGTCCTTTACAACATCCTTAGTGTTCAACCACTTATCTGATGAAACCTTAACGATCTTCTTACCGTTAA
>CAJUTO010000001.1 GCA_910589675.1 uncultured Lactobacillus sp. | reverse complement strand
CAATCAGTACTGAAATTGCTGATAAGTTAATGACAATTGATGATTTCATTGACAATAATATTATTGCTAGTCGTGGTTATCAAGCAGGAAGTTATGGCACTAATAGTTATCAAACGATTTCTATGTATGCACCAGATTACGCGGCAGTTCAGAGCTCAACCTCTGTTTCAGGTGGGATTACTTTCAAAAAAACTGCTTTTGAATTACTAGCTGCCAAAGGTTGGTCTGATGGTTTTATTTCTTATGTTACGAACAAGTATGCTAAGGATGCAAAAAATGATAAGAAATCGCTAAGTGACACATACGCGTTAGCGAAGATCTTTAATGGTGAATATGATAATGATTATGCAACCTTCAAAAAAGCAATGTTCAAGGAACGTATTGATAAGCGACAAGACTTTAAACCAATTACTATTACGTTGAATAGCAGGAATATCCAACTAACCAATTGGGATGAGTTACAAAATTTAATGCAGACTACTGTTGATCAAGAATTAGCACTGAGAGCTCAGGGGAAAAAATCAAGTTTGATTAATGACTTAAAAGCTGCCATATTAACAGCAGAACTCAAGCAGACTGAAGACTTTAGAAGCTCAATTTTTGCTAGTCCTCAACAAAGTAAGCAAGGAGAAATAGTAGGCGAAGGCAGCAAGTTAGAACTTCCAGTTTACGATTTAGACTCGCTTAAGAAGGGTGAAGCAGTAGGCGAAGGCACTGAGCTAGACTTACCAGCCTATGATTTAGACTCGCTTAAGAAGGGTGAAACAGTAGGCGAAGGTACCAAGTTAGAATTACCGGCATACGATTTGGATTCCCTTAAGAAGGGCGGAGCAGTAGGTGAAGGAACGAAGTTAGACTTGCCAGCATACGATTTGAACTCACTTAAGAAGGGCGAAACAATAGGCGAAGGTACAGAGTTAGAAGTTCCAGCGTACGATTTGGATTCCCTTAAGAGGGGTGAAGCAGTAGACGAAGGCACTGAGCTAGACTTACCAGCCTATGATTTAGACTCGCTTAAGAAGGGTGAAACAGTAGGCGAAGGTACCAAGTTAGAATTACCGGCATACGATTTGGATTCCCTTAAGAAGGGCGGAGCAGTAGGTGAAGGAACGAAGTTAGACTTGCCAGCATACGATTTGAACTCACTTAAGAAGGGCGAAACAATAGGCGAAGGCAGCAAGTTAGAAGTTCCAGCGTACGATTTGGACTCACTTAAGAAGGGTGAAACAGTAAGTGAAAGTACGCAGCTAGAAGTTCCAGCGTACGATATGAATTCACTTAAGAAAGGTGAAGCAGTAGCTGAAGGAACCGAGCTAGCGTTGCCAGCCTATGATGTGAACTCACTTAAGAAAGGTGAAACAGTAAGTGAAAGTACGCAGCTAGAATTGCCAGCGTACGATATGAATTCCCTTAAGAAGAGTGAGGCAGTAGCTGAAGGAACGAAGTTAGACTTACCAGCATACGATTTGGACTCGCTTAAGAAAGGTGAAGCAGTAGGCGAAGGAACGAAGTTAGACTTACCAGCCTATGATTTAGATTTACTTAAGAAAGGCGAAATAGTAGGTGAAGGAACTAAGTTAGAACTACCAACCTATGATTTGGATTACCTTAAGAAGGATGAAGTAGTAGGCGAAGGAAGACAGTTAGAGCTACCAGCTTATGATTTAAATTCTCTTAAAAAGGGTGAAGCAGTAGGTGAAGGCACCCGGCTAGACTTACCAGGCTATGATTTGGACTCGCTTAAAAAAGGCGAAGTAGTAGGTGAAGGAACACAGTTAGAGCTACCGGCCTATAATTTGGATTCCCTTAAAAAGGGTGAAACAGTAGACGAGGGAACTCAGATGGAATTGCCAGCCTATGATTTAGACTCACTTAAAAAGAATAAGACAGTAAGTGAAGATAGCGATTCTAACTTCTACATTAATGATTCAAAAAAGAGTCCAGAATCGACAATTGAAAAATTACCAATTCAAAATAATAATTCAGTCATAAAACTAGATGCAGTGGAGAATAAGCAAAATCATCAACCCAAAACTAATGATATTTCCGCTACATTATCAGCTTCAAAGTTGGAGATACCTGAAAAGAATCTAGAAATAAGCATGAATAACAAATTTACGGAGATAAGTAACCATAAAAATATTTCCTCTGGAATAAATAATAAGATGAATAATGGCTATGTAGCTTCAAATTCCAGAAATAATGCAAGCTTGCCACAGGCAGGAAGTAAAAACAATAGTACTATCTTAGTTTTGGCAGGTATTAGTAGCTTGTTTACTGGACTTGGATTGAGTATTTTTAAAAAGAAAACTAAATAGAAATAAAAAGCATAATTTTCAGCAGGAAGTTTTGTTGACTAGAACGCACTAATAATAGAAAAAATAAATTATCTTGTTCTGTAATTAAAATTTTTCTTTCCAACTTTATTAACTTTTTGGTATGATAGATGTGTTCAAAAAGTTGCCTCAATGGCGGAATTGGCAGACGCGCAGCGTTCAGGTCGCTGTTCACGCAAGTGAGTGCAGGTTCGACTCCTGTTTGAGGCACAAATAAAAGAGATATGTTTTGGCATATCTCTTTTATTTTTTCTCTAATTTCACTGTTTTATTTTCAAAACTAAAGGGTTTTCTAAAGGTAAGTTGAAAGGCTGTTAACTGTAATTGTTCCCCATCTTGATAAGCAGAATTATATAAGGGATCACCAATTATTGGGGCACCGAGAGCAGCTAAATGAACTCTGATTTGATGAGTTCGACCAGTTTCTAATGTAAGTTTTACCAGTATTCGATCTTTATCTCTTTTTATTACTTCATAGTGAGTCACAGCTTTTTGTCCATCTTGTCTCACCATTCTTTTTCTTTGATCATGTGGATCGTGGCCAATTGGAAGATCAATGATACCGGTATTTTTTATTTGTGGAGAGTTAGAAATCCAGGCTAAATATTCTCGATGCAATGTTTTATCAGTTAATTGCCTGTTTAAAATTGGTACGACAGCAGGATTTTTGGCCACTAACAAAAGTCCACTTGTCAACATATCTAATCTGTGAACAATAAAAGGACTATAGCCTAAATAAGTTGCACAGTCATTTAATGCCGTATCTTCTTCATTTAAATTGGGATGTGTCTTTTGTCCAGCAGGTTTATTAATTACTAAAATATCATTATCTTCATAGACCACTTTAGGCAATTTTCCACTGGCGGGATAAGGTTGTTGATCACTTTCAATATGATCAAGCTGAATTTCAATTTTATCTCCAGGTTTTACTAGAAAATTAAGTGGTAAATATTTTCCATTAACTAATATTTTCTTTTCACTACGTAAAAAGTGCCGCCATTTTCTTGGAATAAGCAATTTACGCATTAACTTATCAACACTCATTGGCGTTAAATTATTTGGATATGTGAGCGAATATTGGTATAGAGTCATTTTTTCACCTTATCTAATTTTTAACCTTTAAAACACTATTTTTCAAATAAAGATATGCTAAAATCGTCATATTAGGTTTATTGACGAAAAGGGAGTTTTAATTTTATGCATTCCCAAAATCATGAGTTTTGGCATCGCGTTCATTTAGCGATTAAAAACTTCAACCATCGTTTTCAAATTTGGCGTTGGTTAATTTTAATATTACTGTCCTGTTGTTTGTTCGTTTGTACATATTATACCGTTAAGGTAAAAACTTCGAACATCTCTAATATGAAGGCAGCACTTTCTACTACAACCACAATTTATGATAATAAAAATCAGAAGGCCGGATCCCTATACTCACAAAAGGGATCTTTTGTGGAACTGAACCAGATATCGCCTTATATTCAAGATGCTGTCATCGCTACAGAAGACAGGACTTTTTATAAAAATCCAGGTTTTAGTGTAAAAGGGATGGCAAGAGCAGCCATCAGTAGTTTAATCCACCGAGGTATTGTTGGTGGTGGATCTACCTTAACACAGCAATTAGCCAAGAATGCATTATTGACGCAAAAGCAGACTTTTTCTAGAAAACTAGAAGAACTCTTTTTTGCGATCGAAATTAATCGTGTCTATTCTAAAAAAGACATCTTAACAATGTATCTGAATAATGCTTATTTTGGTAACGGTGTTTGGGGGGTTCAAGATGCAGCAAGACGCTACTTTGGAAAAAATGCTAGTGATGTAACGGTAGGAGAAGCGGCTACAATTGCAGGTATGCTTCGTAGTCCAAGCTACTATAATCCAATTGATCACATGGATAATGCAATCGCAAGGCGAAATGTTGTTTTAGGATTGATGGCTGATACAGGAAAAATTTCTAAGACACAAGCTGATAATGCTAAGAAGACTACGCTTACTCTTGATGATACATTTTCTCAAGAAGATGGCTATCGCTACCCTTACTTCTTTGATGCCGTGGTTGATGAAGCAATAGATCGTTATGGCTTAAAAGAAGAAGACGTAATGAACAAAGGATTGAAGATCTATACTACGCTAGACACTGGCTATCAAACTGCCTTGCAAGATAGTTTTGAAGAAAGCTGGAATTTCCCACCAAATGCCAGTGATGGTACTAAGGTGCAAGGAGCTAGTGTTGCAATGGATCCAAAGACTGGAGCTGTTCGAGCAATGGTTGGTGGTAGAGGACAACATGTCTTTCGCGGCTATAACCGTGCTACCCAGATGAAACGTCAGCCGGGTTCGACTATGAAGCCACTAGCTGTCTATTCACCAGCTTTGCAGAATGGATATCATTATGATTCTGAACTTTCTAATAAACTGCAAAAATTTGGAAAAAACGGCTATGAGCCAAAGAATGTTGATAATCAATACTCAAATAAGATTCCAATGTATGAAGCGCTAGCTCAAAGTAAAAATGTACCAGCAGTATGGCTTTTAGATAAGATTGGTGTCAGCAAGGGTGTTCAATCAGTAGAAAACTTTGGCATTCATGTTAATAAGAGTGATCAAAACTTGGCATTAGCTTTAGGTGGACTTTCAACTGGTGTTTCACCATTGCAGATGGCAAGAGCTTATAGTGCTTTTGCTAACGAAGGTAATTTACCAAATCAATCCTACTGTATTACTAAAATCACTGATGCTGGCGGAAATGTTATTGCTCAAAACAAGAATCCTGGCAATCACCGAATTATTTCAACTAATACTGCTAAAGAAATGACATCAATGCTTTTAGGCGTATTTACTTCAGGAACTGGGAGATCAGCTCAACCATCAGGTTTTAGAGTAGCAGGTAAGACTGGTTCAACTGAGGTACCAGATAGTTATGGATTTGGTACAAAAGATCAATGGATCGTTGGCTATACTCCGGATGTTGTTTTATCAACTTGGGTAGGTTTTGATAAGACTGATCAGGAACATTATATGGAGGGTATTTCAGAAACTGGAATTACTCACTTGTATAAATCTGAATTAGAACGGCTACTTCCATATACTTCTCAGACACAATTTAAGGAAAAGAGTGCCCAACAGATAGCAAAAGATACAGGTGCAAATTCAGACTGGCTTGGTAATTTAGGTCAACAAGTACAAAAAGGAATCAATGATACTGGGTCTAAGTTCAACGAATGGTATAATAATCTTAAAGGACTTTTAGGTCGTTAAAAAAGGAGTTTTTATTTAAATGGTTAATATTTACGATAACGCTAATCAATTAGCAAAGGACTTACAAGAAACAGAACAATTCAAAGATTTGAAGAAATCTCTTGAAAATTTAAAGAATAATCCAGAAAGTTTAGACTTATACCAAAGAATGGATAAGCTTCAACAACAAATTTTAGCTGCTCAAAATTCAGGTCAACCACTTTCTGAAGAAGCACAAAAAGAATATCAAAAGATCAATGAAGAAGTTCGTAATAATGACGAATTAAAAGACATGATTACCAAGGAACAAGCTCTCTTCCAAATGATCAACGACGTTCAACAAGCTATGACTAAGCCAATTGGCGATTTGTACGATGATTTAAAGGCAAAATAATTAGTATGGAATTTATGCATTTAGCAGATGCGCACTTAGATAGTCCCTTTCAAGGACTATCTTTTTTGCCATCTAATGAATTTAAAAATATTAAACAATCTACCCAAAAGTCATTCACTAAAGCAATTGATACAGCACTAGATAGAAATGTAGATTTAGTATTAATTGCTGGTGATACATTTGATTCAGCTCACCCTAGTCCTCAGAGTCAATTGTTTTTTAGTCGTGAAATACAGCGACTAACAGATAAAAAAATTCAAGTTGTGATGATTTTAGGAAATCATGATTATTTGAATCCTGATGAGATGTTATTGCCCCAAACACCATACTTCAAACTTTTAGGCTCTAATGAAGAAGTAGAAGAATTTGAATCTAAAACTAAAGAAGATTTTCCATATACTGTGGTTGGATTTTCGTACCAACATAATCACATCGAAACTGATAAGATTAGTGAATTTCCTAAAAAGAGAGATAACTTTACTATTGGTTTAATGCATGCAGGCGCTAAGACTACTACAAATTATCAAAACGTCTATGCTCCATTTACAACGGCTGAAATTAAAGATTTAAACTATGATTATTTTGCTTTAGGTCATATTCACTTACGTCAGACTTTAAGTGAAGATCCTTTAATTGTGTATAGTGGTAATCTCCAGGGGAGACACATTAACGAACAAGATAGTAAGGGTGTATATATTGGTACAGTCGATGAAACAACAAAAAAAGTAGGTCTTGATTTTGTTGAAACGGCACCAATTATTTGGCAAATGGCAACTCTAACTTTGGATCGAGAAATCTCACAAAATGATTTAACAAGACGAATAGTTGAAATTTTGACTAAGCAAAATGTGCAAAAAACTTTATTTGGTTTAACAATTGAAGGAGCCCAATATTTAAGTGAAAAAGAACTAGAATTAGTCAAGGGCAGTGATTATTGGCTTCAACTTTCTAATTCTTTAAAGTTTGATTCTAGACTTGTAAAAGTTTATCTGACAAATAATGAAAAACTTCAACTTAGAACAGCGGATAAAGAAGCATTTGATCAAGCGGAAAGTGAAACTTTTGAACTAGATAAGATTTATGCATTAGCTAATGATTTAAGTAAAAAAAGTGATTATGTTGCTGATATTTTGAAGAAACCAGAATTTATTGACGAAGTAAAAGAATTAGCCCAGGTTAAATTGGGACAAAAATTAAAGGATATAGATGATGAAGTTAACTCAAATTAAAATTATTCACTTTGGAAAATTAAATGATGTGACTTTTAATTTGAACAAAGATTTAACGATATTTTTAGGTGCAAATGAAGCTGGAAAAAGTACAACTGTAGCCTTTGTTAAACAAGTTCTATTTGGATTTCACTTAAGAACTAATAAATCACCTTTCTTTGAGACTTATCAACCTTTGGATCATGTTAGTCCAATGGGTGGAAGCTTAACTTTTGAAGATACAGATGGAATTTTTATTTTAAGTCGGTTATATGCAAAAGGGGATCCTAAGAAAGGCGTTTTAAAAGTTAGTTTAAACGATCAAGAAGTGCCAGAGAGTGTTTTTTTTGATCGTATCCAAAATATAGATGGCAGTTTTTATACCGATAGCTTTATTTTTAATCAAGATATGATGCGTGAGGTAAACGGATTATCTCAGGCCGAATTAATGGAACAAATTTACTTTTTAGGAGCATCCCAAAGTCATAAATTACTTGATTTAAGAGATGAGTTTTCAAGTAATGCTCAGAAGCTTTTTAAAAAGAGTGGACGCAAGCCGATAGTTAATCAATTAATTAATCAAATTGAAGAACAAAAAGAAGTTTTGGCTCAAACTAATAGTGAACTTAATGATTATCGTGAACTTGAAGAAAAATTAACTCAAGAAAAGGAAGAGCTTAAAAAAATTCAGTCTGAACTACTTGAATTAAATAAAGAAGACCAAAAAATTAGTCTATTAATGCAAAAGCTAACTAATTTTAAGCAGTATCAGCAGCTTAAAGAAGAAGTACAACCTGTTTCTTTTTCTAAAGAGAGTTATGAGAAAGCACGGGCTATTCAAAGTAAGATTTCAGATTTAACAGCTGATATTAAAAATTTAGAGACGCAGCTTGATGAAATTAAGAACAGTAGCGAATTATCTAACAAAGATAAAATTCAAGCATTAGTTGATCATAAGGCTGAAGTTTTGCATTGGGAAAGTGAAAGTAAAGATTTGCATCGGCAAATTGAAACTACTAAGAAAGATTTAAAATCTTATGAACAGTTTCAGCCAGAAGCAGTTAAATTAAGCAAATTATCAAGTGAGACTCGAAACAAAATAAAGGATGATTATCAAGCTCTAAAGAGTCAAAAGCAAGAAAATAATAATTTGCCAGGAATTTTATCATTAATTTTATTAGTTGCAGGACTTTTTAGTGCAATTGCGATTAATAACTTATTTGTGCGTTTCTTGGGAATAATGATTGCCTTAGGTGGGCTTGGAATATTTGTTTGGACAAAGCAAACTAATGCCAAGAAAAGCCAAAAAGACCAAGAATTTATTGAAAAATATGGGCTTGATCCTAACGTCATTGACTTAAGTAGTTTGTGGAATGAAGTAGTCCAAATTGAATCTAAAAAGCAAACACTTAGCCAATTAGATCAAGATCAGGCTTCTTTGAATGAAAAGATTCAAGCTTTTGTTCAGGAGTTATATCCTTTTACTCAAAGAAATGCTCAGACATTTTCAGATATTGTAAATCAGTTAAATTCATTACAAAAAGTGATTGATCAGAATAATTTGTCTAAGCAACATTTAAATGATGTGGCAGTACATTTACAAGAAAAAAAGAACCAATTAGCTAAGAATAAAATTGATCTTTCTAATTTATTTGCGGCAAGTAAAGTTACTGATTTTGCGGAATTTTCTGAGCTAAAGCAACAAGCCGAAGCACAAGAACAATTGAAGTTGAAAATAGAAGCATTACAAAATGATTTGCAAGCCGACCTCGCACAATTAGAAGAAATTGCAAAAGATCCAAATAAATTAGCAGAAAATAAGGATCAAATAGAAAAGCAAATTTCTCAAAAGCAAGAGCAAATTAATGATTTACATGCAGAAAATGCTAAGCTTGAAAATCAGATGCATGTTTTAGCAAATTCTGATAAATATTTTGCTGAAAAACAAAAATTAACTGACCTGGAAACATCATTGAGTGAAAATGTTAAAGAATATTTAGCTAACTTATTAACTAGCAATTGGATTGCGCGAGGCTTAGATTTAGCCTCAAATGAGCGTTTTCCTAAGATGCTTGAAGATGCAAAGAAATATTTCAATCTTTTAACTGGTGGAAGATATGTAGATATTCAGTTAGATAAAAAACTTAAAGTTAAAAGAAAAGATGGTAAAAAGTTTGATGTTGAATATCTATCTCGTGGGACAAGTGAGCAATTATATTTTGCTTTGAAATTAGCTTTTGTTGAACAAGTTGCTGATAAAATTGCTTTACCAATTTTGATTGATGATGCTTTTGTAAACTTTGATGCACAAAGAACCAATTATATTGTCAAACTATTAGAAGAGTTGGCCCAGAAGACACAAGTTTTAATTTTTACAGCACGACAAGATTTAGTAGCTAATCTTGAGATGGAACCAATAAGAATAGAAAAGGAACAATAATGATAAAAAGGTTGCTTGATTATAATGATGGCGAAGATATGAATTTGGTTTTACTTCTAAAAGATTCAAGTCTTCGTACTAGTAAAAATGGTAAACAATACTTAGTTTTACAATTTAGCGATTCAAGTGGCACAATTAGAGGAAATCTTTGGAACGCTAGTCAGCAGGATGCGGATACTTTTAGTCCAGGAATCATCGTGGAATTGAGCGGAAGACGAGAAGAGTATCAAGATAGACCTCAAATAAGAATTTATGATTTGAGAGTAGTGGGACCAAATGAAGGATATGACTTAAGTCAATTTGTTCACTCAGCTCCAATTAAACAAAAAGATCTTGAAGAAGAAATTAATAAACGTGTTTTTGAGATCTTAAATCCAACCTGGAATCGAATTGTCCGCTACTTACTTAAGAAATGGAATAAAGAGTTTTTCTCATATCCAGCTGGCAAATCTAACCATCATGCCGTCAGAAACGGACTGGCATTCCATACTGTTTCAATGCTAAGGGATGCGGAAGGAATTGCTAATACTTATCCTCAAATTGATCGGTCACTTCTATATGCGGGATGCATTTTACATGATATGGGAAAGGTAATTGAACTATCTGGTCCTGTAGCCACAACTTATACGGCTGAAGGAAATTTGATTGGACACTTAGTTTTAATTGATGAGCAGATTATGCTAGCAGCTCATGAATTGAAAATTGATGAGCATAGTGAAGATTTAATGCTCTTGCGGCATTTAGTTTTGTCACATCACGGCTTACCTGAATATGGCGCAGCTCATCGACCAGTAGTGCTAGAAGCTGAAGTTTTACATAAAATTGATGATTTAGATGCTACAGTTTATGCAATTACTAATGCTTTGCAGCAAACTAAGCCAGGAGAATTTACTGAAACCATTAAGTCACAAGACAATCGGAGATTTTACAGACCTAAAAATGATGATGCCTTAGATAAAGCACCAAAATTAGAGTAAATAAAAACCAAGGTTAATGATGATTTTAACCTTGGTTTTTTATATTATGTAAAAATTCTATTTTGAAAGACTATCTGATGAAACGTATTGAGAAAGAACGTTCTTTAAGTCTTTATCCTTGATAGAAACATCAGCACGCTTAAGTACAGTAGCAATTACGCTTCTCATAACATTTTGATCTTCGGACATTGATTGATAGATTTGATTATCAATTTGTTTCTTGTGTTCCTTGAAAGTACCTTTGGCAGGGTGCTTAATCATTTTAATTACGTGGTAGCCGTATTGAGTCTTAACTGGAGTAGTAGTGATTTCACCAGTCTTAAGTTTAAATGCGGCAGTCTTGAAACTAGAATCTAAAGTAGAATCAGTTGAGTCAAATGCAGGTAATTTACCAGCATCATTCTTAGTAGCAGTATCAGTAGAATACTTCTTAGCTAGTTTCTTGAAGTCACCGCCATCTTGTAATTGTTTGATGACATCTTCAGCTGTACTCTTCTTTGAAACAAGAATGTGTTGTACAGTAACTTCTGGTTGATAATTCTTCCAAGCTTTCTTTTCTTGAGCTGGAGTAATCTTCTTGATGTGCTTCAAAGCAGCCTCAGTTAAAAGATTAGTCTTTAAGTTATCTTTAAAGGTAGAAGCGGTCATTCCATTTTGTTCAAGAACTGAGTCAAATTGACTACCATATTGCTTCTTGTACTTATTGTATTCTTTATCAACTTGCTTTTGAGTAACGTCTTTGCCGTATTGACTTTCTAGGGCATCAGAAACAATCATGCTGGCAAGAGTTGATTGACCGGCTTGAGATTCTTTCATCTTGTCGTAATATTGTGATTCGGTAATTTTACCGCCCTTATAAGTAACGACAGCTTTACCGCCAGAACAAGCAGTAGCACTTAAGGCAATTCCTGCAAAAGCTAAAACAGTAGCTGCTTTTTTCCATGTTTTATTCATAAATTAATTTGCACATCCTTTGCTTAATTACAAGTTCAAATATAACATAAAAACTCCCATTATCCCAATGGACAATAGGAGTTTTCTTGATATTTATAAAAAAGACTAACAAATCTTAAAATTAAAGTTCATTTTTAATTCCATCAGCTGTGTCTTTTGCTTCTTTAGTTAAATTAGAAACATTTTCTTTCATTTGATCAACTTCTGGTTTAATGGAACTTTGAAAATCAGTTAAGTTGTTTTGTATGTCTTTAACTGTTTGTTCAGCTTGTGGTAGATTATTCATTAATTCATTAGCAGCTTGTGTAGCTTGCTTCGTACTGGTAACTAATGAAGAAGCATCATTTTTCGTGCCATCTAAAAAGAGCCGAACATCTTCTTTAACTTTATGACCAGTTTGTGGATTTGGGAGAAGAGAGATTCCTAACCCTGCTAAGCTGCCTAAACCTAATCCGATTCCAAAAAACTTCATTAATTTTCTTCCTTATGTTCTTCTTCGCTTGCGCCAGAGTTGCTATCTACTTTTTCTTCATCTTCAGTAGCATCTTTAACATCATCGCTTGCATCTTCAAGATCTTCTTTTGCTTCATTTAATTTGTTCTTAACTGCAGCAAAGACACGGTCATGGTCAACAGCTTTGAATGAAGCAGCAGAGAAGGCATCAACTAAATCATGAGCCTTATCTTTGAGTGAAGGGCGGTCAGAAACTTCAACATCTTCGTTTTCACTTGGAGTTTCAGTAGTATCTGTTTCTTCAGTCTTATTTTCTTCTTCAGGCTGTTCCATTCTCTTTTCTTCGAGTTCATCATAAATTGCCTTAACCCGGTGAACGGAATCAGTGAAATTATCTGCAGAATCCTTAACATCACTTCTAATTGAGTTACCACTTAATGGATTCTTAGCGTATGACAATAAGCCACCTGCAACAGTACCTGTAAGAATTCCTAATAAAAATCCAGACATAATGTATACCTCTTATCTATTCAATAATTTTTAACTTAATACCACCTTTATTGTACCGCATTGAAGAAAAAATTACTGTGATTATAGATTATTTTTGATAGCGCTTGCAACCGCTTGATAATCTTCTTCTGAATATTCGTCTGCATTGTTTACGTGAGGAGTAGAAACAGGATCATTTTCGCTTCTACGTGGAATTAAATGAATATGTGAATGCATGACAACTTGTCCAGCGATTTCACCATTGTTCACTTCAACATTCAATCCTTTAATAGTTGGATCAGACTTCTTAATTGCTTGGGCAATAACAGGGATATATTGTAAAAATCTAGCAGCATCTTCTTGGCTGTAGTCAAAGAAGTTAACTAAGTGCTTCTTAGGAATAATGAGAGTATGTCCTTTAGTTACTTGAGAAATATCAAGAAAAGCTTTGACATCATCGTTTTCAAAAACTGTGTAAGAAGGAATTTCTCCTCTAATGATTTTACAAAATAAACAATCCTTTTCTAATTCTGTCATGATAAGACCCCTTTCTTAATGAAAAGAAAATTTAGTTTAACTTATGTTCATGCTATCATAAATATGTATCTTATTGCAGTAGAGAGGAAAAAGTAATGGCACTTAAAATTGAAAATTTAACTGGAGGATACTCTGGGATTAATGTCATTAAAAATGTAAATTTAACAATTGAACCTGGACAAGCTGTAGGTTTAATTGGACTAAATGGTGCTGGTAAATCAACAACAATTAAGCACTTACTTGGATTATTAAGAATGCAAAAGGGCAAGATCATTTTGAATGGTGTAAGCTTAACCGAAAATCCTGCTGAATTTAAAAAGATGGTCGCTTATATTCCAGAAACCCCAATTTTATATCCAGAATTAACTTTGAAAGAGCATTTAGAGTTAGTAATGCTTACCTATGATTTGGATCATGATCAAGCTTGGGCACGAGCAAAAGAATTATGCAAAATGTTTCGTTTAGAAAATAAGCTGGATTGGCTTCCAATTAACTTTTCTAAAGGGATGAAGCAAAAGGTAATGATTGTGACTAGCTTTTTAGCAAATGCGGACTTGTTAGTAATCGATGAACCATTTACTGGTCTTGATCCCTTAGCAGTAGCTAATTTTATTGATTTAGTTAAAGAAGCTGTTGCTGATCAAAAGATGGTTTTAATGACTACTCATGTTTTGGCTGAAGCACAAGAAGCGGTTCAGACATTTGCCGTCTTAAATAATGGCACAATTGAAACTGAAGGTAGTTTAAATGAAATTAGACAGTTTTATGGATTAAAGCCAAGCGATTCCTTTGATCGTTTATATCAAATTTTAAATCAGGAAACGGTGAAGAAACATGACTGATTTAATTAAAAATAGACTCAATAAAAACTTCAAAAAACAGATGCATTATCTGACTTTAGTTTTTAACGACTTTTTTATTTTGGCTTTGATTTTTCTATTTGGAGCTTTAATGTTTTGGTATGCGCAAAACATTAAAAAATGGCCAAATAATCTTTGGTTTTATAAGCCCCTTTTAGCCTTAATTTGGACTGCAACTTTGGGAATTGGTCATTTTGCGACTTTGTTTGATAGGGCTGATGAACATTTTCTTTTTAATCAAGATAATGAAATGAAGGTATATTTTAAGCCTTTATATATGCATAATATGATTTTACCGGTCGTTTTAATTGTTTTGGTGTCAGGAATTTTATTACCTTTTGCAACGATGAGAGCTGGCTTTTCAATTGGTGGCCTGATTTTTATTGTGATTGGTTTGATTGTCAGTAAGAATGTTCAATTTAAATTGATCGTTAGAAGTTTTTATTTTAACAAATATGATTATTACAATACTTGGCTATATCTAGGAATTAACTTTCTAATCTTATATCTTTCTTTTCTAGGACCTTATCCTAATCCAATTATTTATACTACAGTGGCAATTGCTTCGTGGGTTGGAGTAGATTACTTACCTCAAGGAAAGATGTTTGATTGGTATAAGGCATTAGATTATGAAGAACGAAGAGTAGATTTACTAAATAATTTCTATAGTATGTTTACTGATGTACCTGATAAGAAAGTACGAATTTCTAGAAGAAAATATTTAGACTTCTTAATCAAAACAACTGATCAAACGCCAAATACTTTCATTTACCAAAGAGTATTATTGCGAGATCCGGAATATAGCAATTTATTAATTAGAATGATTCTGTTTGCAATTTTATTAATTGCCTGCTTACAAGACGCAGGTTGGGCAATTGGTACAGGTGCTTTGATAATTTTCTTAACTCTTTATCAATTGATTCCTTTAGGAACAGTATATGAGCATAATATGATGTATCATGTAATGCCAATTCCGTTTGCTTCTAGAGGACAAGCTCTACGAAAAGTTCTTCAAAAGGGAATGTTACTTGAATGGGGATTAATTAGTTTAGCAATAATAATCTTTTCTCCGCAAAAGTTAGAAGCATTTGGTGGAATTATTGCTTTGCTTGCCTTAACATTTTTATTGCTATATTTTTATTTACCAAGTAAAATTGAACAGTTATTTAAAAAAGTTAGATATTAGGTTGTGAAAAAATGAGATTAAGAAATAAACCTTGGGCTCAAAAATTAGTAGCTGAACATCCAGAAGCAATTTTAAACGAGCCGGATCCAGATAAGAAAATTAACTGGGAAGAAAGATTCGAGGACTTTTCTAAGCCATTAGCAATTGAAATTGGTTCAGGAAAGGGTCAATTTATTACTACTTTGGCTAAAGAACATCCTGAGATGAATTTTATTGGAGTAGAACTTCAAACAACAGCTGCTGGGATGATTTTAAGAACTAAGCTTGAAGAAAAGATCGATAACTTGCAATTAATGTGTGCAGACGCTGCTAATATTGCAATGTATTTACCAGAAAATAGCATAGACATTGTTTATTTAAACTTTTCTGATCCTTGGCCAAAGACACGTCATGAAAAGCGTAGATTAACTTATAAGAGCTTTTTAGATAAGTATCGTCAAATTTTAAAGCCAGAGGGACATTTAGAATTTAAGACAGATAATCGAGGATTGTTTGAATACAGTTTAGTTAGTCTTAACAATTATGGAATGAAATTTGATTATGTGAGTCTAGATTTACATCATGCAGATGATGAAATTTTTGAAAGAAATGTTGAGACTGAATATGAACATAAATTTGCAGCTAAGGGTAATCCAATTTACTGCTTGCATGCACATTTTGTAAAATAAATTGCTAAAAATATTTTGAAAAGACAAAAAAGTGCTTAGGAAAATTTAATCCTAGGCACTTTTTTAGTCTAATTATTTACTTTGTAACTTTAATTCTAGAAGTAATTCATTTGTATAATTGACCGCCCTAAAAAATTTGGTAAAGGCTTTGATATGGTCACTGTTATCGACAAAATTGTCAAAAGTAAGAATCTCATCATTAAATCCGTCCATCACTTTTAAGGTATCATCTGAAGCTGATTTTAAGTGGACAGGTAGCCCATTTTTTCGAGTATTGGTAGTAATTGTAGCTGCGATTTTATGATATTCAGAAATTAATGAGGAAATTTGGTCAATATTTTTTTCAATAATCATAATCCAATTATCAGGATCTTTTCTAATATCTTGAACCATTTCGTCAAAAACTAAGTGTAATCGATAACCGGCATGGAGTAATTCCTTATTTATATCAACCATTATTTTAATACCTTATTTCTATATTTTTATTGTAGATTGTTTTTAATTTAAGCTAAAAGATCTGAGACTAGATTTTTGAAATAAAAGGATGTAAAATAATTATAACTTATAAAAAGTAAGAAAAGGTGAGATAAATGGAAGAAATTAAAGAATTAACTCCTGAGAAGTTAAAAGAAATTACCAAAAATGGAAAAGTAGTATTACTATTTTCAGCTACATGGTGCCCAGATTGCCGCTTCTTAGACCCATTTTTACCACAAATTGAAAAAGATAATTCTGATGCAAAATTCTATAAGATTGACCGTGATGGATCAATTGATGTAGCCAAAGAATTAAATATCTTTGGAATTCCTAGCTTTGTTGTCTACCAAGATGGCAAAGAAATTGGTAGACTAGTAAATAAGGACAGAAAGACTAAAGAAGAAGTAGAAAACTTCCTTAACTCTCTCAAATAGTCTAGGAAAGGAAATTTACTAGAAATGATTATTTCTACCAATAAAACAAGTTACCCTGATACTTTAATTGTGATTTTGGACCAAGATAAAGGTCGTAGTAAATTCACAGAAAAAAATCAAGTTACAAGAGTTGAAAATGAGGATGGAGAAGTTATTGGATTTAATTTCTTTAACGTAAGTAGCTTTTTAGACTACGATAAGTTACCAAATGGTGAAGTTAAACCAACACAAGAATTAGTTGATGCTTTAAACAAGAAAATTGCTGAAGCTGGTTTTGATACTAAGCTAGAAATTGGCAAGCCAACTCTTGTTTATGGTTACGTTAAGACTTGTGAAGCACACCCAGATTCAGATCACTTACATGTAACTACTGTGGATGTGGGGAATGGTGAAGAACATCAAATCGTTTGTGGTGCTCCAAATATTGCTCAAGGCCAAATGGTAGTTGTGGCACTTCCTGGTACTTTAATGCCAAATGGTCAACAAATTTGGCCAGGTGCACTTCGTGGTGTTGATTCATACGGTATGATTTGTTCAGCACGCGAATTAGGCTTAGCACATGCTCCTCAAAAGCGTGGTATTATGGTTGTTCCTGACGACTTTAAAGCTGGCGATGAATTTGAACCAACTAAGTGTGATGAATTATTAGCTAGCGGTCAAATTAGTCTTTAAAATAATACTCTTAAGTAATAACGATTATAAAACCCGGAATTCAACTGAATTTCGGGTTTTGTCGTAAGTTATGGTGTAGAAGCAATCTTAGATTGGAGAAAAACATAAATTTTGATTAAAGAAGTATGTGTCGAAAATTTTACTAACGTACCTTTGATGATTGAACGTGGTGCTAATCGAATAGAACTAAATAATGACTTATCTGTAGGTGGGACGACACCTTCTTTTGGCGTAATTAAAAAGACTGTTGAGTATGCACATAAACATGATGTTCCCGTAATTGTAATGATTAGACCTCGTGGTGGAAATTTTGTCTATAACGAGGATGAACTAGAGATAATGATTAATGATATTCAAATATGCAGCTTACTAAATGTCGATGGGGTTACTTTCGGGTGTTTAACTAGGGAAAAACATTTAGATAAGAGGGCAATGAATAGATTGCTTTCAGTAGCGCATGCTGGAGACTTAGAAGTGGTGATGCACATGGCATTTGATGAATTAACAAATGCTGAACAAAAAGAAGCCATTAATTGGTTATCTCAAAATAAAGTTAAGCGTATTCTTACTCATGGTGGCCCATTAAATCAACCAATCTCCCAGACACTTGATCATTTAGAGGAAGTAGTCAAACAGGCAAAAAACAAGATAGAAATTTTGCCTGGTGGCGGAATTACTAAGGCAAATGTAAATAAGATTGTTGAACAAATAAAAATAAAACAGGTTCATGGCACTAAGATATTAGGTTAAAGTTAAGCTGGTGTAATTTTAAACTTCTTTTGATAAGCCATATAACAGAAAAGGAATTATCTATTGTGTTAATAAATTGAAGCTATTAACCTATAAACAGAAAATTATGAATAATACCTATCTTTATTATGTTATTTAATCATCATAAGTGATATAGTAAAACTGTAAGAATAATGTTTTTTTATTTGATATATATGGTGAATAAAATAATGGAGCAAGATAGTAATGATGAAGTGCAATATGTACAAAATACTAGCCAATCCTCCAGAAATTCTGGGGGGGGGTATAGCCTCACTTATCGGCCAAGTATAAAAGATATGCGGAGTTTTTTGATGATTACCATTTTGGGTTATCACCTACATAAGAATGCTGATGGCGTGGATTGATGATCTAAGACTACGTAATATTTTAGGGTTCGATAAATAGTTTATTATAGATTAATAAATATAAAGAAAGTAGGGAGTAAGGATGAGCTAACTACTTTCTAATTAGAACATAACGCTGGGTTATGTTCTTTTTTTGTGCTAAAAATGGTAGAATTAAAGCGAATATTTTGGCGTAAACGATGGAGATATTAATATATGTTAGACAAAAACAAACAAATTTGGTTCATTGGTATTAAAGGAACTGGTATGGCATCCCTAGCTCTAGTTTTACATGACCTAGGTTATAACGTTGCAGGTTCAGATATTGAAAAATATACGTTTACTCAGGTACCTCTTGAAAAAGCTGGTATTGAAGTAAAAAATTTTGATCCGGCCAATATTAAGAGCAATGCAGAACAAGTAATTGTTAAAGGGAATGCTTTTAAACAAGATAATCCTGAAGTAGCAGCATGTTTAGACAAAAATGTTGAATGGCAAAGCTATCCTGATACAGTTGAAGAAATTGTACAGATGCATACTTCAATTGGTGTATCCGGTACTCACGGTAAGACTTCAACTACTAGTCTTTTGGCACACGTTTTAGGTGAAGTTGCACCAACTTCTTACTTGATTGGTGATGGTCGCGGTAAAGGAGTAGAGGGCTCACGTTTCTTTGTTTATGAAGCTGATGAATACCGTCGTCACTTCTTGGCATATCATCCAGATTACCAAATTATGACTAACATTGACTTTGATCACCCTGATTACTTTAAGGATCAAGATGATTACACTAGTGCTTTTCAAACTGCAGCTGATCAAACTAAGAAGGCTCTCTTTGTTTGGGGAGATGACAAGCGTTTGCAAAGTTTAAAGACTGATATTCCTAAGTATACTTATGGCTTCAAGGATACTGATGATTTTCAAGCAGTTAATATTGAAAAGACAACTACTGGCTCTAAATTTAATGTTTTAGCACATGGAAAAGACCTTGGCCGTTTTGAAATTCACTTATTTGGTGATCACAGTATTTTAAACACTACTGCTGTAATTGCAGTCGCTTATACTGAAAAGGTTCCAATGGATGATATTAAGGAAGGTCTGCTTACTTTCAAGGGTGCAAAAAGACGTTTTGCCGAAAAAGATTTTGGGGATGTTTCCGTAATTGATGATTATGCTCACCACCCAACAGAAATGCGTGCAACTATTCAAGCTGCTCGTCAAAAATTCCCAGATAAAGAATTAGTGGTAGTTTTCCAACCACATACTTTCTCAAGAACTAAGAAATACCAAAAGGACTTTGAAGAAATCTTACGTGATGTTGATAAAGCATATGTTACTCCTATCTATGCATCTGCTCGTGAAGCAAGTGGAGATATTTCAAGTGAAGATTTAGTAAATAATATTCCTGGTTCAGAAGTAATTGATTTAGACAACATCGCTGATTTAACTAAGCACAAGAATGCAGTTGTTGTATTTATGGGTGCTGGTGATATTCCTAAGTATGAAGATGCTTATGAAAAGTTACTTTAATTAAATATTTTGAAATATGATAAAAGGATTGATTAGACTTTTGCAGTAAAGTAAAAGATTTAATCAATCCTTTTTAGTTAAGATTAAGATCAATAATAAACGAGTACAAATCTCCACGATAAGTGGCAATTGAGTATTCTATTTTTTGATCCCTTTTTGTATATCCATAACTATGAAAATAAAAAACAGGATCATTTTCTTTAATTTTTAAAGTTTTCGATATAGTTGAAGAAGCTTGTTTCACTTCTAATTTTCTTGTGACATGGGTGACCGGTAAATTTCTTTTCCTAAGTTCATCGTATAAGGATACTTGGGAAAAATCTATTTTATCTAGCTCTGGAACAAGCTTAGCAGGGATATAAGTGGTCACTTTAACAATTGGAGTAGTATCTACATACCTTAGTCTAACTAATTTAAAGACTGAGTCAGAAGGATATAAGTTTAAGGCGTTTTGTATTTCTGAAGTAGGATTAATTTTATCAAAAGAGATCACTTTAGTTCTTGCTTTTAATCCTTTATCATTCATTTCTTGATTATAGCTTTGGATTACGTGAGTAAATTCTTGTGCAATCTTATTTCTTTTAACAATAGTACCTAATCGTTTACGTTGCTCTAAGAATCCTTGTTGAACAAGATTGTGAATCGCATGGTTAATTGTTGGGCGACTTGTGTTGAATTCGGCAGCTAGTTCAATTTCTTTAGGTAATAGTGTATTGAGTGGGTAGGTGTGGTTAATAATTCTTTCTTTTAAAATAGTTTCAATTTTTTATATTTTGCTTCACTCATTATCTATTAATCTCAATTGTACTTACGTCGTCATCTTGCATGCGTTGTTTAAGAGCTTCAATTATTTTAACACCTGCACTACAACCAATCCGGTCTGCTCCAGCTCTTACCATTGCTAAAAAATCGTCACTGCTCCTAATACCACCGGCTGCCTTAACTTTTACGTCATCCCCAACGATTGACTTCATCAATTTTACATCTTCAACCTTTGCGCCAGATGGACCGAAGCCTGTAGAAGTTTTAATGAAATCAGGTTTAATTTCTTTCGCAATTTCTGCTAATTTTTTGATTTCTTCCTTGGTTAGGTAACAATTTTCAAAAATCACTTTACATGGCACATGATATTTGTGACAAATATTAACCATTTGCTCTATTTCTGCTTTAATATAAGCATAATTCTTATTTTTTAATTCAGTAATATTAATTACATAGTCAATTTCATTAGCACCATTTTTAAATTTGTTGATAGATGATTATCAACAAAAAGTAACTATTTTCACGAAAAAAGTAGAATCTAAGTAAAAATATTCCCCTAATAATTATTTTTTACTTAAGCATTCATCATAGGAATCACATATAGCAGAGATGTGATTTCTTTTTTCTTTATAGTGGTAAAGAATTAACTTGAGAGCAAACTAAAGCAAAGTAGATAATTAAATCATAGAAGAAAAACTGTTAAAATAGTTAAGAGACTAATTTGACAGTTTTTTATTTAAGGAGAAAAATATGGCACAAAAGAAATTACTTTTAATTGACGGCAACTCTGTGGCCTTTCGTGCCTTTTATGCTTTATACCGTCAGCTTGATCGTTTTACTAGTCCAGATGGATTGCATACAAATGCAATTTTTACTTTTAAAAATATGCTTGACGCAATCATGAAGCAGACTAATCCAACTAATGTATTAGTTGCTTTTGATGCAGGAAAAGTTACTTTTAGAACTGAGATGTATCAAGATTATAAAGGTGGTCGCCAAAAAACACCGAGTGAATTGTCAGAGCAACTTCCTGTAATTCGTGAAATGCTTAAAGACTTAGGAATAAAGAGTTATGAGCTAAAGAATTATGAAGCTGATGATATTATTGGAACACTTTCTAAGATGGGAGAAGATGCTGGGTATACAGTTGATATTGTGACTGGAGATAGGGATCTAACTCAGCTTGCATCTGATAAAACCACAGTTTTAATTACTAAAAATGGAGTTGGCGATACAGAAGCATATACTCCAGATCATATGAAAGAAGTTAATGGGGTTACTCCAACCGAATTCATTGATATGAAAGCTTTGATGGGGGACAGTTCAGATAATTATCCTGGTGTAACTAAGGTTGGCCCAAAAACTGCCTCCCGTCTAATTCAAAAATATGGTTCTATTGAAGAACTTTATGAACATGTCGACGAAATGAAAAAGTCTAAGCTAAAAGAGAATCTAATTAATGATAAAGATAAGGCCTTTTTAGCTAAAAAGTTAGCCACTATTGATCGTAATTCGCCAGTGGAAGTAACTCTGGCCGACACTAAATTACAAGAACCAAATATTGAAGACTTACGTAATTTGTATGAACGTTTAGGATTTAAGAAATTCTTAGCAGAATTAGGTAGCACGGGTACGACGAGTAGTGAACAAGAGATTGAAAAATATGAATATCTTGAGTTAACTAAAGAAAATATCATTGAGCTAGATAAAATCAGTGAAAAAGAAGTAACTTTTTATTTAGCAATGTTAGGTGATAATTATCATCTAGCTCCAATTGAAGGCTTTTCTTTAAAAGTTGGTAATAAGATTTATGTATCTAAAGATCCAGTTTTGTTGCAAGAAAATTCACTTCGTCAAATGCTAGAAGATAAGACTATCAAGAAGAATGTTTTTGACATTAAAAGAACGTATGTAGGTTTACATCGACTAGATATCAAGGCAGAAGGTCTAGACTATGATATGCTTCTTGCTTCATATTTAGTTAATAATGAAAATAATTCGAATGATCTTGGAGAAGTAGCTCATTTATATGACGATTATTCTGTAAAGACTGATTTAGAAGTTTACGGAAAAGGTAAAAAACAAGCTGTACCTGACGATAATGATTTCTTTGAACATTTAGCAGCTAAAGTCGCCGTAATTGAGAAATTAAAGACTCCACTTCTTGAAAAACTAAAAGATCATGAACAAGATGATTTATATGAAACAATTGAAATTCCAGTGGCTTTCGTCTTAGCAAAGATGGAAATTACTGGAATCAAGGTTGAAGCATCCGTTTTGAATCAATTAGGTAATGATTTTGCAGTTAAGTTACAAGAACTAGAACATAAGATTTATCAACAGGCTGGCGAAGAATTCAACTTGAACTCACCTAAGCAGTTGGGGCATATCCTATTTGAAAAATTAGGTTTACCACCAATTAAGAAGACTAAGACTGGTTACTCAACATCTGTTGAAGTATTAGAGCAATTAAAAATGAAAAGTCCAATTGTTTCAGAAATTTTGGACTATCGTCAAATTGCTAAAATTCAAAACACTTATGTTAAGGGCTTGCTTGACTGCATTCAGCCAGATGGAAGAATTCACACTCGCTATTTGCAGACTTTGACTACAACAGGTCGTCTTTCTTCAGTTGATCCTAATTTACAAAATATTCCAACTAAAACTGAGGAAGGAAAGCAGATTAGAAAAGCTTTTGTTCCTTCAACAAAAGATGGGTATATTTTCTCTTGTGATTATTCTCAGGTTGAACTAAGAGTGCTAGCTCATGTTTCTGGGGATGAACATATGCAAGAAGCATTTAAGTCAGGCTATGATATTCACGCCCACACCGCAATGAAAATATTCCACTTGGACTCACCTGATGAAGTAACGCCATTAATGCGTAGACATGCTAAAGCTGTTAATTTTGGTATCGTTTATGGTATTTCAGACTATGGCTTGTCTAAAAACTTAGGCATTAGCCGTAAGCAGGCTAAAACTTTTATTGAAAATTACTTTGAACAATATTCTCAAATTAAAAATTATATGGATGAAGCAATTAAAAAAGCTCGTGAGAATGGCTATGCAGAAACAATTATGCATAGAAGACGGTATTTACCAGATATTCATTCAAAGAACTTCAATGTCAGAAGTTTTGCGGAAAGAACTGCAATTAATTCTCCAATTCAAGGATCAGCAGCTGATATTATTAAGATTGCCATGATTAATATGCAGAAAAAACTTGATGAACTACATTTAAAGACTAAAATGGTCTTACAAGTACACGATGAATTGATTTTTGATGTGCCAAAAGATGAATTAGATACAATTAAGAAAATTGTTCCAGAGGTTATGCAGTCAGCTGTCAAATTAGATGTTCCACTAATTGCAGATTCAAATTGGGGACATAATTGGTACGATGCAAAATAAACAGTAAGTAGGTGAGACAATGCCAGAAATGCCAGAAGTAGAGACAGTTAGAAGAACGCTAACTCCTTTAGTTAAAGGAAAAACAATTGCTAAAATTATTATTTGGTATCCAAAGATTATAGTTAATAATCCTGACGAATTCGTTGAAAAATTAACGAATAAAAAAATTTTGAAAATTGATCGTTATGGCAAGTATTTACTATTTAGATTTAGCGATGACCTGACTATGGTTTCCCATTTACGAATGGAAGGAAAATATCATTTAGTGACTCCTGATCATCCTAAAGGAAAGCACGAGCATGTGAAATTTGTTTTTACTGATGGAACTGCTCTGCGCTATGCTGACGTACGTAAATTCGGAAGAATGCATCTAGTAGAAACTGGAACAGAGAAGCAGACGACCGGAATTCGGCACCTTGGCCCTGAACCAAACACTGAAGAGTTTAGTGTAGAATACTTTATTAATGCTCTAAGTCGAAAGAAGAAGAATATTAAGAATACTCTTTTAGATCAAACCGTAGTTTGTGGTTTAGGAAATATTTATGTTGATGAAGTATTGTGGCAGAGTAAAATTCATCCCTTAAGTAGTGCGAAGTCAATTCCTGCTGACAAGATAGTAGATTTATATCACAATATAAATCATACGATTACTGTTGCAACTAAAGAGCGCGGTACTACGGTACATACTTATTTGGATGCTAATGGTGATATAGGTGGTTACCAAAATATGCTCCAGGTTTACGGTCATGCGGGTGAAGAGTGTAATAATTGTGGCACTATTCTAGAGAAAATTAAAGTAAATGGACGCGGAACTACTTTCTGTCCGCATTGTCAGGTGCTATACAAATGACATATTTTTTAGGTTTAACTGGTGGAATTGCTAGTGGCAAAAGTACAGCTGATGAATTTTTTAAAAAGAAAAAAATTCCAATTATTGATTCAGACTTGATTGCTCATCAAATAATGGAGATTGGGCAAAATGGCTACAAAGCAGTAGTAGATTATTTTGGTACCGATATTCTTAATGATGATCAAACGATCAATCGTCGTAAGTTAGGTGGAATAGTTTTTAACGATAAAGCTAAGTTGAAAAAACTTAATGAGTTAACACATCCACTTGTCCACCAAGAAATTAAACAACAAATGGCAAGATATCGTGCAAATCAAGAAAAATTAGTTGTAATCGATGTGCCTTTGCTGTTTGAATCTGGCTTTGAAAGTTTATGTAATGGTGTTTTGGCTATTTCTATTACACCAGAATTGCAGATTGAACGTTTAATGAAACGAAATGCCTTCACTAAAAAAGAAGCTGTAGCTAGAATAAGTAATCAAATGCCATTAAGTGAAAAAGAAAAAAGGGCTACCTATGTAGTAGCTAATACTGGTACAATAGGTGACTTAGAGAAAAAATTATCTGATTTATTACAAGAGATAGGCAGGTAAAAAAATGGAATGTCCAAACTGTCATAAAAATGCTTCAAGAGTAATTGATTCTCGTCCAAGTGATGAAAATAGAGCAATTAGAAGACGTAGAGAATGTGAAAATTGTGGTTTTCGTTTTACAACTTTTGAAAGAGTAGAACGTTCACCTTTATTAGTAATTAAAAATGACGGAACCCGTGAAGCATTTAATCGCGATAAAATTTTACATGGGGTAATGATGGCCGCACAAAAGAGACCAATTTCAAGTGAACAGCTTGATGCTTTAGTTGACCATGTAGAAAATGAAATTCGTAAGCAAGGTCTTAATGAAATTTCATCTAAAGACATTGGTAATCTAGTGATGAAAGAGCTAGCAAATTTAGATGATGTTGCTTATATTCGCTTTGCAAGTATTTACCGTCAATTTAAAGATGTTTCAGGATTTATGGAAGCCATGGAAGATATGATGGCTAAGCATGATAAGGAGTAGGTAGCCAGTGTTTGAAAGTGCTGATCCTAAGCAGCCTTTTTATGTGGCTAATCAAGTAGCTGTTAGTGAAGAAAATGTAAGGGTCTTAACTACTCTATTTGAACCCCTTGTAGGCATACAAGGAGTAGGATTGTATATAACTTTGACTAAGGAGTTTGATGAAGTTCCGTTTGCCAAAGATTATAAAACTTTGTATCAACTTCAAGATCAGACAAATCTAAAACTAGAAGATTTATTTTCCACTCTACATCATTTAGAAGCAACAGGGTTGATTAAGACTTTTATAGGATCAAATCCTGTTTTAGGAGAAACGTTAATTTTTGAAGTAGAAAATGTTCCCTCGGCTGGTGAATTTTTTCATACCTTTCTGTTGTCTAGTTTATTACTTGAACGAGTAGGAAGTGTAACTTTTAATCGCTTGGTAAAAAAATTCACGCCGCGCACTTTTATTGGCCTAAAGGATGCCAAAGAGGTTACTAGTGGATTTTTTGACGTATTTCATCTAAGTGCTGAGAGTGCAATTGACGCTCCTATCGAAGTTAAAGAAGCAGCAAGTGAAGTTCCTAAAGATAATAAGGGTGAAATAAAGCTAGGAAATGAGCCTGTGAAGATTGACTGGAGTTTTTTGGTCGATCTATTTGCAAGTTATCATATTGATAAAGAAGAAGTTTTAAAGCATCAGGTAGAAATTAAGCAAATTATTGATTTTTATCACTTAACAGAACAAGAATTTGTGGAAACCTCTTTAATTACTATGTCGGCAGGCACAGATAAATTAAATATGTATGCAATTCAAAATGCTGTTAACGAAAACTTTGGCCTTAATCGAAATAAGGAAATGGTTAGAAAACAGTTGCAGCAAAAGCCTAAGGATGCCGATAAAGCAATTAAGAACTTGTCAACAGCAGATGCAGAGTTGATTCGAGCAGTGGATAGTAAACCTCCTACTGATTACCTATATGAATTAAAAGAAAAAAAGGGCGGATATGTAACTGCTAATGAAAAGAAAGTTATTTATCGTTTGCAGGATCAGATGGGTTTAACACCGCCTTTAATTAATCTAATAGTTCATACTTGTTTTGAATATGATGCGGTCTTGACTAATAATTTAGCAGATCGAATTGCTAATGATTGGCTTCAAAAGGGAATTACTACGCCAACTGAAGCAATCGCATATCTTAAGGAACGTAAGAATAAGCGTAAACGTCCATCTTATCGTACTCAGAAGAAGACCGTCCGCAATACAACTGACTGGTCCAAGTATGAAAAGAAAAATCAGTCTAAAAAAACAACGATGTCTGCTGAAGAAAGAAATCGAATTTTTAGAGAATTTGGTAAAAATGAATAGGAAGTGTTGTACTGGTGGAAGATATTTCTGAAGTAATTACACGAATTATAAAGAAGCGCAAATTAGGTGAAGATAGCAAAAAAATTGCTAAAACAGCAATAAAGCATCCAAAAGTTCAAGCCTTTCTCGCACAAAATAAAGAAAGATTGAATAAAGAAATTGTCCAGGCATCCCTTCCTACAATTTTCAATTATGTTGAACAAATTGAGTCACCAAATCCAGTGATGGAGGGATATACACCTAAACTTTTTCTTAATGGAAAAGTAATTGATATTACCTATGTCCCTACTGAAGCAAAATTGAATTCAGAAGCTAAAAAGCGCGCAGAAAATAGAATTGAATTGATTGATCTACCGGCTAAGCTTCGTCATGTTGAATTAGCAAATGTTGATGCAACTCCTGAACGTGAGTATGCCTTGAATGAAGTAGCAATGTTTTTAGCTGAATTTAAAAAAAATAAGCATATAAAGGGACTGTATCTAACTGGCGATTTTGGTGTAGGAAAAACCTATATTCTAGCTGGTGTAGCTAATGCAATAGCACGACAAGGAGGTAGAGTAGTTTTTCTACATGTGCCTTCTTTTATTGCTAGTTTAGGAAGCCATTTCCAAGATAATAGGTTAAATGATGAAATTGATCGCATTGCTTCAGCTCCGGTTTTGATTTTTGATGATATTGGAGCAGAGACGTTAAGTGAATGGTCACGAGACGATGTATTAGGTGTAATTTTACAAAAACGGATGGATAATGTTTTACCAACATTTTTTAGCTCGAACATAACAATGGATGGTTTAAATGAACATTTTGCCGAAACTAGAAATAGCGTTGATGAAGTTAAGGCAAGACGTTTGATGGAACGAGTTCGTTTTTTGAGTAAAGAAGTTTTTGTTGGTGGTAAAAATCGTCGAAATTAATTTTAAAATTTTGCTTGCATCTATTTGATGAGCTAGTATAATAAAAGTCAATGAAAGACATGATTTTCTTCAATTCAGAGACAGGAGCCTAGTTCTGGAAGCTCCTGATTAGAAGAAAACCCCAATTTCATTCCTGAAATTTTTTATATTTGGCTAGGTACCATTAACGACCTTTAGAGGAATTAATTTTGTAATTAATTCGAATTTCGGGTGGAACCACGTATTTTAACGTCCCAGCACTGTTTTTAGTGCTGGGATTTTTTATTTGGAGGTAAAAATTTATGAGTTTTTCTGTAACTTTGCCAGACGGCTCTAAGAAAGATTTTGATAAGGCAGTTTCTGTTAAGGAATTAGCATCTTCAATTGCTACTTCTCTAGGAAAAGCTGCTGTTGGTGCAAAGATTAATGGGGTAATGAAACCTTTAGATTACATCGTTGATGAAGACGTAGAAGCAGCTATTATTACCGATAAAGATGAAGAAGGCTTAGACATTTTACGTGCTACTGCAGCATTTTTGCTTGAAGCTGTTGCAAAGCGCAAATACCCAGAATTACGTTTGGGAATGCACGAAGCTGACGAAGGTGGTTTCTTCGTAGACACTGATAAAGAAGATCAAATTAAGGTTACTGAATTACCAGATCTTGAAAAGGCAATGCAAAAAGCCATTAAGAATGGTGAAAAGATTGAATATACTTCAATGAAGAAGAGTGAATTGGAAGAAATCTTTAAGGATGACCAATTCAAATTGGATCTTTTGAAAGATGAAGAAGACGAAGTTGCAGTTTACAAGTTAGGTGACTTTGTTGACTTTGGCTTTGATGCTTTATTACCAAACACTGGTAAAATTAAGAACTTTAAACTTTTATCAGTTGCCGGTGCATACTGGTTAGGTAAATCTTCTAACCCAATGCTTCAAAGAATTTTTGGTACTGCATTCTTTAAGAAGGCTGCTTTAGATGAAGACTTGAAGCATCGTGCTGAAATTAAAGAAAGAGACCACAGAACTATTGGTAGAGACTTAGACTTATTCTTTGTTGATCCTAAAGTTGGTGCAGGTCTCCCTTACTGGATGCCAAAGGGTGCTACTATTCGTCGTGTTGTTGAAAGATACATCGTTGATAAAGAAGTAGCTGATGGTTATGAACACGTTTATACTCCAGTCTTAATGAACGTAGATGCTTATAAGACTTCTGGTCACTGGGCACACTATCGTGATGACATGTTCCCACCAATGGACATGGGTGATGGCGAAATGCTTGAACTTCGTCCAATGAACTGCCCATCACATATTCAAATCTATAAGCACCACATTCGTTCATACCGTGAATTACCAATTCGTATTGCTGAATTAGGTATGATGCACAGATATGAAAAATCAGGTGCTTTGTCAGGTTTGCAACGTGTACGTGAAATGACTTTGAACGACGGACACACTTTTGTAGCACTTGATCAAATTAGAGAAGAATTTGCTAAAGTTTTGAAGTTGATCATGGATGTTTATGAGGACTTTGACATTACTGATTACTACTTCAGACTTTCTTACCGTGATCCAAAGAACACTGATAAGTACTACGCAAACGATGAAATGTGGGAAACATCTCAATCAATGCTTAAAGCAGCTATGGATGACCTTGGCCTTGACTACGTTGAAGCTGAAGGTGAAGCTGCATTCTACGGTCCTAAGCTTGATATTCAAACTAAGACTGCTTTGGGTAATGATGAAACTATGTCAACTATTCAACTTGACTTCATGCTTCCAGAAAGATTTGGCTTAACTTATGTTGGGCAAGATGGTGAAGAACACCGTCCAGTTATGATTCACCGTGGTATTGTTGGTACTATGGAAAGATTCATCGCTTACTTAACTGAAATTTACAAGGGTGCCTTCCCAACTTGGCTTGCTCCAGTTCAAGCTGAAATTATTCCAGTTAATGAAGAAGCTCACGGTGAATATGCTGATAAAGTTCGTGCCGAATTAGCTAAGCGCGGATTTAGAGCAGAAGTAGACCACAGAAATGAAAAACTTGGCTACAAGATTCGTGAATCACAAACTCAAAAGGTTCCTTACACTTTAGTTCTTGGTGATGAAGAAATGAACGCAAACGGTGTTAATGTTCGTCGCTACGGTACTGAAGAACAAATTTCTAAGAGTTTAGATGACTTTATTGCTGAAATTGATGCTGATGTTAAGTCATACTCAAGAGAAAAATAATTTTGATAATTGATAGATAATAAAAATCCGCTAGGAAGAAGATCCTAGCGGATTTTTTGTATAGAAAAATGACCATTCACCGTTAGATTAAGACCATTTACCGAAAATCTCTGGTTTTCAAGCGGTAAATAACTATACTTAATAACCAAGTAAGGAGGGAAATTAATGAAAGTTGAGTTTAAGATTGATCCTAATCTACCAGAAGAAAAAGCTGAATTTTGGTTGAAAAAGATGACTAGCAAAATAAGACGAATCACGAATGAATTAACATCAAAGCAAGATTTTCTTTGGGGCTACAAAAATAGAGATGCTTATATGATCGAGTTTTCACAGATTTTTGCTATTCAAGTTGAGAATGAAAAAACAATGATTTGTACAGAAAGAGATGTTTACATTTTTAGAGGAAGATTGTATCAAGTGGAAAAACTTCTACCTAATGATTTTGTTACTACTTCCAGAAGTTCGATTGTCAACTATCATTCTATAAATCATTTAGAAATTGTTAGTAGCGGAAATATTGATGCAATTTTAGAAAATGGCTTACGCATTCAAGTTGCAAGAAGAAAGATTAAAGTTTTGAAAGAGAGGTTAGGATTATGAAAAAGGTTGTTCAATTATTAGTAAGTGGTTTAATTGGAATTGGAATAGGGATGACTTGGATAGTTGTTCAGATTCTTCTGCAGTCTTCCTGGAACAATTTAGCTAATAGTACACTTAAAATCTCAGATTTTTTATTTTGGATATTAGAATCTTTTTTAATTGGAATCTTTTTTTATTTAGCGGGTTGGATTTTTAACAATGATAGTTGGTCATTAAGAAAGCAGATTATCATTAATTTTTTTGTTTGCTTAACTGCTTGGTTAGTATTTAATTTCTTTGTAGATGGCTTAACAGTTATGGAAAAGCAGTTAGCCATTATTATCGGAAACTTTATTCTGATGTATGCTCTTGCATATGGAGTTTACTTTTTTCACTTGTGGAATGAAGTGAGACAAATCAATATTCAATTGAAGAAAAATAAAGAGTAAAAGCAGAGTTAAGAAATAAATGAAGACGGTGCTGATATATCTAAATAGAGAACGAAATTTTAAGTTGTAATTTTAGACTAAAGTAAAATTTGATTAGTTTTTAAGAACTCACAGCAGATGAGTTCTTTTTATTATGCATGAAATATCTTTAAAAAAATTGAGAGATCATTATAATAAAAAAACTAGATAACTAACTGGAGGAATAGAATGAAGGATTTTACTTTGTCACATAAAAGATGGCAACAAATTTTTGATGTGCAATTATTAATTGCACTTATCTGGATGCTTTTAGAGGTTATTTTCCAAAATAAAAATAGTGTAGGAAATTTAATTCAAGGAGCTTAATTGTTCTTGGACTTAATTTCTATAATCAAAGGGTAAATAGACAGAATGGAATAATTTTTGAAATTGTAAGATGGCTAAATTTATTTGGTCTAAGTACTTTATTCCCAAGCGTGTGGGTAGAAATAGGTAATTATTTCTTAAAAAATGTCCCTCAGCTAGAAATTCTATGGGTTCTTTTACTCTGGATGAGCTATTTAGTTTTGCTATTACCTCTCGCAATTTTATTTGCGGGTAGCTTAAAGAATTGGTTTTTACGTTTAATAGGAGTTGGTCTCCTAGGAACACAGTATGGACCTGATTCTTTGTTAAAGATTGGCAAAAATTTACCGTGGCTTCATTCAATTACTAGCCAAGGCGTAGTTGCAGCGTTTGCTTTATTAATTTTAGCTTGCTTTTTAGGAAAAGCATGGGGATTTCACTTTAATCCTAATTTGAAGTTTGTAAAAAGCAGAAATTTTCAATATTCAGTCTTATTATTACTAGTATTGTTTGCATTTATTGATGTGTTTTACAATGCCTTTATTAATTACGATAAGCAAATATGGACTGCATTTTTTAGGTATTCAATTGATTTGCAGAAAAAATATTTTACTATTGCAAGCTTTACAGCTGCTTTAGAACCAGGCATTTTTGAAGAAACTGAAAGATATTTGGCTATTATAATTCTGCTTGCTGGCTTTAATCAATATCGAAATTTGCGTGTACCAATAGCTATCTATGGGTCTGCGCTTCTTTTTGGATTATCTCATCTAGGAAACGTTGGTTGGAATGGTGAAACCTTTGAAGCTACAATTGCTCAAGTAATTGGAGTAATGGGAAGTGGTTTTTTATGGGCCGTGCTTTACCTTTATAGTGGGAAACTTTGGCTCCCAATGATTTTTCACTTCTTGATGGATTACCTTGCAAACCTGCAAAGTGGTTGGAATTCTGCAGGCTGGCAATTCAATAGTTGGGCTACAGATTATATCTCTGAAGTTCTAATGGTCTTAGTTCCATTAGCTGTTACAGTTTGGATGATGTATGGTAAAAGGCGAGAGGTGTTAGAAGAAAATGCTGATCGATTGATGAATTTATCACCAGAGTTTAATCGGCACTAAAAAGAATAGTTGCATTTAATTAGTTCTTGACGTAAATTAATTAGATGGTATAATTTAGAAGTTGAGAACAAGAAGAAGCTCCCGCTTCTCGCCTAAGTTAATATTACCTCTGGGCTGATCGATAATATCTGTTGATTAAAAGCGGGCGTTAACTTTGCCCGCTTTTTTCTTGTCCTCGAAATTAACGTGGAGGTGAATACTCATACCAAGAAATATGATCTTAAACGAAGATATTCGTGCTCGTGAAGTTCGTTTAATTGGCGTTGATGGCCAACAAGTTGGTGTTGTATCCAAGAATGAAGCTTTACGTAAAGCAGCTGACGCTGACCTTGATTTGGTTTTGCTTTCTCCTAATGCTAAGCCACCTGTTGCTAGAATTATGGACTACGGTAAATTCCGTTTTGAACAACAAAAGAAAGCCAAAGAAAACCGTAAGAATCAAAAGGTTATGGCTGTCAAAGAAATTCGTTTAAGTCCAACAATCGAAGGAAATGACTTTGACACCAAGTTAAAGCATGTTCGTAAATTCTTGACCAAGGGCGCTAAAGTTAGAGTTTCTATTCGCTTTAGAGGCCGGGCAATTACTCACAAGGAGTTAGGTAAACAGGTCTTAGAAAAGATGGCTGACGAAGCTAGTGACTTATCTAATGTAGTTACTAAGCCAAAGATGGAAGGCCGTTCAATGTTCTTAATGCTTGCTCCATTAAGTGAGAAAGATAAAAAGAAAAAGTAGTTAATTGGAGGAATAGATATGCCAAAGCAAAAAACACACCGCGCTTCAGCAAAGCGTTTCAAGAGAACTGCTAATGGTGGTTTAAAGCGTCACCATGCTTACACTGGACACCGTTTCCACGGTAAGACTAAGAAACAACGTCGTCATTTGAGAAAAGCTGCTATGGTTTCAGCAAGTGACTTAAAGCGCATCAAACAGATGCTTTCCCAAATGCGTTAATTATTAGAAGACTTTTTGAGGAGGAATTTTAGATGCCAAGAACTAAAGGTGGAACCGTAACACGCGCTCGTCGTAAGAAGATCATGAAGTTAGCCAAGGGTTACCGTGGCTCAAAACACTTACAATTTAAAGCAGCAAGTACTCAAGTATTTGTTTCTCGTAAATATGCTTTCCGTGACCGTAAGAAGCGTAAGAGCGAATTCAGAAAATTATGGATTGCTCGTATCAACGCTGCTGCAAGACAAAATGGTCTTTCATACTCTAAGTTAATGCACGGCTTGAAAGTAGCTGGTATTGACATGAACCGTAAGATGTTAGCTGACATTGCTTACAACGATGAAAAGACTTTTGCTGATTTAGCAGATGCTGCTAAGAAAGCTTTGAACTAAGAATATTAAAAAATGCTCCGCTTAGGCGGAGCATTTTTTTCTCAATTTTAGCTAAATATGGTCAATAAGCGATTCTTTTCTTGATCAGAAGCAAAAGCAGCGTTAATAGAATTTAATAATAATTGATGTTCGTCTAATTTAGTAAGACCGGTTTTTGATTCAAGTAATTTAAATTCCTTAGGTAAGTTAGTATTTGAAACAGTCATATTGTCGCAATTTAGTGTTGCTTTTATCTTTTTTGAAAGAAGAGTTTTTAAAGGATAGGAATCAATTTTCTTAAAAATTTTGGTGTTGAGATTAGAAGTGGCACAACACTCAAGAGTGATATTATGGTCAACTAAATATTGAACCATTTGCTCACTTTCTAAACAGCGAATTCCATGCCCAATTCTTTTAGTGCCTAAATCTAATGCTTCTTGCATTGATTCAGGGCCAGCTGCTTCTCCTGCGTGAATTGTAAATGGAACATGCATTTCTTTTGCGTCTTCAAAGAATGAACTAAAAGCTTTATTAGGAATCGGACCTTCTGGACCAGCTAAGTCAAGTCCAACAACATGTTGGGAACTATATTTAGCGGCCAACTTGACAGTTAAATTATTTTCTTGGTCCCGATGTGGTAAACGCATGAGACAAAGAATTAAATTTGCATGTAGAGGGTAGGAATTGTCTTGTTGCGCATCTTGCCACTGATAAAATTTTTTTAGTCCTGAAATGCAGGATCTAATTGCTCCTTCTTGAGTGAGCTTTTTTTGAGTGTGAAACTGAGGAGCAAATCGAATTTCTGTGTAGACTAGTCCTTGAGAACGCAAATTTTTTAAAAGATCAAAAATCGCTGTTTCTAGATCTTTCTTAGTTTGCAAAAATAGTAGAGGAAAATCGAACTTAGTTAGATACTCTTGTAAATCAATGCAATTTTTAGAGACAGATAGCTTTTCTTTGAGTTGTGCTTCAGTTAAACTTGAAAAGTTGTGAATTTTCATTAATTTTTTAACCGTAGGGTATGGCAAAGAACCATCTAAATGTAGATGGAGATCGATAAAATTTTTCATAATTTAACTCCTTTATGTAATACGGTGGAAATATAAATTGTTATCATTTTACCATCTTTTATTCTAAAGAAAAGTAAAATTTAATTTTTCAATCATCAAATGTTTCTAAAGATTAAAGATTTCTGATACTATAGATATGAGAAAAAAGTGGAGATTTTTTAATGTTATTTAGACCTCGTTATACAATAGATACTATCTATCATTTAGATCCAAAGCAGTTAAAGAAGATGGGAATTAAGGCTGTTTTTAGCGATTTGGATAATACGTTACTTGCTTGGAATAAAGCAGATACAGCTGTTGAAATGAAACAGCTTAATGAACGCTTAGCCAAGGATGGGATTCGCTTAGTTGTTATTTCAAATAATAATGCAGAACGAATCGGAAAAGTGTTGAATCCATACCATATTTCTTTTATTGCAAAAGCACGCAAGCCATTACCCATCGGTATTAATAAGGAATTAAAAGATTTGAATCTAAAAAAGGATCAAGTTTTAATGGTAGGAGACCAGTTGATTACTGACATACAGGCTGGAAATCTAGCTGGTGTAGCTACAGTTTTAGTAAAACCATTAGTTGAAACTGATAAGTGGAATACAAGAATCAACCGCTTCTTTGAGAAATTTATCTTTTTCTTTTTGAATTTAAGAAAACCTGTAGTTTTTAAGGAGAAATTAGAATGAGTGAAGAATTACGTTGTATTGGTTGTGGAAGTATATTACAAGATCAAGACCCTAAAAAATCGGGCTACTTACCATCTTCTGCCCTAAAAAAGGCACTAGAGAGTGATGATAATGAGGTATATTGTCAACGGTGTTTTAGATTAAGACATTATAATGAAATTATGCCCGTTGAAGAAAATAACGATGATTTCTTGGCCTTACTTAATTCAATTAGTCAAAAGAAGGCATTAGTCGTTAATGTGGTTGACTTATTTGACTTTAGTAATTCATTGATTTCTTCAATTAAACGTTTTATTGGTGGAAATGAATATATTTTAGTTGGTAATAAAGTAGATTTATTTCCAAAAAATTCTAAAGAATCCAAAATTAAAGATTGGATGCGCCAAGAAGCTAATCGAAATGGCTTAAAGCCGGAAAAAATATTTTTAGTTTCAGCTGCTAAAAAGAAAAATCTAGATGAATTGATGGCATTTTTAGCTAAAAAAGGCGAAAAGAAAGATATCTATTTTGTTGGAACAACCAATGTTGGAAAATCCACGTTAATCAACGCGATCATCAATATGAACAGTGATTTAAAGGATGTTATTACTACCTCTAAATTCCCTGGAACAACATTAGATGAAATTAAAATTCCACTTTCTAATGGACACTATTTAATTGATACGCCAGGGATTTTGAATACTAATCAATTGGCTAGTCATTTGAGTGGAAAAGAGCTTGAAGTTGTTGAACCAAAGAAGCCATTAAAGCCAGCAACCTACCAACTTCTGCCTGGACAGACAATCTTTTTAGCTGGCTTAGGACGTTTTGACTATGTAGATGGCCCATCTGCTGGATTTACAATTTATGTTGCTCGCGACCTTTATGTACACAGAACAAAGACTGAAAATGCGGATGCATTTTATGAAAAACATAAAGATGATTTATTGCTTCCACCAAGTAAAGAAGATAATCTCGGACCATTAAAGGGCCAGACTTTTTCACCAAAAGAAAAAAGTGATATTTTATTTGGCGGAGTTGGCTTTATTACTACACCTGCTAATGTTGTAGTAAAAGCTTATACACCAGAAGGAATTGGTTTAGGAATTAGAAGAGCGTTGATATAATGCAATGTGTTGTAAAAGAAAAGCCACAAGTACAATTTGAACCGGTTACGAGTTCTGCTCAACAAATTGGAATTATGGGAGGAACTTTTAATCCGGTTCATTTAGCTCACTTATCAATGGCTGAGCAAGTTAGAAAACAGCTTCATTTAGATGAAATATGGTTTATCCCAAATAATACGCCGCCACATAAAAAAATAGCGGGAAATATAAGCACTAAAGATCGGTGTGCAATGCTTGAATTGGCTACACATGATAATCCACACTTTCATGTTAAGCTTTTTGAAATAATGCGTGGTGGAACATCATACATGGTTGATACTTTACGTTACTTAAAGAAGAGAGCCCCACGTAATCAATATTACTTAATTATGGGTAGTGACGAAGTAAACGACTTTGAAAATTGGCGCGAACCAGAGACTATAGCACTTTTATCTACTTTGGTTGGCGTTAGGAGACCAAATTATCCGCAAAATCCCAAGTTTCCAATGATTTGGGTTGATGCACCTAATTTAGATATTTCATCTTCCTTAATTCGTCAAAATATAGCTACCGGTAATTCTATTCGGTATTTAGTACCGGAAAGTGTACGCTTATATATTAAATCAAGAGGCTTATATAGTGACTGAAATTAATTTTGTTAAAACATATTCCCCGTTAACTTCTGATGAAATTGTTGCCAAAGAAAAAAGCAACATGGATGAAAAGAGATTTAAGCATTGTATTGGTGTAAGTGAAACTAGTCGTAAGTTAGCTGAACTTAATAATTATGATCCTGATAAGGCAGCTTTAGCAGGATTTATCCATGATTATGCAAAACAAGTCTCTCCTGCCCGATTTATTGAAGTGATTAAGGAACAGCATTTTGATCCAGATTTACTTAATTATAATCGAGCTATTTGGCATGGAATTGTGGGATCATATTTTATTGAAAAGGAATTAAAGATAACTGATCCAGAAATTTTAACTGCTATTAAGCGTCATACTACTGCTTATGTAGAAATGACCACGCTAGATAAAATTGTCTTTGTAGCAGATTTTATTGAACCAGGTCGTGACTTTCCTGGCGTAGAAGAAGCAAGAAAAGTAGCTTTTGCTAACTTAGATGATGGGGTAGGCTTTGAATTAGCCCACACACTTGATTTTTTAATAACTAATAGAAAAAAGATTTATCCTAAGACATTTGCTGCTTACAATAAATGGGCAGTAAAGGATTAGAATTTTGAAAGGAAAAATAAAATTGGATAGTAAGAAATTATTAGATTTAACTGTAGAAGCAATCGATGAAAGACATGGTGAAGATACTGAAGCATATGATATGCAAGGAATTAGTATTTTAGCGGATTACTACGTTGTAACAACAGCTGGCTCAAACCGTCAACTTCATGCCATCGTTAACAGTATTATTGATAAGATCCATGAACATGGAAAAGAAGACTACCGTATTGAAGGAACGCGTGATTCTAACTGGCTCTTGGTAGATATGGGAGATGTAGTTGTAAATGTATTTACTGAAGATGCCCGAGACTTTTATGGCTTAGAAAAGCTTTGGAGCAATGGTAAGAAACTAGAATTAAACTTAGACTAAAGGTAAGAGTATGAGTGTAATTGGCATTGTAGCCGAATATAATCCTTTTCATAGTGGCCATGAGTTTTTAATGAATCAAGCCCGCTTAGCAGCTAAAAATGATCCAATAATTGTTGTAATGTCAGGTAATTATGTTCAACGTGGACAAATGGCGATTATGGATAAGTGGCAAAGAGCAAAGGCAGCTTTAGCTTCTGGAGCCGATTTGGTATTCGAACTACCATTTTCTTTTGCTGTGCAGCCAGCTGATATTTTTGCTAATGGTAGTATTAAAATGTTGAGTGATTTGGGAGTGTCAGAATTATTTTTTGGAGTAGAGGATGCGAATTTAAATTTCTCTTATTTGGGTCAAAAAATAAATCAAATTCCCAAGAATCGGATGGACTTTCGAGACTACACTCAAACTTATGCTACTCAATATAATGAAATGGTTGCTAGAGAAGTGGGGCATGAAGTAAATCAACCTAACATGATGTTAGCTGTTGCTTATGCAGTTGCAAGTGAACAATTAAAGAATCCACTTCATTTACATCCTATAACAAGAGTAGGAAGTGGACACGATGATCCACTTTTACAAGATAAAATAGTTTCCTCAGCTACGGCTATTAGAAATTATTGTTTGCATCATCCCAATGACTTATCTGAATTAAAAAAATATCTTCCTAAAGGAGAATTAGTAAGTTTAGAAAGTCAAAAAGTTTATCCGAACTGGAATCTTTTATTTAGCTTTTTGAAGTATCGAATTGAAAGTGCAAGTTTAGAAGAATTGCAGTCAATTTATCAAATGAGTGAAGGACTAGAATACAAAATGAAGGAAGAAATTCATACTGCAGAAGATTTTACTTCATTTTTGCGGCAAATTAAGTCTAAGCGATATACTTATGCTCGTTTAAGAAGATTATGTCTTTACACGCTTTTAAATGTCACTGAGAACGAAATAAAGGATTCTTATCAAGATGTTTCAACCCTACTGTTAGGTTACAGTAGTCGAGGAAGAAATTATCTTAAGAAAATTAGAAAAGATGTTCAAGTGCCGATTATTTCAAAAGTTGATAAGAAAAATGCTGCAAGTGGAACTTTAGGTTTACAAGTAAAAGTGGATCGGCTTTTTGAACAAATTATAGGTGAAGATCAAAATTTTGGTCGTAAACCAATCGAGGTAAAATAATGTTAAAGTTTTCATATTCGCAAATTAAAAATAGTCGTAATCCATTAACTCATGTTGATGAGAACGTTGAGTTAAGTAAAGAGTTTTTTGATAGAAGTAAAGAATTACTGGAAGATGCAAAGAATGTTCATGTTACCGGTGACCTCTTCTATGATGAACCTTTTGTTACTGGTAACTTTACTGTCGAAGCAGATGTTGTGGCACCTTCAACTCGTAGCTTAAAACCAGTAAAAATGCATCAAAAATTCAACTTTACTGAGAACTATAGTGAAGTTGAACCAACTCAAGAACAGCTTGATGAAGAAGATACAATTGTAACTGTTAAAGACGATACAATTGATCTTCAAAAGGCTGTAGAAGATAACTTGCTTTTAAGCTTACCATCAGTGATCTTGACTCCTGAAGAAGAAGCTAAAGGAGACTTTCCTGAAGGAGAGGGCTGGAAGGTTGTTTCTCAAGAAGCTTATCAAGAACAGCAATCTAATAAAGAAAATCCTGCTTTTGCTAAGCTTAAGGATTTATTTAAAGATGAAAAAAACAAGTAATAAACCCTTGCATTAATGTATCTTTAAATTTAATATTAATTTATTAATAAAATTTTTAACCAGATTAAATAGTAGTGGAGAAAATAATGAGTAAAATTCTGATTATTGAAGATGAAAAAAATCTTGCCCGTTTTGTAGAACTAGAATTAAGACATGAAAAATATGAAACTCAAGTTGAAGGAAACGGTCGGAAAGGATTGGATTTAGCTTTAAATGAAGATTTTGACGCAATTTTATTAGATTTAATGTTGCCAGATCTTAATGGATTAGAAATTGCTCGTCGTGTTCGCCAAGAAAAAACAACTCCAATTATTATGATGACTGCAAGAGATTCAGTAATTGACCGTGTCTCAGGTTTAGACCACGGTGCTGATGATTATATTGTTAAACCTTTTGCAATCGAAGAATTATTAGCTCGTTTACGTGCTGTTTTAAGAAGAGTACAAATTGAAAAGAGAGCTATGGGCGATACGATGGGAGTTCAAAAGGTAGTTCACTTCAATGATTTAACTATTGAAACAGCTAATCGAATTGTTCACCGCGGAGATAGTACAGTTGATCTAACTAAACGTGAATACAACTTGTTAATGACATTAATTGAAAATAAGAATAATGTTGTTACAAGAGAGCAGCTTTTAAACAAAATTTGGGGACCTGAATCTAAGATTGAAACGAATGTTGTTGAAGTCTATGTGCGTTATTTACGTAATAAGATTGATGTACCGGGCCGTCCATCATACATCAAGACTGTTCGTGGTACCGGTTATATGGTAAGAACTGATGAAAATGATGAAGCACGTGAAGAAACAAAATAAATCTAAGAAAGAGACTCTAAAGTCCTCACTAACTTTTAAGTGGGTAAGTTTAGTTGCAGCGACAATTATGGTCTCTTTTGTTATATTTTCAATTGCAATTTATTCTTTAGTTAAGCAACAAATTATCTCACAGGAAAGAAATTTGACAGAGAGTGTAGCAACTACATTTCAAAGAAGACTCGTTGAAATTCCAACAAGTTTACAAATTTCAAATGTTGTACCTCAGCTTTCTCCTAATACGAATCGTATTTTAGAAGGACAAACACCAATTACTTCTAATAATGGCGGTAATGTTTTTAATGATGATGTATTAGCTACTTTATCGAATCGTGATACTAGTATTACGATTTATAATCCTGCTGGAGATGTTGTTTTTAGTAATGGGAATGTTCCCGATGAAGGGATGCCACAATTTAGTAAAACTGAAAGTCATGTATTAAAAGTTGTAACGACGCAAGGGAAAATCCATATGAAGGTATATCAGAAGATTTTTTCTGAGAGGACACATCGGTTAACTGGGTATTTGATTGTGGATAATTCCATGGATCAACAAAATCAAGTATTGAAATCTATTCGACACTGGATGATTAGTCTATCAGTTATTGCTATTGTAGTTTTTATTGGGTTGTCTTACTTGATAGTTAATAGCGTTGTACAACCAATTAAGAAAATGTCTCAAATTTCTCACGATATTAATAAAGACCCCACTGATAAAAGGCGAGTACCCGATCTTCATAGAAATGATGAATTAGGAGAACTGGCTATATCTTTTAATAAGATGCTTGATAGAATGCAAGCCTATATGCAGCAGCAAAAACAATTTGTAGGAGATGTATCTCATGAATTGAGGACTCCCGTAGCTGTAATTGAAGGACACTTAAATTTATTAGAGCGGTGGGGAAAAGATGATCCTCAAGTACTGGAAGAATCAATTCAGGCTTCTCTTCAAGAAAGCAAGAGAATGAAACATTTGATTCAAGAAATGCTAGATCTAACTAGGGCTGAGCAGGTTGATTTGCAGTATCCTGATAAAACGACTGATGTCAATGAAGTATTAAATCGAACTGTTAATGACATGAGAATGATTCATCAAGACTTTACTATTACTTATGATGATACAGACTTAAAACCTGATACAATAGTTAAGATTTATCGTAATCATCTTGAGCAAATTTTAATCATTTTGATTGATAATGCTATTAAATATTCTACTGATCGAAAAGAAATTTTAGTGGCTGCTGCTACTGAAGAAGATAAAGTTAAGATTTTAGTTCAAGATTTTGGTGAAGGAATTGCTCCTGATGAGCAGGACAAGATTTTCAATCGTTTTTATCGTGTAGATAAGGCTAGAACCCGTGAAAAGGGTGGAAATGGTCTAGGCTTAGCTATTGCTCAGAAACTAGTTGAAAGTTATCATGGAAAGATCAGTGTTAGTTCAACACTTGGCTCAGGCAGTAAGTTCATGATTGAATTTCCATTATTAAAATCTGAGTCAGATAAATAAAAAATAGGGAATCCGTTAAGGATTCCCTATTTTTATTTATTAATCTTTGTCAGAATCATTTGGACGCTTTTGTTTACCGGCATTACGTGCACGTAAATCTTGATGAAGATCTTTATTTTCCTCAGGAGTGGAGTTTGATGAAGAAGTAGTGTTAAGAATGCTATCGATTGTTTCTTGAGTAACAACTACTTTAAGTGGACGTTCGTTTAATTCAGCTGCAACATCTCTTTTTACTTTTGGCATAATAACAAAAGTAGTAATTAATTGTTGCAAGATAGCAATAAGTCCACCGACTAAGAAGTAAAGTGCTAAAGCGCCTGGAGCAGAAATACTAATAAAGAAAGTCATAGCTGGACTTAGAATTAAAGTCATTTGCATTGCTTTCTTTTGTTCTTCAGGTATTCCAACCATTGAAAGATAACCCTGAACTACATACAGCAACGTAGCAATAATTGTTAAGATAATGGATCGTTGTCCAAGAGAAATGCCAAAGAAACTTGAAGCTGCTAATTCTTTAGAGTAAGCTACAGCTTGATAAATTCCCATCATGATTGGAAGCTGAATAAGTAATGGTAAGCAGCCCATTCCGCCCATCATTGACATATTATTTTCTTTATAAACACGCATTTGAAGTTGGCTAATTTGCATTTGCTGTGGTTGTGTTAGCCCAGGCTTCTTAAGTGCTTCTTGGATCAATTTCATTTGAGGTTGAAGCTTTTGCGTTTTTTCTTGTTGGGTAGTCATTTTACGCTGAGAAGCTAGTCGAAGTGGCATAACAATGAGCTGAACAACAAAGGTAATAATAATAATTGCCCAGCCAGCTCCATTTGAGCCACCAATTTGATGTTCGACTGCTAACATGATATTTTGAATTGGTTTGCCAAATAGACTAAAGATCCAAGCATATGGCCCACTAGTGGGTGCTTGATAGATGCTATGACCATTGTTAGCACATCCTGTTAAGGTAAGTGCTAGCACAGTTATCATGGCAAAGAGACTAAAATATTTAGTTTTTGATTTCATTAACTATAACCTTTCCTACTTTATTGTTACTGCAATAAAGTTTACTAGTTATTTGTTAAAGTATCAATAAACCACACTAAAGCGAGTAAATTTTTCTGTATTGGGAATTATCTTTAAATCTACATGATCAACATGGGCAGCAACTGAAGGAGATGCTTTAATTTTTTTGATAAAATGCTCTAAAGGGAGTTCATCCCCTTGAGCTACAATTGATACAGACCCATCTGGATTATTTTTAACAGTACCGGTGATTCCTAATTCTTGGGCAATCATTTGAGTTGTCCATCTAAAGCCAACTCCTTGTACTAAGCCTGTAACTCTCATTGTAACTGTCTTCATAATTATCGCTCTTTTCTGTGTATTCTAACTTAAATTTTAACATGTTAATTTTGGGCGAGGTAATTTAAAATATTAGATTAGAAGGAAGTAGAAATTTATGATAGAAATTAACTCAGTAAATAATCCCACAATTAAAAGCCTTAGAAAGCTTGAACAAAAAAAGTATCGTAAAAAGACCCAAACTTATTTAATTGAAGGTTTTCATTTAGTTGAAGAAGCTTTAAAGAGTCATGAAAACTATCTTTATGTTTTAGGAACAGCAGAAGCTTTAAAAAAATTAGATACGACTTATAAATTAAAAGATAATAAAGTCATCCAGATTACCGATGCAATTGCTCAGCATTTAAGTAGTACTAAAAATAGTCAAGATATCTTTATGGTGCTACCAATTAATCAACCAAAATCATTTAGTTTTGAATATGGAAAATGGGTTGTTTTAGATAATTTAACTGATCCAGGAAATGTTGGAACAATTATTCGTACAGCCGATGCAGCTGGTTTTGATGGTGTAGTATTATCTGAAGAAAGTGTAGATTTATATAATCCAAAAGTTCAGCGTAGTATGCAGGGGAGCCAGTTTCATATTCAAATTATCCAAAATCCGATTTTAGAAGCTATTAGTAGTTTTAAGGAAAATGGTCTTCCAGTCTATGTAAGCATTCTTGATAAAACTGCTAAGTCCTTGAATAATTGTGCCCCAGTTCCTCAATTAGCGCTCGTAATTGGAAACGAGGCTCATGGGGCAAGTAAAGAGGTAATTGAAACAGCGGATAAAAAGATCTATATCCCGATAAAGGGAAAGGCAGAATCATTAAATGCGGCAGTAGCAGCGGGTATTATGATTTATCATTTTTCATAAGCTTGCAGCTTGTTTTTAGTAAGTGTTATCACTATAATCTTAATATAGATGATTTAAAATTATTTTGATTTTTTAGGAGGAATACATATGTCCCAAGAAATTGAAAGCAAAACTAAAATGACTGACTGTCCGGATCCAGAAGATTATTCACTGTGTTCGCATTTTATTGATGCTTTTGGAATTATTGGTAAAAAATGGAACGGCTTAATTATTAGCTCTTTGTGTGATACTAATGCAATGCGTTTTAAGGATTTAGCACGTTGCATTAGTAAATGCTCTGATCGTGTTTTAGTTGAACGACTAAAAGAACTAGAAAAAGATGGTATTGTTAACCGTACTGTAGATAAAAAGAGTGGAATTATTAGCTATACCCTGACTCAAAAGGGTGCCGATTTACAACCTGTTTTTGAACAAGTCCATAATTGGGCTGATAAATGGGCTTAAAGGTAATTGCAAAGTTAGGTAAAAAGTTTTAAGATACTATTATAATTAAATGCGATGATTAAGATTAGTAGTGTGGATAGCTTTTTAGAGAGAGTTTCACTGGTGGAAGAAACTTAAGTTAGAAGCATGAATTTCATCTTAGGAGCAGAATCTAATCAATTCCGGTATTTCACCGTTATTCGAAAAGAGTGTGAACACGCACTTTATTTGTGCTAGTTCAAACTAGGGTGGTACCGCGAAGCTTCGTCCCTTTTGGGACGGGGCTTTTTTGTTGGAAAGGAAAATGAGATGGACTTATTCGATAGAATAAATAAGTTAAAAGAAGAAGGATTGAATCAAATCAATCAGGCTGAAAACCAAAAAATGCTTGATAAGATTAGAGTAGAATTAATGGGACGCAAGGGTGAATTAACTCAGATTCTTCACTCAATGAAAGATATTGCCCCAGAAAATAGACCTAAAGTGGGACAAGAAGTAAATCAAGTTCGTGATCTTCTTCAAAAGCAATTAGATGAAGCAAAAAACAACTTCTTACAAACTTTAATTGCCAAAAAATTAGAAGAAGAAAAAATTGATGTTACTTTGCCTGGTCGTGAGGGACATTTAGGTTCAAAACATCCTATTAATATTATTTTGGATGATTTGGAAAGCTACTTTATTGGAATGGGTTATGAAGTAGTTCAAGGTCCAGAAATTGAAACTGATCACTATGTCTTTGAAATGATGAACTTGCCAAAAGATCACCCTGCTCGTGATATGCAAGCAACTTTCTATATTGATGAGGAAAACTTGCTTAGAACGCAAACTTCAGGAGACCAAGCTAGAGTTTTAGAAAAGCATGATTTTTCTAAGGGTCCATTAAAGATGGTTGGTCCTGGTAAGGTATACCGTAGAGATGATGATGATGCAACTCACTCTCATCAATTCCAGCAAATGGAAGGCTTAGTAATCGATAAAAATGTTACTATGTCAGACCTTAAGGGAACATTAGAAATGATTGCTAAGCACGTTTTTGGTCAAGATCGAAAGACTCGTCTTCGTCCATCTTACTTCCCATTTACTGAACCATCAGTTGAAATGGATGTTTCTTGTTTTAATTGTGATGGTAAGGGCTGTCCAATTTGTAAGTATACTGGCTGGATCGAAGTACTTGGTGCTGGTATGGTTCACCCAAATGTTTTAGAAAATGCTGGTGTAGATTCAACAGTCTATGGTGGTTTTGCCTTTGGTTTAGGTTTAGATCGTTTTGCAATTTTGAAATACGGCATTTCTGATATTCGTGATTTCTATACTAATGATGTACGTTTCTTGGCACAATTCCGTAAGGAGGAAGATTAATGCTTGTTTCATATAATTGGTTAAAAGATTTTCTTAATTTAGATGAAGATCCTAAAGAATTAGGAGAAAAAATTACTAGAACTGGTGTTGAGATCGCATCTGTAGATCACCCAGCAGAAGGATTAAAAAAATTAGTAGTTGGACACATTTTAGAATGTGAGGATATTGAAGGGACTCACTTACACAAATGTCAAGTTGATGTTGGTGAAGAAGAACCAATTCAGATTGTTTGTGGTGCTCCTAATGTTGCAGCTGGTGAAGATGTTATTGTTGCTTTACACGGGGCAAGAATTGCCGGAAATGAAAAAATTAAGCGTGGTAAAATTCGCGGAATTAAATCAAACGGCATGATTTGCGGACTTCAAGAAATTGGTTTTGAAGATAAAGTCGTTCCTGCAAAATATGCAGATGGAATTTTTGTTTTCCCTAAAGATGCAGATGTAAAACCAGGTGAAGAAGTATACGAAGCACTTGGCATGGATGACTATATTTTAGATTTTGATATTACTCCAAACCGTGCTGATACTTTATCAATGGAAGGTGCCGCTTATGAAGTTGGTGCAATTATTGATGAAAAACCTAAAGTTGAACCAGTAGTGCTTAAGGAAGATGGACCTGACTGGACTCAGGAATTAGATGTACAGGTTGATGAAAAGTTAGCACCTAAATTTTACCTAAGAAAAATTTCTAGTGTAAAAATTGGTGAAAGTCCATTGTGGATGCAAAGACGCCTTTGGAATGCAGGAATTCGTCCGATCAATAATGTGGTCGATGTCACTAATTATGTAATGCTTTTAACTGGTCAACCAATGCATGCTTATGATGCTCGTACTTTTAAGGACGGTAAATTAGAAGTTAGAAAAGCAAATAAAAATGAAAAGCTTACATTATTGAACGATAAAGAAGTGGAATTAGATCCAAATGACATCATCATTACTGACGGTCAAAAGCCTGTTATGATGGCAGGTGTCATGGGTGGTAAGAACTCAGAAGTTGAAGACGATACTACTGATGTAATCTTAGAATCTGCTGTTTTTGATGGAACTAGTGTAAGAAAATCTGCATTGCGTCACGCTAACAGAACTGAAGCATCAAGTCGATTTGAAAAAGGTGTTAACTGGGATAATACTCAAAAAGCCTTGGATATGGCTGCATTGTTATTGCGTAATGATGCGGATGGTACAGTTAATGAAGGTGAAATAAAAGCAACTGATGCTCAAAGAAATCCTTCAGTAGTTAAAACCACTGTATCTTATATTAATAAGGTATTGGGAACTGAGTTAAGCAGAGCTGAAATGGAAAAGATCTTTGATCAGTTAGGTTTTACTGTTGCAGGCTCTGAAGATGAGTTAGTAGTTACCATTCCTAATAGAAGATGGGATATTTCTATTCCAGCAGATTTAGTAGAAGAAGTTGGCCGAATTTATGGTTATGATAACTTGAAATCTACTCAACCACTTTTAGCTGAAACTCATGGTGGTTACTCAGCAAAAGAAACTGCTATGCGTAGAATTAAGGATATCGTTCAAGGTCAAGGATTGATGGAAGCAATTTCTTACTCGTTGACTTCCCCAGAAAAAGCAATTTCATTTACTAAAGATCCTAAACCAGTAGTTGAAGTTCAATGGCCATTAAACTCAAGTCGTTCAACTATGAGAGAAAACCTAATAACAGGATTGGTTGATGCTGCAAGCTATAATATGGCCCGTAAGCAAAAAGAACTAGCTTTATTTGAACAAGGCAGAGTTTATGATCATGAAAATAATACATTTAATGAACATGAACATTTAGCTGCTCTTTATTCAGGACATACTTTAGCAGCCAATTGGCAACATTTAGACCAAAAGATTGACTTCTATTTTGTAAAGGGCCAATTAACTAACTTATTTAGAGCAATTGGTATCAAAGATGAAGATGTAGAGTATCGCGCTGAACTGGTTCAAGGAATGCATCCAACTAGAACTGCCGGTATTTATATTAATGATCAATACGTTGGTCTAATTGGAATGCTAGCACATGCTGTTACTACGCTTGACAAAGCATTACGTGGCAGTGAGATATATGTTTATGAAATTGATTTAGATGCAATTGTTTCTATGCTGCATAAAGGTATGAAAGCTAAGGCTGCTCCAAAATTCCCAGCTATTGAGCGAGATTTATCTCTATTAGTACCTAATGATGTAACTAATGCACAAATTGAAGCTCAAATTAAGTTAAATGGAGGCAAATATCTTTACGATATTCGAGTAATCGATGTTTATGCCGGAAGTCAAATTGAATCAGGTCATAAATCAATCTCTTACTCATTAACTTTCTTAAATGAAAAAGACACATTAACTGATGAAGTTGTAGCTACAGCAATGGAAAAAATTGAAGCAGATCTGAAAGAAAGTCTAAAGATTAAAGTTCGTTAATTCTTTTCTGGGGAGCTTTGCTATAATTGTCTTAGATTTTTGTGATTTTCGGAGGAAAAGCATTTGCTAAATCAAGACAAAAAGAAAAATCATGAGTTAGAGGAACAGGCATCTAAAAAGGTTACTCGTTGGATCCTTAGTGGACTAGGAGCGATTTTAGTTTTAGTTGTCTTGATTGGAGGCTGTTACGTAGGATACGCACTTCAACCAGTCAATCGACATGATGAAGATGTTGTTAGTGTTCATATTCCTGCGGGAGCAACTAATAGTCAAATTGCTCAAATTTTACAAGAGAAAAAGATTATTAGAAATGCGGCCGTTTTCAACTTTTGGTTAAAGAGTCATAGTGCGACAAATTTTCAAGCAGGGAATTTTTATTTATCACCTTCAATGCATAACAAAGAGATTGTGAGCCAATTGCAAGGTGGAGGTGGTCGTCCAGTTGTTGGTCATGTTCTAATAAAAGAAGGACAAACAATTGATAGTATTGCTACTACAGTTAGCAAGAATACAAAGTATAGTCGACAAGATTTCTTAAAGCTAATGAAAGATAAGAGCTTTATGAAGAGTTTGGAGAAGCAATATCCTAAACTTTTAACTAGTTCTATGAACAGTAAGGGTGTTCGCTATCATTTAGAAGGATATCTCTTCCCAGCAAAATATGATGTTTATCAAGGAGCTTCTTTAAAAGAATTAGTTAATCAAATGGTTGATAAGACTGATCAAGTTTTGCAACCATACTACAGTTCAATTAAGAAGAAGCACTTAACAGTACAGGAAGTTTTAACTTTAGCTTCATTAGTAGAACGTGAAGGTGTTAAAACTAAAGATAGGCGTATGATTGCTGGAGTATTCTTTAACAGACTTAAAGCTAATATGCCACTTCAGTCAGATATTTCAGTAATGTATGCATTGAATAAGCATAAACATTCTTTATCACTAAAGGATATTAAAGTAAAATCACCATATAACTTATATGTTCATAAAGGATATGGACCTGGACCATTTAACAATCCAAGTCTAGATTCAATTAGTGCTGTATTGAACCCAATTAAGTCTAACTATCTCTACTTTGTTGCAAACCTTAAGACTGGTAAGGTTTACTACAACGAAAACTATGACGAACATTTGAAACGAAATAGTAGTTTAGGCCAGTAAAAATGGTTGACTTTTTTAGGTAGAAAACATAAGCTGTTTGGTGCAAAGAAAAATAAGTATAGGTAAGGAGAATTTTTAGTATGGCAGAAAAAGTTTATCCAATGACTGCTGAAGGTAAAGAAAAACTTCAGAAGGAATTAAAAAACTTAAAATTAGTAAAACGTCCAGAAGTTATTGAACGAATTAAGGTTGCTAGATCATTCGGTGACTTATCAGAAAACTCAGAGTATGATGCAGCAAAAGATGAACAAAGTGCTGTAGAACAACGTATTGTTCAAATTGAACAAATGCTTAAGTATGCACAAGTTGTTGATGCAGATAGTGTTGATCCTAATGAAGTTTCTATTGGTAAAACTGTTACTTACACTGAAGTAGGTACTGATGATCCAGAAACCTATACTATTGTTGGATCTGACGAATCTGATCCGCTTAATGGAAAAATTTCTAATGATTCACCAATTGCTCAAGCTTTACTTGGTAAAAAGAAAGGCGAAAAAGTAACTATCAACACTCCAGGTGGAACTTTTGATGTTACTATCAATGACGTTAAGACATTGAACTAATTTAAATAATTTATCTAAAAAAGGGATTAACTTACGTAAAAGCTAGTAAGTTAATCCCTTTTTGGTTTGAAAATAAATAAAATTATGGTTGATATAATCGAAATTATAAGACCAATTAAGAAAGCAATTGGTACATAAACTAAAGTAAGGTGATGGGTACCTTTTTTTAGAGGTGCACTTAAAAATGTTTGGGCAAATTTTTGGGTTTGCAGAAGTTTACCATTATCAAAAATCAGCCAATTTTTTGAATAAGGAATGGTAGAATTTAAAGTTTCATTTTTTTGTGCAGTGTAATTAATTTTTAAAGAAATAGGACTTGTTTGATGAGTTACTGGCTGTTTTTGATTGAATTTACGAATAATTTTGTTAAATTCATCTTCTCTAAATTGAAGAACTCTAATACCATTTAAATTGATATTTTCAGTGTTTAGATTGAAAACAATTTTAATAGGAGTATTTGTTGAATAATATCCAATATTTAGTAATTTACTTGAAATACCTAAATCATCATTGTTAAGTTGGTGATTATTAACAATAATAGAAGTGACATTAGTAGTTAAGTTTGAGGGAAGCTCGAGGTAATAAGCTCCCTTTTCAAATGAGGAAATATTAAAGGTTATGTTAGCAGTTTTATTTTTATCAATCTTTTTATATTCATTGATATTCTTACTATGCTTAGTGTTTTTTAGTTTACTTGGATTTGTTAGATATAAACTATTGAAAAGATTAAGTTTTTGACCGACGATGTTGCTAAAGAGATTATTTTGATTTGTAGCAGGCATATTATTATAAAAGGTAATTTTCTGATGGGTATTTGAAATAAAAATAAGTGGTAAAGCAGATGAATTTTTTCTAATTTGTAATTGTTTAAAACTTTTAACGACTGTATTTGTAACTAAATCTGGTCGATAAAAAGCACTCGTAAATACAACTTGTTCTTTTTTAGGTAAATTACGCCTATTCTTAATGGGAACAATATTATATTTGATGCCTAAAAGACTATCGGATAAGGGCGTAGCAAAATTATTGGTAAAAGAATTATCGTTGTTTTCTAGCCCAAGATAATCTACTAAATTAATAGCTGCACGATCAGAAATAGAATTAAAGTTGCTGACCCCATAATAATTATTACTGAATGGGTCGTCATCGGAACGAGTAAATGTCTTTTCTGTGCGATATAAGCCAGAGTCATATTTATGTAAATAGGTTGTAGTTTGAGAAACATTACTAGTGAAATTAGCATAATCAAAATTTTTTTGATAAGAGATATTATCTAAACTTGCTAGCAGATTAATACTTACTTCTAGTCCTACTATTCCGAAAAAGATTACTGGGATCCACTTATAGTGAAAAAATAAAATTATGAGTAAACTACATAAAAGAAAAAGAATGGTAAGAATAATATTAGTTTGGCTCAAAAATTCTTTTTGATGGATACTTAATAAAAGAAAGATACTTAAGCTAATTACTAAAAGCAGACTAGCTATTTTGCTCGTAAGATTAAATTTGTGTGTATGTGCGAGAACTTGAACACCCAGATAGATTGCATACAAAGAAAAGATAAAGCTAAAGCGTGCTGGATACCAAACAGGATATTGGCCTAAATGCCATAACAGAACTAGTGGGTTAAAGCTAAAAGATAGGAATAGAAATAATAGTAAAATAGCTGATGTAAATTTTTCTTTTAGGGAAAAATGTTGATTGATAAAGTAAAGGAGGCACAATAGAGTAAAAATACTAGTTAGAAAAATGTTAGGTAGTCCTTTTTCCATCTCAGTAAAATTAAATGCGCCAATTACTAATTTATCAAGAGCTTGATATGGTGCAAACTGAAAACCTAGCGAAAGGGTAGTGTCGGAGTTAATTTTTCCATTTAATATTTCAAAAAAGGCTGGTAATAATACAAAGGCGCCTAGGGTAGTGCCTAAGAGACTCTTAGTGAAATAGTGGAAAATAATTTTGCTTGAGAAAGAATGATTAATTAGAGCAGTAATAAAATAAAGTAAGCCAAAAAATAGCACCATGAAACCAGTATAAAAATTAGTTAACCATAGTAAGAAAGTGATCGTGGTAAGATAAAAATAGTGCTTCTTTTGTTCAAATAATTTATCAATTGCGTCTAGTAAAAGAGGTAATAAAATTAGACTGTCGAGCCACATGAGATTTAAATTATAGCTAACAACAAAACCGCTCAGTGCAAAAGCAAGACTAGCGGCTAAAGCGAAAATTTTATTATCACCCTTGAAAAATTTCTGAAAATAAAAGAAGCTACTTAAACCAATAGCGCCGACTTTTAGACTAATAATTAAAAGAATAGCTATTGGTAAAGATGAATTTGAAAAAAGTAATAGTAGAAAATTAAAGGGACTATTTAAATAATAAGCACTAGTTCCAATAAACGAACTCCCTAGACCATTACTGAATGTAAAAATAAAGTTTAAAGGATTAGAGAGTAGATTATTTTTATAAAAAGAAAGAAAGTCAATATATTGTTGACCTAGATCAACGGTTAAAATTTCCTGGCCTCGATATAGAAAATAGCTTGCAAAGATACAAGTAGGCAGTAAAAAAGAAAGCCAATATAGATATTTATTTTTAAAATATGTTTTAATTTTGTTGATAATCATTGATAAATACCCTACTTCTTAAGAATATATAATTATTGCGATTTTCACTGGGAGAAAAATAGAATTTAGATGCATTTTTTGCTAAAATCAATTCTAGTTTAGTGAGGTTAGAATTTTGAATTATTTAAAACAGAGTAAAGGTTCGAATAGAAATTCCACTTCGACGCCCCTAAGAATGAAAATTATTTTGGGCGTCATTTTAGTTTTATTTTTATTATTAATTGGTCAATTGGCCTACTTACAGCTTTTCTACGGTGGACGTTTTCAAGCAGAAGTACAGCAAACCGACCAAAAGATTGTATCAAATAATGTACCACGTGGTGTGATGTATGATAGCAGCGGTAAAGTTTTGGTAGGTAATAAAGCTAATAACGCAATTACTTATACCAAAAATTCTAGCATTACGTCTAGTCAAATATATAAAATTTCTAATCGCTTAAGTCAATATATAACACTTGATGATGAAGAACCTACCCAAAGACAGCTTTATGATTATTATTTAGCTAACAGTAAAATATCAGAAAAGGAAACAGCTAAGCTGCCTCGATCTGAACGTTATGACAGTAATGGGGATGCTTTAAGTTCAAGTCAAATCTATAACAATGTCTTAAAACGTGTTGAAAAGCAAGATATCCATTTTACTAAACGTCAAAAAACGGCTGCTTTAATTTTTAATAAGATTTCTGGAGCATACACTTTATCTACTATCTATATTAAAAATAAAGGTCTAACTGATAGAGAAATGGCATTAGTTGGAGAGCACCTATCTGAATTGCCAGGTGTAGGTATTGGAACTGACTGGTCCAGAAGCTATCCAAATGGAAAATCCATTAAAAGTATCATTGGTTCCGTTTCTTCAGAAAAAGCTGGTTTACCAAGTGATAACTTGCAGTACTACTTAACACAAGGTTACTCACGAAATGACCGTGTAGGTACAAGTTACTTAGAAGAAAAGTATGAGCCGCTTCTGAAAGGAACTAAGTCTAAGTCACAGGTAGTTACTAAGTCCGGAGATGGTGTTGAACAAACTAAGACTGTCTATAAAGGACAAAGTGGTGCCAGTTTGATTTTGACAATGAATGCTAAATATCAACAACAAGTAGAAGATGCACTGAAGAAGCAATATGCGGCTGCTAAAGCTGCAGGTGCTACGCAGTATTCTAATGGTGCCTATGCAGTAGCGATGAATCCAAAGACTGGAGCACTTTTAGCGATTGCAGGTATTGATCATAATGCAAAGACTAATAAAGATACTGATGATGCGTTAGGTGTAATTAATAAATCCTTTGTTATGGGGTCTGCAGTCAAAGGGGCAACTGTTGCGGGTGGATTAATGAATGGTGTTATTACACCAACTAACAACGTAATGCCCGATACGCCAATTTACTTGCCAGGTTCTCCAATTAAGAAATCTGTTTACCCAGTTGGTACATTTGGTAGTCTTGATGCCCCAACAGCTCTTGAAGTATCAAGTAACATTTACATGATGCAATTAGCTTTAAGATGGGTAAATGCTAAATATACTCCACATAGTTTTATCTCAATGCCTTCAGATGCATTTACTAAATTGAGACGTAATTTTGCAATGTTTGGTTTGGGTCAAAAAACTGGTGTAGACCTTCCTGGAGAAGTTTCAGGTATTCAAGGTCGCTCATATAACTCAGCTGGTCAATTGCTTACAGGTTCTGTTCTTGACTTGTCTTACGGAAACTATGATGCTTATACACCAATTCAATTAGTACAATATATTTCAACTATTGCTAATGGTGGTTATCGTATGCGTCCATATTTAGTTCAATCAGTTGGTGAGACTAATTCGCAAGGTAATAAAGTATCAATTCTTCATAACACTAAGCCGCAGGTTCAGATGCGTATTCCTTGGACGCAGGATCAACTTGATGTTATTCATCAAGGGATGTATCGTGTTGTTCATGGTACTAATTCATGGGGAACAGCCCATTCATTAAAGAATGTTAAGCCTTCGATTTCTGGTAAGACTGGTACTGCTCAGACTTTTTATTATGATGAAGATAACCCAGGTAATCCGAATGCGCCAGAAGTTATTAACGCTACTTTTGTTGGTTATGCCCCATCAAAGGATCCTGAAATCGCTGTAGCTGTGGTCTTCCCAGGACTGGACCCAGATAAAGAAGGTTCATATACTTTGCAAGTGGCAAAGGCAATGGTTGAAGACTACTTCAAACTTAATAAATAGAAAAGTACTGGTAAAAGTACGGAAAACATGGTATAGTTTAACAGTTAACTAAATAAGTAGGTGGTGGAAAACATGGCAGAACATATTATCCTTGAATGCACCGAATGTGGCGATAGAAGTTACTTATCTGAAAAGAATAAGCGTAAGCATCCGGAACGTTTAGCTTTAAAGAAGTATTGCCCAGTTGAAAGAAAGGTAACACTTCACCGCGAAACTAAGTAATCAAAGCAACAGGCAATTCCTGTTGTTTTTTTGTATCTAATAATATTTTATTTAATGAATTTAATTAATAAAAAAGATTTACGAAATTTACAAATAAGAAAACTGACTGAATTTGGAAAAACTCAGCAAAAACAATTAGAAGATGAAATCTTAAAAGAAAAGCTACTTAAAAGCCGATTATTACATCAAGTAGAGAATGTTGGTATTTCTATTTCAATGGCTCTAGAAGTCGATACAGCCCCAATTATTGCTACTTTATGGAAAATAAAAAAGAAAGTATATATTCCACGTTGTTTACCAAATAGAAAGATGGAATTTACACTTTATAATAAAAACACTTCTTTAGAAAAAACTAAGTTTGGGGTTTTAGAAAATCACGATCCAAAAGCTGAGGTAAAAAATGATTTAGATTTAATAATTGTACCAGGATTAGCTTATGGCTTAGATAAAAATAGTCGGCTTGGTTTTGGTGGTGGATATTATGATCGCTTTTTAAAGAAATATCCTACTCAAACTCTTAGTCTAGTTAATTCCGTTCAGGCTTTTGATCAAACAAAATGGAAAATTGAGGATCATGATATTCCAATAGAAAATCTTATTTTAAGTAAATGAAGGGGATGATGGATAATGCAAAAGTTGAATACTAATCGATTTTCTAGCACTTTTGTTACAAATGCGATTTTAATTGTACTCTTTGTTGTTTTCATAATCGAAACAATAATGGGTGGCTCGACTAATATTAATACCCTAGTTCGACTTGGGGCAATGAATAATCAACTTGTTACTGTTGAACATCAATGGTGGCGTTTGTTTACAGCGCAATTTTTGCATATCGGCTGGTTACATATCGCATCTAATGCAGTAATGATTTATTACATGGGTCAATTTATGGAACCACTTTTAGGTCACTGGCGATTCTTAACAGTTTATTTATTGTCAGGGATTGGTGGAAATCTGTTAAGTTATGCATATGGGAGCGATTCGGTAGTTAGTGCCGGTGCTTCTACAGCTTTATTTGGACTTTTTGGTGTAGTAATTGCTCTTTATTTAGCCAATCGAGCAATTCCGGCAATTAATTATTTGGGAAGGCAGGCTTTAGCATTAGCTATCATTAACTTAGCGCTTGATTTATTTGCAAGTCATATTGATATCTTAGGTCATCTCGGTGGATTAATATCTGGTTTTCTTTTAGGAATAATTTTTGGTAGTGCCCATTTGAGACAATATCATCACAAGTTAAGAGTTATCGCAGCAGTAGTAATAATTATTTATGTTGTCTTCTGTTTACATCAGGGAATAGTGATTAATAATTAATAATGAAAAATTTACATGATGTTCAAAAGCTATTAAAAAAGTTTAATATTATCGTTTATGTTGGTAAACGTAAGTGGGACATAGAACTAATGGGAATTGAACTGGATAATTTATATCATGCAGGTGTAGTTTCTAAGAAAGAATACATGAATGCAAAATTGATTTTAAGTCACGAACATGAAATTGAAGAAGAAAAGGAAACTAGCGCAAAAGATAGTAATGGATTATCATAGTACTATAGAAATTCTTATATAGGGGTAAGTAATTAATGAATATTTTTGGGATTATCAACATTATCTTAATCATCATTATTTTGGCCTTTGCTTTGAGTTGGCTTTGGACATGGATCCAATCCAAAAGAGTCGGTGGTGCATTAACTAATGAAGAATTTGAAAAGGGAAAGCGAAAAGCACAAATTATTGATGTGCGTGAAAAAGGACCTTTTAAAAAAGAACATATTTTAGGAGCACGTAATATTCCTTATACAATGTTTAAATATCAATATCAAGAAATTCGTCCAGATTTACCAGTTTATCTTTATTCTGATTCAAATGCCTTGACAGTAAGAGCAGCACGCTTTTTACAAAAGAAGGGGTATGAAAAGGTATACTGGCTAAAAGACGGTTTTGAAAAATGGGATGGTCAAACTAAGGCCTCTAAATATTAAAAGAGAGATCAACACCTTTTTACAGGGATTAATCTCTCTTTTTTATTTAGCCTTGGTGAGCTGAGTAGCTCTTTCTGTTGGCTTTAATTCTATTTTGTTCGATTCTGTCAGCTTCTTTTTGCTCAGGTTCTACTACCTTTTTCTTGTAAGTAGCAAGTCCTGCTGCAAGTGCACCAACAGTTGCTAAAACACCAGTTACAACACCGGCACCAAATTTCTTTGCCATATAAATGCCTCCCTAGAAATTATTTATCACCTCAAATTTTAGCAATAATTCTTAATTCAATAAAGCCTTTTGCTATATTAACTCTGAAGAAAAAGAAGATTTTTGTTAGAATTGATACCAAGAAAATAAGAGGTTTTTTATATGCAAAAAATTATTGTACTAATTGGACCAACCGGGATTGGAAAGACTGACTTAGCGTTAGATTTAGCTCCTAAAATTAATGCAGAGATTATTTCTGGTGATTCAATGCAAATCTATCAAGAAGTAAGTATCGGTACGGCTAAGCCAACAGATGAAGAACTAAAACGAGTAAAGCACTATTTAATTAATCAACGTTCAATTTTTGAAGAATACTCTGTCAAAGATTTTGTTGCTGAAGGTACCAAAGCCGTAGGTAAAATTGTTGGTGATGGGGCCATTCCATTAGTTGTTGGTGGAACAGGCTTTTATATTAATGCCTTGGTCAACCAGCTTCAACTGGGTGAGCCAGGAGAATATCAAACAAGTATTGATCCCGAGTGGGAAGAATATCTAAAAGAAAATGGAGAAAATAAGTTGTGGGAGCTTCTTCAAGAGAAAGATCCATCCGCAGCAGAAAAAATTGCGCCACAAAATAGTCGTCGTACTCTTAGAGCATTAACAGTAATTAGTAGAACCGGTAAATTGTTTAGTGAACAACAACGAAAGATTAATCCGCGATATGATGCTTTAATTCTTGGATTAAATAGTGATCGAGAAGAAGTCTATCAGAGAATAAATATGCGTGTAGATAAAATGATGGAGCGTGGCTTACTACAAGAAGCAAAGTTTATCTATGAAAATAGGTCTCGTGAACATCAAGTAATTCAAGCTATTGGATATAAAGAATTCTTTCCATATTTTTCTGGAGAAAAGACTTTAGATGAATGTGTGAACAAACTAAAACAAGCTTCTCGAAAATATGCTAAACGTCAATTGACATATTTCAAACACCAATTACCTGTTATTTGGCTTGATCCTTTGCAAGATGAAAAAGTACCTGAAAAGGCTCTTAGAAAAATAAATGAATTTTTAAACGAATAAAAAATTTATGGTTATAAAAAAATTTATGGTTATAATAGGGTATTATTAGTATTCTTTATAACAATTAATTTAAAATATAGCTAAAGAAATATTAATATTTATTGACGAGACCAATTTGGTCTGCTATTGTATTCAATGTGCATAAGCACAAGTAGTGAATAGATTTTTAAGGACTATACCACTTATGAAATTGGATTATAGTTCTTTAGAATAGGTGTGTACAATGAGTAAAACTATTACTGCAGAAGATATTAAAAAGAGTGTTAAAGATAATGATGTTCGTTTTCTAAGATTAGCCTTTACCGATATTAACGGAACATCTAAAGCCGTTGAAGTTCCAACTAGCCAATTAGATAAAGTTTTAACTAATGATATTCGTTTTGACGGTTCTTCAATTGATGGCTTTGTTCGTCTAGAAGAAAGTGATATGGTTTTATATCCAGACTTTTCTACTTGGGCAGTTTTGCCTTGGGGAGATGAAAAGGGCGGAAAGATCGGTCGCTTAGTTTGCTCCGTTCATAAGACAAATGGTGAACCATTCGAAGGTGATCCAAGAAATAACCTGAAGCGTGTCCTTAAAGAAATGAAAGAAATGGGCTTTACTGATTTTGATATTGGTTTTGAAGCAGAATTTCATTTATTCAAGTTAGGTGAAGATGGTAACTGGACTACTGAAGTTCCTGATCATGCTTCATACTTTGATATGACTTCTGACGATGCTGGTGCAAGATGTCGTCGCGATATTGTTGAAACATTAGAAAGCATTGGTTTTGAAGTTGAAGCTGCTCACCACGAAGTAGGTGACGGTCAACAAGAAATCGACTTTAGATTTGATGATGCTTTAACTACTGCCGACCGTGTTCAAACATTTAAGATGGTTGTTCGTGAAGTAGCAAGAAAGCATGGTTTGTATGCTACATTTATGGCTAAGCCTGTAGAAGGTCAAGCTGGAAATGGAATGCACACTAATATGTCTTTATTTAAAGATGGTAAAAACGTATTCTATGATAAAGATGGTGAATTCCACTTATCAGATACAGCTCTCTATTTCTTAAATGGAATTTTGGAACATGCCCGTGCAATTACAGCAATTGGTAATCCAACTGTTAACTCATATAAACGTCTAATTCCTGGTTTTGAAGCTCCTGTTTATATTTCCTGGGCTTCTAAGAACCGTTCACCACTTGTTCGTATTCCAGATGCAGAAGAAATTAACACTCGTCTAGAGATGCGTTCAGCTGATCCAACTGCTAATCCATATCTTCTCCTTGCAGCTTGTTTAACTGCTGGACTAAATGGTATTAAAGAGGCTAAGAAGCCAATGGCTCCTATTACTTCTAATGTTTTTGAAATGTCTGAAGAAGAAAGAGCTAAGCGAGGCATTAAACCACTTCCATCTACTTTGCATAATGCTATAAAAGCTTTTAAGGCTGATCCATTAATTCAAGAAGCTTTAGGTGAACACTTGACTCAAAGCTTTATTGATTCTAAGAACCTTGAATGGTCTAAGTACACTCAATCAGTTTCTGATTGGGAAAGAGATCGTTACATGGGCTATTAATTAAGTAAGATAAACTAATAAGCCAGTTGATTTATTCAACTGGCTTTTTTTCTTAAACTAAAAATGTGATAAAGTTAAAGTGATATTGCTAGATAGGAGCTAAAAAATTGAAACAGAAGCAATCAATTTATACTAAAGACGTTATTCTGGTTATGGCCGCGTCTTTCTTTTTTATGTTTTCAGTAATGTTTGTGACACCCTTGATTAATGGGTATGCAATCAGTTTAGGGGCTAGTGCGGTGTTTGCTGGTGTGATAACGGGGATTATGAGTGTAGTTTCAATGTTCTTAAGACCAGTAGCTGGTAATTTAACTGATCGTTTTTCAAAGTATAGTTTGTCCTTTATTGGCGGAATATTAATTTTAATTGGGGTAGCAGGCTACTGTTTTTCTCCATCAGGAAATTGGCTCTTAATTTTTAGATTAATTAATGGTACGGGGTTTGTGCTGGCAACGGTTTGTATGACTACGTGGTTAGCATTTCTGGTTCCTCGGAGTCATGTTGGAGAAGCAATGGGATTTTATGGTTTGATGAATGCTTTAGCCATGGCTCTTGCCCCAGCACTCGCTATTAATTTGTATAAAATAATTGGTTATAAGTCAGCTCTTTGGCTCGCTGTACTTGCAGCACTATTAATGATTGTTTCTATTCAATTTGTTGGAAACCATGCTAAGCCTAAAATTACTAATAACAAAAAAAGAAAAATTAAAATCATTCAAAAAGATGCTATTCCGATAGCTTTATTAACTACTTTTTTTGCGATTCCATATTTTATTACACAAGCTGATATTGTAGTGTATGTAGAAAGACAACATTTTTCAATTGCTGTAGGTTATTTTTTTGTAATTTATGCAATTGCATTATTATTAATTAGAATTGGTTTAAAAAAGTATTTTGATTTAATTCGTTTTGGCTTTTGGTTCTGGTTAAGTTTAATTGCTATGATTTTATTTTTAATTATTGCTACTTTTATGGTCAATAATTGGTTAATGGGATTAGCTGCAATTATGCTTTCGATTGGATACGGGGTTATTTACTCTGTCAATCAGTCTACTGCTTTGATGTTAGCTCCAATTGAAGAGCAGGGGTTAGCTAGTTCGACTTTTTATTTGGGCCTAGATATAGGAATGGCTTCTGGTCCAATGATCGGTGGGGTGACTGCTCAAAATTTGGCTCCAGATTATTTTTACCCAGTTTTGTTGGTTATTGTACCAATTATTTTAATTATTTACTTTATATATCATAAGAAATTAAATGGTGCCTTAAATCACCGTTAGTAAGGAGAAAATATGACTATTCCTTTTAAAGCTGTTGCGGTTGATATGGATGGAACATTTTTAAACGACCAAAGAAGCTATGACCATGATTTGTTTGCTCAAGTTTTAAATAAATTAGAAAAACATAATATTCAATTTATTGTAGCTAGTGGTCGTCCATTTGCTCGTTTAAAAAATGATTTTTCTGAATTTATTGATCGCGTAGATTTCGTGACTGCTAATGGTTCTCGACTAATTGTTGAAGGAAAAGAAGTGGCTGTTGAAGGATTAACTAAAAAGCAGACCATTGATTTAGTTAATTTTGTCCATCATACCTATGGAAGTATGGCGACAATGGCCTATGGCAGGGAGACAGCATATATTGGAACTGAAGCACCAGCAAAAGATAAGGAATTTTTGCAGTACTTCGCTAAAGAAAGTGTAGAGATCAGTGATTGGGAAGAGTTACCTGATGATACCTTTATTGAATTGACTTTTCATCATGATAGTAAAATAGCTGGAGAGATTGAGAAAAAATTTAATGAGCAATATGGGAATATTGTGACTACTTTTGCTTCAAATCCAGTAGCTATTGATGCTGTTAAACATGGAATTAATAAGGCAACTGGATTGAAAAAGTTACTGGCTTATTTTGGATTAACTGGTGAAGATTTAATTGCTTTTGGTGATAGTGGTAATGATATTCCAATGCTAGATTTTGCAAAATATAGCTATGCAATGGAAAATGGGATGGCTATTGCCAAAGAACATGCAAAGTATTTGGCTCCTAGCAATAATGACAATGGAGTTTTGAGAGTTTTAAATGAATATTTAGATAAAAACTAGGATGAGAAAAAAGATGTAGATTGTTTCTGCATCTTTTTTTGCTATCTTATACAATATAAACCCGTCCCTTTACTAAGTTTATTTTGATACCAAAAATTTTACTTTTTTCGTTTGTATTCTTCGTACATACATAGATAGGAAGATGGTTAGACTTTAATTTGCCCAGTAAATGGTTAATTTGAGCAATTGTTTTAGCATTTTCTCCTGTATATAAAAGGCATCGATCTCCGTCAATTTGGACTTTACTGATTGGATCAATTACGCTATTTTTCTTATTTTGATAAAAAAATTGAAAATTAGGATGGAGATCAGAAATTAAAATTAAGAAATCATCTAAATACATAGATCTTTATCCTCTCTTGATTTCTATATTTTTTAGAGATAATATAGATTATATTTTAGAACCGAGGTCTTCTGATGAAGCTGAAGTGTAAAAAAATAAAAATAGCTATTATATCTATTTTAGCAGTTTGTGGTATTTTTTTAGCTATAGGCCTATATTTCTATCAGGTTGCTGTTGTTCCAGGACATAAATCTTTTATTAACAATGATACTAAGCTAGTTAAAACTGACCCACTATACAAGGAAAAAAAGTGGTATCAAAATGTGCATAAACAAAAGTGGATTATGAAATCAGCAGATGATAATTTAAGGTTAGATGCAAATTATATTCCAGTAAATAATTCTAAAAAGACAGTTATTGTCCTGCACGGTTTTATGAATAATAAAGATACAATGGGAGCTTATGCTGCTATGTTTCATAAACTAGGCTACAATGTTCTATTACCGGATGCACGTGGTCATGGACAAAGTGAAGGAAACTATATTGGGTATGGTTGGCGTGAAAAAGTAGATGTTAAAAAATGGGCTGAGAAAGTTATTAAAAGGAATGGAAATAAGAGTCAGATTGCTATCTTTGGTGTAAGTATGGGTGGTGCTACAACAATGATGTCAAGTGGACTAAAAATGCCTAAACAAGTAAAAGCTTATATTGAGGATTGTGGCTACACTAATGTTAAGGATGAGATAGAACACGAAGCAGAAGACTTATATCATTTTCCGGCTTTTCCCCGTTTTCCTTTAGTTGAAGTTTTAAGTGGAATAACTAGAATTAGAGCAGGTTACTTTTTAAAAGATGCTAGTAGCGTAAAACAAGTTGCTAAAAATAAAAGACCAATATTGTTTATTCATGGTGCTAAAGATACTTTTGTACCAACACAGATGGTCTATCAAAACTATAAGGCAGCAAATGGTCCGAAAGAACTTTGGGTTGTTCCCGGAGCTAAACATGCTAAATCATTTGCGACTCACCCGATTCAATATCAGGAGAAAGTAAATAATTTTTTGAGTAAGTATATGTAAAAGATTGCTAAGATTGTTTAGCAATCTTTTTTTAGAATTGATTAAAAAAATTATACTTTATACATTTGATGCATGGCGTGAGCTATCATGTTAATAGAATAATTTTTATTAAGAGGTGGAAGAGTGTTACAGGATGTTTATATAGTAGGAATGAATCGAATTCCTTTTGGTAAGTATCGTGGATTTTATAAGGATAAAAGTGCTGTTGACCTAGGAGTGTTAGCACTTAAGGGATTATTGAAAAAGAATATTGTTCCACAAGATAAAATAGATAGCATTTTGGTGGGAAATGTATTAAGTGCTGGGCTAGGTCAAAATGTCGCTCGACAAATAGCTTTAAAATCAGGTTTACCTGAATCTGTAGTGGGTACTAGCGTAGACGACGTTTGTGGTTCAAGTTTAAAGGCATTACGGTTTGCTCAAGGTCAAATGCTCCTAGGAGATTCTCAAATTGCAATTGTAGGTGGGGCAGAAAGTATGACAAATGCACCACTTTTACTTGATAAAAGTAAAAAGCATGATGAAAATCCAGCATATCAAGATAGCTTAATGATAGATGGAATTGGGGATGCTTATTCGAGAAAGCCGATGGGAATTACAGCTGAGAATGTAGCTGATAAATACCATATTACGCGTCAAGATATGGATGAATTTGCACGTGATTCTCATGCCAAGGCTTATGCAGCTCAGGAGAATGACTGGTTTAAGGAAGAGTATGCACCAATTGAACTCGATGGTCATGTTCTTGATCATGATGAAACCATTCGACCAGATTCTAGTTTAGAAGCCCTAGGTCAATTAAAACCTGTATTTAAGGAAAATGGACGAGTTACGGCTGGCAATTCTTCACCGTTAACTGATGGTGCAAGTATGTTGTTATTATCTAATCAACAAAAATTAGATGAATTAAATTTAACTCCATTAGCATACTTGGGTGCCTATGCAGAAATTGGCTGTGATCCTGCTTATATGGGATACGCACCATATTTTGCTATTAAAAAATTACTTACAAAAACTAATAGCACAATTGAGGATTATGATCTAATTGAAATTAATGAGGCCTTTGCAGCTCAAGCATATGCTGTAGCCCGTGATCTAAATATTCCAAAAGAAAAATTAAATATCGCTGGAGGAGCAATTAGTTTAGGACATCCGCTTGGTGCAACCGGTACGCGCTTAGTAATGAGTGCAGTAAACAGTTTGCGTAAAATTAATGGTCGAAGAGCAATTGTATCTCTATGTATTGGCGGTGGCCAAGGAATCGCATATGAAATTAGAAGAATCATCTAAAAAGAAATTTTATCAATGGTTACCGGAGGAAAGAAGAGCCTTTTTAACTGAAAAAGGAATTAAACTAAGTGAGATTGAGTCTGAAACTTTGGAAAGACTAGATAAACTTAGTGAAAATGTAATTGGTCAAGTCCGTCTTCCTCTTGGTGTGCTTCCTAAGTTAATAGTTAACGGGAAAGATTATCAAGTACCAATGGCCGTAGAAGAACCATCGGTTGTTGCAGCAGCAAACCATGCAGCTAAAATTTTTAATCAAAATGGTGGAGCAGTAGCTGATAGTAGACGAAATGGAATATATGGTCAAATTGTTTTAGAGGTAACTGATAATTTTGATTTAACTAAGTTTACTACTGAATTTCCTCAATTAATTAGCTTAGCTAATAAAAAATTCGTTAGCTTAGTCAAGCATGGTGGAGGAGTTCGTAAAATTGAAGCTTCTCAAAAAGAAAATTTAGTTTTTCTTAGAGTTTTGGTTGACCCAGCAGAAGCTATGGGAGCTAATAAAACAAATGCTATTTTAGAATTTTTAGGAAATGAATTAGAGAAGCAGCCAGATATTGAACAAACTCTGTATGCAATTTTGTCTAATTATCCTACGCAATTGACTAGTGCTAAAGTAAGTCTTTCAATTGACAGTGTAGGAGGATTAAAAGTTGCTAAAAAGATAGCTTTATTGAGTAAAATAGGACAAACTGATATTTACCGGGCAGTGACTAATAATAAAGGAATTATGAATGGTATTGATAGTGTATTAGTTGCAACTGGTAATGATTATCGTGGAGTTGAAGCAGCAACTGCTGTTTGGGCTAATAAAAATGGTGCCTATACATCTTTGAGTAAGTGGAAAATTGAAGAAGATAGACTAGTGGGGACTGTAACAGTTCCCTTAGCAATCGGTGTAGTAGGTGGCTCAATTAAGGCTCGTCGAGACGTTCAACAAAGCTTTAGTTTATTAGGTAATATATCTGCCAAGCAACTAGCAGAAGTTATTGCGACAACTGGCTTAGCAAATAACTTTTCAGCTCTTTTAGCAATTTCTACTAAGGGAATTCAAGCTGGGCATATGAAATTGCAGGCGAGAAATTTAGTAGCAACCTTAAAAGCTAGTGAAGGTGAAAAAGCAATAGTTTTAAAAAAATTGCAGGAAAGTAAAAAATATACTCAAGAAGCAGCTTTTGAATTTTTAAGCGAAATAAGAAAGGATCAAAAATAAGATGAAGGTTGGAATTGATCAAATTGGATATTTTACTCCAAATAAGTATGTTGATATGGTGGATTTAGCCCATGCTAGGAATCAAGATCCAAATAAATTTTTAATTGGGATTGGACAGAAAAAAATGAGCGTTGCAGATCCAACTCAAGATGCAGTTTCAATGGGAATTAATGCAACTCTACGCTATATCGATAAGATTGATAAATCAAAAGTAGGACTTTTGATTTTTGGTACTGAAAGTAGTGTGGATCAATCTAAATCTGGCTCTTTATTTGTAAAATCGGCATTAGGGTTAGATCCTACTGTGAGAGCTTTTGAAGTTAAGGAAGCATGTTTTGGCTTAACGGCTGGCTTAATGATTGCCCAAGATTTTGTACGACTTCATCCTGATCAAACTGCTATTGTTATCGGCAGTGATATTGCTCGCTATGGGGTTAATACTGCTGGTGAAGTTACTCAAGGAGCTGGAAGTGTTAGTTTATTAATTTCTAGTAATCCAAGAATTTTAGAATTAAATGAAGGCCATAGTGCTTATAGTGAGGATATCAATGATTTCTGGCGCCCTAACTATTCTAAAACAGCCAAGGTAGATGGAAAGTATTCTACCCAGGTTTACTTAGACTTTTTCAAACATACTTTTTCTGCTTACAAAGAACAAAAGAATCTTGAAACAAAAGATTTTGCTGCTATTGTCTACCACTTACCTTTTACTAAGATGGGATTAAAGACAAATAGATTAGCTGTTGAGGGAACGGATGAAGAAACAAATGCCCGGTTAATGGACAGCTTTACTGCAGCTAAAGAATTGAATGCAAATGTAGGTAATATTTACACCGGATCGTTATACTTGAGTCTACTTAGTTTACTTGAAAATGGTAGGTTAAAAGCTGGAGACTTAGTCGGCCTATTTTCTTATGGTTCAGGTGCAATGGCTGAATTTTATTCCGCAAATGTAGTTGAAGGTTATGAAAAACAACTTGATAAGGTTGGAGATAAAGCTTTATTAGATAATCGAAGCAAGCTTAGTGTTGCCGAATATGAGGAAATCTTTTCTGCAGGTTTGGAAGATCCAGAAAACAATGTTGAACTTATCAGTGATGAAGAAACTGGTAGATATTATTTTGCTGGTATTCGTAATGATATCCGCCAATATCAAGTTAAATAACTTGTATTCGCTTACATAGTTGTTATAATAAGATGTGTGGAGAGGTAGAATAATATTGTAAATAGTTTTTATCTCCAGATTGTAGTGTTTTAAAGACAAGATTCTCTTAGTAAGATCAAATAGTCGTTATTCAATACAGATGCAAACAAGTGATGTTGATCAAGTCATAATATCAAACCCAGATACTGACGTTATGGCGCTAGATAGTATTTACCTCATCCACTTGAAAAAAGGTTGTAGACCAGGCAGTCTACAACCTTTTTTATAAGCACAAAAAAAGCAGTCACATCGACTGCTTAAATTAATATAATTACTTATTTTTTCTTAAAACTAGTTTGGTAACGCCTTCCCAACGTGGTGTTTGTGGCATCATATCAACCGGTTGAATTACCCTAACATCATAAGCGTCACTTAGAAGAACTAAATCTTTTGCAAGAGTAGCTGGGTTACAAGAAACATAAACAAAGGTTTCAGGCTTTACTTCAAGTAGAGTTTTAATTAACTTTTTGCTTAATCCTGTACGTGGAGGGTCGACGATTAATGCATTAATTGGAACACCTTGATTTTTTAGTTCTGGAAGTAATTTTTCTACATTTCCTTGAATATATTCCGCATTTCTTACATGATTTAAGCGGCAGTTTTCTTGAGCATCGATTACGGCTTCAGGAATAGATTCAATTCCAATAACCTGTCTTACTTGATCGCTAGCTAAGATTCCCAAAGTACCAACGCCCGCATAAGCATCGATCAAAGTTTGATCAGGAGTTAAGTCAAGATATTTAAGGGCTTCTGAGTAAAGAGTAGTAGTTTGTTCAGGGTTAAGCTGGAAAAATGCGCGTGGTGAAAGCTTAAATTTTTTACCTAGTATTTCTTCTGTAATATGTGACTTTCCGAACAATTTAATAGTTTTATTGCCCCAAACTTGAGGATTTTGCCATTGAGTTTCATTTTGGAAAACAGAAACTACATTCGGAAGTTTCATAATATGACTAGCAAGTAACTTGAGATCTTTAATTTTTTTACCAATTGTAATTAAAGTTACCTGAATTTCACCAGTAGCATTGCTTTGACGAACGGCAATGGTTTTAATTCCATCGGTATGACGTCTAAAGTCGGCAATTCGGATGTGAAGTTTATCGATTAGTTTCTTAATTTCACGTTCTACTTTTTGAGTCTCTTTTATTTGAGTAGGCATATCAGGCAGGTCAATAAGACGACGGGAATTAGGAGCATAGAGACCAAGTTTACTCTTCCCCTTATTAAATTCAATTTGATATTGAGCTTTATTTCGATAATTCCAAGCGTTTGGTGCAGGAATTGTCTTTTTAACTTTATATTTAATATAGTCTCTTGGATGATATTTTCCAAGCGATTCTAGAATTAGGTGTTGTTTAAATTCAAGTTGTTTTGGATAAGAAAGGTGTGCGAGTTCTAATCCACCAACTGCAGGATCAACTCCTTTAGGAAAGGTAACTCTGTCAGGAGATTTTTCTTTAATTCTTACTAATTCACCTTCCAGATAGTGTGGATGGCGATCAACGATCTTAGCAACAACTACCTCATTTGGAAGCGCACCAGGAATAAAAATAATTTTCTTTTTATAGTATCCAATACCTTCACCATTAATACCCAAGCGTTTAATAGTGATGATAATATTTTTTTCTTGTTTGTTTTTAGTAAATTTTGTCAAAATAAGGCCCTCATTTCGATTGATTCATGAAAAAAGTGTCACAATAAGCATAAGCGTTATTTTCAAGTGATACAAGTATTTAATTTATTATAATATAGAAGAAATAAAAAAATGAAGAAGGTGTGATAATGCCAATTATTACTAAGATTAGTACACAAAAGCGGAAGGGACGCTATAATATTTTTATTGATAATGAATATGCCTTCAGTGTCAGTGAAAGAACCTTAGCTGAAAAAAGACTGTTAAAAGGAACTGAACTAAGCCTTGAAGATATTGAAAAAATAAAAAAAGCTGAAGCAGATAGTCATGCGCTCCAGCTAGCTATATCTTATTTAAGCTATCAGCCGCGTAGTGTATATGAAGTTTTAACTTATTTAAATAAGCAGGGGATTAGTCCAGAAGCTAGTCAAAGTGCTATAGAAAACTTAATAGAATTAAATTATCTTGATGATAATAATTTTGCACGCTTATTTATCCAGAATAACCTTAGAGTAGGAAAAGATGGCCCAAGATCAATTAGTAGTAAATTAAAACAAAAAGGTGTAGCTAACGATATTATTCAGGATTCTCTTTATGAAGTAGATGATGAAGAATGGATAGAAGCTGGTATGCGCTTAATACATTCAATTGGTCATCAAGTAGGAAAAATGTCGTATAAAGAAATTAAGCAAAAAGCGCTAAAAAAACTACAAACACATGGTTTTAACCAAGAGCTAGGAGAACTTGTAGTTGATCAGTTAGATTTAGAAAGTACAGAAGATGATCAACTAGAGGCCTTGAAAAAACAAGGAATTAAAGCTTGGCGTCGTTATCGAAGAGATGATGACTTTAAGAGAAGACAGAAAGTTAAAAGATACTTATTTCAACATGGTTTTTCCAGTGGAGAGATTGATAGTTTTTTAAGTGGTGAAGTAGTAAATTTAGAAGAAATAGATGAATATTAATTTGCTGGTATAATATTTAGTTAGGAGGCGAATATCATGGAGATGCCTCGTGAAGGCGATTATATCGCAATACAAAGTTATAAACATAATGGTACGCTACACCGAAATTGGCGTGACACTATGGTAGTTAAAACAGAATAAAATATTATTATTGGCGTTAATGATCGGACTTTAATTACCGAAGAAGACGGTAGAAAATGGATTAGTCGTGAACCAGCAATTGTTTATTTTCATCGTAAACTTTGGTTTAATGTGATAGCAATGCTTAGGCCAGATGGTGTTGCATACTATGCAAATTTAGCTAGTCCATTTATTTTAGATCGAGAAGCATTAAAATATATCGACTATGATCTAGATATTAAAGTTTTTCCAGATGGAGAAAAAAGACTTCTAGATGCCGATGAGTATGCAATGAACAAAAAACGCTGGCATTATAGCGAAGAGATTGATAGTATTTTGCGTAGTACTAGTTTTGAATTATTAGATTGGATTGATCAAAAGAAGGGACCGTTTGCTAGAAAGTTTGTACAAATTTGGTATGAACGCTATAACCAATTACGTCCTGACTTAGATCGAAGCTTTTTTAAGGGGAGAGAAAATGAAGAAAGAAAAATACTCGGCACATAACTTTATCGGTAAGGTTTTTATGCCAAATCAAATTGACGAAAATAAGACATATACAGCTGCTATTCAAGAGATGGAAAATGATCCTGTATTCCAAAAGTTTATCAAAGACAATGGGTATGAAAATGAACGAGCAAGCTTGGTGGTATTTGGACCAGAAAACTTTATGTTTTGGTATGGAATCTTGGCTGATGACAAACAAATGCCTGTTGCAGGATTAAATAAATTTGAATTACCTGCTTCAGAAATTGCAGAAATTAATACACCAGATAGTAATTTAGCTTTCTTTAGCCAACCTTTAAATTTTGTTATTCCTACTTTTTTAGATAAATTGTCAAAAGATGGCATTACTATGTACGAAAATTTAGGCGATAGTGAAAAACCATATGTTTTAGCTAAATTAAACTTAGAAACAAAAGAACTGGCCCAGATTTTATATCTAGATACCAGTTCTGAAGAAAGTTCAAAATAATTACTTCTGTTTAGGGTCAATAGAAAGATTATCATATTCAATATAAGCGCCAATACATGTTGAAATTAGCATGATCAATAAGACTATCCCAACGGAATTGCCAATAATAAAAGATAGTGAGAAGAATTTTCTTACTAAGTCCATGGCAAGCCAGCAGAGGGCAAAGTCAACTAAACAATTACAAATAAGTAGAAATTTACGTCTACGAATACTATAAAAACGTAAAATCTGTTTAAACAAGTTATTTGGTACTTCATCAGAGACTAAATCAAGTGGACGCTGAATAGTGGCCTTAATTGCAAACATAATAATTGCACCAACTAAGGCACCAATAAAACTTCTAAGAATATCACTAGAGTGTCTAACTAGAGCATTGTAACAGATACCAATTAAGGTTAAACTGCAAAGATACGGAATTAATAGTAAAAAAGTAAAGACTAAGTAGATGTTTTGTTTTTTCATCTATAGGACCCCATTTCTTGTTCCTTATTTTATCATATATTTGCATGTGATATAATTACCGATAATTGTAGTTAAAATGGGCCTTAACACATCAATAGAAAGAGAGAATTTAAAGATGAGTAGTGATCCCGGTGCGGGGGATATATTTAGCAAATTAAGAGCTAAATTTCGTGGCGATGAAGATATCGATGGCCAACGTAAGCTAAATAAAATTTTAAATAAATTACATGAGCAAAAAGAAATCAGCGATCGTGAATATTCAATGATGGAAGGTATTCTTGAATTTGAGGAAAAGATGGCACGAGAAGTAATGGTGCCTCGAACTGATGCTTTCATGGTCGATATTAATGATAGTTTTCAAGAAAACTTAGATAAGATCTTAAAAGAGCCTTATTCAAGAGTGCCTGTTTATGATGGAGATAAAGATAAGATTGTAGGCGTCATTCATATTAGAACTGTCTTACGAAAAGCTCATAAAGTTGGTTTTGATAAGCTAGACTACGATCAGGTTATGTTTAAGCCTTTATTTGCACCTGAAACTATTGAATTAGGAGAATTGTTAGTCGAGATGCAGGAGACCCAAAGACAGCTTGCTATTTTGACTGATGAGTACGGCGGCGTTGTTGGACTCGCAACAATTGAAGATTTAATTGAAGAAATTGTCGGCGATATTGACGATGAAGTTGATAAGGCTGAGGTATTATTTTCAAAAATTGGGCCAAGAGAGTATGTTATTTATGGAAAAATGCCTTTAGCTGACTTCAATGAAGAATTTGGAACTGATTTGGCAATGGAAAATGTGGATACTGTTGCTGGATATGTAATTACTAAATTAGGTCTAATTCCCGCTAAGGGAGAGAAGTTGAGCGTTAAACTTGATAATGGGATGGTTTTAACCACGAGACGAATGAAAGGTTCTCGTTTATTAACACTGCTGCTCACAATTCCAGAAAAACAAGAAAAGGAAGAAGCTAAAGATTAATGACAAAGTTAACGGATGAAGTGAAAAAAAGACGCACATTTGCGATTATTTCTCACCCGGATGCGGGTAAGACTACAATTACTGAACAAATGCTCCTTTTTGGTGGAGTAATTCGAAGCGCAGGTACAGTTAAAGCACGTAAAAGTGGTCACTATGCAACTAGTGACTGGATGGCAATTGAAAAAAAGCGTGGTATTTCAGTTACTAGTTCAGTAATGCAATTTGAATACCAAGGAAAGAGAATTAATATTCTAGATACTCCTGGACACCAAGATTTCTCTGAAGATACCTATCGGACCTTAATGGCTGTTGATGCTGCAGTAATGGTTATTGATTCTGCTAAAGGTATCGAACCTCAAACTAAAAAGCTGTTTAAAGTTGTAAAGAAGAGAGGTATTCCGATCTTTACTTTCATGAACAAATTAGATCGGGATGGACGTGAACCACTAGACTTAATTGCTGAATTAGAAGATTTGCTAGGCATTGAAGGTGTAGCAATGAACTGGCCAATTGGTATGGGAAAGCAATTAAAAGGCTTATACGACATTGCAAACAATCGGGTTGAACTCTATCGAAAAGATGAAGATGATCGCTATTTACCATTAGATGAAAATGGTAAATTATCTGAAGATGAGGCTTTAGCACAGGATAGTCTATACCAATCAACTTTAGATGATATTGACTTGTTGAAAGAAGCTGGAAATACTTTTGACAAAGATAAGATTTTAAGAGGAGATCAAACACCAGTCTTCTTTGGGTCTGCTTTAACTAATTTTGGTGTAGAAACTTTCTTGGATAGTTTTGTTAATTTAGCACCTGCTCCTCAAGAACATGTGGTTAATGACGATGAAAAGCTAGCTGCAGATGATCCAGAATTCTCTGGCTTTGTATTTAAAATTCAGGCAAACATGAATCCTAACCACCGTGATCGAATTGCTTTTGTAAGAATTGGAAGCGGTGAATTTAAAAAGGGAATTGATGTAACTTTAGCTCGAACTGGTAAGCCTGTTAGATTAAATAATGCAACTGAGTTTATGTCTAGTGAACGTGTACAAGTTTCTGATGCAGTAGCTGGAGATATAGTTGGTTTGTATGATACGGGTAATTTTCAGATTGGTGACTCAATTTATGCTGGAAAGAAGAAAATTGTCTATCCAGAGTTACCACAATTTACGCCTGAAATTTTTATGCGAGTAACTGCTAAAAATGTTATGAAGCAAAAATCATTCCATAAAGGGATGAATCAATTAGTTCAGGAAGGTGCGATTCAACTTTATCGTGGCTATTCAACTGATGATTATATTTTGGGGGCAGTTGGTCAATTACAATTTGAAGTATTCTCTTTCAGAATGAAAAATGAATACAATTCAGAAGTTGAGCTCCATACATTAGGAAACCGTGTGGCTCGTTGGATTAACCCGGATCAATTAGATCCTAAAATGTCATCATCCCGTAACTTATTGGTTAAAGATCGGGATGGTGAGCCATTGTTCTTATTTGAAAATGCATTTGCTGAGAGATGGTTTAAAGATAAGTATCCTGATGTTGAATTGACTTCAAGATTATAAGATAGAAAAAAGCCGTGGAGCAACTCCACGGCTTTTTGCGATTTTAACGATCACAAGTGATAGAAATGATTTTTCTACTTTTATCAACTGTTATATCATAAATTCGATCTTCATGAATTAGACGCTTAATAACAAATTCTACTTCATCTTGTCTAATAGGACGTTTATGATTTTCCATAACGATTTCAATTTTATCAGCTGTTTCGCTGTATACTACTGTGGTATTACCTAAAGAGTAAACTTTTACGAATTGACTATTAGTAGCTGCTAATTGTCTTTGGACTAAATCACGGTAGCTATTTGTAACATCAATTAAATGCATCATATTTATAACCTCGATATATAATGTGTCTTTAAAATCCCAATTTAAGTATAACCTTTTTGCAGAATTTATAAAAATAAAAATAAGAGTCACGGAACCTGTTACTCTTATTTGCTCCTAAATAATTAATTTTCACTAATTACTATTTTACCGTCAACTACATTAGCCTTTAGGTCTTTAGCAGCTGGATTATCAAGTTTATAATCGGCTACCTTATCTTCAATTTCTTCTTGGATCGTACGACGAAGTGGACGAGCACCCATAGAAGGATCATAACCTTTTTCGACAAGAAGTTCTTTTGCTTCAGGTGTAACATCAATATGTAGGCCCTGATCTTTTACCATATCATTGGTGTTTGCAAGCATTAAATCAACAATCTTGATTAAGTCTTTCTTATCAAGTGCATTAAATTCAACTATATCATCAAGTCTATTTAAGAATTCAGGTTTAAAGTATTGACCTAAGCTATTCTTAAATTGTTCTTGATGACTGTTTTCAGCTGCAAAACCTACGCTAGCTTCTTTGATTCCTTGACCAGCATTAGAAGTCATAATGATGATGGTATCTTTAAAGGAAACTGTGCGACCTTGCGAATCAGTTAAGCGGCCATCATCGAGAATTTGCAAGAATAGGTGGAGTACATCAGGATGAGCTTTTTCAATTTCATCAAATAAAATTAAGCTATATGGATTATGGCGTACCCTTTCTGTTAATTGACCAGCTTCTTCATAACCTACATAACCTGGTGCAGATCCGATTAGCTTAGATACAGAGTATTGTTCCATATATTCGCTCATATCAAATCGAATCATTGCATCTTCTGTACCAAAGATTTGCTTGGCTAATTGTTTAGCTAATTCTGTTTTACCTACACCAGTAGGTCCTACAAATAAGAATGAGCCGATTGGACGACCAGATTTGTTAAATCCAACTCGATTTCGTCTTATTGCCCGAGCAACAGTTTCAACGGCTTTGTTTTGACCAATTACATTATCTTTAAGGTCAGTAGCTAAATTCTTTAATTGAGTTTCTTCTTGTTTTTGTAAGTCACCGACAGGAATATTAGTTTTTTCCTCAACGATCTTATTCATGATCTTTTCAGTGATTTTAGGTGTTTGATCAGGATCTACTTTCTGATCTTTTAATTTTTCATACTTTTCAATCTGATCACGATAGTAGGCAGCTTTTTCGTAATCTTCATTTTTTAAAGCATCTTGCTTTAAGCTTTCAGCAGCATCTAGTCTTTCTTTGATTTTTTCACTATCAACATAAGGAATAGTGAGATTCATCCTTGAACCAGCTTCGTCTAAAAGATCAATAGCTTTATCAGGTAAGAAACGATCTTGAATGTAGCGTGAAGAAAGATCTACTGCAGCTTGTATAGATTCATCAGTATAGTGAACATGGTGGTAATCTTCGTAACGCTTACGAATGCCTTGCAAAATCTTAATTGTTTCTTCAGTTGTAGGCTCTTTAACCTCCACTGGTTGGAATCTACGAGCAAGGGCAGAATCCTTTTCGATGTTTCGATATTCCTTAATAGTAGTAGCACCAATTAATTGGAAATCTCCACGAGCTAAGGCTGGTTTAATAATGTTACCAGCATCCATACCACCTTCAGCGTTGCCAGCACCAACTAATTCATGAATTTCATCAATAAACAGGATGATATTATCGTTTTGTTCTAATTCTTTGATTAGTTGTTGCATTCTTTGTTCAAATTGACCGCGAATTCCAGTTCCTTGAACCATTGATACCATATTTAAAGAAATGATTCTTTTATCTTGAAGCTTAGCTGGAACTGAACCGTCGACAATTTGTTGTGCTAAGCCTTCAACAACAGCAGTTTTACCAACACCGGCTTCTCCGATAAGAACAGGATTATTTTTAGTCCGTCTGTTTAAAATTTCAATAACGCGAGCAATTTCTTTATCACGACCAATAACTGGATCAATCTTACCTTTTTTTGCTAAGTCGGTTAAATCTGTACCATACTGGTCGAGTAGGGATTTTTGACCACCATTGTTTCCCCCTCTGCGGCCACCACCCATTTGCATGCGTGGATTATGTCCTTGAGGATTATTTTGTTCATTGTTGTTATTATTTAAGGCGTTGAATAAATCATCAAAATCGCCAAAAAATGCATTGTTATTATTCATACTATTATTTTGTCCTTGTTGATTTTTCAATTCTTGATAACATTGTTGACATAATGAGATTTCACGATCTTGCCCATTTACATTTGTATAAAGATGAATAGAGGCAGGACGTTCGTGACAGTTATCGCATAACATTAATATTCCGCCTTTCTTATAATATTCAGGCTATATTCCTATTTTAGCACTCTTGATATATGAGTGCTAACTTGCTAATATCATAGTACGGATACTTACTAATTGCAAGTGGTAAGCCCAGATTTTTATGGAAAATTGATATAATAGGATAAAGAAAAAATTTTTTATAAAGATGCGGAAACTTCAAGGAGATAAGTATAAGAAATGGATTATAAAGAAATATTAGATAAAATTATAAGTGGTGAATTAAAAGAGTATAGAGTTAGTCCCAAAGATGCTTTTCAATTTCAATTAGCTCTTAGAAGCTATGGTAAAAGACAGAGTATAACTGGGATTGCCCAAAGAGGTGGGGATATAATTTATACCTTATCTGATAATGAAAATTAAGTACTTTATAATGTAAACATTTACATTTGTGTTGTTTTCATTTAAAAAACATGATAACCTAATAAACGAGTGGGTATAAAACTCCCGATTATTTTTGATTTTAAAGGAGATAATTTAAAATGGAAAAACGCGAATTTCATATTATTGCTGAAACTGGTATTCATGCTCGTCCAGCTACTTTGTTGGTACAAGCTGCTTCTAAGTTTAACTCAGATATTAACTTGGAATACAATGGTAAATCAGTAAACTTGAAGTCAATCATGGGTGTTATGTCTTTAGGTGTTGGCCAAGGTGCAGATGTAACTATTACTGCTGATGGTGACGATGCTAAAGAAGCAATTGAAGCTATTGCTGACACTATGAAAAAGGAAGGTTTAGCTGAATAATGTCGAAAACTTTAAAGGGAATTGCAGCCAGTGATGGTATTGCAGTTGCACCAGCCTACCTTTTGGTAGAACCTGACCTTTCGTTTTCTAAAACCTCAGTTAGCGATGTTGATGCTGAAGTAGCTCGCTTTAAAAAAGTTGTTGAAGAATCAACTAAAGAACTTGAAAAAGTTCGTGATAAAGCTAAGGAAAGTTTAGGACCAGAAGAAGCACAAGTTTTTGATGCCCACCTTCTATTCTTAAGCGACCCAGAATTTACTGGGGCTATTGAAACAGAAATCAAAGATCAAAAAATTAATGCTGAAGCTGCATTAGATGAAACTGCTCAAAAATTCATTACTATTTTTGAAGGTATGACTGACAATGCATATATGCAAGAACGTGCAGCTGACGTACGCGATGTTTCAAAGCGTCTTATGGCACATCTTCTTGGTAAGAAATTGCCAGATCCTGCAGCTATTGACCATGAAGTTGTAGTAGTAGCCTACGATTTAACACCAAGTGATACAGCTCAACTTAACAAGAAGTACGTTAAGGGATTTGTAACTGATGTTGGTGGTAGAACTGCTCACTCAGCAATCATGGCTCGTTCATTGGAAATTCCAGCTGTTGTTGGTACTGAAACTATTACTAAAGATGTTAAAGATGGCGATATGCTTATTGCCGATGGTTTAGACGGCGATGCTATCATTAATCCAACTGATGCTCAAATCGAAGAATACACTAAGAAAGGTGAAGCCTTCGCTAAGCAAAAGGAAGAATGGAAGAAGCTAAAGAATGAACCATCTGTAACTGCAAATGGTAAGAAATTTATTATCGCTGCTAACATCGGTACTCCTAATGATATGAAGGGTGTAAAAGAAAACGGTGCTGAAGCAATTGGTTTGTACAGAACTGAATTCTTATACATGGATTCAAAAGACTTCCCATCCGAAGAAGCTCAATTTGATGCTTACAAGAAAGTTATCGAAGACATGGATGGTAAGCAAACTATCATTAGAACTTGTGATATTGGTGGAGACAAGCACTTAGATTACTGGGATCTTCCAGAAGAAATGAACCCATTCTTAGGTGTTCGTGCTATCCGTCTTTCAATGCAATACAAGGATATCTTTAGAACTCAATTAAGAGCCTTACTTCGTGCATCTGTATATGGTCCATTAGGAATTATGTTCCCAATGATTGGTACTTTAGCAGAATTACGTGAAGCAAAACAAATCTTAGCTGAAGAAAAAGATAAACTCGCTAAAGAAGGCGTTAAGATCGGTGACGACTTACAAGTTGGTATGATGATCGAAGTTCCAGCTGCTGCTGTCTTAGCTGATCAATTTGCTAAAGAAGTTGATTTCTTCTCAATTGGAACTAACGACTTAATCCAATATACTATGGCTGCTGATCGTGGTAATGATAACGTTTCTTATCTTTACCAACCATACAACCCATCTGTTTTACGTTTGATTAAGCACACTATTGATGGTGCTCATGAAAATGGTATTTGGTGTGGTATGTGTGGTGAAGCTGCAGGTGATGACATTATGTTCCCAATCCTTTTGTCAATGGGACTTGATGAATACTCAATGAGTGCAACTTCAATTTTACGTATCAGAAGTTTGATGAAGAAGATCAATACTGAAGATATTAAAGAATTAGCAAATAAAGCTTGTTTTGTTTCAGAAACTGCTGATGAAAACAAGAAATTAGTTGAAGAAACTATGAAGAAGCTTAATATTCTTGATTAGAAAAAAGAGTACTAAAATAGTACTCTTTTTTTGTTAGAACTTCACACAAACTTCAATATTTGTTGCTAAAGTATACTATGTAAGCTAATAAAAGAAATTTGATTACAACTTATAAAAGACAAGTATTTGTGATACAATATCTTATGTAAGTGAAACAGTAGTTATTTTTCTACACGCAAAGGAGTGTGGAGTTAAGTGTTAAATTTATATACATCACCAAGTTGTACTTCATGTCGTAAAGCTAAAGCATGGTTGAAGGAACACGATATTTCATTTAAGGAAAGAAATATTTTCGCCAATCCACTAAATAAAGAGGAAATCATGCAAGTTTTACGAATGACTGAAAACGGCACAGAAGAAATTATTTCTACTCGTTCTCGTACTTTCCAAAACTTAAAGATTAATTTAGATGATTTATCAATTGATCAACTAATTGATCTTGTTGAAAAGAATCCTAGCCTATTAAGACGTCCAATCATTATGGATGATAGACGTTTACAGGTAGGCTACAACGAAGATGAAATTAGGAGATTTCTTCCTCGTAAAGTTCGTCGCTTAGAACTTGAAGAGATCCAAGCAATGACTGCTGATTTTTAATTAAAAATTGTAAAAACGTTAGCTTTTTTAAGCTAGCGTTTTTATATGAGTAGGAAAATAGGTTACAATGTATTAAAGATAGAGACTTCGAGGTGATAATAAGTGGAAGTACACAGAATAAGTGAAAATACCATTCGTGTAACAATGGACGCAGATGAACTTAAAGAACGCGGAATAACAATGCTCGACTTGTTAGGAAACAAAAGTCAAATTCAACATTTCTTCTATCAAATTTTAAGTGAAGTCGACACAGATCATACTTTTGCTAAAGGAGATCCCGTTACTTTTCAGGTGATGCCAAGTAGTTCTGGATTAGAATTACTTATTTCAAAAGTACCTGATAGTGATGATGATAGTAGTAACAATCCGAATGATCAATTAAGAGATCTTTTAAAGGGATTAGGGGCTGGAGATGATGATCAACGCAAAACTGAAATTAATGATGATCGTGAAAAATTAGTCAGTGATAATCGTCGCGTCTTTAAGCTGGATAGTATTGATTTAGTTGCAGCCTTAGCCGATGCTTTAAAGGTTGAAGGATTAGCCTCCAGTTTATATACCTATCATCATGAATACTATCTAGATTTAGCCTATTTAGATGATAATTATGTAGAATTGAAACCCGAAGATACTTGGGTAATTGCTAATGAATATGGAACTGGAATGACTGAAAAGCAATTCCAAAGAATAAAGAAAAATGCTAAGTGCTTAATTGGCCAAGATGCATTAGGGAATATAAGAGAATATTTCGATTAAAAAAGGGAGATGAAAAAATCATCTCTCTTTTTGCGTATATAATATTGGGCGATAAAATGTACGCAGCTATTTTAAATAAAAAATTAGTCTTAGCCATCAAGGAAGCAGAACAAGTTAATAAAGGATTTAAGAAGTTAAATCAGGATTATTATACTTGTCCGTCTTGTAGAAAACGAATGATTTTGATTCTATCAGAAGAAAAGCTACCATTTTTTAAGCATTTCTATCAAGTTAGGGGAACAGGAGAGAAAGAAGAACATTATCAATCTAAGCAACTTTTATGTACTGCACTAAAAGCAAATGGAGTTAATGCAGAAGTTGAGGTCCCATTGCTTGATCAACAATTGAGAGCTGATGTATTAGTAGAAAATAAATTAGCTTTTGAAGTGCAGTGTGCTCCGTTAAGCGAGACAGAATTTAAGCATCGACATAGTTTATATGAAAAATTATCTATAAAAGATATTTGGATTGTGGGTCAAAGGCATTATTTAAAAAATAAACTTAGTCGTTCAAAAGAAATATTTCTAAGGTATAGCCCAAAATGGCAATGGTATTATTTAGAAATTAATCCATTTAGTTGTGTAATTACATTAAAATATAATATTTTAAAGGCTGCAGTTAGTTCAGAAATAAGTTATGATATAAAACATTTTTCTTTAGATGAGAAGGGAATTGCAAATTTATTTACTTTTGCTCCAACTAATCGACGAAATATAAAGTATTCTTCTATTCAAGATCAAAAAATATATTTACAGAAACAAATTACTCATAAAAGTAAACTAGGGTTAGAAATTGCTTCTTTGTTATACCAATTACATTTTTCAGTAGCAGATATACCTGAGAAACTATTTTTAGAACTGAGGGAGCCAAAGGAAAAGAGTCCAATAATAACTTATCTACAAAAAAAGCTAGATGATTCAAAAAATCATCTAGCCTAATTGAATTATAACAAGCGTAAACTATTATCACTACTAGTCTGTTTATCCCCAACGATTGCAGATTCAATTTCTTCACGATTTGCGCAACCTTCGATCATCATACCAGAATCTCCTTGGTCATCATCATAGTTAAAAATAATGGTTGTAGGAGTAGTGACGACGTTTAAGTCATCAGCGAGTTTTAAATCCTTATCCATTGAGAGCTTTATGTAGTTTGATTCTCGATTCTTTTTGAAGTTTTTTATTGAAACATCTAAAGAATTTAGAATCTCATCAACGAGCTCTGGAGAATAAGTTCTATTCATATCATTAATCGCATGCTGCAAATTAATGATATATTGTCTAGCCTTTTTATTGCCGACAATTAATTTTAGAGTGTGATAATCTTTAGTTGCGTTGTAAGCACTTTGACTAAAAGTGTTGAAAACTTCGACATTATTTAAAGAAAGATGTCTAGCTTTGATATCGTTCCGAATTGTGTTCATCGTAGTTATGGGAATAAAGTGGTAAGAAATATTTTGATTGTAACCACTGACTGCAGCGATTATTTCCTGCTCATTTTGATAACAGTTAACCCCAATTGGATTAACAAAGAAAAATATTTCAAACATTTTGTTATTTCCTCCATCCAAGTTCATGAATACTGTATCAGAAAATGAATGAAATGGAAAAAAATTTGTTTTATTTTTTATGTTCCCAAGCACGCTGTACTTTACTTTGATTAGTATTTTCCTTATTAACTGTAAAATTAAATTGTTTTTCTAATTCAGAAAGTACCTTTTTGATGATATCAGGATCATCATTTTCAATTTCTAATTCAAAGTCATAGTATCCATCTGGAAATTCTGTTAAATCTAAAGTCAATTCACAGTTTTCTGGACCGTTAGCTAGTATTCTTCGAGTTTGACTCCAAGAAATTAATTTCAAAGAGTGAATTGCTTCATTGGAATAATGCTTTTGGAGGTAATCACCAACATCTCCCCCAAATAAAAAGAAGTCACCTTCATATGAACTTTGAGTCATTTGTTCAGCTTGTGCTACAGATAGTAAATCATTAATTTCGATCCGTTCACTGTATTTCTTTTCCTTAGGATTAGTTTCTTTAACTTTAATAGTTTGCTCTGCATGATCAACAAGAATTCTGATTCTTAAGCTAGCATCACTATTTTTTAAATCAAAGTCTGGTGTATCAAAATAATAATTCTTTTGAATAAAATCAGATTTTGCGGTAAAAGCTGCACGCATTTTCTCATAGGTTTCTTTATCTAGTAGAGTTTTTGATTCGATTTCTAAATTTTTACTCATAATTTTATCCTTTCACTAGTTAATGTTATCCCTCTATATGGTAGAATAATTTTGTTTGAAACGGAAAGGATTTATACATGAAAGATTGGGATTTATTTTTATGGCCTTATCAACAGGCTGTTTCTGAATTAAAAGTTAAATTTCGATCACTTAGACAAAGTTTTTTAAACAAGGGTGAGCATTCGCCGATTGAATTCGTGGTCGGACGTGTTAAAACAGTTGATTCAATTAAAGAAAAAATGACACGGCGTGTTATTGCCCCTGAGGTCATTGAGAATGATATGCAAGATATTGCTGGTATTAGAATTATGTGTCAATTTGTTGATGATATCTATCGAGTAGTTGATTTAATTCATGAACGGCAAGATATGCAAGTAGTTGAGGAAAGAGACTATATTCAAAATGCTAAACCATCAGGATATCGATCCTATCATATGGTAATTGAATATTCAGTTTTTTTACCTGATGGACCAAAGAAAATAATTGCTGAAATTCAAATTCGTACCTTAGCAATGAATTTCTGGGCAACAGTAGAACACACACTGAACTATAAATATCAGGGAAAATACCCGGAAGATATTTCTAAGCGACTTAAGACAACAGCTGAGGCTGCTTATAAGTTAGATGAAGAAATGTCATCAATTAAAGATGAAGTGCAGGAAGCACAGAGAATTTTTACTAAATCTAAAGGAAAAGAGCAATAATGAAAGTCGCACTCGTTTATAATGATAAAGTTGAAACCTTAGCAGTAGTTAAAGCATTAGAAAAATTACTAAATGCTAGAAAAATTGAAATTGATCCTGAAAATCCTGACGTGGTAATTACTATCGGAGGAGATGGAACATTAATTTCGGGATTTCATAAATACCAAAATCTAGTTGATAAAATTAGATTCATTGGTGTTCATACTGGACACTTAGGTTTTTATACTGACTGGCGTAATTTTGAAATTAACAAGATGGTAGATAATTTGACTAAGAAGCAACCATCTTCAGCTTCCTATCCACTCTTGGAATTGATCATTACTACTGGAGCAGGTGAAAAGAAAAAGTTGCTTGCATTAAATGAGGCAACTATTAAACGAGTTTCTAAGACTTTAAAGGCCGATGTTTACATCAGAGACCAGTTTTTTGAAAGTTTTAAGGGAGATGGCTTATGTGTTTCTACCCCTACAGGTTCTACTGCCTATAGTAAGTCATTAGGCGGTGCTGTCATTCATCCACGTTTAAAAGCTTTACAAATGACTGAAATAGCTTCAATTAATAATCGTGTGTTTAGAACACTCTCATCTCCAATTGTAATTGCACCCGATGAATGGATCACCATTAAGCCGGAAACAGGTAGCGATGATCATTATGTAGTTACATTTGATGGTTATGAATTTAATCACAAGCATATTAAAAAAATTGAGTACCGTATTTCTCAACATGTTATTCGCTTCGATAAGTATCAACATACTCATTTTTGGAATCGTGTAGAAGATGCTTTTATCGGCCAACCTAAAGATAAACAATAATGCAATATTTTAAATTAAAATTTGAAAATAAAACACCTCAGAAACTGGGGCGTTTTTTGTTAAAAAATGGTTTTTCTAAACGCGCTTTGACTAATAGCCAGCATCATGGTGGGATGGTTCTAGTGAATCATCACCGCCGGTATACTAGCTACTTGCTGCATGCTGGAGATGAAGTAATTTTTATTTTAGGAGAAGAAAAAGAAAATAAATGGTTAAAGCCCTCGTCTAAGAAGCTAAATATCGTTTTTGAACAAAAAGATTATTTAGTTATTAATAAAGATGCCGGAATCTTGTCAATTCCATCTCGCTATGAAGATAGTGATGCAGTAGTAAATCGTTTATTGCACTATTTTCAACAACAAAAACAAACTGATCTTAAGCCACATGTGATCACAAGACTTGATCGAGATACATCTGGATTAGTTTTGGTAGGAAAAAACGCAGTTGCGCATGCACGTTTTAGTAAGATGGAAAAAAATGAGTTTATTAAGAAATATCATGCAATTGTGCATGGAAATTTTGAAGAAGCACAAAGACAAGGAACTATTGATGCACCAATTGGCAAAATAGATGCCGGAGTTAAGCGCGGAGTAGTAAATAACGGACAAAGATCAGTTACAAAATATCGGGTTTTAGATCAAGTTAAAGGTGCTAGCTTAATAGAATTACAGCTTTTAACTGGACGAACTCATCAAATTAGAGTGCACATGCAATATTTAGGACATCCCTTGTTCGGTGATCCTTTGTATGGAATTAAAGATAATTTTAAGCGACAAGCGTTAAATTGTTTTTATCTTGAATTTGATGATCCTTTTTCAAAAAAAAGACAAAAAATTGAAATAGCAGATCCTATTGATATGGAAATATTATGGAAGAACTTGATAAGTAATGAATTATAAATATAACAGCTAAATTGATTGACTAGTGTAACCGCTTTACATAGAATTAAATATAAGAAGTGTTAATACTATTCAAATATAGAAAAGAGGATCACTTGTATGTACTATTCAAAAGGAAACTATGAAGCTTTTGCGGATACTAAAAAGCCGGCTGGTGTAGACAAGAAATCTGCTTACATAATCGGTAGTGGATTAGCGGGCCTTTCAGCAGCATTCTTTTTGGTTCGAGATGCTAAGATGTCTGGTGATAAAATTCATATTTTAGAAGAATTGGATGTTGCGGGCGGCTCTCTAGATGGGACTAACCGGCCTAATGCTGGTTTTGTAGTTCGAGGTGGTAGAGAAATGGAAGACCACTTTGAATGTATGTGGGACATGTATCGATCAGTTCCATCATTGCGGATACCAGGAGCTTCTTACTTAGATGAATATTACTGGCTTGATAAAGAGGATCCTAACTCCTCGAATTGTCGATTGATTCATAAGCGTGGTAATGAATTGCCAACAGATGGACTATATCAATTGGGTTCGCATGCTAGTGAAATTGTTAAGTTAGTTTTAACACCAGAATCTGAACTTCAAGGAAAAACAATTGAAGAATGGTTTTCACCTGAATTTTTTGAAACTAATTTTTGGACTTATTGGTCAACGATGTTTGCTTTTGAAAAATGGCATTCTCTTGCAGAGATGAGACGTTATTGTATGCGTTTCATTCACCATATTGATGGTTTACCTGACTTTACTGCCTTGAAGTTTAACAAATATGATCAATATGATTCTATGGTGAAGCCACTACTTAAATATCTAAAAGACCATGGCGTTAAATTTGAATATGGTGTTCAAGTAGAAAATGTATTAGTTGACCATGAAGGAAATGAAAAAGTTGCTAAAAAGATTGTGATGAAGAAGAACGGTAAGCAAGAAGATATTGATTTAACTGAAGATGACATTGTCTTTGTAACTAATGGATCAATTACTGAAAGCTCTACTTATGGGAACCAAACTACGCCTGCGCCAATTACTCATGCTAAGGGTGGATCTTGGAAGTTATGGGAAAACTTAGCTAAACAAGATCCAGCATTTGGTCACCCTGATGTCTTTAGTGAAAACTTACCTGAAAAATCATGGTTTGTTTCTGCAACTACAACATTAAAGAATAAAAAAGTAGCCCCTTACTTTGAAAGATTGACTAAACGTAGTTTGTATGATGGAAAAGTAAATACTGGTGGAATTATTACGGTTACAGATTCAAATTGGGGTCTAAGTTTTACTATTCACCGTCAACCTCATTTTCCAACTCAAAAGCCAAATGAGATTGTAGTCTGGATCTATGCTTTGTATTCAGATACTGAGGGGAATTATATTAAGAAAAAGGTAGTCGACTGTACTGGACAAGAAATTGCTGAAGAAATGCTTTATCATTTGGGTGTGCCAGAAAGTGAAATTAAAGAATTGTCTTCAGAAGAAAATATGAACACCGTTCCGGTATATATGCCTTATATTACTAGTTACTTCATGCCTCGTCATGATGGGGACCGGCCAGCTGTTGTACCAGAAGGATCAAAAAATTTAGCATTTATTGGTAACTTTGCTGAAAGTCCTACTAGAGATACAGTGTTTACTACAGAATATTCAGTTAGAACAGCTATGGAATCTGTTTATACACTACTTAATGTAGATCGAGGAGTTCCAGAAGTTTGGAGTTCTGTTTATGATATCCGAGAATTACTTCGTGCTATGTATTACATGTCTGATAAAAAGAAATTAGCAGACCAAGAAATGCCATTACCAGAAAAGTTAGCCGTAAAAGCTGGTATGAAGAAGATTAAGGGAACATGGATTGAAGAATTGCTTGAAGAAGCAAATCTAATTTAAAGATGTAACAATTTATTTGAATGAGAATTAACAAAAAAAGATTATGGTTTGTTTTAAACCATAATCTTTTATTTTGTCTTTTGTGTTGCTTGCTTGAACATAGAGACTAAGGTTTTTCTAAGCAAGGGATCATGAGCATAAAGATAAGTTCCTTTGATTCCCCGCTTAAATAAAACATTTAAAGAATTAAGAACCATTTCTTCTTCAAGAGTTTTGATTTCACGAGGATCAGATAAATCTTTTCTCTTTTTAAACATTTCTACATCAGTTATTTTGTCTAAATTAACACGGATTTTGTTTGTGCCGGGGATTTGGCTGATGGGCGGACCGATAATAATACCAGCATAGTTTAAATCAAATCCCTGACAAGTATATATTGAGCCTACCTCATCAATTGTTTTTGGTATTTCAGCCCAAGGAGTGGCAGTGTAGTTATATTGGTCCCATGGCATTTTGAATTTTCCTTCTTGGATGTAATGTTTGCCTCCATCTAAGGTCGAAGGATAGCCGGATGTAGAAAGAACTCGACTTAATCCTACTTCACAGTTGCGCTTAACGATTTCCTTTCGCATTTTCTCGGCATTATCAAAAATACGAAAGTCATAGTTGCTATTAGCATTAGTAGGGATAGGATCGATGATTTTATGTTTAGTAAATGAATTGAACCAACTAAGTAATTCAGAAGAAGCAGTCATCCTAAATTGATGTTTTAAATGATATTTTTGATGAGGATAGGGATCGATAATTTTTTCTAGGCGATCTTTAGTCCAAAGAGTTTTCATTTTTAGTACTTGATATGGATCAAATACTAAAATCACTACCTTACTTCTTTTAATAATTTCAGTTAACTGATTTTCATGATAAAAATTATTGTAATGATCTGGCTTAGAAAGAAGTAAGTGCGCTTCATCGATTATAACAATATCAGCGTGTTCATTTTTCTTATCTAATTGATTAATAAAAGTAGTTGGTCTTTGAAAATTTTTCTTTAAGAGGTTAGGTAAAGTTCCAGCAATTTGACGATAAACTTTCAAAATCTCTGGATGATTAACAAGAAAATAATTGTTAGTTTGATAAATACTACTAGTTTTATCATGACGTAATTTTTGTATTTGGTAAAACAGGGAAGAAAGAACAACGCTTTTTCCTGTACCAGCCTCGCCATAGATGGTGAAAACAGCGGGAAAGTTCCGATTAATGTGTTGTTTAGTAAAAGAAATAATCTGAGTAATTAGATGTTGTTGTTCTACTGTTAATTTTTTGAAAGGTGAAAGTTTATCAGCCGCATTATTTTGCATATTATGTATCCTTTTTCCAATAAATAAAAGCCATGAGTATTCATGGCTTAATTTATAGAACAATTTCAATCCTCTTCAAATAATACACGTGTAGCTTCAGGAACAGAAATATCTTTTTGAATTGGAGTTAGACTACCAGTTTCAGAATTTCGACGGTAAAGAGTTGCGTTATTAGTATTTTGATTAGCTACAACTAGGTACTTTTCTGCCTTATCCCAGTTAAAATCACGCGGGAAGGAACCAAAGACAGAAATTCTTTGAGCTAATTCTAGTTTTCCATCATCTAAAACTTTAAAAACAGCGATCGAATCATGACCACGATTAGAAATATAAATAAATTTTCCATCTTTCGAAATTCTGATTGCAGCAGCCCCATTATGATCAGTAAAATCATCAGGGATAGTCTTATATGTTGCTATATCCTCAAATTTCCAAGTATTTTCATTTAAACGGGCAACATTAACCTGACTAGATAATTCACCAACAATGTACATGGTTTTACCGTCTGGTGAAAAGGTAATGTGCCGAGTACCAAAGCCCTTTTCCATTTGATAGCGTGCTAGGTGTTTTAATTCGTTGTCATCTAACTTATAAAAATCAACAGCATCAATTCCTAAATCACATGAAACTAAATTACCAGCAGGAGTCTCATCGAAGAAATGTGGGTGAGCCTGATCTTGTTCTACTCTTGGTCCATGGCCCTCATGCTTATCGTTGGTAATAAAGGTTAATTTTCCATTTTTATCGTAAGAAAACACATTAATAGTTGCTAAGTGATAATTTGCAGTGAAAATTAAATGCTTTTGTGAATCAACACTGATGTAGCAAGGAGCTGCTCCTTTGTGAAAATAGGTATCTAATTTTTCAGCTTCACCATCTTTAATTCTATAGGTAGCAATACCGCTTTGGTCGCCTTTTTGGATGATAGTAAACAATAAATCACCAACTAATTGGAAATACGTTGGTCTTTCAACTTCAACAGTGTTTTTAATATTAGTTAGTTTAATATCAGTTCCATCATTTTCAACATTAGCGGTATAAATACCTTTTGAATCATGGCTCGTATAGCCACCAAACCAAACTTTCATAATTTTTATGTTAGCCTCCTGATAAAAACTTTCCATAACATATTTATTTTCTACCTTTTAGTAAGAATAGGCAATCGCAATTAAGTGTTATTGGATAAATAAGTTGATATGGTAAAATTTAATAAAGAGGTTGATAAAAATGAAATGGAATTCTACAATTACTGCTATTGGTCCGGAAGCATTAGATCCAGCAGATAACATCGTAATTTTGTTTGATAATAAAGCTACTGATAAGTTGCGGGATGTTGCTGTATTACAAGGGTTCGATCCAGCAACACCAGTAGAAAAATTTGTCTTTAAAAAAGACGATTCTATCACAATTGATGGTACTACTTATCTAGCCTTATATGTTGGGCCAATGGTTCAAATGAATATGCAAGCTATTGGTCATGCTACTTTAGTATTTACTGATGAAGTTCCAAAAAAGCCAATGACTAATGCTATATATTTAGAAAAAGATTCTAAAGAAAAAATGCCAGAATTTAAGGTAGGCGACTGGATTACCTATGAACATAGATAAGAGGGAAAGCTATGGATGTAAAAAAACATCATCAGAAGAGTAATTTTTTTGTTAAGTGGTTTTTGAACAACCGTTTTAGCATAGCCTTACTTAATATTTTATTGTTCTTCTTGATCATTTTGGTATTTAACCAAATTTCTTTTGTGTTAAATCCTTTTTGGACATTTTTTAATGCAATTTTTCCACCAATTTTAGTTGCATCAATCCAATACTATTTAATGGATCCAGTAGTTGATTGGATGGAGAAAAAATTAAAAGTTCCCCGAATAATTACGATTATTCTACTATTTGTTATCGTTGTAGGAGGATTGATTTGGATCATTAATACTTTGATCCCTATTATTCAGCATCAAACTGATTCCCTAGTAAAGAATTGGCCAACTTATTGGAAAGATGCACAAAAAGGTTTCGAAAAGATGATTCGCGATCCACGTTTAAATGGAGTTCGCGGAGGAATTAATCAAGCTATTTCTGATGCACAAACTAAAATATTTAAAACAGGTCAGGATAGCTTCAATTTAGCCTTGAGTAACTTGTCATCTGCTGTTAACGTAATTACAATGATTTTTATGACCTTATTAACAGCACCATTTGTTTTATTCTTTATGTTAAAAGATGGTCCTCGTTTGAATCCTTATGTGACTAAGTTTGCTCCTAAAAAACTACAACCTAGTTTTTCAAGCTTACTTAGTGATATTAATGGAGCAGTTGCTTCCTATATTCGAGGTCAAATTACTGTTGCCTTCTGGGTTGGAGTAATGTTTGCAATAGGTTATTCAGTAATTGGATTAAATTATGGAATTACATTAGCAGTTTTAGCTGGAATTTTGAATATGATCCCATATTTTGGTACATTTATTGCCTTTATTCCTGCAATTATTTTAGGATTAATCAGCTCTCCAATGATGTTGATCAAAGTCTTAATAGTTTTTGCTATAGAGCAAACACTTGAAGGACGCGTTATTTCACCACTAGTAATGGGAAATAAGATGAATATGAATCCTGTTACAACTATTTTGCTATTAATTGGTGCAAGCGCAGTAGCTGGTTTATGGGGAGTTATTTTTGCCATCCCTGTCTATGCTGTAATCAAAATAATTGTAACCAGACTATTCAATTATTATCGTAAGATTTCAAATCTTTATGATGATGAGTCAATCGAAGATAGTGATACTCAAGGAAGTAAAGAGTAGAATTGAAGATAGAATTAAGCGTGGTACTTGCCATATTACAGGTGCTGCGTTTTTTTACAAGAGGAGTTTTTTTATGACAAATCACGTTGTACTTTATGAACCATTGATGCCAGCAAATACGGGAAATATTGCTCGTACTTGTGCAGGTACTAATACAGTGTTAGATTTAATCGAACCGCTTGGCTTTCAAATTGATAATAAAAAAATGAAGCGTGCTGGATTAGATTATTGGGATAAAGTTGATATTAGAATGCATGATGATTTAGAAGCTTTTTTAAATACACTTGGTCCAAATGATGAAATGTACTTAATCTCAAAGTTTTCTTCAAAAAATTATGCTCAAGTAGACTATACGGATCCCAATAAAGATTATTATTTTGTTTTTGGTAAAGAAACAACAGGCTTGCCAGAAACTTTTATGAGAGAATATTATGATAGGAATCTTAGAATTCCTATGTCTGATAATATTCGTTGTTATAATTTATCAAATTCAGTTGCTATGGTTCTGCTGGAAGCTTTAAGACAGCAAGGTTTTCCAAATATGGAAAAGAGCCATCACTATGAAAATGATAAGTTAAAGGATAATTACAATCGTCCTGAACGTTATGAAAGAAATTTAGGAGAGAATTAAAATGGATTTTAAAAATATGACCCCAATCGTAGTTCGTTCTTTTCACTATGATTTAAATGATGAACAAAAGGTGAAAAATGAAGTTAATGTTTCCTTGCGCCAGGTTTATCAAGATTTAGAAGATGGTAGTCAAGATGAAGGTAAGAATGGCAAATATTTCGAAATTGCCGTTCCTTTTGAAGTATCACCTGCTCCAGGTGACTTTACAGTTAGTGGAGTAATTACTAGAGTGGTTCAATTTGTTGACTATTTTGGGGATGGTTCAGATTTAGAACCGTCAGAGTATCAACTACTTTCTAGACCTTTAGTTGAAGAAATTGAAACTTTGACTTATGAAATTACTCAATTAACTTTAGATCACCCAGTTAACCTTAGTTTTAAGTCGAACTTTAACGAGTTAAACAAGGATAATCAAAAAGATAAAGATGACAAATAAAAAGATTGAGAAGGTGTCTTGATGGCTAAAAAACGAAAACGCAGGGCAACAAAAAAGAAAAAAACAACTACTAAAAAGAAAAAGCAAAGTATGGACTGGGTCATTACAGGAATAGTACTTGTTTTAGTAGCAGTTTTAAGTTGCGTTCATTTCGGTTTATTTAGTCAACAACTAATTAATTTAATTCGATTTTTCGTTGGTGATAGCCACTATTTAGCTAGTATTATTCTTGGTTTGTTTGGCTTAGTGATGGTTATTTATAATCAACCCCCGCATTTCAGTTTGAAGCGTGGTAGTGGGTTAGGTGTATTTTACTTAGGCTTACTCCTTTGGGAAAGTTCTCGCGTTTTTAATCAAATGATGATTCATCAAGGATTTGTAAATGCTTTTTTGACATCAATTGGTGAAGAATTTTCCCGGGCGCAGATTACAACTAAGGTTGGTGGCGGCTTTATTGGAAGCATGTTTTATCAACTTGTTTTTCCAATTTTGGGAACCGTAGGATCTGAAGTAATATCTTTGTTGATGATGCTAATCGGTCTTTTAATGATCTGTAACGTGAAATTTGCTACCTTGCTGTCCGGTTTTCAAAAAGGTTCACAATTAGTAATTGAGAAAAATAAAGATGCTGGAGAAGCTTTAAAAAGTAAATACAGCGATTTAGTTGAAAAGCATGAGCAAAATAAGCAAGAAAAATTAAATAATCGAGAAAAACTAACCGATCCTTTAGATAATCATGATGATACTTTCCCAAGTATGTCTGATTTTAATAGTGAACCTGCGGCTTCTAATAAAGTTAAGGAAGAAAGCAGTCCAAAATTTGAGCCTCCAATTGAAGTTTCCCAAGAAAGCACTCCGATAGCAACAGAAGTTGAAGATACTTCTACAGATGATTTGCCAGCTTCACATTCTTATGCTGAAGAAGATCAAAAGATGAAACAAGAACTTCAAACTGTTGATCATGGAGATTTAGAGACAAAACAAAGTAGTCAGCCAAAGAATCCCAACTATAAAAAGCCGCCAATTAATTTATTGTCACCTATAAAAAATGTAGATCAGAGTCAAGACAAGGCTTTAATTCAAAAAAATACAGAAGTTTTAGAGTCAACTTTTAAGAGCTTTGGCGTGCATGTTATCGTAAAAAAAGCTGTATTAGGTCCAACGGTTACTCGCTATGAAGTCCAGCCAGCAGTTGGAGTGAAAGTAAGTAAAATAGTCAACTTAGCGGATGATCTTGCTTTGGCTTTGGCTGCAAAAGATATCCGTATTGAAGCTCCAATTCCAGGTAAACCATTAATTGGTATTGAAGTGCCGAATCGAACTACTTCTGCCGTTTCATTTAAAGATGTTATGGTTCATCAAGATGCAAAATCAAAAGAGGTTTCGCTTGATGTGCCGTTAGGCAAAGATGTTGAAGGAAAAGTAATTTCAGCAGATTTACGTAAGATGCCACACTTGTTAATCGCGGGATCTACTGGATCCGGTAAGTCTGTTGCAATTAACACAATTATTACTAGTGTTTTGATGAAGGCTTACCCTGAGGATGTAAAGTTAGTACTAATTGATCCAAAAATGGTTGAACTTTCTGTGTATAATGGAATTCCCCATTTGCTAATCCCTGTTGTTACAGATGCTAAATTAGCAACGAATGCCTTGCGTAAAACTGTTAAAGAAATGGAAAGACGCTACCAGCTTTTTGCTGCTGGAGGCGTTCGAAATATTACTGAGTACAATCAAAAAGTAGTTGAAAATAATGCTGATAAAAATAATTCAGTAATGGAAAAGCTACCTTATATTGTAGTGATTGTTGATGAGTTAAGTGATTTAATGATGGTTGCCGGGCATGATGTAGAAGATGCAATTGTTCGTTTAGCTCAGATGGCGCGAGCAGCAGGAATTCACATGATTTTAGCAACTCAAAGACCTAGTGTTGATGTTATCACCGGGTTAATTAAGGCAAATGTTCCTTCAAGAATCTCTTTTGCTGTTTCTAGTGGAGTAGATTCACGAACTATTTTGGATCAAGTTGGTGCAGAAAAACTTCTAGGACGTGGAGACATGCTCTTCTTGCCAATTGGTGCTGCTAAGCCTGAGCGAGTTCAGGGAGCATATATCTCTGTAACTGAGGTAGAAAAAATAGTATCCTGGGTAAAGGAACAACAAGAGGCCGTATATAACGAAGATATGATTCCTTCGAAAAATGATTCTGAGGGTCAAGCTGAGAATGAAGATGAGCCTGAAGATGAATTTTATGATCAGGCAGTAGCCTTAGTGAGAAAGCAACAATCAGCTAGTGTTTCTATGCTTCAACGTAGATTTAGAATTGGATATAATCGAGCTGCAAGAATTGTAGACGAAATGGAAGCTAAAGGAATTGTCGGACCATCCGAAGGATCAAAACCTAGACAAGTACTTATTCCACCAGAAAAGGACGATGACCAGTAATTATGACAAATATTAGAATTGACCATAATTTAAAATTTAAAACAGCCACGTTGGGCTGTTTTTTACGTTTACCTTTAGATAAAAAAACACTGGCATTAGCAAATATCTTAGCTTGCATGCAGAGCAATGCCACTAAAGAATTTCCGGGTATAAACTTACAGGCAAAAACTTTTTCTAACCTTTATAATACGAGTTTGCAAGTTTTTCCTGAAGTATTTGGAAATCAAATCGTAGTTTTTTATACTATAAATTTCGTTGAACCACGTGAAATCTTAGATCCGGACTATAATTATAAAGTAATAATGGATGCCTTCTTTAAGGTGGTAAAAGAGCCTCTTTTTGATGGTCAATTATTAGAATTAGCAAAAAGGCAACTCGAACAAGAAAGAAAACAATATTATGAGTTGCCGGCGAATGTTTCTTTAAGCGGATTTTTTAATACCTGGTATCGAAATATGCCTAGTTACCAAGATAGTGTTTTTGGGGATGAAAAGACACTCAAAAACGCTAGTTTAGAAGAAATTAAGTCATTTTTTAATACGTTGAAAAATGCTCCAGCTTTTTGTTTAGGACAAGCACAAGATCCCGATAGCTTAACTGACTTAGTTCAAACACAACTTGATTGGCCTGGCTATTTTGATGATTTTGTAGTTTCTACATTGTCTCTTCCTGCAGAAGAAAATCCAATTGAAGGAGAGATACAATTTAAGAGTGAACAAGCACAGCTTTTAATTGGGTATGGGTATGATCAATCTCTTCCAATATATTTAAAACAATTTGGTGGATTATTTTTAGGAGAATATCTTGCTGGGGATGAGTCGTCTAAGCTCTTTACTGAAGTTAGAAAAAAACTAGGAGCAGCATATGCAATTGATGCGACTAATTATCTCAATAATTCTCTATTTTTAATTAGTACAGGAATTTCTAAAGATAAAATAGCAGCTGCTTCTAAAGCAATTAAAATGGGTGTAAAAGCAGTACAAGATGGAAAAGTGAATGAAGGAATTTTCTCTAAGGCTAAATCTGCCTTAAAGCGTAACTACCAAATTAGTACTGATCGGCAAGATTTGATTTTGATTCAGATGCTAGCCAATGCTCTAAGAGGGCGTGACTATACTTTTGTACAGAGAATTGCTGATGTTGATCGCTTTAAGATAGATAAATTAATTGAATTCAGCCAAAAATTATACTTTAACGAAAGCTATTGTTTAAAATGAAAAAATTAGATGTAACAACTAGAGATTACAAGTCTGGATTTCGTGCAAAAGTAATTAGGAGACCACTTTTTGCACAAAAGTTTATGGGAATAATCGTAGATTTTGGTGGCAGTGATCCTCAAAAATTATGTGGTGGAGCACATTTTTTAGAGCATAAATTATTTACTAAAAAAGATGGTGACATTTCGCAACGTTTTGAAGAACTTGGAGCTTCGACGAATGCGTTTACTACCTATAATGAAACAATGTTTTATGCGAGCTTTACTGAACATTGGCGTCAGGTTTTACCATTAATTTTTGAATTAGTCGGAACAACGCATTTCACCAAAAGCAATGTTGCTAAAGAATCAAAAATTATTGCTCAAGAATTAGCGATGTATCAAGACGACCCCAATTGGCAAGTAAATTATGAATTAATGCAAATGATGTTTCCGAAAACAAGTTTGGCAGAAGATTTAACCGGTACAAAATCTAGTTTGAAAAAAATGACGCCAGAAATTTTACAAGAAATTTATGACAATAACTATGTTAGTTGCCGGATGGAATTTGTTGCTTGTGGTGGATTCAGCGAAAACCAAACTAAAGAAATTTTACGTGAGGTAGGGAAACTTGAGAGTAAATATTTAATTTCTAAAAAAGTTGCACCTAAAAAATTATCCATTGTAAATTCTCAAAAAGAGCATAATAAAATTATTGCATCCGATTTAATTACGTCTAGGGTCGGTATAGGAATAAAACTACCTGACTTTAAAAAAGTAGGTTTGAGGAATAGCACAGCACAAAGTATTTTTGAAATGATGCTTCAAGCAAAGCTAGGAGTAACTAGTCCTTGGTTTGAAAAGATGCAAAAACAAGGTATTCTAAATTCACCAATGGAGCTGCAGGTCTCATATACTACTGCGGGTAATTTTGCTACAATTATCGGCGCTTCTAGTAAGCCAGATTTGTTTTTAAAGAATATTAAGAGCCAACTTTTGGAAGTTCCTGTTACGGAAGAGTCCTTTGTATTTCAAAAAAAGGAAGCATTGGCACAGACTATTAGAGAATTTGATGATCTTAGTACAATTGCTATTGAAGAAGCAGAATATGGACTTGAAAATGACAATTTTAATTCGGCAGCTCAAGCAATTCAATCTTTAAGTTTTAATGAATTTTATACAGCTGTTGAAAATATATTGGATAAAAGTGATATATTTACTACAACTTTAAAAGGTAAAGAGGAAGCTAACTAAATGAAGCGTGCAATAATTTTCGGAGCAACTGGTGGAATAGGAAGAGCTATTGCAGAAAATATGGCTGAAAATGGCTGGTCTTTATATATTCATTACAATCATAACCAACAAGAAGCCGGTAAAATGGTACAGGAATTCATTGAAAACTATCCAGACCAAGAATTTTTTTCATTAAAATTAAATTTTTTGGCTGAAGATGATGTAATTAAAAAAATAATATCAAATCTCTTACCAATAAGTGCTGTAATTTTTACACAAGGAATCACTAATTATCAATTTCTTGGAAGTCAAGAATTAGATGAAATTGAGAAGATTATCCAAATTAACTTATTAGCTCCGATAAAGATAACTTCCCTTTTAGAATCCCAGCTTTTAAAGCAGGCACATGGCCGAATAATATTTATTGGATCTGTGTATGGAGGACAAGCAAGTGCGCTAGAGAGTGTGTATAGTGCCAGTAAAGGTGGATTATCAAGCTTTGTACAAGGGTATGCACGTGAGGTAGCATCGGCTAATTTAACTGTAAATGTGATTGCTCCTGGAGCAGTTGATACACCAATGAATGCAATTTTTGATGCTGAAACTTTAAATGAAGTTAAAAATGAAATTCCTGCAGGAAGATTGGCAGATCCGAAGGATATATCTTTTTGGGTAGAAAATTTGCTTGATGAACGTTCAGACTATTTAACTGGACAAACTATTTATGTCGATGGTGGCTGGCTTGTTTAATGGTCGATTAGTTTGGTATACTCATATTTGAATTATTGCAAAAAGTTGAGAGGATATTATGGCAGATATTGGAGATAAATTACGCAGTGCTCGTAAGGCAAAGGGCATGTCAATTGAAGATGTAGAAAAAATAACTAAGATTCAGCGTCGATATCTTACAGCAATTGAAAATGATGATTTTGATCAATTACCTGGAGATTTTTACGTTAGAGCCTTTATTAGGCAATTTGCTGATGTTGTTGGTCTTAACGGCAAGGAATTATTAGCAGATTATAAATCTGAAGTACCTGAAGCAAAACCAGAAGAATATGTTGAAAATTCAATCGACAATAAGAGCGAAAGAATTAAAGAGACAACTAATAGTCGTAAGGGACTATGGCGTAACTATTTACCTCAAATTGCAACAGTAGTTGGTGTTGTTCTAGTAATTCTAGTAGTTTATATTGTTTACACTCGCTTCTTTACTGGAACCAATCAACAGTCAGCAAATCAAGCTGAGAATGTAACCGTTTCTTCTCATATCAAATCTTCAAAATCTAAAGCTTCATCAAAGAAGAAATCAACTCCAAAAACTACAACCTCAGAAGTTAAAATTTCTAGTTTAGGTAATAATAGTTACCGTGTTAGTGGATTGAAGAGTGACCGAACTTTAACTTTAGGAACCACTAAGAATGATGTTTGGGCACAAATTTTAGTGAACGGTTCTTCTGTTTGGCAAGGAACTTTGAAAGCTAATGAGAAACATTCAGTTCAATTACCAGAAAATGTAAACAATGTTTCTGTACAAATGGGAAACAGTGTGTCAACCACTTTGACTTTAGCTGGTAAGAAGGTAAATGCACATAATGCAACTAATCCAGCTTCCCCAATGACAATTAGATTTACGTTTGCTGGACAAAGCAATCAAAGTAGCCAAAGCAGTAGTACTCGTCAAAGTAGTGCAACTACTCAACGTTCAACTAATAATGTAAATACTCAAACACAACAAAACCACCAAAATCAAAATACACAAAATGGCCAAGCTACTCAAAACAATACGCAGAACACACAAGGTCAAACTAATACTACCCAAAATAATGGAGGTCAAAGTAACCGTTAATGAATTTACCAAATAAATTAACTATGTTTAGAATTTTCATGATTCCAGTTTTTATGCTAGTCTTAATCTTTAATTGGCCAGCAGGTAGTGCAACTTTCTTAGGAGCACATATTTATTGGTCTCATGTGTTAGCAGCTGTAATTTTTGCAGTGGCATCAATAACTGATTTTTTGGATGGACATATTGCTCGTTCAAGAAACTTAGTTACCAACTTCGGAAAATTTGCTGATCCATTAGCAGATAAAATGCTAACGATGACAGCTTTTGTATTTTTAATTTCATTAAATTTAGCGCCTGCATGGGTAGTAGCTATTATTGTTTGTCGTGAATTAGCCGTCACTGGTTTACGTTTGATTTTGGCTGAAAATAAAGGCCAAGTTTTAGCAGCAAAAATGCCAGGTAAAATTAAAACTACGACTCAGATGCTCTCGATTATTTTCTTATTGCTTGGTGATGTGTACTATATTGGTACAATCTTATTGTACATTTGCTTAATCTTTACTATTTACTCTGGTTACGATTACTTTAAGCAAAGCGGCGATGTATTTAAAGGTGAAATTTAAGATTAAAAGAAGCAGAGATGCTTCTTTTTTTTGAAAAAAATTAATAAAAAATGCGTAATAAAAAATAGAGAAATATAATATTGAACGCTAGTTCGTATTTTTCTTGCTTTTAGGTAGTCAAACCAAGTATAATTATTATAAATGGAATAAGGAGGAAGAGATTTGGCTAAAGATGATAAAAAGAAGGCTTTAGACATTGCCTTAAAGAAGATTGAAAAAGACTTTGGAAAAGGCGCAGTGATGCGCATGGGTGAAAAAGTAGACACTCAAATTTCCACTATTCCTTCCGGTTCACTAGCTTTAGATGCAGCTCTTGGAGTTGGTGGCTATCCTCGTGGACGAATTATTGAAGTATATGGACCAGAAAGTTCTGGTAAAACAACTGTGGCTCTTCATGCTGTTGCAGAAGTTCAGAAGCGTGGAGGAACGGCAGCTTATATCGATGCGGAAAATGCGATGGATCCTGCTTATGCCGAAGCATTAGGTGTTGATATTGATTCCTTAATTTTATCTCAACCAAACACTGGTGAAGAAGGTCTGCAAATTGCAGATACGCTTATTGCGAGTGGTGCAATTGATATCTTAGTTGTGGATTCCGTGGCTGCGTTAGTACCAAGAGCCGAAATTGACGGTGACATGGGAGATTCACATGTTGGTTTACAAGCCAGATTAATGAGTCAAGCTTTACGTAAACTATCAGGAAATATCTCTAAAACTAAAACTATTGCTGTTTTCATTAACCAAATTCGTGAAAAAGTTGGGGTTATGTTTGGAAATCCAGAAACTACTCCTGGTGGACGTGCTTTGAAGTTTTACTCTACGATTAGATTAGAAGTACGTAGAGCAGAACAAATTAAACAAGGATCAGACGTAATTGGTAACCGAGTTAAATTAAAGGTTGTAAAAAATAAAGTTGCTCCTCCATTTAAAGTGGCAGAAGTCGATATCATGTATGGGAAAGGAATTTCTCAAACTGGTGAGTTAATTGATATGGCTGCTGATAAAGATATCATTAAGAAAGCTGGCTCGTGGTATTCATATGGGGATGATCGCATTGGACAAGGCCGCGAGAATGCTAAGCAATATCTAGAAGAGCATCCTGATGTTTACGAAGAAGTAAAAGAAAAAGTTCGTGAAGCTTATGGAATTGATGCTAAAGCAATTGAAGAACGAGAAAATCCTGAAAAGGTAAAACAGGACAAGGAAGTACCAGTAAACAAAGATGCTTCCGATGAAAAAAAATAATCGACAGATACAGTTAAACCTTGGCTTTTAGAGGCCAAGGTTTTTTGTATGATTGACATCACTTCCGGATACTTTTATTATTAATAATGTGTGAAATAATTCTATAAAAAAGGCGATAGTAAAAATATGGTAAATACAATTTTAGTTCCTGTTGCTGTCGCTATTGTTTCTGTCTTAGTTGGAGGTTGTGCTGGCTATAGTATCCGTAAAAATAAGTGGGAAACTCAAGCACAGAATGCAGCCCATGATGCAAAACACATCTTGGCAGATGCAGAAAGTAAAGCTAAAGCTGTAGAAGCTGATCTTGCTTCACAAAAAGAAGCAATGAAGAAAGCTGCAGCAGATGCAAAAAAAGAAAAAATTCTGGAAGCACAAGAAGAAATTCATCATTATCGCGAAAGAGTGGATAATGAACTTAATGAACGACGTCAAGAGGTTTCTAGACAAGAAAATCGCTTACTGCAACGTGAAGATGCTATTGATCATAAAGATAGTTTGTTGGATCAAAAAGATTCACAACTCACACAGAAAGAAAACCAAATTAAAAAATTGCAGGCTCAAGTTCTAGAAAAAGAAAATAGAGCCGATCAATTAGTGACCGAGCGAGAGAAAAAGCTCTATGAAGTTGCAGAGTTGAATCAAGAAGATGCTAAAAAGATCGTTTTAGATAAACTTTCAGACCAATTGGTTAAGGAAAGAGCAGAAATGATTGAAGAAAGTAATCAACTTGCTAAGGCAAAAGCAGATCATTTTGCTCGTAAAGTAATTGTTGATGCAATTCAAAGTAGTGCAGCCGATACGGTTTCTGAAAAAACTGTTTCAGTTGTTAATTTACCAAGTGATGATATGAAAGGTCGTATCATTGGCCGTGAGGGTAGAAATATCCGTTCATTTGAGGCTTTAACTGGTGTAGATGTAATCATTGATGATACTCCAGATGTAGTAGTCTTAAGTGGTTTTGACCCAATTAGACGTGAAATTGCAAAAAGAGCTTTAGAGCGTTTAATTAAAGATGGTCGAATTCATCCAGCGCGGATAGAAGAAATGGTTGATCGTGCTCGTAAAGAAGTAAATGATGATATTTACGAAGCTGGTGAAAGTGCCTTAATGGAACTTGGTATTCATAAGATGCATCCAGAATTGGTAAAGATTTTAGGACGCTTAAAGTATCGGACGTCTTATGGACAAAATGTTTTATCTCATTCTATTGAGGTCGGTAAATTAACAGGTGTGATGGCTGCTGAACTTGGTTTAGACGAAAAAATAGCGGTACGCGCAGGATTATTACACGATATTGGGAAGTCAATTGATCATGAAATTGAGGGTTCCCATGTAGAAATTGGTGTTGAACTTGCACGAAAGTATCATGAACCAGATTTGGTTGTGAATGCAATTGCTGCTCACCATGATGATGTTCCTAAGTTATCCTTTATTGCAGAGTTAGTTGTAGCTGCTGATACGATTTCTTCAGCTCGACCAGGTGCTAGAAGTGAATCTCTAGAAAACTATATTCGTCGACTAGAACAACTAGAAACGATTGCAAAGGGACACATTGGTGTAAAACAAGCATATGCAATTCAAGCAGGACGTGAGATAAGGGTAATGGTTGAACCAGATAAGATCTCAGATGCTCGTACTACTATTCTTGCTCATGATATTAGAAATCAAATTGAACAAGATATGGAATATCCTGGTAACATTAAGGTTACGGTTATTCGAGAAAAACGTGCTGTTGCAATAGCTAAGTAAAGACGAATCTTTAAGATTCGTCTTTTTTGTTTACCGCTTTATTGTGTTTATATTGGGGTGTAGGTATAATGAAAAAAAGAAGTTTAAGAAAGTAGATTGTTATGTTTCAAACAATTGTTAAAATATTCTTATTAGTAATTATTACTGCTGCTATAACTCCTTTTATTAGAAAATTAGCTTTTGTATTAGGTGCAGTTGATAATCCAAATGCTCGTCGCATCAATAAAAAGCCAATGCCTACTATTGGTGGATTAGCAATATTTGTAGCTTTTAATATTGGAGAATTTGTCTTATTACGGAAGGATTTTCCGACTCATGAACTTTTTTCAGTATTATTGGCATCCAGTGTTATTATCTTAACTGGTTTGATTGATGATATTTTAGAATTAAAGCCGAGACAAAAAATGTTTGGGATTTTTGTTGCATCCCTGGTTGTATATTTCTTAGCTGGAATTAAAGTAAGAGAGTTAAGCTTGCCATTTTTAGGCCATATTCAACTAGGTTGGTGGAGTTTTCCCCTTACTATTTTTTGGATTCTTGCCTTAACAAATGCTGTCAATCTTATTGATGGTTTAGATGGTTTAGCTACCGGTGTCACCTTAATTTCTCTTGTAACAATGGGAATTGTTGGTTTCTTCTTTTTAAAGAGTTGGCAACACTATGTTCCAATTATGTGTATTATGTTAGCAGCTTGTTTATTGGGCTTTTTACCTTATAATTTTCATCCTGCAAAGATATTTTTGGGAGATACAGGTGCTTTATATATTGGTTTTATGATTTCCGTCCTATCGTTAAAAGGATTAAAGAATGTAACTTTTGTGTCATTATTAGTTCCAATTCTTATTTTGGGTGTTCCGATTACTGATACAGTTTATGCAATGATTAGGCGAAAATTAAATAAAAAAAATATATCTCAAGCTGATAAACATCACTTGCATCATCAATTAATGCGAATGGGATTATCCCATCGTCAAACTGTGTTAGCTATTTATGGAATTTCACTTATTTTTTCTTTTGTTTCATTGCTTTCATTAGTGTCTCCTCGCTGGGGGATCTGGTTATTGATTTTAGGTCTGTTATTCGCAGTTGAGCTTTTTGTTGAAACGATCGGATTATTAGGCGAAAAATATAAACCACTTCTGCATTTTCTTCAACACACTATTAATAAAATGGAACGTGCAGATCCTGAAGTAAAAGTGAGACGATTAAATAAAAAGAATACAAATAAAAAAGATTTACGTTAAAACAACGTAAATCTTTTTTATTGTTCGTGGAAATTTAAATTAGTAACAGGAATTTCATTAAATCTTTGGTCTATTTTCTTGAAATCTACTTTTCCCGATAATAAATTAATTAGATCCTCTTTAACTTGAGTGATTTGATCTAGATCTAGGAAAATTTGGATTGTTACATCAGTAGTATATATTTGATTATCAATTAGGATTTTATTTTCATTTAAATAGTGATTAACCTCATCAAGTCGATTATAAGGAATTGTAAATTCAATTAATTGCTGCATGACGCATTTTACAACGCCAATATTTTGAGCGGCTTCAGTTACGGAATTTGAATAAGCGCGGATTAATCCACCAGCACCCAACTTAATGCCACCAAAATATCTTGTGACTACAGCAGTCACATCTTTTAATTTCATTAATTGCAGAGCTTTTAGTTCAGGGATACCTGCTGTTCCGGAAGGTTCACCATTATCACTGGCCTTAACTTGATTATCATTTAATCCTAAAGTATAAGCATATGTATTGTGAGTTGCATCATGATATTTTTTTGAAACTTGCTCAATAAATGTTTGGGCTTCTTCCACTGTTTTAGTACGAGCTAACGAGCAGATGAATCTACTTTTTTTGATAACTATCTCATGTTGACCCGATTTACTGATTGTTAAATAGTTTAGTTGTTTTGATGACAAAAAAATCGCCTCCATTTGCGTAATTAATATAGGGTGATATTGATGAGTGAATTAAAAGGACGCCAATGAATAGATAGTCAAAATAACCATAACATAAATAGTAAGACGACAAAAGTTCCTGCAATGATAAATGGTTTATGCCAACGATGTAACACTAAAGCAGATGCAAGATTACCTAATGGATATTTATATTGCCGAGAATGTATTGGGGTTGGAAGAATAAGTGAAGAGAAGAATTTAGAAAGAAACATTGAAAAAAGTACCTATCCTAAAATAGTTACTCCACTAAGTTGGCAGGGAAAATTAACTAATCAACAGGAGTTGATCTCTAATGAGTTAGTTAATTCCTTTAAAGAACGACGAAATCATTTAATTCATGCAGTAACTGGAGCCGGTAAGACAGAGATGCTTTTTAAAGTAGTAGAAGAAGTTTTAAAAAATGGTTTCCGAATAGCAATTGCTACGCCTCGAATTGACGTAGTTGATGAATTATTTCCCCGCTTTCAAGCAGCATTTGAAAATGTGGAAATTGGAAAATACCATGGACGTGAATACCATGATGCAAAAGATGAGCAATTTGTCATATGCACAACACATCAACTTTTAAAATTTTACCGGGCTTTTGATTTGATTGTGATTGATGAAGTAGACTCTTTTCCCTTTTATGAAAATAAAATGCTTCATTTTGCAGCTAAAAATGCTGTAAAAGAAAAGGGATGTACATTTTTTCTAACTGCGACTCCAGATAAAAAATTACTAAAACAGGCCAAAGGTAAGGCAATTAATTATTCTTTACTAAAAAGAAGATTTCATAAGGGATTACTACCTGTACCGAAAGAAAAATATTTCTTTAAACCTTTTATTTCTCGTAAAGGAAAAGTTCATCCTGCTCTGATTAAACAGATTAGGAAAATTATAGATATGAACAAACCTCTTCTGGTATTTGTTCCGAGAATCAAAGATTTGCCCATATATAAGAAACATTTGACTGCTGTTTTTAAAGAGAAAAGGATCGTGAGTGTATATGCGGGTGACAAAGAAAGACAAAGTAAAGTCGCTAGATTTCGTAATCAAGAAATTGATATTTTACTAACAACAACAATTTTAGAACGAGGTGTAACTTTTAAACATGTTCAAGTAATTGTAATTGCGGCAGATGATCCAATTTACAATACTCCAAGCCTAGTTCAGATTGCAGGTCGAGTAGGAAGAAGTGCAGACGATAGAGATGGGCTAGTTTTATTTTGTTATCACAAATATACAAAAAATATCCGACAAGCGATGAAACAGATTAGGATGATGAATAAGTGAATAATTGTTTATTGTGTCACTCCTCTTTCCGCAGAGAGATAAACTATGAAAAATTGTTTTTATTTGTTAAGTATAAGGAAAGATATACTTGTTCTGAATGTCTAAAAAAGTTTGTTAAAAAGAAAGGAAAAATATGTTCAGGTTGTAATAAAGAAATAAATACAGAGGGGCTATGTAATGATTGTCTACAGTGGAAGCGGAAATATGCAGGCAATTTGTTAGATAATCGTTCTTTATATCAATATAATGATACTTTCCATGATGTTATGGTGCAGTACAAAAGATATGGAGATTATATTTTGTGTCATGTCCTAGCTGAATTAATTGATCAGTTACCAGCAGCTGACTATTATGTTCCCGTTCCGAGCTCGCCCAGTCATCTAGAAAAAAGAGGATTTGATACAATTTATGCTATTTATCAAAAGTTAGTTCCTTTAACGAAATTATTAGTTAAGTCAGATACGGAGAAAGCTCAGGGAGAAAAGAATAGGGAAGAACGGTTATTGACTAAGCAAACCTTTTCGGCTATCGATAATAAAAATATTAGTGGAAAAATTTTATTATTAGATGATATTTATACAACTGGTCGAACGTTATATCATGCACGAGATGCTCTTTTAGAAGTTTATCCTAATTGTAAAATAAATAGTTTTACAATTAGCAGATAAATCATTAGTAAAACCGCTTACAATTTGCTATACTATAAGTGTAAAGAAAAACGTCATAAGACGTTGGAAGGAGAATCTACAATGTTAAAATACAATGTTCGTGGAGAAAATGTCGAAGTTACTGATGCCTTAAGAGATTATGTTCAAAAGAGATTGAATAAGCTCGAAAAGTACTTCGAAATCAATTCTGATGTAATTGCTCATATCAATTTAAAGGTTTATCCAGATCACACTGCTAAGGTGGAAGTAACAATCCCACTTCCATACTTAGTTTTACGTGCAGAAGATACAACTGATGATATGTACAAGAGTATTGACTTTGTTTCTGAAAAACTAGAACGTCAAATTAGAAAGTACAAGACTCGTATTAACAGAAAGAGTCGTGAGAAGGGCTTAAAAGATTTCTTCTATGAAGACTTAGAAGAAGAAAAGAAAGCACCTAAAGAATTTGATATTGTTCGTAACAAGCATTTGGATTTAAAGCCAATGAGTGCAGAAGAAGCCGTTTTACAAATGGACTTGTTGGGTCATGATTTCTTTGTTTTTGAAGATGCAGATACAAATGGAACAAGCATTGTATACCGCAGAAATGATGGTCGTTATGGCTTGATTGAAACTAACGAATAATTAAAACAATCTTATAAATTAAGAGTCTCTTGAGCAGCGATAAGCTTAAGAGGCTTTTTCTTGCAATAGTAGGTTTCTCATTTTTACAAATTAATGTTAAAATTACATAGTATTATTTTAGATTTGTGCACAAAATTTAAATTTAAGGACCGATTAAATGGCTAATATTCTTAAAAAAATTTACGATAACGATAGAAGAGAATTAAAGAAATTTGAAAAATTAGCAACTAAGGTAGAATCTTTAGGAGACGAGTACGAAAAATTATCTGATGAGCAGCTCCAAGCAAAGACACCAGAATTCCGTAAGCGTTTAAAAAATGGTGAAACGTTAGACGATATTCTACCAGAAGCATTTGCTACAGCACGCGAAGGTGCAAAAAGAGTTTTAGGATTATATCCTTTCCGTGTTCAAATTATTGGTGGTATTGCGCTTCATTACGGTAATATCGCCGAAATGATGACTGGAGAAGGTAAGACCTTAACTGCTACTTTGCCAGTTTATTTAAATGCTCTAACGGGGAAAGGTGTTCATGTGGTAACAGTTAATGAATACCTATCTAGCCGTGACGAAAGCGAAATGGGGCAATTATATAAGTGGCTCGGTTTATCTGTAGGGTTAAACCTTAATTCAATGTCTGCAGATGAAAAGAGAGATGCTTATAACTGTGACGTTACTTATTCAACAAACTCAGAATTAGGATTTGATTATTTAAGAGACAATATGGTTGTCTACAAAGATCAAATGGTTCAACGTCCACTTAACTATGCAATTATCGATGAGGTTGACTCAATTTTAATTGATGAGGCTAGAACACCGTTAATTATTTCTGGACAAGCAGAGCAAGCAAACAGTGAATATATTCGTGCTGATCGTTTTGTTAAAACTTTAGTTGAAGATAAAAGTGATGACGATGTAGATGATGATGAAGACCATGGTGACTACAAGATTGATTGGCCAACTAAAACAATTAATTTGACCAATCAAGGAATCAAAAAAGCTTGTGAACACTTTGGTTTGAAGAACCTGTATGATATTGATAACCAAGTCTTAGTTCACCATATTGATCAAGCTTTAAGAGCTAACTACATTATGTTGAAAGATATCGACTATGTGGTTCAAAATGGCGAAGTTATGATTGTTGATTCTTTCACTGGACGTGTAATGGAAGGCCGTCGTTATTCTGATGGACTTCACCAGGCTATTGAAGCAAAAGAAGGGGTTAAGATTCAAGAAGAGTCTAAAACTCAAGCAACCATTACTTACCAGAACTTCTTTAGAATGTATAAAAAGCTGGCAGGTATGACAGGTACAGCGAAGACGGAAGAAGAAGAATTTCGTGAAATCTATAACATGGAAGTAATCACTATTCCAACTAACCGTCCAATTGCTCGTAAAGACTTGCCTGATATTTTATATCCAACCTTAGATTCTAAATTTGAAGCTGTAGTAAAAGAAATTAAGGAACGTCACGCAAAAGGACAACCGGTATTGGTTGGTACTGTAGCTATTGAAAGCTCTGAACGTTTAAGTCAAATGCTTAATCAAGCAGGTATTCCACACGCAGTTTTGAATGCGAAAAACCATGCTAAAGAAGCAGAGATCATTATGAATGCCGGTCAAAGAGGAGCAGTTACCATTGCTACTAACATGGCTGGTCGTGGTACTGATATTAAATTAGGACCCGGTGTTAAAGAATTAGGCGGTTTAGCTGTTATTGGTACTGAACGTCACGAGTCTCGTCGTATTGATAATCAGCTTCGTGGTAGATCCGGTCGTCAAGGTGATCCTGGTGTAACAAGATTTTATCTTTCTCTAGAAGACGATTTGATGAAGCGTTTTGGTGGCGATCGAGTAAAATTATTCCTTGATCGAATATCTGATAATGATGACGACAAAGTCATTGAATCACGTATGATTACTAAGCAAGTTGAATCAGCTCAAAAGCGTGTTGAGGGAAATAACTATGATACCCGTAAGCAAACTTTACAATACGATGATGTTATGCGTACACAACGTGAAATTATTTACGGGGAAAGAATGCAAGTTATTTCTGAAGAAAAATCATTGAAAAATGTTTTAATGCCAATGATTAAACGGACTATTGATCATCAAATTGATATGTACACCCAAGGTGATAAAAAAGATTGGCGTAATGATCAAATAAGAGACTTCATTTCCTCTGCCATTACTGATGAAGAAACTACTAAAAAGCTTAATATGAAGCACTTAAGCGCAGAAGAACTTAAGAAGAGACTTTATCAGATTGCAGAAGACAATTATGCTGAAAAAGAAAAGCAACTTGCTGATCCTGAGCAAATGTTAGAATTTGAAAAAGTTGTTATCTTACGTGTTGTAGATGAACGCTGGACTGATCATATCGATGCGATGGATCAATTACGACAATCTATTAGTCTAAGAGGATATGGACAATTAAATCCATTAGTTGAATATCAAGAAGCTGGCTATAGAATGTTTGAAGAAATGATCAGTAATATCGAATTTGATGCCACCCGTCTATTTATGAAGGCTCAAATAAGACAAAACATTAGTCGATAAAAACAAAGGGAGGCAGATAATGTCTCTCTTTTTTGCTATTATTAAAGTAAAAATTAATTTTATGATGTGAGGAAAATAAAAATGGAGATTAGTGAAATTCAAGCAGAATTAAATGATCTTAGTCCTAAGTTAGAGCATTTCAGGAGGTCTCTTTGACTTCGATTCATTAAATGAAGGTATTGCGATTAATGAGCAAAAAATGGCAGAGCCAGGTTTTTGGGATAATCAAGAACAAGCACAAAGCTTAATTAATGATACTAATCGAATGAAGGAAAAAAGTGAAAACTTTAAGCAACTTGAAGCAAAATTTGATGATGCTCAAACTGCATTAGAATTACTTAAAGCAGATCCAGATCCTGAATTGAGTGAAGAATTATCTGAAGAAATGGTGTCATTATCACAAAGTTTTCATGATTATGAATTATCATTATTGTTATCAGATAAGTATGATCAACATAATGCTTTAATGGAAATCCATCCCGGTGCTGGTGGTACTGAGGCTATGGATTGGGCTGATATGCTTTTAAGAATGTATCAACGCTATGCAGCTAGTCATGATTTGAAATTTGAAATTGAAGATTATGAACCTGGTGAAGAAGCTGGTGTTAAAAGTGTAAGCATCCGGATTCAAGGAAAAAATGCTTTTGGATTACTTAAATCTGAAAATGGTGTGCATAGATTAGTAAGAATATCTCCTTTTGATTCGGCAAAAAGACGGCATACATCTTTTGCTTCTGTAGAAGTAATACCAGAGATTGATCAAAGTATTGAGGTTGATATTAATCCAGATGATTTAAGAATTGACGTTTATCGTTCAAGTGGTGCTGGAGGTCAGCATATTAATAAGACTTCTAGTGCAGTTCGAATTACCCACTTACCTACTGGTATTGTTACCTCATCGCAGGCTCAGCGATCCCAATTGCAAAATAGAGAAACTGCAATGAATATGTTACGGGCAAAGTTATTCCAGCTAGAAGAAGAGAAGAAAAGAAAGCAGACAGAAGAACTTAAAGGTAATCAGAAAGAAATTGGCTTTGGTTCTCAAATTCGCTCTTATGTTTTTCATCCTTACAATATGGTAAAAGATCATCGGACTAATTTTGAAAGCAGTGATGTAAATGGTGTAATGGATGGAAAATTAGATAATTTTATTTATGCTTATTTACAGTGGCTATTGAGCCAAAAAAATCCGAATTAAAGTTTAAGGAAAAGATCTATGGGATTTGTAACTATTTTAATATTGGTATTAGCTGCTTTAGTGATTTTAAGTATTTTATTTTCAATATTTAAATTCTTTATTGGCTTGTTACCTGTTGCTATAATTGTTGCTTTGATTATTTGGCTACTGGCTAAGTTTTCTGGTAACAAAAAAGATACAGAAAAAACTGATAGCCATAATCCAGTGCAGCCATCCACTAATAATCAAAAGCGAAAGAAAGCACGAAATGTTTCAGTCAAAGATGTAGAAGATAAAGAGGATAACAAAAATGGTTGAAGCAGTTAAAGTCAGTGAATTAGTAAAAGATCTCCCTTCACTTAGAGTGGTTGAGGGAAAGGAATATCTGGATCAAAAGTTAATTGATACTTCTGATATTTCACGTCCAGGTTTAGAATTAACAGGTTATTTTGATTTCTATCCTAAAAATAGAATTCAATTGCTAGGAAGAAAAGAAATTTCTTATAGTGCACGACTAGATCATGATTTGCGTGAGCGAGTATTTACCAAAATGGCAACTCCAGAAACTCCTTGTTTCATTGTGTCACGAGGTTTACCAATTCCGTCAGAGATGCTTGAAGCAGCTGAGAAAGAAAATATACCTGTTCTCTCGAGTAATATGGCTACAACACATTTATCAAGTGTCATTACTCAATTTCTAGATGAAAAACTTGCCCCTCGAAAGAGTATTCACGGTGTTTTAGTAGAAATCTATGGAATGGGTGTATTGATCATTGGAAATTCTGGTGTTGGTAAGTCAGAAACAGCCTTAGACTTAGTTAAACGAGGACACCGTTTAATTGCGGATGATCGAGTTGATGTTTACCAAAAAGATGATAAGACTGTAGTGGGAGAAGCTCCTAAGATCTTAAAGCATTTAATGGAGATTCGCGGAATTGGAATTATTGATGTGATGAATCTTTTTGGTGCTGGAGCAGTTAAAGACAGTACTGAAATTCAATTGATAATTTGTTTGCAAAATTGGGATCCAAAAGCTAATTATGATCGCTTAGGGTTTAATGAAAAGACGCGTGAAATTTTTGAAGTAGATGTACCGCAAGTAACTGTTCCAGTTAAAGTGGGCCGAAATCTAGCTATTATTATTGAAGTGGCAGCTATGAATTTCAGAGCTAAGAAAATGGGTTATGATGCTAGTCAAAAATTTGAACAAAATCTAACTGAATTAATTTCAGACAATTCTAAAAAAGACGAGGGTGAAAGCAGGAAATGAGTTTAGCCTTAAATCCTGTAGCTTTTAATCTGGGCCCGCTTCAAGTTAAGTGGTACGGTATTTTAATGGCTACGGGAGTTTTAGTAGCAACTTTAATGGCAATTAATGAAGGAAAGAAAAGGCATATTATGCCTGATGACTTCATTGACTTCCTCCTTTGGGCAGTTCCGATTGGTTTTATTGGAGCTCGAATATATTATGTAGTTTTTGAATGGGGCTATTTTTCTCAACATCCCGACCAAATAATTGCTATTTGGAATGGTGGGATTGCTATTTATGGTGGTTTGATCGCTGGACTAATAGTGTTGTTAATTTTTTGTCATCAACGAATGCTACCGCCATTTCTAATGCTTGATATCATAGCTCCAGGTGTAATGGCTGCCCAGGTAATTGCTCGGTGGGGTAATTTTATGAATCAAGAAGCGCATGGTGCTAAAACCACTTTATCCTTTCTAGAAAGTCTACATTTGCCACATTTCATTATTCAGCAAATGTATATTAATGGTTCATATTACCAACCGACTTATTTGTATGAATCGACATTAAATTTGATTGGCTTAATTTTGATTTTAAGTTTACGTCATAGAAAACATCTTTTTAAGCGTGGAGAAATATTTTTAAGTTATGTAATTTGGTATTCTGCTGTCCGTTTCTTTGTTGAAGGAATGAGAACGGATAGTTTATACATTGCTAATACAATTAGAGTTTCACAAGCATTGAGCTTGATTTTGTTTTTTGGCGCAATTATTCTTTGGATTTATCGTCGTAAAGTTGTAAAGCCAAAGTGGTATTTAGCTGGCAGCGGTTTAAAATACCCGTATAATAGAGATTGAAAGAAATAATTTTTTATAGAAAGTTTGAGTAAAAAAATGGCAAAGATTGCAGTTTTAGGTAATGGTTCATGGGGTTCTGTTCTTGGTTCAATGTTAGCTGATAACGGAAATGATGTAGTATTATATGGAAACATTGATAGTGTTAACCAAGAAATTAATGAACATCATACTAATACTCACTACATGAAAAATTGGAAACTTAATCCGAATGTGCCCGCTACTGGAGATTTAGAAAAAGCATTGGATGGTGCCGAAATTGTTTTATTTGTTTTACCAACTAAAGCAGTTCGTATTGTTGCTAAAAATGTACGTAAAATATTAGATAAAACTGGCGCTACTCCTTTATTGGTAACTGCAACTAAAGGAATTGAACCAGGAAGTAAGAAACTAATTTCAGATATTTTAACTGAGGAAGTTTATCCAAATGATAGTGAAAAAATAGTAGCTATTTCAGGCCCTAGTCATGCTGAAAATGTTGCTCAAAAGGATTTAACTGCAATTGCTTGTGCATCTACTAGTGAAGAAAATGCTAAGAGAGTACAAAAGATATTTTCAAATAACTATGTCCGTTTCTACACTAATGATGATTTAGTGGGAGTTGAAGTAGGTGGAGCAGTGAAAAATGTTATTGCAATCGCTGCAGGTATCCTAGTTGGTAAAGGATATGGTGATGATGCAAAAGCTGCTTTAATGACTAGAGGCTTAGCTGAAATTACTCGTTTAGGAGTTAAATACTTCGGCGCAAAACCAATGACTTTTTCAGGTCTTTCAGGAATTGGTGATTTAATTGTAACAGCAACTTCTCAAAATTCTCGTAATTGGCGTGCAGGTAAGCAAATTGGAGAAGGAAAGAGTCTTGATTATGTTTTAGACCATATGGGCCAAGTTGTTGAAGGTGCTACGACTGTTAAAGCTGTACATGAATTAGCAGAAGAAAAGAATATTGATATGCCAATTAGTGAAGCTATTTACCGTGTTTTATATGAAAATGCCGATGTAGATCAAGAAATTAAGACAATGATGGGAAGAAATCCTAAGCCAGAAATTCAACTATAAGCAAAAAGATTGCAATTTTTATTTGTTCATAGTAATATATACTTACAAAAAGTAAGAATAGAGGCGAGAATATGGCTGAGAAAAAAAACTACGATGTAATTGTAATTGGAGCAGGACCTGGTGGTTTAACTGCTGCTTTATATGCCGCTCGAGCTAATTTGAAAGTAGTTATTTTGGATCGTGGTATTTATGGCGGCCAAATGAATAATACTGCTGGCATTGATAATTATCCTGGCTTTGTTGATATTCAAGGACCTGAATTAGGCGAAAAAATGTATCAAACGGCTACAAATGCTGGAGCTGAATTTGCTTATGGCGATGTACAAAGTATTATCCAAGATGGCAATAAAAAGATCGTTAAAACTGATTCAGGTGAATACGAAGCTGGTGCGGTCGTTATTGCTACTGGTGCAGTTCATAAGCATCTTGGAGTTCCTGGCGAAGAAGAATATGCTGGAAAAGGCGTATCATATTGTGCTGTTTGTGACGCCGCTTTCTTTAGAGATGAAGATGTTGCTGTAATTGGTGGCGGAGATTCAGCTATTCAAGAGGGGCTATATTTGGCACAGTCTGCTAAGTCAGTCACTGTTATCCATCGGCGTGATCAACTTCGTGCGAAAGCTGAATTACAAAAGAAAGCTTTCGAAAATGATAAGATGAAGTTTATCTGGAATGCTCAAACTGAAGAAATTGTCGGAGATGGCAATAAAGTAACTGGTGTGAAATATAAGGATAAAGAAACTGGTGAAGAAAAAGAAATTAAAGTAGCTGGTGTATTTATTTATGTTGGTATTCAACCACAAACAGATGCTTTTAGAGATTTAGGCATTACTGATGACCAAGGTTGGATCCTAACGGATGATCATATGCGTACTAAAGTTGATGGGGTCTTTGCTTTGGGTGATGTTCGAGCAAAAGAACTTCGTCAAATTGCAACTGCTGTCGGTGAAGGAAGTATTGCTGGTCAAGAAGTATATAACTATTATCAAGGTCTTGATGAAGATTAAGGTCATAAATGAAAAGCTGTCTATCATAGACAGCTTTTTTTGTATATAAAATTGTTTATATGGTGAAAGAATCAATAAATTATTTACTTAGGTAATAAATTATTCAGTAATAGCGGATTAATTAGGATTATGATACAGTATTTGTGAATAGAAAAAGTGGTGGAAAATATGACAACAATTAAAGAAATAGCTGCCAAATCTGGATTTTCACCGGCAACTGTATCACGCTTATTAAATAATGACCCGCGTTTGTCAGTTACTCCTGAAACGAAAAGTAAGATATTAAAAGTAGCCAATGAATTAGGATATTTTAAAAAGATTAATAACGTAAGTGACTTAAAGCCTGAAATTGCATTACTTTATCGAGTAAATGGAAATGAACAACTTCAGGATGAATATTTTTCTTTTTTACGGGATGCTGTTAATAAAGTGGGAAAAGAAAAAGGCATTAAATTAACTTTTTTCACTGAATTGAATGAGTTAATACAACAAGCCTCAATTTTTCAAGGTTTTATTGGAGTCGGAACAGCTGAACTTACCTATAAAGAATTAGAGAAACTACACGTTGTTTTACCCAATGGGGTCTTTATTGATATTAACCCTGCTCCAGAGCTGTTTGATTCGGTTCAGCCTAATCTGGAATTAACGGTACAGGATGCAATCAAGAAATTAATAGCGCATGGTTATGACAATTTGGGCTACATCGGTGCTGAAAGTTTTACTTTAGATCATAAATCGCAACGTGATATTCGAGAGATTACTTTTACGGAGTATTGTAAAACCCGAGGGATAAAGAATATTGAAGTATTTGCCAAAGGAATTGTTAGTGTTAAAAATGGTTATAATTTAGCAAAAGAAGTAGTTAATAAATTAGGGAAAAAGTTACCCGATGCCTTTATTATTGCTTCTGATACACTGAGTGTGGGTGTTTTGCAGTATTTTAATGAGGTAGGAATTAGAGTCCCAAAAGATACTGCTATTATCAGTATTAACAACAGTGATGTCGTAAAGTATGTTTCACCACCACTAACTTCATACAATATTGATCAAATTGCTTTGAGTAAATTGGCAATTTCCGTTTTACTTATGCGAATTACTAACTCAGAGTTGCCGCAGGTGCATTTAACTATGAATACTAATTTAGTTATAAGGAAAAGCTTTAACTAAGTGCATTAAAAATTTAATGCACTTTTTTTATAAAAAGTAGTAAATTTATTTACTAAAATGATAAATAGTTTTATAATAATTTGTGAAAACGATTACATATAACTGATTGATTTACGAGGTAAAAATTATGAATAAAGATGAATTGATTAAAAATTATCAAAAAGTATTTGGTAAAAATGAAAAAGATGTATTTTTTCACCCGGCCGAATTAATGTGATTGGAGAGCATACTGACTATAATGGAGGACATGTTTTTCCAGCAGCAATTAGTTTAGGTGTTTATGGTGTTTATGGTCCAAGAAATGATAATAAAGTTTGTCTTTATTCAGGTAATATAGATAGTGAAATTGTAGAATTTGACTTAAATGACGATACCGTAGAAAAAGATGATCGATTCTGGGCAAATTATTTTAAAGGAATGATAACTTATTTACGACAAAGAGAAGATGGAAATAAGATTAATCATGGTTTTAATTTATATATTAAGGCTGATTTACCTTCCGGATCTGGTTTATCTTCAAGTGCAGCCATTGAAATGTTAATGGGGATGATCTTAAAAGATGAATTTGATTTAGATATTAATCGACCAGACTTAGCCCGACTTGGTCAAAAAACAGAAAATGAATTTGTCGGTTTAAACTCGGGAATTATGGATCAATTTGCCTGCATTATGGGTAAGAAAGATAGTGCAATTTTCCTTGACTGCAACACCATGGAATATGAATATCTGCCTCTTAAGTTAGGAGACTATGAAATTATTATTATGTCTACCAATAAAGAGCATACACTAGCTGATTCGGCCTACAATGATCGGGTGAGAGAATGTAAGAATGCCTTAGAAAAATTACAGACTGCGCTTGATATTACTTCTTTAGGTGAATTAGATAGTCAGACTTTTGATGAATATGCATATTTAATTGATGATGAGACAGAGATAAAACGTGCTCGTCATGCAGTTAATGAAAATGAAAGAACGATCAGAGCAACTAAGGCTATGAAGGATAATGATCTTGAAAAATTGGGTCATTTGATAAATGCATCTCATGTTTCTCTCCACTATGATTATGAAGTAACAGGTAAAGAGCTGGATACGCTAGCAGAAGCTGCTTGGAAACAAGATGGTGTTTTAGGTGCCAGAATGATTGGCGGCGGTTTTGGTGGCAGTGCAATTGCAATTGTGAAAAAAGACAAAGCAGAAGCTTTTAAGAAAAATGTTGGTAAAATATATCGCGATAAAGTAGGTTATGATGCAAGTTTCTATGACGCAGAAATTGTAGATGGAACTAAAAAAATTTAGACTTAAGGGGCTACAAAAATGAAAGTTATTGAAAAATTTGCATATGAAGTGATTGATAGTGGAACGTATAAAGAACTAGATTATGTTTACCTAGTTAATAAAATTAAGGCTTTGGTAGGAGATAAAGATGAAGAATATGATGAAAATCTCTCACCGGTAAAGCAACTTGTTCAAATGGCTGTGGACCATAAAATTATTCCTGATGATGTTACCTCACGGGAAGTTCTGAATGATGAATTATATGATTTAAAAATACCAGCACCTTCAAAGGTAAATGAAATTTTCTGGGAAAAGATGCAAAAGTCGCCTAAGACTGCAACTGATTGGTTTTATCGACTTTGTGTTGACAATAATTATGTTAAAAAAGAAGCTATTGCTAAAAATATTGTTTTTTCTGGAAAAAGTTCTAAGAACCATGCATTAGAAATCACCATTAATCTTTCAAAACCTGAAAAAGATCCTAAAGCAATAGCAGCTGCAGCTCATAATGTGGAAAACAAGTATCCCAAATGTGCGCTGTGCTTAGAAAATGAAGGCTATCTAGGCGGATATGGAAAAAATGCTCGTAGCAATTTACGAATAATCCGGATGATGATCGGTGGTAGACCTTGGGGCTTTCAATATTCACCATATGCTTATTTTAATGAGCATTGTATTTTCTTGGATCAAAAGCATATCCCAATGATTATTAATCAACAAACTTTAATTAATTTAGTTGATATTGAAAAGCAGCTGCCTGAATATTTTGTTGGTTCAAATGCAGATTTGCCAATTGTCGGTGGTTCAATGCTAGCTCATGAACATTACCAAGGTGGACGTCATATTTTTCCAATGATGAAGGCCAAAATAAAAAAAGAAATTTATTTTGAAAAATATCCTGAAGTTAAAGCTGGCATAGTCGATTGGCCAATGAGTGATCTGCGCTTAATTAGTAAAAATTCATTAGATTTAATTGATTTAGGTAGTAAGATTATTAATTTTTGGGATCATTATAGTGATCCCGCTCGTCAAGTTAAGGCTTTTGAAGGTAATAGTAAACATCATACTGTTACGCCAATTATGCACCGTGAAGGTGATAGATTTATTTTGGATTTGGTTCTTCGTGATAATAATACTAGTGATGAATATCCATTAGGAATTTTCCACCCACATGCTGAACTTTGGCATATTAAAAAAGAAAATATTGGTTTAATCGAAGTGATGGGTAGGGCAATTTTACCTGGGAGACTTAAAGGAGAATTAGAGGAAGTTAAGAAGTATTTACTTAATCAAGATAATAGAATAGCTGATAGTCACCTTGATTGGGCTAGAAAACTGAAAGCAGATTCTCAAATTGCCAAAGAAAATGTCGACTCTATTTTACAGCAAGCCTTAGTCGAAATATTTGATCAAGTACTCGAGTGTGCAGGTGTTTTTAAGAATAATAAAGATGGAGAAATAGGGTGGCAAAAGTTTACTGATGCTTTAATAAGCGAGGTAGATAGGTAAATGAAAACTAGTTTTGAAAAGTATGGACGTAAAGATAGCCAAGACTTGTGTGAGATTAGCCTTGAAAACGATTATGGAATGCAAGTTAATATTCTTAATTATGGCGCTACTTTAGAAAAAGTCTTACTGAATCAGGAGAATATGATTTTGACTTTGAATAGTCCAGAAGATTATTCAAAAGAAAGAAACTTTTTAGGTGGGACAGTTGGTCGGATTTGTGGTCGTGTTCGTTTAGGACAATGGAGACGTGGAAGACAGATCCAGCAATTGCCTCAAAATGATGGAAAAAATCATATTCATGGAGGTCTTGGGACTGACATGAAGATTTGGAGTTTTAAGTTAAAGAATTCGGATCAAGAGGCTCAAGCTGACTTTTTCCTTTTTGATGCAGATGGTGAGAATGGTTATTCTGGTAATATGAAATTACATGCTCGGTATAAGTTAGATAATGAGAACAACCTAACTTATATACTTACAGCTGTAAGTGATCAATTGACGATTTTTAATCCAGCTAATCATACTTATTTTAATTTAGGAGAAAAAGCAGCTGACTTAGAACTACAACTTGCAGCTGACTATTATTTGCCTGTTGGTGAAGATGGCTTACCGAATCAAGGGATGAAAAATGTCAAAAATACTCCTTTTGACTTTAGAAAGAAAAAGAGAATTTCTCTAGCTTTAAACAGTGACGATGACCAAATTAAATTGCGTAATGGTTTAGATCATCCTTTTATCTTAAATGGGATGCAGCCAGCTGCAATCTTAACATCAAAAAATCATCAAATGATTATGACTACGAATGCACCTGCAATTGTGATGTATACAGCTAATCACTTTAATTATACTGGTGTGGCAAATAATATTGGACAGTATGATGGAATTACATTAGAAGCTCAATGTCCACCTGCGGAGGGAACCGATTTAGGAGAGATTACGTTACTTCCTTATGAAAAGTTTGAACGTGAAATCAACTGGAATTTCAAGTAATTATAAAGTAAGGGTCATAAGTATCTTTGATGCATAGAAAAATTTTATGGTTATATGATAGCAATTTCACAATGAGTTGCGTTAAAATAGCAGATGAAACCATAAAATTTACGTAAAGAGGAAATTATGAACGCAAAAGAAATTTATAGTCAATGGACTAATGCAAATAATTTACCCGATTATTTAAAAGATCAATTAAATGATCTAGGTAAAGATGAAAAGTGGATTGAAGATGCTTTCGGACAAGATATTAATTTTGGTACTGCCGGGATGAGAGGTAGACTTGAACCTGGTACAAACAGAATTAATTTGTTTACTGTGGGAAGAGTAACCGAAGGTCTTGCAAGACTAATTGATGAAAATGGTGAAGAAGCTAAGAAACGTGGCGTTGCAATTTCTTTTGATTCACGCTATCACTCAAGAGAATTCGCCGAACACGCAGCTCGTATTTTAGGTGCACATGGAATTCATGTATACTTATTTGATGATTTGAGACCAACTCCTGAATTATCATTTGCTGTCCGTCACTTAAATACCTTTGCTGGAATTAACATCACTGCTTCACATAATGCTAAACAATATAATGGTTATAAGGTTTATGGTGAAGATGGTGCTCAAATGGCGCCAGAAAATGCTGACCGTTTGTTTGCTTATGCTCAAAAAGTTGATGACATTTTTAGTGTTAAAGCTGCTCCTGTGGAAGAACTACGGGCTAATGGCACGCTACAATTGATTGGTGAAGATGTAGATGAAGCATACTTAGCTCGTTTAAAGGATGTTACTGTTGATCCTGAAATGGTTAAGGCTAATGCTGATAAATTAAAGATTATCTACACTCCATTACATGGTACTGGAAAGATGCTATATGATCGTGCATTCAGACAAGGTGGTTTTGACAATGTGATTCCAGTTCCAAACCAATCCATTATTGATCCAGAATTCCCTACAACTATCAAACCTAATCCAGAGTATCGTGATGTATTTGAACCAGGATTTAAGCTTGCTAATGAAGTTGATGCAAATGTTATTATTGCAACGGATCCAGATGCTGATAGAATGGGTGCTGCTGTTAGAAAATCAGATGGTGATTTCCAAGTTTTAACTGGTAATCAAATTGCTACATTAATGGCTTATTACTTATTAGTTCATATGAAGGAAAACGGAACTCTTTCATCCGACTATGAATTAGTGACTTCAGTAGTTTCAAGTGCACTTCCATTTAAGATCGCTGATGATTTTGGTATTAAAACTAAGCATGTGCTAACTGGATTCAAGTACATTGGTGAAGAAGTTGACCGGATGAATAAAGAAAATGACGGTAAATTCTTGATGGGATTTGAAGAAAGTTACGGTTACTTATTCAAGCCATTCGCTAGAGATAAAGATGCTATGCAAGGTGCATTAATGTTTGCAGAAGTAGCAAGTTACTATGCATCTAAAGGAATGACTGTTTTTGATGGGTTACAAGAAATCTGGCAAAAATATGGTGTAGCTTACGAAATTACTAAGGCTATCGAAATGCCTGGTATTGGTGGTCAAAAGAAGATGGCTGAATTAATGAGTAAGTTACGTAAAGAACATTTAACTGAAATTAATGATGCAAAGGTTGTTAAGATTCAAGACTTCGAAACCCAAGAAACTATTGAAGATGGAAAGAAAACTCCATTAACTGGTTTCCCTAAGTCTAACGTTTTGAAGTACTTCTTAGATGATGAAACTTGGGTTGCTCTTCGTCCATCAGGAACTGAACCTGTAATCAAGGCTTATGTTGGAGTAAATAAGAAAGATATTGAAACTGCAGAAAAAGCTGCAGAAGAGTATCAAGATGCATTAGCTAATTTATTAAAGTAATGCAAAAATAGTGCGAAAATACGTTCGCTGTAGTAAAATGAATACGTTATATAGAAGTTGGGCTATTTTAGTCCAACTTTTTTTGCGGAGGATGAAAAATGATTAGACGACAAAAAAATAAAAAATTTGAACTTGTCTCTAAATTTCAACCAGCAGGAGATCAAGAGCAAGCAATTAAAAAGTTGACTGATGGATTTGAGCAAGGAGAAAAAGCACAAATCCTAGAAGGTGCTACTGGAACCGGTAAGACTTTTACTATGGCAAATGTAATAGCTAAGCTAAATAAGCCAACTTTAGTAATTTCTCATAATAAAACTTTGGTTGGTCAACTGTATGGTGAATTTAAAGAATTTTTCCCTAAGAATGCCGTTGATTATTTTGTGTCTTATTACGATTACTATCAACCAGAAGCTTATGTACCACAATCTGATACTTATATTGAGAAAGATTCATCAATTAATGATGAAATTGATCAATTACGGCATAAGACCACTAGTGATTTAATGTCGAGAAATGATGTAATTGTTGTGGCGTCAGTATCATGTATTTATGGTTTAGGTGATCCGAGAGAGTATGCGGCTAGTGTAGTATCTCTATCTGAAGGCCAAGAGATTAGCCGAGATGTGCTATTACGAGATTTAGTAAATATTCAATATGATCGTAATGATATTGATTTTCAGCGTGGGCGCTTTAGAGTACGCGGTGATGTAGTAGAAATTTTTCCAGCAGGATATTCTGATCATGCATTTAGAGTTGAATTTTTTGGTGATGAGATTGACCGAATTGTTGAAGTAGATTCTTTAACTGGTGAAGTAATTGGAGAGCGGGAACAAGTTTCTATTTTCCCAGCCACTCACTTTGTTACTAATGAACAAATTATGGAAAGAGCTTTGACCTCAATTAAAGATGAAATGAATATTCAGGTGAAAAAGTTCGAAGGGGAAGGAAAACTTTTAGAAGCTCAACGAATTAAACAAAGAACCACTTATGATATGGAAATGATGAGTGAAGTTGGCTACACTAATGGAATTGAAAACTACTCTAGACACATGGAAGGACGAAAAGCTGGACAGCCACCACATACCTTGTTAGATTTCTTTCCTGATGACTTCTTAATTTTAATTGATGAATCACATGCCACAATGCCAGAACTAAAGGCAATGTACAATGGAGATAGGGCACGTAAGCAAACCTTAATTGATTATGGTTTTAGACTTCCATCTGCTTTAGATAACCGACCTTTAAAATTAGAAGAGTTTGAAAAACATGTAAATCAAATCATGTATGTATCAGCAACTCCAGGTGATTATGAACTTAATCAAACTGATCACAAGGTTGAGCAAATTATTCGTCCTACTGGATTACTTGATCCTGAAATTGAGGTTAGACCAATTAAGGGACAAATCGACGATTTAGTTGGTGAAGTTAATAAGCGTATTGAACGTAATGAGCGTGTTTTTGTTACAACTTTAACTAAGAAAATGGCCGAAGACTTAACTGACTATTTAAAGGATTTGGGTATAAAAGTACGATATCTACATTCTGATATCAAAACTTTAGAACGTCTTGAAATTATTAGAGATTTAAGGCTAGGAAAATTTGATGTACTAATAGGGATTAATCTTTTAAGGGAAGGTATCGATGTTCCTGAAGTGTCTCTAGTTGCAATTCTAGATGCTGATAAAGAAGGTTTTCTTCGCTCTACCAGACCTTTGGTTCAAACAATTGGACGTGCTGCTCGAAATTCAAATGGTAAGGTAATTATGTATGCTGATTCGATTACTGATTCGATGCGTGAAGCAATTGACGCTACGGAGAGAAGACGTAGTCTACAAATGAAATTCAACAAAGAACACGGCATTACTCCTAAAACTATCGTTAAGCCAATTAGAGATGTAATTTCTATCACTAAGGATAGTGATGATAAAGAGAATAAAGAAAGTTTTGCTGACCTAAACTTTGATGAATTGACTAAGAAGCAAAAACAAAATATGATTAAGACTTTAACTGCACAAATGCAGGAAGCTGCTAAAAAGTTGGACTTTGAAGAAGCGGCTAACTTGCGTGATGCAATTATGGACTTAAAAAAACAGGTGCATGAAAAGAAAAAGTAGAGGAGGATAGTTAAATGGTAAATGATAAAATTGTTATTCACGGAGCACGGGAACACAATTTAAAAGATATCAGTTTATCAATTCCAAAGGATAAATTAGTAGTTATTACTGGTTTATCGGGCTCTGGAAAAAGTTCACTGGCATTTGATACCTTATATGCTGAAGGTAGAAGACGATATGTAGAATCGTTATCAAGTTATGCTAGACAATTTTTAGGGCAAATGGATAAAGCTGATGTTGACTCAATTGATGGATTAAATCCCGCAATCTCAATTGATCAAAAGACGACATCACATAATCCACGCTCAACGGTCGGAACCGTAACAGAAATTAACGATTATTTACGTTTATTGTGGGCTCGTGTAGGTCATCCGATTTGTCCCAATGATGGAACTTTAATTGAAAGACAAAGCGTAGATCAAATGGTGGATCGAGTAATGGATTTGCCTGAAAGAAGTAGAATTCAAATTTTAGCTCCAGTTATCCGTTCTAAAAGAGGAGAACATAAAGAGGTATTTAAGCGAATTCAGCGTGCGGGGTATGTACGGGTAATTGTAGATGGCGAAATGCATGAAATTACTGATGAGTTTGAGCTAGATAAAAACAAGCGACACAGTATTGATATTGTTGTGGATCGTCTAATTGTTAAAGAAAATATTCGTAGTCGGTTATTTGATTCGGTAGAAGCAGCCCTTCGTTTAGCCGATGGTTACATGGATGTTGATGTGATTAAGGGAGAACGCATTAACTTTTCAGAATACTATGCTTGTCCGATTTGTGGTTTTACTGTTGGTGAAATGGAACCGCGTTTATTTTCATTCAATGCGCCTTTTGGAGCTTGTCCTGATTGTGATGGACTAGGTATGAAGCTTTCAGTAGATGAAGATTTAGTAATTCCTGATAAGGATAAGTCATTAGGTGAAGGAGCTTTAGTTCCTTGGGCTAACTCTAAGTACTATACAGCGATGTTAGAACAAGCCTGTACAGCCTTGAAAATCCCCTTAGATAAACCATATAAAAAATTAACTAAAAGACAAAAGGATTTAATTTTAAATGGATCTAAAGGAAAGAAAATAAAATTCCATCTCGAAGGAGACTTTGGTGTAAACGATACAGTTCAAGAATTTGAAGGAATTTTAAATAATATCAATCGTCGATACCACCATCCAATGTCTAAATTCATGCGTGATGCAATGGGTAAGTATATGACTGAACTGACTTGTTCAACTTGTCATGGTAAAAGATTGAATGAAAAGGCTTTAGCCGTGAAAGTAAATGGTAAAGATATTGCTGAAGCATCTGATCTTTCGATTGCAAAAGCATTAGAATTTTTCAATTCAGTTAAATTAAGTGAACAAGAAGAAATGATTGCTAAGCCAATTTTGAAAGAAGTACGGGATCGTTTGACATTTTTAATTAATGTTGGATTAGACTATCTTACTTTATCTCGTTCTGCTGGCACTCTATCTGGTGGAGAAGCGCAAAGAATTAGACTAGCAACTCAAATTGGTTCTAACTTGTCAGGCGTTATGTATATTCTAGATGAACCATCAATTGGTCTTCATCAGCGTGACAATGATCGTCTTATTTCTTCCCTTAAGAAAATGAGAGATCTTGGAAATTCTCTAATTGTAGTAGAACATGATGATGAAACCATGAAGCAAGCCGATTACTTAGTTGATATGGGACCGGGAGCCGGAGTATACGGCGGAAAAGTGATGGCTGCAGGTACGCCTGAAGAAGTAATGAAGAATCCCCATTCTTTAACTGGGGAGTACTTATCAGGTAAAAAGATTGTTCCAGTTCCATTAGAGCGAAGAAAAGGTAACGGTAAGAAAATAACTATTACTGGTGCAAAAGAAAATAATTTAAAAAATATCTCTGTCGATTTTCCTTTAGGTAAATTAGTTGTTGTAACCGGAGTATCAGGTTCCGGAAAATCAACATTAGTTAACTTAATTTTGAAACGTGCTCTGGCACAGAAGTTAAATAATAACTCTGCAAAGCCCGGTAAGTATGAATCAATTAAGGGATATAAAAATATCGAAAAAATTATAGATATTGATCAAAGTCCTATTGGACGAACTCCGCGTAGTAATCCAGCCACATATACTAGTGTATTTGATGATATTCGTACTTTATTTGCCCAGACTAATGAAGCAAAAATGCGTGGCTATACTAAGGCTAGGTTTTCTTTTAACGTTAAGGGCGGGCGCTGTGAAGCATGTCATGGAGATGGAATTATTAAGATAGAAATGAATTTTTTGCCTGATGTGTATGTCCCTTGCGAAGTTTGTCACGGAACAAGATATAACTCAGAAACCTTAGAAGTAACCTACCGTGAAAAAAATATTTCTCAAGTTTTAAACATGACAATTAACGAAGCATGCAAATTCTTTGAAAATATTCCTAAAATTCATCGTAAGTTACAAACAATTGTTGATGTAGGATTAGGATATGTAAAGTTAGGACAATCAGCAACTACTTTGTCTGGTGGGGAAGCACAAAGAATGAAGTTGGCTTCTGAATTACAAAAACTTTCTACTGGGAATAACTTCTATATCTTGGATGAACCTACAACAGGGTTGCACACTGATGACATTAAACGTCTGTTAGAGGTATTGCAGCGCTTAGTTGATGAAGGAAATACAGTTTTAATTATTGAACATAACTTAGACGTCATTAAAAATGCAGATTGGCTAATAGATTTGGGGCCCGAAGGAGGAGATGGCGGTGGACAAGTTGTGGCTACTGGTACTCCAGAAGAAGTTGCTCAAGTAAAAGAAAGTTATACTGGCCAATATTTAAAACCTGTCCTTGAAAGAGATACTGAGTTAACTAAGCAAATGATAAATAATAAAAAGGAGCAAGGGGAAAGTTAATGGTGTTTTAGAAAATTAAGTGTAGAATATTATCTGGGAGGATATAAAAATGAACGACATTTATAATTCTAGACATCAAGGCTTTGATTGGGGCTCATTTATAGCAGGAATTTTGTTTGTTATAGCATCGTTCTTGTTATTACGCTACCCTGGTCGTGGTTTACAAGCATTTGTATTTGTATTTGGTATTTTATCAATCTTACAAGGTCTAATTTGGATTTCAGCATATGTTAAATTTCATAATATTTTTGATTTGAGCTGGGTAACAATAATTTCTGCAATTATTGATATTGTAATTGGTGTTTTGTTCCTATGTTCACGTGAAATTGGGGGATTAACTTTAGCTATTTTATTTGCTATCTGGTTCTTAGCTGATTCGATTATTGGGATCATTTTCTCATGGCACTTACGTGAATATTCAACTGGATACTTTGTTCTTTGCTTAATTTTAAACATCATTAGTTTAATTATTGCTTTTGCTTTACTATTTAACCCAATGTTAGCTGCTATTACTTTAGTTTACTTAGTAGCATTTTGGTTAATGGTATTTGGAATTAATGAAATTTTTGTTTCATGGATGCATAGATAAAATAAAAAGTCGTATATCGTTGGAAGACTACCAAAGATAACGACTTTTTATTTTATTTAAAAAATGGAACACCCGGTATGTTATAATGTCGATTAAGGAGGGATAACTATGGCTGAACAAAAGAAACAATTATTGATTGTTACTGGTATGAGTGGTGCAGGTAAAACTGTGGCCATTAAAGCATTAGAAGATATGGGATATTTCGTGGTAGATAATTTACCACCGGAATTATTGGGAAGTTTCTGGGAATTAATTAATAATTCTTCGGATTTTAGTAAGGCAGCAGTAGTTGTTGACTTGAGAGTAAAGAGTTTTTATAAAGATTTGGTTGATGAAATCAAGTCTTTAGAGGATAGTCAAAATGTTCAGTCAACAGTTTTGTTTTTAGATGCTTCAGATGACGTCTTAGTGTCTCGGTATAAAGAAACAAGACGCTTGCCTCCTTTAGCTCATACGGGTCGCTTGCTTGATGGAATTCAAGAAGAAAGAAATATTTTATCAAGAACCAAGAATATTTCAAACATAATTATTGATACCTCCCATTTATCTACCAAGGAATTAAAGACAAAATTAGTAGATAAGTTTGGAGATAATCGAACTCGGACGTTTTCAATTGAAGTAATGAGTTTTGGATTTAAATATGGTATTCCAATTGATGCAGATATTGTAATGGATGTAAGATTTTTGCCAAATCCATTCTACATTCCCCAACTTAAGCCATTTACTGGTTTAGATCGTCGAGTTTTTGATTATGTAATGAGCAAGAAAGAAACTAAAGAGTTTTATGCTAAGTTTTTAGATATGTTGGAGACGGCTATTCCAGGATATATTGCTGAAGGAAAAGAAAAATTAACTATTGCAATTGGGTGTACAGGTGGTCAGCACAGAAGCGTTTCAATTGCACGCCAATTAGCAGTTGATTTAGCTAAAAAATATCCTGTTGATATTTCTCACCGAGAGATTAGTCGTTATATTGGACAATAAAGGAGCGGAGATGGCGTACGGAGAAAATAAAATTGTACGTGTCATTCGTGGACGTCGCCCTAAAATTGTTGTTATTGGCGGAGGGACAGGTTTACCTGTTATTTTAAATGCTCTAAAGGAGCAAAACGCTGATATAACAGCTATTGTTACTGTGGCTGATGATGGCGGATCGTCCGGTGCAATTAGAGATTATATTAATGTAGTGCCACCAGGGGATATAAGAAATGTATTGGTTTCTTTATCTGATTTACCACAAGAAGAAAAAGATATTTTTCAATATCGATTTAATTCATCTGACTCATTTTTTGCAGGTCATGCAATTGGAAATCTAATTATTGCTGCCTTAGATGAAATGCAGGGAAATATTTTTGACGCTGTTCAATCCCTATCTAGAATGATGCGAATTGATGGAAGAATCTTTCCTGCTTCGAATGAGCCTTTGACTTTAAATGCGGAATTTGTCGATGGAACAACTGAATCAGGAGAAACAGAAATCACATCAAAAGACAAGAGGATTAAACGTGTCTGGGTTACCGATACTGACTCAGATGAAGAACCTAAAGCTGTGTTGCCAGTTTTAGCAGCTATTATGCAAGCAGACGCAGTAGTTTTAGGACCGGGTAGTTTATTTACATCGATTTTACCTAATTTGATGATTTCTAATTTAGGGGATGCTGTAAGACAAACTAAAGCTGAAGTAATTTATATTTGTAATATTATGACCCAGCAAGGTGAAACAGATCATTTTACAGCGGCTGAGCATGTGCAAGTTATTAATGACCACTTAGGAGGCCATTATATTAATACCGCTTTGGTTAACGGTGCTAAGATTGATATGACTAAATTTAACCCAGCCGATTATGATGCTTATCTTGAACCAGTACGGAATGATTTTGCCGGATTGAGGGCTCAAGATTGTCGAGTAATTACAGCTGACTTTATCGATCAACATAGTGGATTGGTTTTTCATGATGGAAAAAAAGTAGCTGATGAAATTTTGAATTTAGCTTTTGAAGCATATTGTCGAAGACAGAAGGAACAGGACTAGTTAATGGTTTCATACGCAAGTGATGTAAAAAAAGAACTTACAAGTCTGCCAGTTCATCCCGAACACGCTAAGGCAGAATTAGCAGCTTTTTTGCGAATGAACGGAGTACTTAGCCTGCACGATCATCAATTTAGTTTGGATATTACAACTGAAAATCCAGCGATTGCAAGGAGAATATTTTCTCTTATTAAGACTGCTTATGGAATTGAACCTCTATTAATTGTTTCTAAGAAGATGAAATTAAAGAAAAATTATCAGTATTTAGTTAGACTTCAAAAACAAGTTCATGAAATTCTAACCGACTTAGAAATTTTTGATAGTAATAATGGTCTTATTACGGGAATTCCTGAAAAGATTATGTCTTCGGAACAAAGAGCAATGTCCTATTTAAGAGGAGCTTTTTTAGCATCTGGAAGTGTAAATAATCCAGAAACTAGTCGCTATCATTTAGAGATTTATTCTCTTTATGAAGATCACAATCAAGATCTATTAAAGTTAATGAACAATTTCTTTTATTTAAATGCAAAAGAAACTAGGAGACGAAGTGGCTATATCGTCTATTTAAAAGAAGCAGAAAAAATTGGTGATTTTCTCCATATAGTTGGTGCAGTGAACGCAATGCTAGCTTTTGAAGATTTAAGAATTATGCGTGATATGCGTAATTCGGTGAATCGTTTAGTGAATTGCGATACAGCAAATCTAAAAAAGACTGCAAATGCAGCAGCTAAGCAAGTTGAAGATATTCAATTGATTGAAGAAAAATTTGGTTTAGAAAACTTACCTGAAAAATTGACTGTGCTAGCTCGTTTTAGGTTAACGCATCCAGAACTTTCTCTTAAGGAAGTTGCAGCACAAGTACCAGATGGTCCAATCTCAAAGTCAGGGGTTAACCATCGTTTTCAAAAAATTCGTGAAATAGCGAAGCAATTAAAAGAAGAAAATTAGATAAAAAAATAGAGCTCACATCGTGAGCTCTATTTTTGTCTGAATAAATAAACTAGTCTTTCTTTTGGTTTACCAAAATTTCATCGATTAAACCATAGTCTTTAGCTTCTTCAGCAGACAAGTAATTGTCGCGTTCAGTATCCTTAAGGATCTTATCAAGAGGTTGACCAGTGGTTTCATGTAAAATTTGGTTAAGTTTTTTACGACTCTTTAAAATTTCATTAGCTGCAATTTGAATGTCAGTTTGTTGACCTTGTGCACCACCTAACGGTTGGTGAATAAGAACTGTTGAGTTTGGTAATGCAAAACGTTTACCCTTAGTTCCACTAGTTAAAAGGATGGAAGCCATAGAAGCAGCCATACCAATGGCAATTGTAGATACGTCTGATTTGATAAAGTTCATTGTATCCATAATTGCTAATCCAGAGGTAATAACACCACCTGGAGAATTAATGTAAAGAGAAATATCTTTAGTGTTATCTTGTGCATCTAAGAATAAAAGTTGAGCAATGATGGAATTAGCCATTTGGTCATTAATTTCACCACTAAGCATAATGATTCTATCTTTTAATAATCTTGAATAAATGTCGTAAGCACGTTCACCACGTGCAGTTTGTTCAATAACTGTAGGTACGAGCATTAATTTTACCTCCTAAACAAAATTAGCACTCTAATAAGTACAGTGCTAATTAAATCACTTACTTTTAATCATGTCAACTGATCGAGCTTAATTTTATGTAGAAAAAATGACCGATATATTTTTTATATCGGCCATTTGTAATTAATCCATTAGTGGATTATTACCATCTTCTTTTTTCTTGATTGCTGGTAAAATCAATCCTAAAGCGATCAAGATAATTGGAGTAATAATATTAAGGAAAAGTGTAAATGGATCAGGAGAGTAAATTCCTAAAATACAACATGCAGCTGTTACAATGAAACACCAAATTCCGGCAGTATACGCAAGACCTTGATTTTTTGTCATTTGATAAGAAGTATCAAATTTTGTTTGATGTTTTCTAAGAGCAATATAAGCTGCAAATACCCATAAATAGCGCATTGGCATTGTAGTAGAATTTAACTTAACTAATTGTGCCATAACAGCTTGTGCATCTGGTAGTAAAGCTTGAGCTGCAATTAAACCACCGGAAAGGATAACGACCATCCAAATGCCGTTGATATATGCTCCATGTTTATTAACTTTAAGGAGTTTCTTAGGGATGAAGTTTTTAGCTTCTTTACTACCTAATAACATTCTAAGTGGAGCATCGATACTAATAACTAAGGTAGAAAATTGTCCAATAACGTTACACCATGAATAGATATACATAAACAAGCCACCAACATGGTAATATTCACCCAAACGCTGGAATGCCATATAAGCACCGTTTGAAATATATTCATTTAAATTATTGTTAACAATCTTAGGATCAAACATCAAAGCCATGGCAAATGTTCCTAAAATAGCAGAAATCATAACCATAATAGCAAGAGCCATCATTGCTTTCGGGAAGTTTTTTGAAGGGTCTTTAACTTTATTTACATAGGGAGATATTTTTTCACATCCACCAACGGCAAAAACTAGAATTGAAAGAGAAGTTAAATACTTAAGATTGAATGTTGGCATTAAACTTTTCCAATTAAAGTTAATTGAATAATATCCTGCGTGAGGGTTAATTGCTGGAGCAGCAAACATCATAATTATAAACAAAATAGACATGATAAACATTGATGATCCAGCAATAGTGGCTAAACTTTTAAGAACAGGAATTCCTTTACTAGTGACCCAGCAGAAAAATAGGAAAACAACTAAAGTAGCAAGTTGAGTCCAGGCCGTTGGGAGACCATCATACCATTTGGTATTTCCAAAAATTCCCCAAGCCATCGCTCTTAAGCCGCCGGTACCTTTACTGGAAATATAAACGACGTGACAAGCCCAATAGGTCCATCCGGCATAATATGCCCATTTTGCACCCATGGTCGCATTAACCCAAGATGAGACACCACCATTTGCATTTTTAAAGGTAGCGCCTAATTCTCCAACCATTAATGCATAGGGAACAAAATAGAGTAAAAACATTAGAACCCAGCTGAAAACGACCTTAGTACCATCGAAGTAAACATAACCATTTACAACATTGCCAAAGCCCCAAACAGTTGAAAATGCCATCATTGCCAGTGTAGGCCAAAGCATTTTTTTGGCATCAGACTTTTTTTCTTCTTCGATCATAAAATAACCTTTCTGTCTATGTACATAATTAATACCGATTTTAATTATAACGAAAATGCTTACAAATGATAGGCTATTTCTAAATAAACCGAGTAATTAAATGATACAAAAAAAGGAGCCAGCATACGCTAGTTCCTTTTATGCGCCCCCTGAGAGTCGAACTCAGATTTTAAGAACCGGAATCTTACGTGCGATCCATTACACTAAGGGCACGACAAACTAAAATAAGTATATCAGAAAATGTAGAAAGTACAAATTAATTATTCTGAATGATATATCTTGAATTTAAAAAAAGATATTGCTATACTAAAAACTGTCGAGAGAGAAATGTGAATTGAAATATAGTTAATTCGCGTCTCTCTAATATTTTTAAGCTTTTTGGGTCGCTTACCGTCATATGGCGGTATCGCTTTTGACCCAATAGAGGGAGCGAGCAATGGACTCGGATTTAACCTTGTTGCAAAGCTTAGTTCCTGATGTTTTAAAAATAATTCGGCAACGTTTTCTTGTTCTTGAACAGATTTCGCTGTTAGCTCCAGTTGGGCGAAGAGTTGTTGCTAAAAAATTAGGATTAAGCGAGCGCAATGTGCGAACTGAAACTGATTATTTGCGGCAGTTAGGACTCATTAATATCCAGAGCTACGGTATGGAATTAACTGATAAAGGAAAGAGAACTTTAAAGGAAGCTGCTCCTTTAATCGATCGTTTGTTTAACGCTAGTCAAACTGAAATTGAATTGGCACAAAAATTAGGGATCGATCGAGCTATTATTGTTCCTGGTGACATGGATCGACAAGAGCGCGTTGTTGACTTAATGGGTGAACAACTTAACTCTGCGCTTGATTTACTTTTACCATTAGGAAAAAGTATTATTACCGTTTTAGGTGGTACTACTGTGGCGGGAGTAGCCCATCATCTTTCTCCTAAATTAAGCCGCTATCGGGATTTGTTATTTGTTCCCGGAAGAGGAGCAGTTGGAGAAAGCGTTGAAATCCAGAGTAATACTGTTGCTCAGATGATGGCTTCTGAGACAGGTGGAAAGCATAAAGGGCTATATTTACCTGAAAATGTTTCATCTGAGGCTTTGACTTTATTGCTTCAAGATACAGATATTGCGAATGCGATTTCAAACATTTATAATAGTGATATGGTGATACATGGAATTGGTAGAGCAGATGTCATGTCAAAAAGACGTGGCTTAGATGTAATGACTAGTTCCAAGCTTCGAAATGATGGAGCTGTGGCCGAATGTTTTGGGTATTTCTTTGACCAACAAGGTAGACTTGTAAAACGTATCCCACGGATCGGTCTTCAATTAGAAGACTTAGATAAAATACCTCATGTATTTGCAATTGCTGCTGGGGCTAGTAAAGCTTCTGCAATTGTAGCTTACATGCATCATGCTCCTAAACAAACGTGGTTAATCACGGATGAAGGAGCCTCAAACTTGGTTTTAAAGGGGAAGTAATTCCCGTTTAAAATAAATTGTTACTTACATATTTCCTAAGGAGGAATATAGGATATGACAGTTAAAATTGGTATTAACGGTTTCGGCCGTATTGGTCGTTTAGCATTCCGTCGTATTATGGATTTAGGCGAAAAGTCTTCAGATATTGAAGTTGTTGCAATCAACGACTTGACTACTCCAGCACTTTTAGCTCACTTACTTAAGTACGACTCAACTCATGGTACTTTCAACCACGAAGTTTCAGCAACTGATGACTCAATCGTAGTTGACGGTAAGAAGTACCGTGTTTACGCTGAACCACAAGCACAAAACATTCCTTGGGTTAAGAACGATGGCGTTGACTTTGTTCTTGAATGTACTGGTTTCTACACTAGCAAAGCTAAGTCAGAAGCTCACCTTAAGGCTGGTGCAAAGCGTGTATTAATTTCTGCACCTGCAGGTTCAGACTTGAAGACCATTGTTTACGGCGTAAACGATGATACTTTGACTGCTGATGACAAGATTGTTTCAGCTGGTTCATGTACTACTAACTCATTAGCACCAATGGTTAATGCTTTACAAAAAGAATTCGGCATTGAAGTTGGTACTATGACTACTATCCACGCTTACACTTCAACTCAAATGCTTTTAGATGGTCCTGTACGTGGTGGTAACTTACGTTCTGCACGTGCTGCAGCTATCAACATTATTCCTCACTCAACTGGTGCTGCTAAGGCTATTGGTCTTGTTGTTCCAGAATTGAACGGTAAGTTGAACGGTCACGCACAACGTGTTCCAGTTCCAGATGGTTCTGTAACTGAATTAGTTTCAATCTTAAGCAAGGATGTAACTGCTGACGAAGTTAACGAAGCAGTTAAGAAGTACGAAAGTCCTTCATTTGCATACAACGACCACAACATCGTTTCTAGCGACGTTTTAGGTATGACTGCTGGTTCAATCTTTGACCCAACTCAAACTATGGTAACTACTGCAGGTGACAAGCAATTAGTTAAGACTGTTGCTTGGTACGACAACGAATACTCATTCACTTGCCAAATGGTTCGTACTTTATTGAAATTTGCTACTCTTTAATCATTAATTATTAATTACTGATTTTAAGTAAGCAGACGAGAGAAGGCGGAGGGAATTACTTCCTCCGCCTTTTTTCAAATAATCTATCGGAGGTAAATTAGTTTAAATGGCTAAATTAATCGTTTCAGACCTTGATCTTAAAGGTAAAAAAGTTTTAGTTCGTGTTGACTTCAATGTTCCAATTAAGAATGGTGTTATTGGTGACGACAACCGTATTGTTGCTGCATTACCAACTATTAAATACATCATTGATCACGGTGGTAAAGCAATTTTGCTTAGCCACTTGGGTCGTGTTAAGTCAGATGCTGACAAGAAAGAATTGTCATTACGTCCAGTAGCAGAACGTTTAAGTGAATTATTAGAAAAGCCTGTAACTTTTGTACCAGAAAACGAGGGTAAAGAAGTAGAAGAAGCTATCGACAACATGAAGGATGGCGACGTTGTTGTTCTTGAAAACACTAGATTCCAAGATATTGACAACGACTTTGGTAAGCGTGAATCTAAGAACGATCCAAAGCTTGGCGAATACTGGGCAAGTCTTGGTGATGTATTTGTAAACGATGCATTTGGTACTGCTCACAGAAGTCACGCTTCAAACGTTGGTATTGCAACTGCTATGAAGAAGGCTGGTAAGCCTGCAGCAGCTGGTTACTTACTTGAAAAGGAAATTAAGTTCTTAGGTGATGCTGTTGAAAACCCAGTTCACCCATTTGTAACTATTCTTGGTGGTGCAAAAGTATCAGATAAGATTGGTGTTATTGAAAACTTAATTCCTAAGTCAGATCACATTTTAATCGGTGGTGGTATGGCTTATACTTTCTTAGCTGCACAAGGTCACAAGATTGGTAAATCATTATTTGAAGCTGACAAGGTAGAACTTGCTAAGAGCTTGCTTGAAAAGGCTGGCGACAAGATCGTTCTTCCAGTTGATAACGTTGCTGCTACTGAATTCTCAAATGATGCTCCTCACGAAATTGTTGGTGATGATATTCCTGACAACGAAATGGGTCTTGACATCGGTCCTAAGACTGTTGAAAAATTCAGAGACATCTTAAAGGATGCTAAGACTGTTGTATGGAACGGACCTATGGGTGCATTCGAAATGCCAAATTACGCAGAAGGTACTTTGGAAGTTGGTCGTGCATTAGCTGACTTAAAGGATGCCGTAACTATTATTGGTGGTGGTGACTCAACTGCTGCTGCTAAGCAATTAGGAATCGCTCCTAAGATCAGCCACATTTCTACTGGTGGTGGTGCTTCACTTAACTACCTTGAAGGTAAAGAATTACCAGGAATCGCTTGTGTTTCGGACAAGTAAAATTAGGAGGAATTTTTAATGCGTACACCAATTATTGCTGGTAACTGGAAATTACACATGAACCCTGAACAAACCATTGAATTTGTTAATGCAGTTAAGGGTAAGTTGCCAGATCCAAGTAAAGTTGAATCAGTTATTGCTGCACCTGCAGTTGATCTTTATGTTTTAAAGAAGACTGCTGAAGGCTCAAACTTACATACTGGTGCAGAAAATGCATACTTTGAAGTTGAAGGTGCCTTTACTGGTGAAACTTCACCTAAAGTTTTGAATGAAATGGGTATTGACTACTGTATTATTGGTCACTCAGAACGTCGTGGTTACTTCCACGAAACTGATGAAGACATTAACAAGAAAGCTAAGGCTTTATTTGCTAATGGCGTAACTCCAATCATTTGCTGTGGTGAATCTCTTGAAACTCGTGAAGCTAACAAGCAAGATGAATGGGTAGTAGCTCAAATTAAAGCTGCTTTAGATGGCTTAACTGCAGAACAAGTTTCTAAACTTGTTATTGCTTACGAACCAATTTGGGCTATCGGTACTGGTAAGACTGCTTCTGCTGATCAAGCTGAAGAAATGTGCAAGACTATTCGTGAAACTGTAAAAGACTTGTACAATGAAGAAACTGCTGAAAACGTTCGTATCCAATACGGTGGTTCAGTAAAACCAGCTAACGTAAAAGAATTAATGTCTAAGCCTGACATTGATGGTGGTTTAGTTGGTGGTGCTTCTCTTGATCCAGAATCATTCTTAGCATTGGTAAACTACCAAGATTAATTAACAATTTATTTAAACGGAATTAGAAGAAAAAAGGAGAATCTCCATGTCTGTTATTACTGATATTCACGCACGTGAAGTTCTTGACTCTCGTGGTAATCCAACTGTTGAAGCTGAAGTTTACACTGAATTAGGTGGCTTTGGTCGTGCTATCGTACCATCTGGTGCTTCTACTGGTGAACATGAAGCAGTAGAATTACGTGATGGTGACAAGTCTCGTTTTCTTGGTCAAGGTGTTTTAACTGCTGTTGAAAACGTTAATGGTGAAATTGCAAAAGCTGTTATTGGCTTAGATGTAACTGATCAACGTTTAATTGACCAAACTATGATTGACCTTGACGGTACTCCAAACAAGGGTCGTTTAGGTGCTAACGCTATGTTGGCTGTTTCATTAGCAAGTGCACGTGCTGCAGCTGATGAATTAGGTTTACCTTTATACGAATACTTAGGTGGACCAAACGCTCATGTTTTACCAACTCCAATGATGAATGTTATTAACGGTGGTAAGCACGCCGATAACAACGTTGATATCCAAGAATTCATGATTATGCCAGTTGGTGCTAAGTCTCTTCATGAAGCTGTTCGTATGGGTGCAGAAACTTTCCATACTTTGAAGAGCTTGCTTCAAGAACGTGGTGAATCAACTGCTGTAGGTGACGAAGGTGGTTTTGCACCAAACTTGAAGAACAACGAAGAACCATTTGAAATTTTAGTTGAAGCTATTCAACGTGCTGGCTACAAGCCTGGTCAAGATATTTCTATTGCATTTGACTGTGCAGCTTCTGAATTCTACAACAAGGATACTAAGAAGTATGTGACTGTTGCTGACGGCCGTGAATACACTGCTGAAGAATGGACTTCACTTATGGAAGACATCGTTGACAAATACCCAGTTATTTCCATTGAAGATCCTTTGGACGAAAACGATTGGGAAGGTTGGAAAGTCTTCACTGAACGTTTAGGTGATAAGGTACAAATCGTTGGTGACGATTTATTCGTAACTAACACTAACTACCTTGAAAAGGGTATTAAGATGGGTGTTGCTAACTCAATCTTAATTAAGCTTAACCAAATCGGTACTTTGACTGAAACTTTTGAAGCTATTGAAATGGCTAAGGAAGCAGGCTACACTGCTGTTGTTTCTCACCGTTCTGGTGAAACTGAAGATACTACAATTGCTGATTTAGTTGTTGCAACTAATGCTGGTCAAATTAAGACTGGTTCAATGTCAAGAACTGATCGAATTGCTAAGTACAACCAATTAATGAGAATTGAAGAAGCTTTGGGTTCAACTGCTCAATACAAAGGAATTCACAGTTTCTACAACTTACACAAACAATTTTAATTAATAGTTGAAATAAAAGAAAAAGGGACGTTGCTTTAGGTGACTCCCTTTTTCTTTTAGCATTCATTGGCTAAATATGGTAAAATCAGTACAGTAAGAAATTTAGGTAATGGAGGCAGCGCTTTGTATAATATCGTCATGACGCTACTCATCATTGTTAGCTTTTTAATTATTATTGCTACGTTGATGCAGCCGCAAAAGCAACAAGATGCCTTAAACGCATTGTCCGGCGGTGCAGTATTTAGCGGCCAGACAAAGAAGCGTGGATTTGAAGCATTAATGGAAAGGATTACCGCTGTATTATTGGTTCTCTTTTTTGCTCTTGCTTTGATCTTGGCAGTACTTTCATCCAAGTAAAAAAAGCCTTCCGGTCACAGGAGGGCTTTTTTAATTTCTTTTAACTTAACTTATTTTATAAAGAAATTGAGGCAATTTATATAATGACACAGAATGAACGAGTTTTAGCTGATGTTTATGAAACATTTAGACATAATCCTCAAGAACAATATGATGTGGATCAACTTGAAAATGATCTTAGTCGTAGCCAAAGATTGAATTTTCCTGATTTGGTTAAAGCTTTAACTTTTTTAGAGCATAGTAAAAAGATTGTAACTGATGGTCAGGGAAAGTACCAGTTGAATCAATTAAACACTGTTGCTGAAGGTACCTTTAAGGCAAATGATAAAGGATTTGGTTTTGTCAGATTTGATGATGAAAGCATGGAAGATGCCTTTATTGATAAACATAATACTAAATTTGCTATTGATGGGGACCGCGTTAAGGTAAAAATTATTGCTGGTGCTAATCCATGGAATGGCAAAGGTCCAGAAGGTAAAATTGAAGAAATTACTGAACGTGGTGTAGAAACTTTAGTTGGAGAATTTCATCCATACTCTGATGAAGTAGTGAAATCAAGTGGATTTTACGGTTATGTTGTTAGTGAAAATAGAAAATTAAAGAAATATAAAATTAATATCACTGATAATGGTGTTAAGCCACAAATGGGTGATATGGTTAAAATTTCTATTACTAAATATCCTGATGAAGATCAACCAGATGAAATGCAGGGTGTAGCACTTCTCACAATCGGTAATAAGAATGATCCTGGTGTTGATATCATGTCAATTGTTGTTGATAATGATATTCGGACTGATTGGCCTGAAGAAGCAATGGATCAAGCAAATAACATTCCTGATCATGTAACTGAAGAAGAAAAAAGTAAACGGGTTGATATTACCGATCAACCAGCTGTAACAATTGACGGTGACGATTCTAAAGACTTTGATGATGCAGTCGTAGTTTGGAAACTCCCTAATGGTAACTATCACTTAGGAGTACATATAGCTGATGTATCTCATTATGTAAAAGAAGGCACACCGCTAGATAAAGAAGCTTTTGCTCGTGGTAACAGTACATATTTAGTTGATCGTGTTATCCCAATGCTTCCATTTAGATTATCAAATGGTATTTGTTCTCTTAATGAAGGTGTAGAACGTTTAGTTCTATCATGTGATATGGAAATTACCCCAGAAGGTAAACGTGTTGGATATAGAATTTATCCATCAGTTATGAAGTCACATGGACGTTTAACTTACAATAATGTTAATAAAGTTCTTGATCCAAATAATCATGAAAAGTTAGAGCAAAAGTATGCAGATGCAGCCCCAATGCTTCATGAAATGGCCGATTTACATAATATTTTGTATAAAAAACGTCACCAACGTGGGGCTATTGATTTTGAAGAACCAGAAGCAAAAATTGTAGTTGATGATAAGGGTAAGCCAACAGATATTGTTCTTCATGAACGTGGAACTGCTGAAAAGATGATTGAATCCTTTATGTTGATGGCAAATGAAACTGTTGCCGAAGACTACTATAAGAAACATACACCTTTCCTTTATCGTGTACATGAAACTCCAGATCAAGAAAAAATGCAATCATTCTTTGAGTTTGTAAGTGCATTTGGACTAAACGTAAAGGCTGATCCAAATGATGTAAAGCCAAAGGATTTGCAAAAGATTGTAGCTAAAACCGAGGGTACACCTGAAGAAGCTGTTGTTCAAATGATGATGCTTCGTAGCTTAAAGCAAGCACATTATTCTCCTGAACCACTGGGTCACTTTGGGTTAGCAGCTAAGTACTATACTCACTTTACTTCCCCAATTCGTCGCTATTCTGATTTAATGGTCCACCGTATGATTCATGAATATGCAAATGAAAATATGGATCAAGATATTCAAAAGCACTTTAAGGCTCAACTTCCAGATGTTGCTGAACAAACTTCAACACAAGAAAGAAAATCAATTGATACTGAACGAAGTGTGAACGATCTCAAGATGACTGAGTTTATGGCTGATAAAGTTGGTCAAACATTTGATGCAATTGTTTCCTCAGTAACAAGTTTCGGAATGTTTATTCAATTGCCAAATACTGTTGAAGGTTTAATTCATATTTCTAATTTAAACGATGACTACTATAATTTTGATGAAAAATCATTAACCTTAACTGGACGTAATTCACATAAGCAGTTTAAGATTGGGATGCCAATAAAAGTTAAGTTGATTAGAGCTGATGTGGAACAACATCAATTAGACTTTGAAATTTATGATCCGAATGCCCCAAAGCGTCCTCAAAGAAGTAATAATCGTGGAAAACGTAGCTTTGATAAAGGACGTAAAAATGGTGGAAACAAGAGAAATAACAATACTTCTCACGTAAATAATGGCCATAATTTTAAGATTCGTCATCGCAAAACAACAGCTGTCAAGTCCAATAAAAAATAATTAGGAAGAAAACGATGAAACAAAAAGCAGATAATTTGATTGCTCAAAATAAAAAAGCAAGTCATGATTATTTTATTAAGGAAACTCTTGAAGCCGGAATTGCATTAACTGGAACGGAGATTAAATCAATTCGTGCACGTAGAATTAATTTACGGGACGGATATGTTCAAATTATTAATGGATCTGCTTTTTTAGAAAATGTTCATATTAGTGAATATAAAGAAGGTAATCGCTATAATCATGATCCTTTACGCTCACGGCGCTTATTGCTTCATAAGAAAGAAATCGCTCGTTTAGCTGGAATTCAAGCTCAACAAGGGATGGCAATTATTCCTTTAAAAGTATATTTAAAACATGGATTTGCTAAGGTTTTAATTGGAGTAGGACAAGGTAAGAAGCAATATGATAAACGCCAAACTATTAAAAAGCGTGATCAAGACCGTGAAATTCATCGTAAGTATGGGATTTAGTAGGTGAATTAAATGATTAGAAAGGCAAAATTAACTGATTTTCCTTTAGTTTATCCAATTTTAAAACAAATCTTTGACGAGATGGATATGGATACTATTAAAGCTCTTCCAGAGAGTCAGTTTTATGATTTAATGAAACATGGCTTTTATTCTCCTCATTATCGTTACTCACATAATCGTATGTGGGTAGAAACCGATGATTTAGATCGACCAATTGGTTTAATAGTAATGTATGGTTATGATGATCAAGGTTTGATTGATATCTCATTAAAAAGTGCATATCCGAAAGTTGGATTACCTCTTGATGCAGTTATTTTTTCAGATAAAGAAGCACTCCCGCATGAATGGTATCTGGATGCTATTGCTGTTTCTCCAAAACATTGGGGGAAAGGAATTGGACAGAAATTAATTAAAATCGCCCCTGAGATAGCACGCCAAAATGGATATAAAAAGATAAGCTTGAATGTTGATCAAGATAATCCTAGAGCTGCTCGCTTGTACGATTATATGGGCTTTAAAACGACTTCTACCATGACGATCGGGGATCGTATGTATGACCATATGATTAAAAAAGTTAATTAAAACAAAAGAGAATCAATCACTAAAGAAAGATTGATTCTCTTTTTGTTATTAAATTTAAAGAAATATTTAAAAATAACACTAATTACATTATTAATGTTGCATACCCTTTAAAAACCTGTTAAAGTAATAAAACTATGTAAGATTGGAGAGTGATCATAGTTTAATTAGAAAGGAAATTAGAATGAAATGCTGGATGAATTACAACGAGTTCAAATAGCTTTACATGATATGTTATCTCAACCAGACCTAAAGAAAATAAATATTTCTAAACTTTGTCTTGAAGCAGGAATTAGTAGAAGAACTTTCTATTTACGATATGGAAAAATAAATAACTGTATTGAAGCTTGTATTTTACTAGAGCTGAAAAAAGAATTACGTAAAAATGAAAAGAATAGTTTAAGACAAATTCTTAATAGTTTATGTAGCTATATTCAAAAACATAAACAATATTTCTATAATGCATATAATTTCAGTGAAGAAAACTGTATGTGTGAAAAGATGAGGGAACACTTTTTTCAATATATTCGCTCATATGTTTACAAGCGAGGAAGTTTTTCAGAGCTCATCCTTAAACAATTGACTAATATCCTCTATGATCGAATTTGTTTTTGGATTAGTCATAGCTGCAATAAAAGTTATAGTTATTTATTGGAAGATTTAGCAATCATTATTGAATTAATTGATTTTCAAAAGCACGTTTGTTCTCATCAATATCAAGTGTTTAATTTCTCACATTATTATTTAAACTGTGATTAAGAAAGTGCATTAATTTGATTTTGAAAATTAAAAGTTGGCAAAAATAGTGGTTTAGTATGCCACTGTGTAAAAAGCAAACTAATTAAAATAATAAAGGGGACGTCTTCAGGGCGTGAGATATCACAGCTCCAGGTAAGCCCCATGTCAGTGACTAGTGAACAAACGCTAGCCACTTTTTTAATACCTGAGTAAAATCCGTATCTTCCTTGTTTTAAACTTCCTTTGATCCAATAATTTAACCGAGTAATATAGAATAAATTAGTAAAACGACTATTAAGTTTTTTTACTTTGACTAGAGAATGATTGACCACATCAACACTATAACTTGCTAAAAGATGGTTATAGTCTAAATAAAGTCGACCAATTTCATTATGGTTAATATCAGTTAAAATGATTGGTTGGTTAAATTCATTAAGATTACCTTTTAAGATATAAACTATTTCACCCTGATCATTTTTTACTGGAATTTGACCACAAGTTTGACCATGTGTAAGTTGGACAGTATAACGCATAATTTCATCTGCCTTTAGAAAAATTATGTTTATTTACAAAAATGACGAATTGCGTATGCAACTCCATTATCATTGTTACTTTTAGTAATAAAGTTAGCAATTTTCTTGATTTCAGGCGCAGCATTTTCCATTGCTACACCTACGCCAGCCATGCGAATCATTGATTCATCATTAAGATTGTCGCCAATGGCCATTACTTCATTTGGTTGGTAGCCTTGCAAGCGAGCATAATCCATTAAAGCAATCCCTTTTTGAGCTTTAATATTGTTAATTTCGATATTAGTAGAAGAACTCGCAGTGACAATTAAATTACCCATTTTTCCGATTTCTTCACGAATATGTTTAAATACTTTAGGGCCATCAGGATGAAAAGCAACAAATTTCATGGCTTCAAAGTCTGGTTTTTCAAGCAAATCTTTAAAGTCAGAAACATATTTAATTCTCATGATTTCATCTGAGCCAGCAGCAAAAGAAACTGCCTTTTTAAAAGTTAATTTTTTGTTGAGATCAACCAATAGATCAGAAAAGTTAGCAATTCTGCGCAAACGAGAATCTGAATAAACATTATCTGCAGCAACTATTTCAAAGTAAAAACCAGAATCTTTGAGTAATTTATTGATCTTAATACTTTGGTCTTTAGGAATTGGTTCATTTACAATTAGTTCGCCAGCAGTATTAAAGACCATGGCGCCATTCAAATTAATGAATCCGGTATGAAGTCCGGCTTTAGCAAGTATGCCCTGAGATTCGGAAGGCGCCCGACCTGTTGCAACTAAAAATTCAACGCCTTTTGCTTGTGCTTCTTTTATAGCAGCAATATTTTCAGATGAAATTTGCATTTGTTTATTTAACAACGTGCCGTCCATGTCACTTGCAATAAGTTTAATCATTTTAAGTCCTCCAATCTTTTATCTATATGATATCATGAACTTGGATTTCTTAGAGAGACAAGAGGATAGAATAAGTATGAAAAAATTAATTGGAAATGATTGGGATGAAGTTTTAGCACCAGCTTTTGAAAGTGAAAAGTATCAAGAATTACGTGATTTTTTAAAGGAAGAATATCAAACGAAACAGATATTTCCCGATATGTATCATATTTTTACTGCTTTTAAATTAACAAGTTTTGCAGATACGAAAGTTGTAATTTTAGGACAAGATCCATATCATAATCCAGGTCAAGCTACTGGGATGAGCTTTAGTGTTAATCCAGGAGTTCCATTGCCTCCATCTTTAAAAAATATTTATAAAGAACTATATGATGATGTGGGTGCAGTCCCAGTAAATCATGGCTACCTTAAAAAATGGGCAGATCAAGGAGTATTACTCTTAAATGCAGTTTTGACTGTACCATATGGAAATGCTAATGGGCACCGAGGTAAAGGCTGGGAACTAATTACGGACACAGCTATTAAGGCGCTAAGTGACCGAGGAAAAGTTGTCTTTATTTTGTGGGGAAAATTTGCACAAAATAAAATTCCTTTAATTGATGAGGGAAAGAATGTAATTATCAAATCTCCTCACCCTAGTCCTTTTTCAGCAGATCGTGGCTTTTTCGGTTCACGTCCGTTTTCTAGATGTAATGATGCTTTGATTAAATTTGGTGAAAGTCCAATTGATTGGCAATTACCACAAGAAGTAAACCCAGCAGACATGGCATAGTTTTTGTTTTGAGAAAAAGCTTTGAAATTGTAAAATATTATCTATAAATAAAAAAAGAAAGGCTTAATTTGTTATGAAAGTATTTGACTCACTTAAGAAAAAAGCAGAAGAATCAAAGAAAGTAATTGTTTTTCCGGAAGGAAACGATGACAGAATAATAAAAGCTGCTGTTCGCCTCGAAAAAGAAGGTATTGTTAAACCACTTTTACTGGGAAAGCCTGATGAGGTAATAAAGACTGCTCAAAGCTTGAATGTTGATCTAGGCTCAATTGAAATTATTAATCCGGCAGTTTACCCTGATTTTGAAAAAATGTGTCAAGACTTTGTTGAGCTAAGAAAGGGAAAGAATACTTTAGCCGAAGCAAAGGAAATTTTACAAGATGTTTCTTACTTTGGCACAATGTTAGTATATGAAGGAAAAGCCGATGGGATGGTTTCAGGAGCTACTCATTCTACTGCTAATACTGTGCGTCCAGCTCTTCAAATTATTAAGACTAAAAAAGGTATGAGCCGTGTTTCAGGAGCTATGATCATGGAACGCGGAGATGAAAAGTATATTTTTGCTGATTGTGCTATTAATATTGATCCAGATAGTGAAACTCTAGCTGAAATTGCTTATCAATCAAGTAAAACAGCTGAAATGATTGGTCTTGAGCCTAAAATTGCAATGCTTAGCTTTTCGACTAAGGGATCAGCAAAGGGGCCAATGGTAACTAAGGTGCAAGAAGCGACTAAGTTAGTACACCAAAAATACCCAGACTTAATTTGCGATGGAGAATTACAATTTGACGCTGCAATTGTTCCTCGTGTTGGAGAAGCAAAAGCCCCAGGGTCTGCAGTTGCTGGACACGCAAATGTGTTTATTTTCCCAGAACTACAATCTGGTAATATTTCTTATAAAGTGGCAGAACGTTTAGGTGGATTCAGCGCAATTGGTCCTGTATTGCAAGGTCTTGCTGCTCCAATTAACGATTTGTCACGTGGATGCAAGACGGAAGATGTATATTTATTAGCTATTTTAACTGCTGCTCAAGCTAATATGGAGAAATAAAATGAACTCATTAGAAATAAATTCTGATGAACAGATGCAAAAGTTAGGTAAGGCAATTGGTAAAAGTAGTAAGGGTCATGATTTATTGCTCTTATCTGGTGATTTGGGTGCCGGAAAAACTACATTAACTAAAGGAATTGCAAGAGCTTTGGGAATTAAACGACCTGTTAAAAGTCCCACTTTTACAATTGTTAGAGAATATCGGGAAGGTAAGAGACCGCTTTTCCACATGGATATGTACCGGCTAGAAGATGGAGACTTATCAAGTATTGATATGCCGGGATATCTAGCTGAAGATGGGTTGGTCGTAATCGAATGGCCGCAATTTATTATTGAAGACCTACCTAACGATTATCTTGAATTATCGATTAAGCGTGTAGATGATTCATGGGATTCTACCAAGCGAATAGTTGAATTTAAAGCTGTCGGAGAAAGAAACAAGCTTTGGTTGTCAGAAATAAAAAAATATTTTGGCCGATTGTAAAATTAAGTTGAACACTTTTGAAAAATAAAAAAGTCCATC